>JAZDGM010000063.1:0-6237 GCA_043806915.1 Pseudomonadota bacterium | reverse complement strand
AAGCGGGAGGCAGGCATGGCGGACGGAACGCGTTTAGGGCTGGTTTGGAGTTCGGCGGACCGGATGGTGGCGCGGAGCATGGTTTTTATGTACGCCAAGAATTCCCGGCTCAAGGGCTGGTGGGACCAGGTGCGGCTCGTGGTCTGGGGGCCCTCGGCCAGGCTTCTGGCCATGGATCGGGAGCTTCAGGACGAGTTGGAAGACCTCAAGACGGCGGGCGTGGAAATTCAGGCTTGCAAGGCCTGCGCCGACATGCAGGGCGTATCCAGGGAACTCGAGGCCCTGGGCGTCGAAGTCAAATACATGGGGCAACCCTTGACTGAAATGCTGCAAGGCGGTTGGAAAGTCCTGACTTTTTAGTCGAGGGGCCAAGGGACCGCTCCGCCGATCATGATTTTATCCAGGATCAAAACGTTTCTTCAAACCGATTTGTGGCGGGTTAGACGTCGGGACCTGCCCTGGCCGCGGTCTATTTTCGTTATGATTTTGCGGACCGCGGTCCTGACCATGCGTGGTCGGGCGGAGCATCGCATCGACTTGGCCGCCTGCGGGCTGACCTACTATTCCCTGGTCGCGGTGGTCCCGGCCCTGGCCCTGGTTTTTGGCGTGGGCCAGGGGTTCGGCTTTCAGAAGGCGGTGGAAAAAGACCTGCTGGACCGTTTCCCCGGCCAGGAAGAGGCCGTGGCCAAGGTCGTCGGCTTCGCCCGGGCTGTTTTGGAGAACGTCCAGGGCGGCCTCATCGCCGGCATCGGGTTTATAATTCTTTTCCTGGCCATCTATCGGGTCCTGTCCCAAACCGAAACGACCTTCAACCACATCTGGGGGATCGGGAAGTCGCGGACCTGGGCCAGGCGGGCCACGGATTACCTGGCCGTGATGATTTTCTTCCCCATCTTCTTGGTCATGTCCGGAACAGTCACCGTGTTCATCGCCGGCGAGGTTTCCGGGTTCGCGGAACGAATATACCTCCTCGGGGCGGTCGGCCCCTTGATCACCCTGGCCCTGACCCTGGCCCCGTTCCTGATGATGTGGCTATTATTCACGGTGTTGTACATTTTTCTTCCCAACGGCAAGGTCGAGTTCATCCCGGGCCTCATCGCCGGAATCGCGGCCGGCACGGTTTTTCAGTTGTTTCAGAAGTTCTATATATCATCCCAGTTATTCATTTCGCGCTATAACGCGGTTTACGGGAGCTTCGCGGCCTTGCCCCTGTTTTTACTGTGGTTGGAAATCAGTTGGCTGATTGTGCTATTCGGGGCCGAGGCCTGTTGCGCCATGCAGAACCTGGATTCCCACGAATGGGGGCCGGGGCGGGAGCGGGCCGGCCATGCCTACCGCCGCGAAACCATGCTGCAAGTCGCCCACCTGCTGGTAAAAAAATTTTCCCGGGGCGAAAAAAGCCCGACGTCCGCTGAAACAGCCCGGGAATTGGGAATGCCCAAAACCGTGGTTCTGGGAATTCTCGATGAACTTATTTCCGCCGGAGTGGTTTCCAGGACGACCGCCGGGGGCGACTGGAATTTTACTTATCAACCGGCCCAGGACCCGGACCTCTTGACCATTGCCCGGGTCGTGGAAGCCTGGGAGAACGCCGGCGACGAACGGCGAGGCGCCGACGCCGGGGAATCAGGCGGGCTCAAGGAATATTGGGAGATGCTGGCGGCCCAGGTCCGGCAATCCCCGGCCAATAAAAAATTGAAGGACATTTAATATGGAAAGAGGAGCTACACATGACGACGCGGTTGCGGCTGCAAGATAAAATAGCGATTATCACCGGAGCGGCCTCGGGCATCGGCCGGGCGACCGCCTTGGCTTTCGCCGCCGAAGGCGCGGGCCTGGCCCTGGCCGACTGGGATGAAAAGGGGCTGGCGGAGACGGCCGCGGCGGCGGGTGAAGCAGGCGCCCGGGTCATAACCCGAAAAACCGACGTGTCCCGGGAAGACGAAGTCAAGGACCTGGTCGACCTGACCATGAAAACATATGCACGGCTCGATATCCTGGTGAACAACGCCGGGGTCGTGGGCAGCGGCTCCGGCTTGACCGACGCCGACCGGAATGATTGGCAACGGGTCTGGGGCGTCAATCTCATGGGCGCCGTCCTGGCGATTAAATACGCCGCCCCCATCATGATGGCGCAACGGTCCGGGGCCATTGTCAACACGGCCTCCGTGGCCGGCGTGCGGGCCGGGGCGGGCAGCAACGCCTACAGCGCCAGCAAGGCGGCCCTGATCAATTTCACCCAGACCTCCGCCTGCGACCTGGGCGAGTTCGGCGTCAGGGTCAACGCGGTCTGTCCGGGACTTATAGAAACCGGCATGACCAAGCCGATCTTCGACTACGCCCGGAGCAAGGGCAAGGAGGAAAAACTCGGCGGCAGGTGCGAACTCCGGCGTTACGGACGCCCCGGGGAAGTCGCCGCCGCGATCCTGTTCCTGGCAAGCGACGAGGCCGGCTACATCACCGGGCAGGCCCTGCCGGTGGACGGAGGAAACACCGCCTCCCTTAATCTCCCAGGCATGAAGTTCTGATCCCAAGCCCGCCTTGTCCGGGGCGTCCGGCCGGGCGCCCCGGTTGAAAACACCCGGAAAAGCGAGGAAGCCGTCCTGCCGGGGACTTGGGAATCAGCCCGATTGCGGCGCCCGCGTCCCCGCCTCGTTCGCCCTGGTTTCGGGCCGGAGGTCCAGCTTTTTTTCCCTTTTTCCCTTTTTTATATCCAAAAGGCATGATAACCTTAAACAAGAAACGACGCGGCGGTCGGGCGGAACGAGGAACCCGGGACGCCGGAGGCGGTTTATGGGCGCGGATAAAAAGAGGACGAACCCCCTTGGTTCCACCGCCGCCGAGGCCATCTTGGAGAGCATCTCCGAGGGTGTTTTCACCGTGGACCTGGAGTGGCGCATAACTTCCTTCAATCGGGCGGCGGAGGAGATCACCGGCATAACCAGGGAAGAGGCCGCCGGCAGGAGGTGCTCGGACGTTTTCCATTGCAGCATGTGCGAAACCGACTGCGCCCTGCGCCTGACCATGAAAACCCATCGGCCCGTCATCGGCCGGACCGGGTATATCGTCGACGCCGAGGGTTCGCGCATCCCCATCAGCGTTTCCACGGCGGTGTTGCGGGACGCGGCGGGCCGGATAACCGGAGGCGCCGAAACCTTTCGGGACTTGTCGGAAATCGAGGCCTTGCGCTTGGAACTGGAGGGCCGCCATCGGGTCGGGGACCTGGTGAGCCGGAGCCCCGCGATGCAAAAGGTCTTCGACGTCCTGCCCGCCGTCGCCGCCAGCCCCAGCACCGTGTTGATCCTGGGGGAAACCGGGACCGGCAAGGACTTGGTCGCCCGGACCATTCATTCCCTGAGCCCCAGGAACAAGGGGCCTTTCATCGCCGTCAATTGCGGCGCCTTGCCGGACCAGCTTCTGGAATCAGAACTTTTCGGATACAAGGCCGGGGCCTTTACCGGGGCGGCGAGGGACAAACCCGGCCGGTTCGCCCTGGCCCGGGGCGGGACCATCTTTCTAGACGAGATCGGCGAGATGACCCAGGCCTTGCAAGTGCGCTTGCTGCGGGTCCTTCAGGACAAGGTTTTCGAACCACTCGGCGGCGTGAAGTCGGAAACCACCGACGCGAGGGTCATCGCGGCCTCCAACAAGGACCTGGCCGACCCGACCCGCCGGGGGGAGTTTCGGGAAGATTTATATTACCGGGTCAACGTGGTTCGGCTGGAACTCCCGCCCCTCCGCCGCCGCAAGGAGGACCTGCCCCTGCTGGCCGATCAATTCGTTCATCGTTTCAACCGGTTGCAGAATAAATCCGTGCAAGGGATCACGTCCGAGGCCCTGTCGCTGCTGATGGCGCACGACTGGCCGGGAAATGTTCGGGAATTGGAAAACGTCATCGAGCGCGCCTTTATTCTGCGCGGCGAGGGGCGGATCGGATTGGAAAACCTGCCCGAGGAATTGACTTCCCGCGGGGGCGACGCCGCGCCGGGGACCGGCATCCGGTCCGCTCGGGACCTGCTGGAGTCGGAGACCATCAAGAAGGCCTTGAGCCGGAATTATTTAAACCGCGCGGCGGCTGCCCGGGAACTCGGGATACATAAGAGCACCCTGTTTCGCAAAATGAAGCGCCTGGGCATTGTCGCGCCGCCCCGGGGCGGACAGTGGGACTAGGCCAGGCGCCGGTTTCGCGACCCTTCGGGCGGCCCGGAGTCGCGTTTTTGCCGCCGTTTTTTTTCGACATGAGATGGCGCTTTGAAAAAAACATGTAGAATCGGGCTGTTAAAAATACCGGGTCCCCGCCCATTCCGGCCCGATCCATGCCTTATCAATCCCAGGCGGGAAAGAGGACTGTTAGCGACAGCCCCGGACCCGACAGACAGACCCAAGGAGAATTAAATATGAAAGTCGCGTTTACCGTTTCCGGAGACGGATTGGACAGCCCCATGGACAGCCGGTTCGGGCGGGCCTTGAAATTCCTGATCTATGACTTGGACAACGATACCTTCGAAATTCTGGACAACCAGGCCAATGTCGACGCGGGCCAGGGCGCCGGCCTGAAGGCGGCGGAGATGGTGGCCCGGGCCGGGGCGGGCAGCCTGGTGACGGGATGGTGCGGACCCAAGGCCGTCAAGGCCCTGGCCGCCGCCAAGATCGCTATTTACAACACCACCCTGGCGACGGCGGCGGACGCCTTGCGCGCTTTCAGGGAAGGAAAAATCGCGCTCCAGGACCCCGCCGGGGAGTAAGCCCGGCTGCTTGTAGTTCCCCGCGGCCAGCCGCGGGGAACGGGCCCGCCCGCCTGTTCAAGCCGTGAAATCAAGCCGAGGGCGGGACGCCCTGGGGCCTTTGATCAGACGAGCCCCGCTCCCAAGGCCAGGGCGATCCCCAGGAGCATTATTCCCGTTATTGTTTCGACCGTTTTCATGGTTATCTTGCGGAGAAAACGCTTGCCGACCAGCACCCCGGCAAAAGCGGCGATTATTCCCGCCGCCGCCAGGGGAACCTGTTCCCCGCCCAGGACGCTTCCCGCTCCCGTTAGATAAAAGAGAGCCCCATACCCGGCCAGGCGGGTCAGGTCCACCAGGGACCCGATCACCGCGTTGGTCCCCACGAACGCCTGGGGCGTGACGCCGGTCTTGAGCAGGAACGCCGACCGCAGGGCGCCCTGGTGACCGGACAGGCCGCCGAAGAAGCCGGACAGGACCCCGCCCAGGGCCAGGTATTTGGAGGGGAACCTCAAGCCCCGCAACCGGGGGAGGAGTTCGAGGAGGGCGAAACAAAGGATCAAGACGGCCATGAGCAGCTTTAGCGGCGTGATCTCCGCCGCATGGGCCCCGAGGGAATAAGAGGCGAGGACCCCGAAGTCGGAAGCGTACTTCAGCGTGAACGCTCCCGCCAGGGCGGCCGGGATGGCCGGCAGCCCGAACCTAAGCACCAGGCCGGGGTCGGCGTTCCGACCGACCGCGATAATTTTAAAGAGGTTGTTGGCCCCGTGAACCACCGCCGCGGCGGCCACGGCGGCTTCCACCGGAAAAAAAAGCGCGAAGGCGGGCATGAGAATGGTCCCCAGCCCAAAGCCCGAATACATGGTCAGGCCCGACGTCGCCAGGGCCGTTATGGTTATAACCAGGTAGGGAATCATTTTCTGCTATCTTCCTTTCTTTCGCGTTCGCGGATGATGTTGTCGCCGACCTCGCCCTTCAGTTCCTTCAGTTGCGTCCTGGCTGCTTCCAAGGCCTGGCGGCCGAGTTCGGCGAGGAAATACGATTTTTTGGCCTTGGGGCCGCCCCCGGGATCGAACTCGCATCTGAGCCACCCGAGCTTTTCCATCCGGTGCAGGATGGGATAAAGCGTGCCCGGGCTGACTTCATAGCCGTGGCGGCGTAGTTCCGCCATCATCCATTGCCCCACCACCGGTCCTTCCCCGGCGTGGTGCAGGATATGGACCTTCCAGAAAGCCAGAAGGATTTCTCGTTGCAGGGCTTTTTGTTGTTCAATTTTCATGGCGCCTCCTTTATAACGATAAACGTAAACGATTATCGTTATAAAGTCAAGGCCCGGCCCGGCGTCCGTCGGCAGGTCAACCCGAACCGCGGCCGGGCCCCGCGGCGGGGTGGAGGCGGTCGGGCGGGGCTGAAACGGCGGCGGGCCCGCGAGTGGGTCACCGGGGCCGCCGGGCCGGGATTAATAGGCGCGGGGGGGCATGAAAAAGCCCCAACGGCGGGTTGATTTGCGGTT
>JAZDGM010000062.1:0-35261 GCA_043806915.1 Pseudomonadota bacterium | reverse complement strand
CCGCAGGTCATGAGCGGGTACTACAAGATGCCCGAGGAAACCGCCAACGCCCTCAAGGATGGCTGGTTGTATACCGGCGACATCGGAAAGATGGACGAGGAGGGGTACTTCTACATCGTGGACCGCAAGAAAGACATGATCATCGCTTCCGGTTTCAACATCTACCCGCGCGACATCGACGAGGTCCTGTTCCAGCATCCGAAGATTCAGGAAGCCTGCACCATCGGCGTGCCCGACCCCTATCGCGGGGAAACCGTCAAGGTCTTCATCGTCAAAAAACCCGGGGAATCCCTGACCGAACAGGAAGTCCTGGCTTTCTGCCGGGAAAGGCTCGCGCCCTATAAGGTCCCCAAGTATATGGAATTCATGGACGAACTACCCAAGAGCGCCGTCGGGAAAATACTACGCCGGGAATTGAAGGACCGGGAGAAAAAAACGCTGGAGGATTCCGCCGTCCGGAAAGCCTGATCCCGGCCCGAAATCCGAGGTCGCTTCGGCGCCGAGCCCGTCACGCTCCAGGGGTGGTGAAGGATTGGGTTTAGGCAAGGTGGGTGAAAACCCCCCTCACCCCGCCCTCTCCCCCCATGAATGGGTGGAGAGGGAGAATAATCACTTCTGTTTTGTTTCTTTTATTCTGAAAGACAATACCTTGCCCCAAACGGAGGCGAGGCCGGGCCGGACCGGACAATTATCTCCCTCGCCCCCCGACGGGGGGAGAGGGTTGGGGCGAGGGGGGGCCTTGGCTCACCCGGGCCGGCGACGCGAGCCAAGATATTGGGTTATGCTTCGCTAGCCCGACTTCATGGCTCTGAAAATTTATTATAATAATTTCAATAAGTCGCTGGTTCCCAAGCTAGAGCTTGGGAACCAGCCCAACTCATTCATTTGGCCATTTTCCCTACATTTTCTACCGGCCGCTGACAGCCTTTTTTTCCCCGGCAAAAAAGGGTAAAATGAACCCATTATGAGCGAAGAATCAAAACAAGGCGAGAAGCCCGCCGCCAACCGTATCCCCGCCCTGGCCGCCGTGTTGGTCCTGGCGGTCGCGGCCGTGTTCCTGTTCCCCTGGATCAGGGACCTGGGGATCGAAACCACCCGGTTCCTGCTGGACAGGGACGGCGCGCGGGAATGGATCGACAGCCGGCAGCCTTATTCGTCCTTGTATTTTGTCGGGCTCCAGACCCTGCAAGTGATAATCAGCCCCGTGCCGGGAGAGCTGTCCTGCTTTTTGGGCGGCTTGGTCTTCGGGCCGTGGTGGGGCTTTTTTCTATCCACCGTGGGCTTGACCCTGGGGTCCCTGGTCAACGTCTCCCTGGGCCGGGCGTTCGAGCGGGCCTTCCTGGAAAAGGTGCTGCCCCGGACCCTGCTGGATAGTTTCGAGGCCAGGTCGAAAAAGTGGGGTCTGCTCACCGTCTTCATTCTTTTTCTCATTCCCGGCGGGCCCAAGGACACCTTCTGTTATCTTTTCGGACTGACGCGCATCCCCATCGCGCCCTTTTTACTGGCGTCGTCCCTGGCCCGGATTCCCGGGACCCTGGTCCTGGCCCTGCAGGGCGCCAAGGTTTTCGAGGGGGACTGGAGCTTTTTCCTGATCATGACCGGCGGCTCCCTGGCCGTCCTGATCCCGGCCCTGCTCTACAAGGACCGGATATTAAAAAAACTCGGAGTCAAGGAAAGTTAAAAATGAGTAGCGCGGAGCAACTCCAGGCGAGCCGAGCCGGCCGCCGGGTCACCTATGTCGGCCTGGCCGTCAATCTGGTCTTGACCGGCGTCAAATTCGCGGCCGGGTACTGGGGACGCAGCCAGGCCATGATCGCCGACGCGGTCCATTCCCTGTCCGACCTCTTTACCGACGCGGTCGTTTTGGTGGGGCTGAAATACGGCCGGCAGGGGCCGGACGAAACCCATCCCTTCGGGCACGCCCGGCTCGAGACCATGGCTTCCGCCGTGGTGGGCTTGGCGCTTTTGGGCGTGGCCGTGGAAATCGCCTACCAGGCGGGGTTCAGCATTCGCCACCACGCCGGGACCAGGCCCACCTGGTTGGCCCTGGTCGCGGCCGCGGTTTCCATCCTGTCCAAGGAAGCCCTGTATCAGTACACGGCAGCCGTCGGAAAAAAAATAAAGAGCCCGGCCGTGGTCGCCAACGCCTGGCATCACCGGTCCGACGCCTGGAGTTCCGTGGCGGTCCTGCTGGGCGTGGCCGCGGCCCAGGTCGACCCGAGCTGGTATATCCTGGATTCGTACGCCGCGCTTCTGGTTTCGGTCTTTATTTTCAAGGTCGGGGTCGACATCTTGTGGGGCTGCGCCAAGGAACTGACCGACTCCGCGCCCAAGCCGGAAGTGCTGCACAAGATCATGTGTTGCGCCCAGTCCGTGCCCGGCGTCCTGGAGGTGCATGATTTACGGGTGCGCAGCTCGGGCGGCGTGTTTCAAATGGAACTTCATGTCGTCGTGGACGGCGGCCTGACCGTGGCCGCGGGACACGGCATCGCCAAGGACGTCGAAACCTGCCTGCTGCGGGACGTGGCCGACGTGGGCCGGGTAATCGTGCACGTCGACCCGGACGACGGACGGCCCGCCGCGACCAGCGCGGCCTATTGACCCCCGGCCCCCGGACGTGCTATCCCTTTCTCCCATGTCCACGCACGATTTCCCGGCCGACCTGGCCGTCATCGACTGTCATACCCACGCCTGGCGCCCCCGCGAATGGGCCGCGATCCAAGCCTTGTCACCCTTCCTGGACCCGGGGTTGGAAGAAAACAGCCCCTATAATTGGACGCCCCGGTTCGAGGGCGCCCTGGACGCGCTTCTGGCGGAGGAACGAAAAGCGGGCATAGCCGAATTCGTGTTGCTGCCCGTGGCCGGCCGCTCGGACAAGTGTCGGGAATTGACCCGCTGGGTCGCCCAATCGGCCGCCGAACACCCCGAAATCATACCCTTTGGAGCGCTTCACCCCCATTCCTTGAATCAGGCCGAGGATTTGGACCTGATTTTATCCCTGGGCCTGAAGGGCGTGAAGCTGCATTCCCTCAGCCAACGCTTCGATCCCCTCTCCCCCCCGGCCCGGCGGACCTACGCGCTTTGCGAGAAGCATGGGCTGATCGTGCTCATGGACTCCATGGACGTGGCCCGGGCCGTGGAACTGAAGCCCAACCTCCGGGAATTCAAGGCCCAGGCCGACGAGCTTGGCCTGGAAAACGGGCCGGAAAAAATCGCCGTGATCGCCCGGGAACATCCGGGCCTGACCATCATCGCCGCGCACCTGGGTTGCTGCTACGGCTGGGACCGGATCGATCCCCTGCTGGACCTGGATAACGTGTACTTCGACCTGGCGGTGGTCCACCGGTTGATCTCTCCGGACGACGCCGGGGCCATCATCAGGAAAAAGGGCGCCGCGCGGGTGATCTTCGGTTCCGACGCCCCGTACCGGCGCCCGGAAAACGCCTTGCAATGGACCCTGGGCCTGGACCTGACCGAGACCGAATTCCGCCTGATTCTGGGCGACAATCTTCGCCGCCTGCTTCGCTAGCGCCAAGTCCGTTCCGGAAAAATCCCCGGCCAAAGCGGTTCCCGATGTTTTTTACGCTTGGAACGGCCGATACGCTCCCCGCCCCAACGGCCATGGGTTGGGGCGGAGGGCGGACGGATCGGAAAAAACTTTCAAAAATAGGTAGTTATCAGGCCGGGGCGCAATCCCTGGGGTCGCCCTTGATCTTGTCCAGGGCGTGGGGCAGGGCGGGCAGGATGGTTTCCAGCCCTTCGAGGGCCCCCTTGGGGCTGCCGGGCAGGTTGACGATCAGGCTCTTGCCCCTGATGCCGGCCAGGCCCCGGGAGAGGTCGGCGTGAGGGGTCTTGGCCCGACCCGCGGCCCGAATCGCCTCGGCCAGGCCCGGCGTTTCCCTTTCGATCAGGGGGCGGCAGGCTTCCGGAGTGACGTCCGTGGGGGACAAACCGGTGCCTCCGGACGTCAAAATCAGGTCGAGGCCGTCGTCGTCGATCCAGGACTTGATCCGGGCGGCGATTGCGACGACGTCGTCCCGCACGACTTCCAGGACGTCGGCCCGGAAGCCGGCCTTTTCCAGGCGGGCCTTGAGGACCGGGCCGGCCGTGTCCTCCCTCTGCCCGGCCGCGCCCTTGGTGCTGGCCATGAGCAGGCCGCAGGCGTACACCCGGCCCGGACTAAAAGGGGAATCGTGACCGCTCATTGTGTTCCTCCGGACAAAAACGGCCCCTCCCCGCGACGGGAGAGGGGCTTGGTTGGCGGACCGATTATTCGGCGTTGTCGGCCTTGGCTTCGGAAACGATCTTTTCCTGCAAGTGGGCCGGCACTTCCTCGTAGTGGGAGAACTCCACGGTGAAGGAACCCCGGCCGCCGGTCATGGAGGTCAGGGTGGGGGCGTATTGCAGAATTTCCACCTGGGGCACGTTGGCCTTGATCACCTGGCGGCGGCCTTGGCCCTCGGAACCCAGGACCTTGCCGCGACGGCTGCTGACGTCGCCCATGACGTCGCCCATGAATTCATCGGGCACGGAGACGGTCAGGAGCACGATCGGTTCCAGAATGGTCGGGCTGCATTCGACAAAGGCCTTCTTGAAGGCCATGGAACCGGCGATTTTAAAGGCCATTTCCGAGGAGTCCACCGCGTGGTAGGAACCGTCGACCAGTTCCACCTTGCAGTCCACCACGGGGTTTCCGGAAATAACGCCGCGACCCATGGCTTCCACGATGCCCTTTTCCACGGCCGGGATGAACTGCCGGGGGATGACGCCGCCCACGATCTTGTCGACGAACTCGAAGCCCGAGCCGCGGGTAGTCGGGCCCAATTCGATCCAGCAGTCGCCGAACTGACCCTTGCCGCCGGTCTGCTTCTTGTAGCGGCCTTGCACCTTGGTCCGGCTCTTGATGGTTTCCTTGTAGGCCACCTTGGGGGTCTTCAACACCATTTCCGCGCCGAATTTCCGCTTGATCTTTTCCAGCGTGGCGTCGATGTGGACCTGGCCCATGCCCGACAAGATCATTTCATTGGTCTGGCCGCTCCGTTCGAGCCGCAGGGTGACGTCTTCCTCCAGGACCTTGTTCAAGGCGGCGAAGACCTTTTCCTCGTCGCCCTTGTTCTTGGCTTCCACGGCGAAGGAAACGATCGGGGGCAAGGGCTTGAGGGCGGGGATGACGATGGGGGCGCCTTCGTCGCACAGGGTGTCGCCCGTGCCGGTGAACTTGAGCTTGGCCACGGCCGCGATCATGCCGGGTCCGGCCTCCTCGGTCGGCTTCTGGGTTTTTCCTTCCAGGGCCAGAAGCTGCCCGAAACGTTCCTTGTTGTCCTTGGTGATGTTAAAAAAGTTGGAATCCGGTTTCAAGGTCCCGGAAAAAACCCGGAAAATGGTCAACTGGCCGGCGTAGGGGTCGGTCACGGTTTTTATGACCAGGGCCGAGAAGGGAGCGGCCTGGTCCGGTTCGCGGGTTATTTCTTCCTTGCTGATCGGGTTTTGGCCTTTAATAACCCCGCGCTGCGTGGGCGAGGGCAACAGGGCGGTAATGGCGTCGAGAAGCTGGGGACTGCCGATCATCTTGGCCCCGGCGGCGCACAACACCGGAACCAGGCTGCGTTTCTGGACCGCCTTGACCAGCCCCTTTTCCAGCTCTTCCTGGCTCAGTTCACCTTCCTCGAGATATTTTTCCAGAAGCTCGTCATCGGCCTCGGCCACGCTTTCCACCAGCTTTTCCCGCCACTCGGCCAATTCTTCCTCGAGGTCGCCCGGGACCGGGGCCTCGCTGAATTTACCGCCGACGTCGAAAATATAGGCTTTTTGGGCCACCAGGTCGACCACGCCCTTGAAGCCGGCCTCGGCCCCGATGGGGGCCTGGATGGGCAGGCACGGGGTCTCGAAAATCTCCCCCATTTCCTGGACGCACTTGAAGAAGTCGGCGCGCTCCCGGTCCATCTTGTTGACCAGGGCCAGCCTGGGGATGTTCAGCTCATTGGCGAAGGCCCAGACCTTTTCGGTTCCAACCTTGATTCCGTCCACCGCGTCGACCAGAACAACCGCCCCGTCAACTCCCTGGAGGCAGGTTTTGGTGTCGTTGAGGAAGTTTTCGTCGCCGGGGGTGTCCACGAAATGAACTTCGTGTTTTTTCCAGGGAAGAACATGGAAAGCCGAGCTGATCGAAATGCGTCTTTTGATTTCCTCGGGCTCGAAGTCAAGTATGCTTGTTCCTTCGTCCACGCTGCCCTGCCGGTTGGTGACCTTGGCAAGAAAAAGCAAGGCCTCCGCCAGCGAGGTTTTGCCCGCTCCGCCATGGGATATGAAGGCGATGGTTCTGAGTTTGGCGATGTCTTTCATCTCGACTCCTTTATGGAACAAAAGAATAATTAGCCTGCCAGTATCATTGAGGCCCGGGAAAAAGTCAAGGCGATAAAAGCCCCCCGGGCCGGGTAAAAGCGTTGGGCCGAAAGAGGCCGGTTCGGCCCGCGTCCGGACCGGAACCATTGACCGTGTCGCGTCGTTAAGGATATAATTTCACCTCCGTGTAACCGGGGTATTAGGAAACCGGAATGGAAACCACAGGTCCCGCGCCGGTCCGGCCGGTTGGACCGGAATCGGAAGATGTGACCGGAAAATGGAAAGTTTGGAAAATAGCCGGATACCCTTGGTGATACCGGTCTATAACCATGGCGACCGGGTGGGGCTGGTGATCGAAAAGGCCCTGAAAACCGGCCGGCCGATTATAGTCGTGGATGACGGCTCCACCGACCGAACGCCCGAGGCGTTGTCGTCCTTTCCCGGGATAACGGTCCTGCGTCACCCGCGCAACCTGGGGAAGGGAGCGGCCCTGGCGACCGGGCTGGCCGCCGCGGCCCGCGTCGCCGACCTGGCGATTACCCTGGACGCCGACGGCCAGCACGACCCGGAAGAGGCCGAAAACCTGATCCGGGCCCTCGGCGACGGACGTCGTCGGGCCTTGGTGTTGGGGCGCCGCCGCGACATGGCCCAGGCCGGCGCGCCCTGGACCAGCCGCTGGGGCGGAAAATGGTCGAATTTTTGGGTCTGGCTGGCCGGCGGCGGCCTGCATCCCGACACCCAGACCGGGTTCAGGCTTTATCCCCTGCCCGAAACCCTCCGACTCGGCGCCGGGTGCGAGCGCTTTCAGTATGAGTTGGAGATACTGGTCCTGGCCGCCTGGCATCGACTACCCATCCTCTCCGCTCCAGTGACGGTGACCTATCAACCCCGGGGGGAGCGGGTCTCCCATTTCCAGCCGGGCCCGGATTTTTGGCGGAACACCAAGACCATCGCCCGGTTGATCGCCGCCCGCCTCCTTATTCCCCGGTATTTCCGGACCAGGAAGGCGGAACCATGAAAACAAACGATTATCGCCCCCGGCGGCTTCAGGGGGCGGCCCTGGTCGCCGCCGCGGTCCTGCTGTTCTGGCTCGGACAAACCCGGCTGCGCATCGACGCGGACATAACCGCGGCCCTGCCCCGGAACGATCCCGTGGCCGCTTCCGCCCAAAAGATTCTTGAGCACCATCCGGCCCTGGAAAACGTTTTTATCGATCTGTCCCTGAAAGACGGGACGGCGAACCGGGAAACCCTCGCCGCCGCCGCCAAGGCCCTTTCCCGGGGATTGGACGAAACCGGCCTGGTCCGCGTGGTCACCGGACAAGGGGCGGCCGAGGCCATGCCGACGCTGTTCAACCTCGTGGTCGAGCATCTGCCGCTTTTTTTCAGCCGGGACGATCTGGAAAAGGACGCGGCCCCGCTGTTGGACCCCCCGCGGGCCCGGGAAATACTGAAAAAGGAATTCCGGGACCTGTACCAGCTTGGCGGCATAGGCCAGGCCCGGACCCTGGCCCGGGACCCCCTGGGACTCCGGAACCTGGTTTTACCCCGGCTGGCGGCCCTGGCCCCGCCTGGGGAGGCCGAAATATTTCGGGGTGAGATTCTGTCCCGGGACGGTCGGCGCGCCCTGGTTATCGCGACGCCCTCGGCCTCGGCCCGGGACGCCGAATTCGCGGGACGCCTGACCGCGGCGCTCGACCGTCTCCAAAAAGACCTGGCCCAGGGCTTCCGCCCGGTGAAAATCGTTTACGCCGGGTCCTTCCGGGCGGCCCTGGACAACGAATCCGTCATCCGCCGGGACGCTTTTCGCGCCATGCTGGCCGTGACCCTGGGGGTGATCGTCCTGTGCGGCCTCGGTTTCAGCCGGCCCTGGGTGGGACTTTTATCCCTCGTGCCGGCGGCCCTGGGCGGCCTGCTCGCGGTTTTTGTCTATTCCCTGCTTCGGGATTCGATCGCGGCGGTTTCCCTGGGTTTCGGCGGGGCCCTGGTTTCCATCACCGTGGACCACGGCCTGGCCTGGGCCCTGCAAGTAGACCAACCCTTCGACACGGATGGTCGAAGGGTTTCCCATGAAGTCTGGTCCGTTTCGTCCTTCACCGTCTATACCACCGCCGCGGCCCTGGCGTCCCTCCTCTTTTCCGGAATACCGCTCCTCGAGGAAGTGGGGTTGTTCGCGGCCCTGGGCGTCCTCCTCTCGGCCCTGACCGTTCATTTATTTTTCCCGCTGGTTTTTCCCCGCATAAAAGGTTCCGGACGCCGCCCCCTGGTCTCCTTCGGTCGGCTGGTCAACCCCCTGCTAGGGTTTTCCAGCCTAAAGTACGCTTTCGCCGCGGGCTTGGTCGGCCTGGGGTTGCTCTTCTTCGCCCGGTTAGATTTTTCGGGGGACCTGGAAGCCATGAACACGGTCCGTCCCGAGACCCTGGCCGCGGAGGAAACCATCAAGAATGCCTGGGGGGACCTTTCGGGCCGGGTGTACGTCATGGCCCAAGGGGCGACCGTCGAGGAACTGAGAGGCCAAGCCGAGGTCCTGACTGCCTTTCTGAAAAGCTCCCCGGGGTTCGAGCACGCCGTCCGTCCCGTTCCCCTGACGGCCGTTCTGCCCGGCCCCAGGGAGCAACGGGAAAATCTGGCGGCCTGGAAACAATTCTGGACCCCCGCCCGGCGCGAGGAATTAAGGGCCGTCCTGGCCGACGCGGAAACCGGTTTTTCGCCCGACGCCTTCGCCCCCTTTGGGGAGGCGGTGGAAAACCCTCGACCCGGCCCCCTGGCAATTCCGGAAAGTCTATACAGCCTGCTGGGCTTGTTTCCCGACAAGCGCGGCGGGTGGCTCGCGACCGCCGGCCTGGTCCCCGGCGCCGGCCATGACCCGGAAAAATTTCGGTCGACCGCGGCGGAGTCGGGTTTCTCGGTCTTCGATTCCGGGCACTTTTCCCGGCATATCGCCGCCCTGCTGAACTCGTCCTTCATGAAAATGCTGACCATCATCGGCCTGTCGGCGACGGTCCTGCTTTTTTTCCTGTTCGTGGACTGGGGCTTGTTGCTCCTGTCCCTTACGCCGGTGGTCTTTTCCCTGGTCGCCACCCTGGGAACCATGGGGCTGTTGGGCCTGCCCTTGACCATCCCGTCCCTGATGTTGGCGCCGGTGGTGGTGGGCCTGGGCCTGGATTATGGTCTTTACCTGATCCGGTCCCACCAGCGCTTCGGCCGGGCCGACCATCCGCTGGCGGAATCCTTTCGGGGGGCCGTCATGCTGGGAGGGCTTTCCACCTTGATCGGGATGGGGTCCCTGGCCCTGTCCCAGCACCATGTCCTGAAAATGGCCGGCATCAGCACCTTTTTAGGCATTGGATACGCCCTGGTCGGGGCGTTCGCCTTTCTTCCGCCGTTCCTGCGACGACGGCTCGCGACCCGGCCCCGGGCCGCGGGCCCGCCGCCGGAAACAGGCTCGAGGGCCCATCTAAAAGCGGTGTTGGAAAAGTATCGGCTGCTGGAACCGACGCCGAGGTTTTTCGCTCGTTTCAAGATATTGCTGGACCCCATGTTTCCCCGCCTGGCCGAATTCGTCGCCCCGGGATGGACCATCCTCGACCTGGGGTGCGGGTACGGGGTCCCGTCCGCCTGGTTGTCCGTCGTTTATCCGGACTTGAGGTTCTTTTCCCTTGACCCGGACGAGGAACGGGTCCGGGCGGCCCGCCTGGCCCTGGGAGACGCCATCCAGGCCGTGGTCGGCGCCGCGCCGGACCTGCCTCCCGGACCCGCCCGGCCGGACGCGGCCATGATGCTCGACATGGTCCATTATCTCGACGACGACCAGTTGCGACTGGTCCTGGCCCGTCTCGGGGAAAGAATCAAGCCCGGGGGAAAATTGATTATCAGGGCGACCTTGCCCACCGGAGGCCGGCAACGCTGGCAACGTTGGCTGGAATTGCTTAAAATAAAAAAAGCGGGGCAAAGGGCTTTTTATCGGGACCGGGAAGTTCTGGAAAAAGTCTTGTTCGAGTCTGGTTTTGAGCTGGAACTGGTCGAACCCGCCGCCCCCGGCCGGGAAGAGACTTGGTTCATCGCTCGAAACGGTCGCCGAATCACCGGAGACCGGGAAGACTAAGTCCGGCGTTTTTCGGATTGATTACCATGTCGGGGCCGCGGGCGGGCCCATCCCCCGGGATAGAAAACAGGTGTAATTTGCCGCGAGTCAGTGAAAAAATGTTTCAGGAATTGGTCGCCATTGTGTATCGGGAATCAGGCATAGTCCTGGCCGACAAACGAGAGCTTTTGGACGCGCGCATGGCTTCCCTGTGCCGGAAAAAAGGATATTCCGGGCCCGAGGAAGTCTTGGCGCGACTCAAGGCCGACGCCTCGGGCGACGCCCTGATCGAGCTTCTGGACCAGGTCTCCACCAACCTGACTTTTTTTTTCCGGGAACCGGCCCACTTCAATTTCACCACCAAAAAGCTGCTTCCCGACCTGGTCGCCCAGAAAAAAGCGCAACGGACCAACCGCGTCAGGTTCTGGTGCGCCGCCTGTTCCAGCGGGGAGGAGCCTTATTCCCTGGCCATCACCGCGCGTGAATATTTAGGGGACCAGGGCGCCTGGGACTTGAAAATACTGGCCACGGATATTTCCACCAAGGTCTTGCGCAAAGCCATCGAGGGCCGGTACGCCAAGCAGGAAGTGCTCAAGGCCCCGCCCACCATTGTTCAGAAATATTTCGAACGCGGCGGGTCCCGCGACGAGACCATTTACCAGGTCAAGGACGACATCAAGCGGATGGTGATTTTCCGGAGGCTGAACCTACTGGACAATTCCTACCCCTTCAAGGGGCTCTTCGACCTGATTGTCTGCCGCAACGTCATGATCTATTTCGATAATCACACCAAACAGGAGCTGCTTCGGAGGTTTCACCGGTATCTGTCTCCGGGAGGGTATTTGTTTACCGGTCACGCCGAATCCCTGGCCAGCTACGAGCATCTTTTTCAACGGGTTCAGGTGGCGGTGTATCGGAAATGACGTTTTCTATCCACCCCCCGCCCAAGAGGCGGTCCCCCTCGTAGAAAGCCGCGGCCTGACCCGAGGCGATGGACGGCTGGGGTTGATCGAAACATACGTCCAGGTCCCGGTCGGGTCGGACCGTGACGACGGCCGGCGCCGGTTGGTGACGGGATCGAATCTGCGCCAGGGCCCTGAATTCGGGTCCGGCGATGGCCTGGCTCCAGACCGGAGCGCGGACCAGGAAGCGGCGGGAGAACGTCAGTTCCCTGGGACCGACCACGACTTGGTTTTTCAGCGGATCAAGCTTCAAGACGTAATAGGGGAAAACACCCGGAAGCCCCAGGCCCCGGCGTTGTCCCACCGTGTAGGCCGCAATCCCCTCGTGCCGGCCCACGACCTTGCCGGAAGGATCGACGAAGTCGCCGGGCGTCAGGGCGTCGTCCCCGAACCGGTCGCGCAGGAAGCCGCGGTAATCGAGCCCCTTGAGGAAGCAAATTTCCTGGCTTTCCGGTTTTTCCTCGAGTCCCAGGGCCGCGGCCTTGGCCCTGACTTGGTCCTTGGTCAATCCGGCCAGGGGGAAAACCGCCCGGGCCAGCATATTCGGAGTCAACCGGCTGAGGAAGTAGGTTTGGTCCTTGACCCGGTCCCTGGGTCTGACCAAATGGAACCCCGGCCCCGGCCAGGAGGGGGCCAGGCCGGCGTAATGCCCGGTGGCGAGGTGTTCGGCGCCGGTCAGGTCCGCCAACAGTCCGAATTTTATCAGGGGATTGCAAGCCACGCAGGGGCTGGGCGTCCGCCCCTGGACATAGGCGCGGGCAAAGGGCTCGACCACGAGCCGTTCGAACTCTTCCTTGATGTCCAGAAGTCGCAGGTCGAGTTCCAGTCGGCGGGCCAGGTCCAGGGCCGAGGCGGTCGCGTCGGGCTTGTCGTGAAAAACCAGATGGACCGCCTGGACCTTGAGCCCCTGTTCCTTCAGGATAAAGGCCGCGACGGCCGAGTCGACTCCCCCGGACAGGGCCAGGACGACTTCCCCGTCCGGGAAAAGGCGTCCCCTTCCGGTCAAGGACTGAAAATCGATGTTTTTCAAACCGCCTCTTCCCGGGGCGAGGCTTATTCTAAAGCTAGTTGACGGTCGAAGGTCACCTGCATGGCCCGGGGGGGGCATACCGGGACGCAGATTTCGCACCCGGTGCATTTACCGGGATCGAAGACCACTTCCATTTCGGGCCTTTTCAGGGACAAGGCCCCGGTGGGGCAGACGGAGGTGCACAGCCCGCACTGATAGCAGATGTCGTCGTTGCGCCGGACGTCCTGGCCGACGTTCTCGACCTTGACCCCCATCGCTTTCAGGTAATCGATGCCCTTTTTAAAATTCTGCCGGTGGCCGGACAGCTCCATGACCATCATGCCTTCCTGCCGCGGGTAGATGGTGGCCTGGAAAATGTTGAAATCCAGGTCGAACTGCTTGACGATATGGCAGATCATGGGTTTGTGCGCCGCGGTTTTGGGAAACCGGATGGTCAGTATCCTGGAATACATCGGCTTTTCCCCCTCAGCCCACCCGGGAGACCGCGCGGGCGAAACCTTCCCGGGAGCCTTCGATAACTTTTTCCGAAACGCAGTAGGTCAGCCGGATATGTCCGGGCCCGCCGAAACCGGTTCCGGGGACGGCCAGGATGTTTTCCTTCTGCAGTTCCCGCACAAAGGCCACGTCGTCGGCGATGGGAGTCCGGGGAAAAAGGTAGAACGCCCCCCGGGGGACGGTCAGGTCGAGCCCGGCGGCCCGAAGGATTTCCACGAAGAGGTCCCGCCGGCGACGGTAGACGCCCGTGTCCACGGTCACGCCCTGAAGCCGGGCCACCACGCGCTGCATCAGGCTGGGAGCGTTCACGAAGCCGAGAATCCTATTGGCCAGGATGAGGCCCGCCACGAGGTTCCCCTTATTGGGGATGTCCGGATGAACCGCCAAAAACCCGATGCGTTCCCCGGGCAGCGACAGGTCCTTGGAATAGGAAGTCAGTCCGATGACGTTCGCGTAATGGGCGAAAACGCTGGGCACGGTCGCGCCGTCATACACGATCTTGCGGTATGGTTCATCGGACACCAGGATGACCGGCCGACCGACCTGGGCCGAGTGCCGGGCCAGCAATTCCGACAGACCGCGAATCTGGTCCTCGGAATAAACCGCCCCGGTGGGGTTGTTGGGGGAATTGATCAGGACGGCCCTGGTCCTGGGCGTCAGGCCCGCGGCCACGTTGTCCAGGTTCAGGCTGAAATCGGGGTTGGAATCGACCAACTTGATCACGCCGCCGTGATTGTCCACATAAAAGTTGTATTCCACGAAGTAGGGACGGGAAACCAAAACTTCGTCGCCCTGGTCCAGGATGGTTTTGAGGACTACATTCAGGGCGCCTCCGGCGCCGGTGGTCATGACGATGTCGTCGGCGGAAAAGCCGACCCCGTATTCGCCGCTGATATAGGCGGCCACGGCGGCGCGAACTTCCGGCCAGCCCGAGTTGGACATGTAGGCGTGACGGCCGGGAGTGGGGTCTTCCACCAGTTCCTTGATCACCTGGTTAAACCGGGCGGGCGGCTCCAGGTCCGGGTTGCCCAGGGAAAAATCAAAAACCTTGTCCGGCCCGATTTCCGCTTTCAGGCGGGCGCCCGCCTCGAACATTTCCCGAATCCACGACGACCGCTTGATTGATTCCTCGATCTTTTTCGCCACCGGCATTTTTTCGTCCCCTTCTGGTGTTCCATGGCCCTCTCGGACGGGCTCAAAAAGTAACGGACCCGCCAAAGGGCCCGTTCCATATTATCCGGACGAACCGCCCGCTCGGCCAGGGACCGAGGCGGCTGGTCCTCACCCTCGCTAACTGAATATTTTTTCTATTTTTTCGTTCAAGGTATCCGCGGTGAAAGGCTTGACGATATAGTTGCTGACCTTGGCCTTGACCGCCTCGATGATGTTTTCCTGCTGCGCCTCGGCCGTGACCATCAGGAACGGTATGTGCTTGAGTTCCTCCGAGGCGCGAACCTGGCGCAACAACTCGATCCCGGTCATGGTGGGCATGTTCCAATCCGAAATGATAAGGTCGATTCGTTCCCGCTCCAAAACACTGATCGCCGAGGTGCCGTCGTCGGCTTCGAGTATATTGTTCAGCCCGATCTGGCGCAGAATATTCTTGACGATCCGTCTCATTGTGGAAAAATCGTCCACTACCAGCACCTTCATGTTTTTATCGTAGGCCATGTTCGTCAACCTCGTCCTAGATAGGGAATACGTATATTTAATTTAAACAGATTTCATGGCCGGGGACAAGGGGAAATTTTCAATTAGTTTCCGAACCGATGCGTTCCCGATACGGATGCCAGTCTCCTCTCCTGATGCGATGCGTTTTCATCACAATGGCCTCGTTGGTCCCCGTGTGAAACAGCACCCGCCGCCCCTTGATTCCTCCCACATCCTCCGAAACGACCGGGATGCCTTTTTTTTTCAATATTTTCCTGGCGATTTTCACATTCTTGCGCCCGACCCTGGAATGGTCGAACAGTCCACGAGACCCGCCGCCGAAAATCTGGGCTTCCATGTCTTCCAGGCGGCTGCCCTGGCTCTGCATCAGTCTTATCAGCGCCAGTACAGCCACGTTGCCAAACTGGGCCGTGGTTTTGGCCCCCCGGCCGGCCTTGGGATACAGGTAATGGTTCATTCCGCCGGATTTCAAGCGTCGGTCGTGAAGACAAACGGCCACACACGTGCCTATTACCGTGGCTACCAGGGTGGGATCAGTTGAAGCGTAGATGCAACCCGGTTCCAAATTATACTTATAAGCTTCAACTTCCTTGGCTCCCATCATGAGGGCACCCCTAAATATGGATAAATTTTCGGGAGCATAACACATGATGTTGGGAGATGCAAGTAGAAAGAAGGGGTATTATTTGATTTTTTATTTTATTTAAATTCTTTTTGGCGATATAATATCCTTTTAGGTTCAATTATAAAAATTAATGGCATGGAGCCAATTGCCAAACACGGATATCTGGCCCAGGGCAAGGAGCGTAAAAAAAGTAACCCGCTGACATACTAAAGTATTTCGATGAGTTAAATTCGAGACTGGCGGCAAGTTGGGTCAAGGGCTGAAGTTTGGCCAGTGGCTGCGTAATTATCCCATATCCATGGCCGACTTGAGCCGGCTTGGGCCGGCTTGGCTTCCCTCGGCCGCGAAGCGGACAGCCGCCTAAGCGGGGAAGTTAGAGCTTGGGAACCGCGTCAAAATTGTTCCCGGTCCGAGGCCGAGCGGCGGGCGGGCGGAATTATTTGCAATAAATTAATGATTGTATGTAGGGTGCGCAACGCGCGCCATCTTTTACTGTTTTCCGGGCCTGGCCACGGTAAAGTGGAGACGTTGGCCACGCCTTGCGGGCGGGGTTGCTCCGCCCCACGCGCGCGGCAGGGGCAGGGCTTCGAACAGTAGGGGACATCCATCCATATGCCAAGCGACAAGCATGATCACGCAAAAGAGGGCGGGCGCGGGGACCCGCCCCTACAATCCTTCAACAACCACCGCCGCCGGCGCAATGTAGGGGCGCCTCCCCGTGGGCGCCCTTTGATTGGACGCCTTTAATAGGATGTTTGCGGCCGGTTGAAAATGTAAGGAAAATGGCCAAAGGAAAATGAGTTTGTAGGGTGCGCAACGCGCACCATCTTTTACTATTTTTCGGGCCTGGCCACGGTAAATTGGAGACGTTGGCCACGCCTTGCGGGCGGGGTTGCTCCGCCCCTCGCTTTGAGTCATCAGGACTGCGACCTTCTCCTTCCCGTCCCAGGGTCAGGGGCGCGCCGGAGCCGGCGCCCCTGACAACCCCCGGCTCTTTTAAGAGAACCCGCCTGGCGGCGGTTTCACGCCCCGAAACGTCCTGTTTCGAGGGCGGAAAGGGCGGGCGTCCATGCCCGCCCGAAGAAGTCCGGGGCGTTTGGAATTGCTTGGCCGAGTACGCCTCTGCAGGTCAAAAAACAATGTGATCTCTGTAGGTTGGGTTGAGCCGTAGGCGAAACCCAACATCTTGGCTGGCCCCGTCTGCCCGGGTAAGCCAAGCCCCCCTCACCCCAACCCTCTCCCCCCGTCGGGGGCGAGGGAGATAATTGGCCGGCCCCGCCCTCGCCTCCGTTTGAAACAAGGTGTTGTCTTTCGGAATAAAAGGAACAATACATTTTAAGATGGCCAGGTTTTAGGCATTATCAGATGGCCGCTGACACGCTAGCGGCCCCGGGGGAGATCCAGGGGCGCGGGCCGGCCAGGTCGGCGCGGCCGGCGCTTAGCGGCGCGGCGGCCCGGCGGCCCGGCCGCGCCGTTTTTCCCTGGGCGCGGCTAACGGCGGGGCGAGCGCCGGGGCCTTCCCGGGGCCGTCCGTTCCTGGACCGGCCGCGGGCGCTGGCGGCGGGTAGTGATCCTCCTCGACGTAATACTCCGGGTACAGCTTCTTGGCGCAGTCCGGGCAAATCCCGTGGCTGAACTGGGCTTCCGAATGTTCCTGGACGTACTGCTCGACTTTTTGCCAGTACCCATGGTCATCCCGGATATTCTTGCAGTTGGAGCAGATGGGGATGAAGCCGCGCAAGGTCCCCACTTCTTCCAGGGCCTGGCGCAAGCTGGTGATATCTTCCAGGATTACCAGCACCCCGTCGAACCGTTCCGAAACGTCGAGGCTTTTGGAGAGCTTGACCCGAAAGATAATCTTCTTGTCGCCCATGACCGCGGTCCTCTCGAACTCCGCGCTTTGATCGCCGGCTTTAAAGAACCGGTTCACTTCCCCCCGGATAAAGGGCAGGTGCTTGAAGAAAGCGGCGCCGCCGAAGCAACCGGGGTCGATGGCCTCGCCGGGTGGGCCGGAACCCGCGTCCGCCTCCCGCCGGCGGTCCCGGGAAAGGTGGTAATTTTGGGCGCCGGCGCCGGCGCCGGCCTGGAACAATTCGGCCGCGGCCAGGTTCATATCTTCTATCTTCTTGGCTTTATTCAAGATAATGACCGGGTTGGGTATGGTTTCGAAAATGGTCAGATATTTGTTCTTTTCGTTGGTCATCAGGCGATTGGAAACCTGAAGGTCGTGCATGGCCTTGTTTTCGTCGGCGCCGGACCATTCGACGCAAAAACCGATCTCGATGCGGTCAAAGGCCCGGGCGAGGTACAGGGCGTATTGCTGTTTTGCGTCTGGTTCCACATCCAATTCCTCGATCAGGTCGAGGTAGGCTTGACGGTAATATTTCATCAAGCCGAGGAACATGCCCAGGTCGATGCCGCGTTCCCGGTGTCTTTGGGCTTCCACGATCCCGAATTGGGCGATGGGGTCGGAAGCGAAATCGTCGTCGGGCCCCATTTCCGGGACAACGAGGCTATGTCTCAAGCCCGCGAAAATCGACGCCGAAAGGCCGGATATGGAAAGCCGCCAGGCTTCCTTGAGGGTGGAGGTGTAGGCCGTGTAACCGCGTTTTTTGGCGTACTCCAGGATGCGGCCCATTAACCATTCCTCGTTTTGGTTTAGAATCGCTTCCAGTTTGTCCATCGGCGCTTCCTCTATATTGAAAAATAATAAAATATAATATTTTTTTATTAGGTTCGGGCGTACTAACCCCTCAAGGGGGCGCGTCGCCGCCTGGGGTAGTAGCCTTCGGCTTTAATCGTGTCATGGAAAATTAGGCGCGAACCGGCTAAGCTCCTTTATTTTATTCGCCCCTCCTTGTTTCTTAATTTAACACGGAAATGAAAATATTCCCAACCGCCGGGGCAGGACCCCAGCGGGAGCAGGGTATTTGACGTGGGTAACGCCGGACGGGGAAAATATCCGGCCGGCGCGGTAAAACCCAACAGAAAGCAGGCTTTGCGAAGCGTAACCCAAAATCAAGCCTTCGCCGCCACCGTGGGCGGGGCATGTAGGGGCGCCTCCCCGTGGGCGCCCTCTTGGGTTAACCCCAGCCGGGTTCGGCAAGGCGAAATCCCCCTCTCCCGGCGGGCGAGGGGGTTAATTTCCCCACCAATCAAGCCTACGCCGCCACCGTGGGCGCCCCTACATGGGCCGTCCGCCCGCGCCTGCCCTCATGAACGCGCGCGGAATTGTCCACGAGGCATAATTGAGAACCGAAAAAGCTTCGGTCGGCGATCATGGCGACGCATCTTGATCATCGGTTATTTTTCATGCCGCCGCGGCCGGACGGGGGGCCCCGTTAGGCCAGGGAGTCTTGGGATGTCAATACCATATACCATCGACCCGGTCGTGAGCCGCGGTGACGGAGAAAAGGAAGGACAAGGCCGGGAAAGACGGCGAAATCGAAGCGATATCGGTTCGGACGGGGAGGTCGGCGGCCAAAGATATGAAGGCTAAGCCGGCGGGTTTAATTTTGTTGTTTCTTGGCGGGGCGTGGTTGGGTCGGGTTTTTACAAGCCCGATCCAGCCACGCCCGAAGCTAGCCGCGCTTATCCGGCCGTCGGAAATTGCGCTTGTAAAAAGCTGATCATTTCCGGGCTCAATTGCTTGAAAAGTTCGGCGTTGTACGAAGCATTGTAGGGGACGCCCTCGGTGGATAAATCGACGAACTGAATGGAGTCGTCCGTCAAGGGTTCTTCGGTCGTCGGCGTGCCTTGGGTCCGGGTGGGGTCCATGCTCGGGACGGGAATACTGCCGTAGGCCAGTAACTCATTGGGGACATTCTTGGTTAGGTCGGTTTGAGCAATTTGTTGGGCCGCGACCGCGTATTTACGCGAAACGGCGGCGGGCGTGCCTTCCGCGACCGCGGTATCGACGTTGACGGCTATGATCGAAACGGTGTAGTCGCTGTTGAGAAATATTTCGAAGGAGCGGAGTTGTTGGGGGAAGTCCCGCAGGGACGATGTTTCCACCTGCCAGAATCCTTGTTCGGGTTTGTCGGCCACGAGTGACTTGAAAGCCTTGACGGTATTGTAATGACGATGTCCGGCGATCCACGCGAGAAGGTTGGGCGCGCCCTGAAGCGCCGCGACCAGTCCGGCCAGGTCCACGGCGTTCTCGTATCCCGGCAAGACATTCGGGTCCGCGCCCATCCATTCCGTTTCGCTCCCTATGGCCGAGACCCCGATCGGAATATGAGCGGCGATTATCATGAGCTGATTGGCGGCCTGACCGGCGGCGAGTTCGTTTTGAAGCCAAGCCCACCGATTAGCGTCGAGATAACCATGTCCATGAATGTCGACGGAACCGTCGTGCTCCGATTGAGTATTGTCAAGCACGATGATTTTCAAGGGAATGTCCGGCCGAGGCATGAAACTGTAACAGGCGAAGCCTTCCACTTGGGCGGGGTCGACTAAATTAAGGCCATGGCCCACGGGAAAAGAGGTCGTTTTGAAAAATTCCTGGATCCATTCCGTCCTTAAAAGTGAGCGGCGATTGGGATCGGGCGCGACCACCGGAGGGCCGCCGGCGAATTGAGGATCGGTGACGGCGCCGGCATGGATGATATTACCGTACTCGGTGGTCCCGTCGAGAAGGCCCATGTAGAACGAGGGGGTTTGGGTAATGTTCTCCATGTTGAACTGAGCCGGAAAAGTAGTGAGGTCTGGAGTTAGAAAATCAGCCACATGCCAGACCCGGTCGCTGATGTAGGACTCCCGCAAGCCAAGGGCGGGATCGGCGTCCACGGGGAAGGAACCGAGATAAAAGTGATCGTGATTACCTAGGGTCTGATACCAGGGAATGGATTTATCGAGTCCGGCGGCCTGGAAGGGTTTCTGGTAGTCAACCCAATGTTCGCCGGCGTGAGCGCCGGAACTTGGAGTGATGAACTGGCCGTCAATAACGTCGATATACCATCTCAATTCATTATAGGAGGTGCTGTTGCAGGTGTCGCCCAGGGAGATGCCGAAATCGAACGGGTTTTTCTTATGCAGGGCGTTTATGGTCTGCATGGCGGCGTCGAGGACATGGGTGGTGTACAACATGACCGGGGAGTAGATGGAAGTGTTGGGCCCGGAATAGGTCGCATCATACTGCTGAAGATAAATCAACTGGTTGGGCGCTTCCTTGTCCGTGATATGAATGTCGGTTATGGTAAAAAACTTGGCAAACCTGGTGATGCGGCGGGGCGTGGGGTTGTGGTAATCATGGGGCATGATATCCACGCGCTGTTTCAAGGGCAGCGGGGCCCCATACGTCCAGGCGCCGTAGCCCAGGGCGTCGTATTGTGAAACCTCGCACAGTTGAGTTTGCGACAAACCGGCGTCGGCGGCAGCCTTGGTAAAGGGAAACGACACCATCCTATCCAGAGTCGTGACAACCGTGGAATCGATGGGGTAGCCGTGCGTCAGGTCGCCCTTGCCGCCGCAGCCGAAGGTCAAGCCGCCCAGGGAAATACCCGCGACCGCCCCGGCCGAAAATTTCAAAAAATCCCGACGCGTCAGGCCCCGGATCATTTTCAAGGCGTTACCGGGAAGAATAAGGCCGGTTTTATTTTTTTGGTCGTCAGTCATTAATTTGTCTCCATTTGTGGGGTTTTAGAGCAATTAGGCCTGCTTTTAGGTTAGGCGCCGTGGTCGGCCGCTTGTGGCCGTAAAGAATCCCCGGCGTAAAAAGGTCCGGCGAGGAGGGGGTTGAGATATTTCCCGGGGCGGCGCTAAAGGTAACTGCCAGCCGCGGCGCCATTCCCGGGAGACCAGCGGCCCTGATCATGACTCGTCTGGGGAAAGGTTCGGCGGGTTTTCCAATAATCACCAATCGGCCGGTCTGTGTTGGGCGTTCGCCCGGCGTCAAGGCCCGATGAAAAACGGCGAAGACCTCCAGGTTTCCAAGGGCCTCCATCTAAATGTACTCTATTGGGTGAATTCCTTCAAGCCATTTGTGCTTGAGGTTCACACTCGCCACATAAAACCTCCATTTCGCGCCCTTGGGCTGGCCGGGGACGCCTGGCGCCCTCGGCCGCCGCATGATTCCGATATGGTCGAGGGAAGGACGTAAAGCCGGGGGGATGATGGAAATGACGCCATTGAATTTGGCTGGTTTGCGGGGCGGAACGCGCCCGCGGTCGGCGTCCGGACCTTTCGCCGCCCACCGGATGGCTTCCATTAGAAAAGGATGGCCTTCCACTGACCGTGGAAATCCGACCTGAACCTTCGACCGCTCCAGCGCCTCGGCCCGCGGGGGCCATATGAAAAACCGGCTTTCGACGATTTTATTGTAATTTTGACATATTACTAGCAATCAAAGGCTCGCCGCGGACCGGTCATCCGGCGCCGAACCCAGGGGAAGGGCGCCCCACCGGCATAAAAATCCATAATTAACATTTTGATATAATTGATTTTACATAGATTTTAGTTTTTCTCCTCAATAACCGCGATTTTTAATTGCCGATCGTCAAGTATTATGCTAAAAATAGCATAATACTTGACGATCGGCTTCGGTGAAGTAAAATGTTAAAAGCCAGTTCCTTGACCGAAAAATTCCCATCCCGGCCGCCGCCCCGGACCATCCTGGGAAAAACACACCATTGAGATTGTTTCCACAACGGGCCGGGCGCCATTTTCACCCGCCCGGGCTCAATTTTGACCCGATCCGTAACTTGGATGCACCAACTACACTTGTACAATCGGAGGAAAAAATGCGCTTACGGTTCGTCTCGAGGATAATCCTTATCGCTGTCTCCGCCTTCCTTCTGTTCCCGGTTTTGGCGCCGGCCGAGGAAATGACCGAAAGCAAGAATGATGCGGCCCTGGGCAAGTCCACTGGAAACCAGGTTTTCGTCTTGGGGGAAATCGAGGTTATCGGCAAACCGGAGGAAAGCGTCAACGAAACCGTGACTCGAATCACGGATGAGCAGATGCGGGTTTTCGATCGGAACAACATGGCCGAGGCCGCCAACCTAGCGCCTGGAGTGACCCTTTCCAAGGCCGGAGCGCGCAACGAAGCCATGGTCTGCGTGCGGGGGTTCGACCTCAAGCACACCCCCATCTTCCTGGACGGCATACCGATATACGTTCCTTACGATGGCTATCCGGACCTGGGGCGTTTCACCACCTTCGACCTATCCGAAGTAATTATATCAAAGGGGTTCACTTCCGTGCTCTATGGCCCCAACACCATGGGCGGGGCCATCAACATGGTTTCCAAGCGCCCGGAAAAGAAGTACGAGGCGAACGGCGGCGCCGGATTCCGCACCGGGGATTCATACAGCGCGTACACCAACATCGGGACCAATCAAGGCCCCTGGTATTTGCAGGCCGGAGCATCCTACACGGAAGGCAACCACTACCGTCTGTCACGCCGTTTCAAGGAAAAAACCAACGAAAACGGCGGCGATCGCGAAAACTCCTATTTCAAGGACACGAAGGGAAGCATCAAGGTCGGCTTTACTCCCAACGAATTCGATGAATACGCCCTGACCTACAGCGATCAACATGGCGAAAAGGGAACGCCGCCTTACACGGGTGACAGCGACTCGGTCTCGACCCGTTACTGGCAGTGGCCCTATTGGGACAAGCGCAGCGTGTATTTCAACTCCAAGACCGGCCTGGGGGAAAAATCATACGTCAAACTCCGCCTGTACTACGACGAATTGAAAAACAACCTCAACAGCTATGATGACAACACTTACAGCACAATAACCAAGAAATACGCCTTTAAAAGCTTTTACAACGATTACACTCATGGCGGCTCGGTTGAGGCGGGGACGTCCCTTATGCCTTGGCAGACCCTCAAGGCGGCCTTCCACCTGAAAGAGGATTATCACGAGGAGCATAATGAAGGGGACCCCGTCCAGAAGTTCCATGACGAGATACTTTCCGGCGGCCTGGAAGACGCCATCGACTTCACGGACTCCCTTTACGCCATTCTCGGCGTCAGCTACGATCAGGTCCGCACGGTCAAGGCCCAGGACAATGTCGACGGAACCCTGACCTCATTCCATAAAAAGATGGCGTACGCCTGGAATCCCCAGGGCGGGTTGTTTTATCGGGTCCTCGAGGACGGCCTGGCTCACGCGAGCGTGGCCTGGAAATCCCGCATCCCCTCCATCAAGGACAAATATTCCTACAAAATGGGCAAGGCCCTGCCGAATCCCGATCTGGACCCGGAAAAGTCCATCAACTACGAGGCCGGGTACCGCCATGACCTCTTCAAGCGGGTCAGGTTGGAAGCGACGGTGTTCTATTATGACATCCGCGACTTCATCCTTTCCCGGACAGTGGCGGACCCCGACAACCCCGGGCAGACCCTGGAACAGAACCAGAACGTGGGTAAGGTCCATAAATACGGTTTCGAGGTGGGCGCCTCCGGATCCCTGACTTACTGGCTGGAAGCCGGAGTGAACTTCTCCTACCTTCGTTACGAAAACAAGACCAATGACGATAAACTGCTCAACACGCCCGAGAACAAGTTGTTCGGGTACCTGAAGGTCACCCCCATCGAACCCTTGGGGATAATGGGCCAGGTGGAATACAATTCCAAACGGTACAGCTCCTCGGACGGAACCAGGAAAACCAAGGGCTACACCCTGGTCGGAACCAAAATCTCCTACGAGGTGGTCAAGGGGATGTTCGTGGAAGGCGGCGTCGACAACCTGTTCGATGAAAACTACGAGATCGACGAAGGCTATCCCGAGGAGGGACGGACGTTCTTTGCAAACGTCCGGTTCAAAATTTAAAGTATCGGACTTCGGACGGCAGCCGAGGTCTGTTCCAGACCAAGGCCCGTCGCGAATCTAGGATTCAACCCCAAGGAGTATGATATGAACCCGGTATCGCCCGATTTTAAACGGCTTCTCGAGGAAGCCGCGCGGTTCCATGGACATCTGTGCGGCGGCCAGATTATCGGAGTAAAAATGGCGCAGGCCGGGTTACGGGAAGCCGGCGTCATGGACCCCCGCGGCCAGGACCGCAAGGACCTGATGGTTTTCGTGGAAATAGATCGGTGCGCCACGGACGCCATCATGACCGTAACCGGTCTTACTCCGGGAAAACGAAGCCTGAAAATCCTTGATCTGGGAAAAATGGCCGCGACCTTTGTCAATCTCAAATCCCATCGAGCCGTACGGATCACGGCCCGGGAATCATCCCGGGCCGCCGCCGAACAGTTGGCCTTTCAGTTCAGACCTCACATGAGCGAACAAGACGCCTATAATCAGGCCCTGATGGTCATGTCCGAGGAGGAGCTGATGGACATTCGCCAGGTAAGGGTGAAGTTCGGTCCCGGAGATTTGCCCGGACCTCCAGTGAGTTCCGTAATTTGCGAAAAATGCGGGGAAACCGTGCTCGACGCCAGGGAAGTTCGCGTGGATGGACGAGTCTTGTGCCGGACTTGCGCGACGGGCGCGGCCTACTACAAAATCGTGGACGAAATTCAAGGCCGCGGCGTCTGATCGCATCGCGGCTCGAGTTTTACTGTTTTACGGGATAAACAACATGGAAATACCGAACATCGATTGGAACGAAGTCTGGCGCGCTCACTACGGGGCCAAGGCGGCTTCCAGAAAAAGGGACGAATCCTTCTGGGATCGCCGGGCTCCGGAATTCAACCGGCACGCCTCCGCCCACGATTATGTCAACCAGTTCATCGCCCTGCTCGACCCTCGTCCGGACTGGACCATACTGGACGTGGGCTCCGCGGCCGGGACCCTGGCCGTACCCCTGGCCTGTAAAGTCGCCGCGGTCACGGCCATGGACCCATCCCGGGTCATGAGGGAAATCCTGACCGAACGATGCGCCCGCCAGGGTCTCTCCAACATCCGCGTGCTCAACGGCCGCTGGCAGGATGATTGGGACGAGTTGGGAATCGAAATACACGACGTGGCCATCGCCTCCCGCTCCCTGGCCGTGGAGGACTTGGCCGGGGCCATCGTCAAGCTGGACGGCCGAGCCCGCAAAAGGGTCTACTTGACCACCCTGGTGGGAGACGGGCCGTTCGATCGGCGTCTCTTCGCCGCGGTCGGTCGGGAGTTCAAGCCGGACGTCGATCATACCGTCGTCTACAACATTCTCGCCCAAATGGGTTTCTTCCCCAACGTCGCCTTCACCGTCCACCGCGAGGACCACGCCTACGAAACCCTGGACGAGGCGTTCGGGAACCTGAACTGGATGTTCCACGGAATGACCGGGGAGGAGGAAGACCGGCTCAGGCGTCACCTAGCCTCGACCTTGGTCCGGAAAGATGGGCTTTTGGAATTGCCTTACCGGCGGATCGTCCGGTGGGCCGTCATATGGTGGGACAAGGAAATGGATGGATATTTCAATGAAATTTGAAAAAAAACACGCTCGTGGCCGCTACGGGGCCTTGGGCAAGCTCCTTTATGTGGCGGTCTTGTTGGGGGCGATGCTGCTCTCGTCGGTCGCCCAAGCCCGGGATATCGTGGACATGGCCGGACGCGCGGTCGTGGTTCCAAACCACATCGTCAAGGTTTACGGGTCTTCTCCGCCCATGACCCTCATGCTTTACGCCATGGACCCGGCCCTGATCGCCGGCCTGAATTCCGCCTTGAACGAGGAAGAAAGAACTTATCTCCCCCGGGAAACAGCTTCGCTGCCGGTCCTGGGTGGTTGGTTCGGCCAGGGCCGGACCCCCAACCTCGAATCGATAATGGCCGTCCATCCCGACATCATGTTGGGTTGGTGGAGCCAGGATTCGGCGGCCAACGACAAAATGGAAAAAACCGCCGCCTCGCTGGATATTCCCCTGGTTTATCTGACCTTGGACCATCTGGAACAATACGCCGGGGCCTTCCTGTTTCTCGGGCGGTTGTTCGGGATGGAGGCGCGGGGGCGTAGGCTGTCCGAATACGCCCGGGACAGGCTGGCCGAGGTCGCCGGCGTGGTGGCAACGATCCCGGAAGAGGCCAAACCGACGATATATTACGCCGAAGGCCCCCACGGCCTGAGATCGGAATGCGACCAGTCGCGTCACGCCCAACTGATCAACCTGGTCGGGGGGAGGAATATTATAAACTGCCCGGCCAAGGACGGCTACGGGATGCAAGCCGTTTCGTTGGAACAGGTGCTGTTGTCCGACCCCCGGATCATCCTGGCCAAGGAAAGGGTCTTTTTCGAACAGGTTTATCAAGACCCGCGGTGGGCCGGGGTCCGGGCGGTGAAGGATAGGCGGGTCTATCTGATTCCCTCCACCGCCTTCAACTGGTTCGACCGCCCCCCTTCCTTCATGAGGCTATTGGGGATTCAGTGGCTGGCCAATATCGCGCACCCCGAAAGGCGCCCCAAGGACATGATCCGGGAGACCGGGGACTTCCTGCGATTGTTCCTGGGCCTCGACCTCGCCGAACCCCGGATAAGGGAAGTCCTTAACCGATGAAACGGCGGCTGCTTCCCGTCGCCCTGGCCGCGCTCCTGGTCCTGGCCGCGCTGGTCTCGCTGACCTTGGGACGATATCCGGTCTCCGTGGGAGAGATATTAGCCTACTTCGGCCGGCGCCTATTTAATTTGAACTTCCTGAATGACGCGGACTTCAAAAGACTGGGGACGATTATCATGGAAATCCGGTTGCCGCGCATCGTCGCCGCGCTTCTGGCCGGGGCCGCGCTGTCGGTTTCGGGGACCGCCTTCCAGGCCATGTTCATCAATCCCCTGGCCTCGCCGGGTCTACTGGGAGTATTGGCGGGAGCATCCTTCGGCGCGGCCTTGGGAATGATGATTTCAACCAAATGGCTGCTTGTCCAGGTCTCGGCCTTTGTTTTCGGACTCACGGCCGCGGCCGCGGCCGTGGTGATGGCGGAGTTCTACAAGGGCGACCGGTTGTTGTTGCTGATATTGAGCGGCGTGGTTAGCGGGTCCTTCTTCACCGCCCTGCTTTCGATTATCAAATACCTGGCCGACCCCTATGACCAGTTGCCCGCCATAACCTATTGGCTCATGGGGGGTTTTTACTTGGTTGATCATTGGACCGCCGCCGCCGCCGGTCCGCCGATGATCTTGGGCATGATCGTAATATTCATTCTCTCGAAATACCTGAACGTCCTGACCATGGGCGATGAAGAAGCCCGAACCCTGGGGGTCCGGGTCAAGGCCTTGCGTCTGTCCCTTATTTTAGCGGCCACGTTGATCAGCAGCCTGACGGTGGCTGTCGGCGGCGTAATCGGTTGGGTCGGCCTAATTATCCCTCACGCCGGCCGATTACTGATCGGGCCGGACAACATCCGCCTCATTCCGGTTTCGGCCTTGCTGGGCGCAACTTTCCTCCTCCTGGTGGACGACGTCTCGCGTCTTCTTTTCCCGGTTGAAATTCCCATCGGCATCTTAACCGCCCTCCTGGGAATTCCATTCTTCGCGGTGATATTGAAAAACGCCCGTCAGGGCTGGAGTTGAGTCTCATGCAAAGAGTCAGGGCCGAGGGCGTTTCTTTCGGTTACACTAATAAAATAATCATAACCGACGTCTCGATAACGGTGAATCAAGGAGAAATCGTTTCGTTGCTCGGCCCCAACGGCAGCGGCAAAACAACGCTGCTCAAGATTCTTCTCGGCCTTTACCGGCCCCAAGACGGGACCGTACACCTTGATGGACATCCAATATTATCATTCAAACCAAGGGCGCTGGCCCGAAAAATAGCCTATGTTCCTCAAACGCAACGCTTATCCTTCGCCTACCGGGTCCTGGATATGGTTCTCATGGGACGCCTGCCGCACCACTCCTTTTTTTCCAGATACTCCGCGCGGGACGAGGCCATCGCACTCGACGCCCTGGGCAGGTTGTCCATCGCCCATCTCAAGGATTGCCGCTACTCGGAAATCAGCGGCGGCGAACGCCAGTTGACTCTAATCGCCAGGGCGCTGGCCCAGGGCGCCGGGGTCCTGGTGATGGACGAGCCGCTCAATGGCCTTGATTATGGCAACCAAATAAGGTTGTTGGAACAAATTTGCGGTCTGGCGCGGGACGGGTGCTCGATTATAAAATCAACCCATTTCCCGGATCACGCCCTCTGGATTGCCGACCGGGCGGTGATGATCAAGGAAGGCGTCGTGGCGGCGAACGGCAAACCGGCCGATGTCATTAACGAGGAGGCCTTGAGAAAACTCTACAACGCCGAAATTGTCGTCGGCCGGCTTCCCAACGGGATTCCCGCCTGCGTTCCCCGGTCCCTGCTCGGTAAAAACGGAGACGCCGCCACGGCTTGACCAACGAAGCCTACCCCGTTAATGCCGGTTATATATCTACGTAAAAAATGAAAGATAAAATCGCTTCGAAATTTTCAGGTGGGCGGAGCAACCCCGCGCGTAACGCGCCGGCTAGCAGCCGCCTCGAGCTAGCATTGCCTACGGAGCCAATCGCATAACCCAGATAAATTAATAATGGCATCCATGTTTGATTAAGCCAAATTGAGACTGTAAAAGGTTATAAATGGATGTCATGTTATATGATCCCGGCGAGAAGACATCCCCGGCGGCGGTCAAGGAGGGCAGGCGCGGGGGCCCGCCCCGACAAAGCCCGAGCCTCGACCGGCGGTCGTGGCGCCGTGGGCGCCCTCTTCGCCCCCCGCGGGATATGTCGCGGCCGGGCGAAACACCACTCACGGAAACATTCTTTTCTAAATTAATGACGGATGTCTTTTTTTTACTCGGTGGGACGGGCTTTATAAAACAGGACGGCGGCCGGTGGAGCTTCCGGCCGCCGTCGCGGGCGTCCCGGTAGCGGTTAAAGGACCCGGGCGATCCTGTCCATGGCTTCCCGGACGTTTTCGTGGCTGTTGAAGGCGCTGATGCGGATAAAGCCCCGGCCGCACAGGCCGAAGCCCACGCCCGGAGTGCAGACCACGCCCGCCTGGCGCAGCAGCAGGTTGAAGAACTCCCAGGAATCGGTCTTGGCGTCGACCCAGATATAGGGGGAGTTGTCCCCGCCCACGCAGTCGAAGCCCAGAGCCGCGGTCCGTTCCCGGATCAGGGCCGCGTTCCGGAGGTAGTAATCCACCAGTTCCTTGACCTGGGCCTGGCCTTCCTTGGTGTAGACGGCCGCGGCGGCTTTCTGGACCGGATAGGAGACGCCGTTGAATTTGGTGGACTGGCGGCGACTCCAGAAGGAATGGAGGGAATGCTTTTCGCCCCGTGAATCGAAGGCCCGGCAATCCTTGGGCACGACGGTATAGGCGCAACGAGTGCCGGTGAAACCCGCCGTCTTGGAAAAACTCCTGAATTCGATGGCGCATTCCCGCGCGCCCTCTATTTCGAAGATGGAATGCGGCAGGTCGCTGTCCCGGATGAAGGTCTCGTAGGCCGCGTCGAAAAGGATCAGGGCCTTGTTGGCGCGGGCGTACTCGACCCAGGTTTTCAGCTTGTCCCGGGTCATGGTGGAACCCGTGGGATTGTTGGGGGAACACAAATAGATCAGGTCCACCGGTTCGTCGGGCAGCTCGGGCTGAAAGCCGTTGGCCTTGGTCAATTCGAGGTACGTCAGCCCCTGGTACCGGCCGTTTTCGAGCCGGCCGGTCCGACCGGCCATGACGTTGGTGTCGACGTAGACCGGGTAGACCGGGTCGGACACCGCCACCCGGGCGTCGCCGGCAAAGATTTCCTGAATGTTGCCGGTGTCGCACTTGGCGCCGTCGGAGACGAAAATCTCGTCCGCCTCGACCTTGGCCCCAAAAGCCTGAAAATCGACTTCGCGGATGGCTTCCCGCAGGAACTCGTAGCCGCGTTCCGGGCCGTAGCCCTTGAAGGTGCGGTCGGCGGCCATCTCGTCCACGGCGGCGTGGAAAGCCCGGATGCAGGCTTCCGGCAGGGCTCGGGTGACGTCCCCCAGCCCCATTTTGATGATATTCCTAGCCGGGTTTTCCGCCTGAAAGGCCGCCACCCTGGCGGTGATCTCGGAAAACAGATAGGAAGACTGAAGCTTCAAGTAATTTTCGTTGACTTTTATCATGTTGGCCTTCACCCCGCGGCGGTTGCGACGACCGGGACGTTACTCGGACGCCGCTTTCAAAAACTTTTCATACTCTCCTTCCACCATTTTGTAAACATGAGAATCCTCCGGGAAACGGCCGTTCCGCACGTCGTCGCAATATTGCGTCATGGCGCCGGTGATCATGGCGGCCACGTCGCAATATTTTTTCACGAACTTCGGGGTAAAGGCCTGGAATTGCCCGATCAGGTCGCTGACGATCAGGAGTTGGCCGTCGCAGGGGAGCCCGGCGCCGATGGACAGGACGGGTATGGTCAGCTTGCCGTGGATGTAGGCCGTGATTTCCGGGGGCACGGCCTCGACCAGCAGCATTTTGGCGCCGGCGTCCTGGACGGCCAGGGCGTCCTCGACCACCAGCTTGGCGCTTTCCGCGGTCCGCCCCTGGGCCTTGTGTCCGCCGAGCTGGCCGGAACTCTGGGGAGTAAGCCCGATGTGGCCGATGACGAGTATGCCCGCGTCGGTGATCGCCCGGATGCGGCGGGCCGCGCGGACCCCGCCTTCCAGCTTGATGGCGTCGACATTGGCTTCCTTGATGAACCGGCCCGCGTTCATCACCGCCTGTTCGTCGCCGGCCTGGTAGCTCAGGAACGGCATGTCGCCGATGACAAAGGTCTTGGGCGCCCCTCGCCTGACCGCGTCGCAATGCACGATGCATTGGTCCATGGTCACCGGCACGGTGCTTTCATAGCCGTACACGCACATACCCAGGGAATCGCCCACCAGGATCATGTCCAGGCCGGCCGCCTCGGCGAACTGGGCCGTGGGGTAGTCGTAGGACGTCAGCCAGCAGATTTTTTCGCCCTTGCTCTTCATTTGGTAAAAATCGTGGATCATCTTTTTTTTCTTGTTCATGTCATCGCTCCCCTGGTCATGGTCCGGATCGGGCGCGGCCCCGCCGCGTCGCCGGGCCGGTTCGGATCAGTTATTCGGTTTTTCCGACATGGTCGGCGTCGCTTCCACGGACGAGGGATCGGTCAGGCTGCAGGGCAAATTCACCTGGCATTTGGCGCAGCCGTGGCTGCGTTCGCCGAGCCCCAGCTTGATGCGGTTATCCCAATTGAAGTTCAGGCGATTGTTGCAACGATGCCGGTCGATCCCCTCCTCCACCCGCACCGCCTTGACCGGGCAGCGGGCCACGCACTGGAGGCATTCCCGGCCGACCTTGTGCAGGCACAGTTCCGGCTTGGTCACCAAGGGGTGGTCGCCCAGGTCAGCGTCGGTAACCAGGCTGCCCATGCGCCCGGCGCACCCGGACGGCGTGATGAACTGGGCGTTGATCCCGAAGCGTCCCAAGCCCGCCACGTACCCCAGGTGCTTGTGGGACCAGCGGGCCACGAGCCGTTCCGCGTCGAAATTTTCCGTGGCCGGCGTCAGGACGCATTGATGCCCGTGTTCCGTCAGGACCTCTCCCAACCGGGCGCAGGCGCTTTCGATCAACTGATTGGTGACCTCATAGGCGACGCCCCAGTTGGGGCAGGGGAATTTGCCCGGATGGTTTTCTTCCGCTAATTCCGCCTTGAACGGTATGAAAAAGACCACGACCGCCCGGGCCGTGGGCATCAGGTCGGTCGGCAGCCAGTGATTGTCCGCGGCGATGCGGGGCAATATTTCAAAGCGTTGGTCCACCCGGGCCGTCGCCAGCAGGGGCGGCCGCCACCAATCGCGTTCGTGGAATGTTTCGGGGTATTCCGTCACGTAGCGGGTCAATTCCCGCCGCAGGTCATCCACGCCAAGTTCTTTGTTCATGCCTCTTCCCCTGGCCCTCGCCGAGGGCCGGCGCCCGCCGCTCCCGGACGGCGCGGGCGTCTATTTGATCAGTCCCTGGTTTTTCAACAGCCACGCGATCTCTTCCACCTGGTAGTCCGCCAGGACGCCGGTCAGGGGGGGGAGGCAGCGGCGGGAACCGATGATCCCCATGAGTTCGAGCGCCACTTTGTGGCAAACGTGCCATCTTTGATAAAACCCGCAGTCGTTCCACGGGACGATCCGGTCGTTATACAGCTTTCTGGCCGCGTCTAGCCCGCCGGACTGGACCAGCGAGAGTAATTGCGCGTTGGCCCGGGGAAAGACGGCCGCCGTGGCCGTGGAAACCCCCCGGGCGCCAAGCAATAGATACCGCAGCGTATAGGTGTCCGCGCCGACGAAGACGAACAACCGGTCGCCGAAGAACTGGGTGATCTGTTTCAGGTATTCGCAATCGTTCCAGGCGTACTTCATGTGCGCGATTCGTTTTTCGTCCACCAGCCGCCGGAGCGTCTCCAAGGGGATCAGGTCGTCTTCCTGGGAATACGGGACGACGTGAATTTTGACGGCGTCGGTGATGGCGCTGTAATGGTCGATCAACTCGCTGTCGCTGTACGGCTTCCGGCCCCTGAATTTCGGGTTGAAGGTCAAAACGGCGTCGGCCCCCAGGTCTTCCGCCCGGCGGCATTTTTCCACCGCCTGGGCGGGGCCGAGGGCGGCCGTCCCCACCATGATCGGCCCGCGGCCGTTCATGTGTTCCACCGCGATCTTGATAAGTTTCTCTTCATTCTCCCGCGACAGAAGGTAGCCTTCTCCAATGGCCGCCGCCACGCCGACGCCGAAGCAGCCATTTTCCATGTCGTAGTCGATGATCCCGCGCAGCCCCTTCTCGTCGATGGTTCCCCGGTCGGTGACCGGAGTGGGGATGAGAGCGATGACGCCTTTTAATTCCTTCATTTCACGCTCCTATGCCAGAGTATGTCAAAAAACAATGGTTAAGCCAGGCCGCGAGCGCCGCCCGGCCGGGCCCCGGTTGGGGGGCCGGGCCTAGGCCGCCGGGCGGCGCGAGTTAATGGATACGATGATGTATACATATCTCCATGCTAACCAATTCCAACCGCCCCTGTCAAGAAAAAACGACGACAGGACTTCAGGCCCGCGGCACGGGGAGCCCGGAAAAATCCCCAACCGGACGCGCGTCCTGTATTGGTTGGACGCCATGGCCGACGCGGCCGCGGAGTGGGGATTTTGAACGGCCTGACCACTGGTCGGGCCGGTTTAGGGCCAATCTCAGTGTTTGGCAACCGGCTCGGAAATCCGATAGTTAACCGGCGGTCCTTTAAAACCGCTAATCGTAGATTTTTTCTCCCACCGCTTCAGCTTCCCTTGCGTCGGCTTCAAAGTCACGTTCAAGTCCCATGGCCTTGCGGGCATAGTACTCCCGATACCATTCGTGGGCGATAATCATGGACATGACTTCGTTGGAACCGGTCCAGATGGGTCCCAGTCGAACATCGCGGTACATGCGTTCAACGGGAAAGACATTGGTGTATCCGATCCCGCCCATGACCTGCATGGCGTTGTTGACGACCTTCAGACAGGCGTCCGTGGAAAAGCGTTTGGCCTCGCTGATCAACCGGCGCGTCTCCCTGGGAGGGCCGCCCTTGTCCGCGGCCATGCCGGCGAACCAAGTGATGGCCCGGGCCGCGTCCAGGAGGGTGACCGCCTCGGCAATCTGGAAACTGACGCCTTGAAACTGATTGATGGTCTGGCCGAAGGCCTTGCGGCGGGAGGTGTACCCGGTGGCGACTTCCAGGGCCGTCCGGGCCGGACCGAGGCACATCACCGCCGAGCCCAGGCGTTCCGGGATCATGATAGTGTCGAAGACGGCCTTGCCCCCATTCACCTCCCCCAGGACGTTTTCCTTGGGTACTTTGACGTCCTTGAACACCAGACGACCGGTCCCTCCGCCGCGTAGCCCCATCAGACCGTAAATGTATTCCACCTCCACGCCGGGCCCCCGGTCGATGAGCAGACAAGTCAGGGCCTGATGGGAAGGCGTTTCGGGATTGAAATCCGTGCGGGCGTAGACCAGAAAATAGTCGGCTCCTTCCGCTCCCACAATGAAACGCTTTTGTCCGTTGACCAGGAAATGGTCTCCCTTATCCTCGGCGGTTGTGGTCGTGCCGAAAAAGTCGGAGCCCCCTCCGCCGCGAGGCTCCGTCAGGCATTCACCGGCAAAGATTTTTCCGGCCAGGAGAGGTTTTACGTATTTGGCCTTTTGTTCGGCCGTGCCGTGCCGCACGATGGCGTAACAGACCAGGCAGCCCCCCACGCCGTACAAGCAGGCGAAACTGTAGCCCAGGGCGCCTATTTCCTCCACCACCAAACCCAAATCAACCCATTTTAAGCCCCGCCCGCCCCATTCAATGGGCAGGTGAACGCCCAACAAGTTACGGCGTCCGGCTTCCTGTAAAAACTCCTTGTTAAACCGGATCACGTCGTTGTCCATGTCCAGGATCATCTGCCGGGGGACCCATTTCACGAGGTCCCGGACTTCGGCCCGCAGTTTTTTCTGTTCGTCGGTCAGCAGGTTTTCAAACATTTTCGTCTCCTTTTTTGTTTGGCGCCAAACTAAATGGTTAAAAATTTTTTACCAGGCGTCATTCACTTTCCTCAGCAGCCCCGCCAGGGTTTCCTTTTCACTAGCGGTCAATCCCCGGCCGAAGGCTTCCTGGAGCTCGATGGAAATGGTGATGAATGTCGGTATCAGTCGCCCGCCCTTGTCCGTGAGCGAGACGATCTGACTCCGCTGATCCACGGGGTCCGGGTTCTTTTCCAGGTATTCCAAGCGAACCAGCCGGTCCACCAACCCGGTCACGGTGGACTTGTCGCGGTCGATGATTCGGGCCAAGTCCTTCATGGCCAGTCGCCGGTATTTGAAAAGGGCCACCATGATATCGCCGTGGGAGGGCGCCAGCCCGTGTAGGCCGTGCCTTTTCAATTCCCGGACCAGGAGCCTTCCGGCCTTGTCGCTGATCCGCGCCATATAGTAGATGGTTCGGTCGTCGAGCACGTTATGCATGTTCATCTCCCGCCCCAAGAATAGTTTGTCGCAAAACCATTTGTCAAGAAAAATTTGAGGGCGCGCCAACAAAAGGATTTAAAATAATGGCAAAACGTCTCATGAAATGAAAAGCCCCCCTCACCCCGCCCTCTCCCCCCATGAATGGGTGGAGAGGGAGAAAAATATCCCGGGCTTGTTTATTCTATTCCGCAA
>JAZDGM010000061.1:0-4308 GCA_043806915.1 Pseudomonadota bacterium | reverse complement strand
CCTTCAGGCATGGGTTCAACGAGACGGATGAAATTTCAAACCGACTAATATCGATACCTTCACCGCCGCGCCAAGACTACGGAATTGAAACGCCGCGTTGATTCCCCTTGGTTGCTTTCCGGATAAAGTGGGGAAGCTAGAGCTTCCCCTTCCCGGGTTCCCAAGCTAGAGCTTGGGAACCAGCGGATATTGGGGGTCTTTTTAAAAAGTCTCCGCGGAACCACTTGGCCATCGGTTAGCCCTCCCTGCCCGATGACAAGGATACAAGGGGCCACGCCGGCAAGAAATCGAAAAGCAGAAAAATGAAGTAGTCAATTTTTTTGAACTGAAAAAGAAAGGAACAATACAATTTCAGATGGGCAGGTTTTAGGCATTATCAGATGGCCGCTAACAATACGAGGGCAGGCGCGGGGACCTGCCCCTACAAGCCTTCGACAATCACCGACCAGACGCCCCATAAACAACCACTGCCCCGACCGGCCGTAAACAACCACCGCGGGCAACCAATGTCGGGGCGCCATGGCCTGGATGCACAAAAAAACATTAAACTCCGTGATCTCCGTGTCTCCGTGGTGAAAACATCTTCTCTTACCGCGCGGTTCGGTCCGCGGCGCGCGCCTTCGAACGGTCTAGTAGGGTGAAATAACGTGTTGTTCATGCTGCGACGTCGAAATTTCTGGGTCCTGCTGCTTTCGGACGCGGTCCTGATCGTTCTGGCCCATTACCTTTCGTATTGGGCGCGGTTCGAGGGGCGGGTCCCGCCCGATCAACTGGCCGTCTGCCTGTGGGCCCTGACCTGGCTCCTGCCCCTGAAGCTGTTCCTGCTGGGGTTTTTCGACCTGTACAAGGGCATCTGGCGGTACACCAGCCTCCACGACCTCCTCAACCTGGTCAAGGCCTGCGCGGCCGCGACGGTGTTGTCCCTGGTCGCCATCGGGATTTTCATCCAGTTCCAGGGCGTGTCCCGCGGGGTCTTTTTCATGGACTTCTGCCTGACCCTTTTGCTCCTGGGGGGGCTCCGGGTGGGCATCAGGGTCTTCTTCGCCCGGGAATCCGGCCCCATCCGCTTCATGGTCTCGCCCCGGGAGAAATGCGAGGTCAAAAAAGTCCTGATCATCGGCGCCGGGAGCATGGGGGAAAAACTGATTAGGGAAATCAGGGAAAACCCCAAGCTGCGCCTGGACGTGGTGGGGTTGATCGACGACGACCCGGCCAAGATGAAACAGACCATCCACGGGGTCCCGGTGCTGGGGGATGTCGCGGCCCTGGGCGAGGCGGCCCGGAAACACGGGGTCCAGGAACTGATCATCGCCATAGCCCTGATATCCGGGTTCCAGATGCGGCGCATCGTCGCTTTCTGCGAGGCGACCGGCCTGCCCTTCAAGACCATGCCGGCCATGGGCGACCTGGTGGAAGGAAAAATCTCGGCCATCCGCCAGGTCAGGTACGAAGACCTGCTCGGCCGGGAGCCGGTGGACCTCAATATCGAGGAAATCGGCCAATACCTCACCGGGAAACGCGTGATGGTCACCGGCGGCGCCGGGTCCATCGGTTCCGAGCTGTGCCGGCAAATCCGCCGCTTCAACCCCGAAACCCTCGCCATCGCCGACCGGAACGAATCGGGCCTGTACGAACTTAACCTGGCGCTCAAGGAAGGATATCCGGACCTGCGGACCGTGGAAGCCCTGTGCGCGGTCCAGAACGAGGAGCTGATGGAGCGGGTCTTCGAAAAACTCCGGCCCGAGGTCATATTCCACGCCGCCGCGTACAAGCACGTGCCCATGATGGAGCTCAACCCCTGGGAAGCGGTCTTCAACAACATCGTGGGCGTCAACAACATCCTGCGCTTGTGCCGCAAGCACGATGTCGGGCGCTGCGTCCTGGTGTCCACGGACAAGGCCGTGCGGCCCACCAACGTCATGGGCGCGTCCAAGCGGGTCGGCGAAATACTGATGCAGGCCCACGCTTCCGGCAACGGGGTCCCCATCCGGACCAAGTTCATGGCCGTGCGCTTCGGCAACGTGGTGGGCAGCGCCGGCAGCGTCATCCCCCTCTTCCAGAAACAGATCGAACGCGGCGGGCCGGTCACCGTGACCCACCCGGACGTCACCCGCTTTTTCATGACCATCCCCGAGGCGTGCAGCCTGATCCTCCAGGCCGGCGCCCTGGGCCGGGGCGGGGAGATATTCGTGCTCAAGATGGGCGTGCCCGTCAAGATCGCGGACATGGCCCGGGACATCATCACCCTCCACGGCCTCAAGCCGGAAGAAGACATCGAAATCAAGTACATCGGCCTACGGCCCGGGGAAAAGCTCTACGAGGAACTAATCACCGGCGGCGAGGACGTGGCCGAAACCAGGCACAGCGACATCATGGTCATTAATTCCCACCTGTCCCGGTCCCTCGGCGACCTCAATGGGTCCGTGGACGCGCTGATCGACGCCGCCAGGTCCGGCGACGCCTCCAACATCAAGAAATGCCTCAAAAAAATCGTCCCGGAATACGTTCCGGCGAAATAAAACTCCAGGAAGTCGAGCAACTTCCCGGAAATCAGAGGGAAACATGGCCGGCCCCAAAAACCCCGGAATCCTGGTGATGCGCAACAACGCGGAAGGCGCCCTGCCCCTGCTCAACCACCTCCACGCCCGGGGGTTGGAAGCCACGCCCTGCGGCTGCGACGGCCAGGGACTGGAACTGCTGAAAAAAGGAAAATACCCCCTGGTCATAACCGAGGCCCGGGCGGCCGATTCCGGCCCGGAAACCCCGGACCCGGTCAAGGCCATCATGTCCATCGCGCCCCAAGCCACGGTCCTGGTGACCTCGGACGCGGGCTTCGGCCCCGCCGCGGCCGGGGCCATCCGAAACGGCGCCTACGACTACATCGTCCCCGGGGCCAACGGTCGACGCCTCGAAACAACCATCGACCGGGCCCTGGACAGGGAGGCCCTGGCCGGGAAAGTCCGGGCGTTTCGCGGCGCGGCCCTGGGACTCGCCGCGTCCGCGCCGGCCTGGTTCGCCCTGGGACTGCTGCTGGCCGCGCTGGCGACCTGAATTTTTATATCGAAACATGCCGCGCGCCCGCTATCGGCCCCACGGGGTATTGCCGCGGACCGGAGGTGGTGTTATGCTTTGGAAAAGACCCCACGGGAGGACCGATAATTGCCGCTCCATGCCAAACCCGGAAGGATACTGGTAATCGACGACGACACGGCCTTCGCGGACGCCATTTCCGGAGGGTTGTCCCGACTGGGCTATGAGGTTGCCGTTTCCTCGAGACGCGAACTTAGTTTTCGGGAAATAATCCCGGGGGAATATTGCCTGATAATTTCCGAGCTTGTCACACCGGGCCCGAACGGCCACGACATCCTGGGAGTGATGCGGTCCCGGGACAAACACCTTCCGGTCCTGATCGCCGCCGGCCGCGAGACCCTTGACCAGGCGGCCCAGGCAGTCAAGAACGGCGCCTTCGATTTCATTCCCAAGACCATAAAACCCGAGGAATTGGACATCGTCGTCCGCCGGGCCCTCGACCACCGGGAACTCCAGAAAAAACTGACCCGGATGAAATGGCTCACCTTCGCCCTGACCGCCTGCATACCCATCTGGATATTGCTGGGGTTCCTGGCTTTCAATTCCTGGCGCCAATAATATTCCGACCTCCAAGCCGCGGAAAAATCGCCGGTCTCCACCCCCCCGCCGCGCGCCAACCCAGCATACCGATCGCATATAAGAGGGCAGGCGCGGGGACCCGCCCCGACAAGCCTTCGACAATCACCGACCCGACGCCACTTAAACAACCACCGCCCCTACAAACCTTTAACAACGGGCGGCGTCTGTAGGGGCGCCTCCCCGTGGGCGCCCTTGAAACGGCCGGCCGGGATTTCGACACCGCGCCAATTCCGATCGCATATAAGAGGGCAGGCACGGGGACCTGCCCCTACAAGCCTTTAACAACGGGCGCCTCCCCGTGGGCGCCCTCCGAAACAACGGGCCGGGATTTCGACCCCGCGACAATTCCGATCGCGGATAAGAGGGCAGGCACGGGGACCTGCCCCGACAAGCCTTCGACAACCACCGTCCCGACGCCCCTTAAACAACCACCGCCCCGACAGACCGTAAACAACGGGCGGCGTCTGTAGGGGCGCCTCCCCGTGGGCGCCCTCTTTCTCTGTCAGCGGCCATCTGATAATGCCTAAAACCTGGCCATCTGAAAATGTATTGTTCCTTTTATTCCGAAAGACAACACCTTGTTTCAAACGGAGGCGAGGGCCGGGCCGGCCAATTATCTCCCTCGCCCCCGACGGGGGG
>JAZDGM010000060.1:0-6300 GCA_043806915.1 Pseudomonadota bacterium | reverse complement strand
ACCCCCGTCGGCAAGCTGATCACCGCCGACGCCCAAGTTTTTTATTGTGAACTCGCCGCCGGTCAAATTTAGCGTAGTCCCGTCCGCCGTGTAGGTCGTGTTCGCGTCGTCGGCCCAGGAAAAGCCGCCGCTCCCGTCGGCCGCCAGAACCTGGCCGGACCCGCCATTCTCGGAAATATTGGATAGTTTCAGGGCGGTGACAGATCCGTCCTCCAAGACGAAATTCAAGTTATGGCTGAGACTTCGCCAACCAGTCCCGTCACTGACCAAGGTCGCTGCTTGATTGGTTTCCCTTAGGGTATAGTCGCCCGAACCGTCAATAGTTTCGACGCCGCTGGACCGGATCACGAGTTGATTGTTTCCCTGGGCTAAAACAAAACTGAACATCCGCCCCTCCAGCCCCACGGCGCTGGGAAGGGTTAAATCCACTTGGCCCAAGGTTGTGTCGGCTAAAACAACGCCGTCGTTTTCCGTGAGGTTGGTGGAAACGGTTTTAAGAGTTGAGTCCAAGAGCAGAGTCTGCTTGGCGTCGTTGGATAGTTTTTCCGACGTGATTCCGCCGTCGGCCACGCCCAGGACGCCGCTGGTAACGGTCAGGGAGCTCTCAACCGTCACGCTGAGTTGATCGCCCGATAATAACAAACCGTCGCCAATGGTGTACGAACCAGGGTCGCCTTTATCGCCCCGTGGTCCTTGGGCGCCCGTATCGCCCGTATCCCCTTTATCACCCCGTGGTCCTTGGGCGCCCGTATCGCCCGTATCGCCTTTATCGCCTTGTGGCCCTTGGGCGCCCGTATCACCAGTACCCTGTGTGCCAATAATATATGAGACATTTCCCCCTTGAAAAATTAAAGAAGGGCGGGTAGGAGAATCATATATGAAAATGTCAGTCATAAAAACCGATAAGGCCCCGGATTCCGCATTCGGGTCCGAGGAAGGAGCCCGTAGGGCGACTGGATCGGACCCGAATGCGGACGGCCGCGAGAGGACGCCCATGACCCCGCCTGATCCCGAAGTAAAACCCGTGAAGCGTCGTCGCCGTTTAACCGCGGCTTATAAGATTCGAATTCTTGAGGAGGCCGATCAATGCACCCAGCCTGGCCAAATGGGGGCTCTGTTGCGCCGAGAAGGTCTTTATTCATCGAACATCACCAATTGGCGACGTCAACGAAAGCAAAACATGTCGACCGCCATGACCGACAATAAGCGCGGCCGAAAACCCAAGGAAAGCAATCCCTTGACGGAGGAAATAGCTCTTCTTCAAAAAGAAAATGCGCGGCTCAAAAAAAAGCTTTGGCAGGCCGAGCAAATTATCGAGGTTCAAAAAAAAATATCTCAGATTCTGGGGATCGCTCAGAATCCGGAAAGCGACGTGAACGAGTCATGAGCTCGGCGAATGCTTTGCAAGAAAAAGTCGGCGTTAAAGCCGCCTGTGAAGCGCTTTCAATCCCCCGCGCGACGTTCTACCGGCGCAACGCCGATGCGCGTCAAACCCAACCGACTACGGTCCCAAACCGACGACCAAAGCCTCCGTTGGCCTTGAGCGACGATGAACGCCGGAGGGTTCTTGATGTGCTTCACAGCGAGCGATTCGCCGATCAGGCTCCTCAGCAGGTCTATGCCCAGCTTCTGGATGAACGCGTTTACCTCTGCTCCATCCGAACCATGTACCGGATACTCGAAAAAGAGCACGGCGGCCTCAGGGAGCGTCGACGCCAAGTCGTACGGCCCGTCTATTCAAAACCAGAACTTCTGGCGGTCGCCCCCAACCGCGTCTGGTCCTGGGATATTACCAAGTTGAAGGCGCCCACCAAATGGACGTATTATTATCTCTATGTTATTATGGATATTTTCAGCCGTTATGTGGTGGGCTGGATGGTCTCATACAACGAGCAGACCGAACTGGCCAAGCGCTTGATCGAACAAACCTGCCTCAAGCAGAACATCACGGCTGGCGAGCTGACACTGCACGCTGACCGTGGTTCGAGTATGAAATCAAAAGGAGTGGCCGATCTGCTTGTAGACCTAGGGGTGGCGAAAACCCATAGCCGCCCCCATGTCAGCAACGATAATCCTTATTCAGAGGCGCATTTCAAAACCTTGAAATACTGCCCTCAATTCCCCGGTACGTTCGGCTCACTACAAGACGCACGCTCCTTTTGCCGACTGTTTTTTGATTGGTATAACACGAAACATCATCACTCCGGCATCGGCTTGATGACGCCGGAACAGGTGCATTACGGGCTGTCGCAACAGATATTCGACAACCGCGCTCAAACACTGAAAAATGCCTTTGCAAAACAACCACTTCGGTTTAAAGGTAAAATACCGGCTCCACCGGAAATACCGACGGCGGCGTGGATTAATAAACCTGTTCCGGGGGAGTGCTTAAAAATCGGAGCTTAATTTTTTAGAAAACGTGTCTCATTTTCATTGACACATTCCGGTATCGCCTTTATCGCCCTGTGGTCCTTGGGGGCCTATATCGCCCTGTAGTCCTTGCGCACCCGTATCGCCTTGTGGTCCTTGGGAGCCTATATCGCCTTTATCGCCCTGTGGGCCCTGAATGCCCGTATCGCCCGTATCGCCCGTATCGCCTTTATCGCCCCGTGGGCCCTGAATGCCCGTATCGCCTTTATCGCCTTGTGGGCCTTGGGAGCCTATATCGCCCGTATCGCCTTTATCACCTTGTGGTCCTTTGGCGCCCGTATCGCCCGTGTCGCCTTTATCACCTTGTGGTCCTTGGGCGCCCGTATCGCCTTTATCGCCCCGTGGGCCTTGGGGGCCTATATCGCCCGTATCGCCTTTATCGCCCCGTGGTCCTTGCGCGCCCGTATCGCCTTGTGGGCCTTGAATGCCCGTGTCGCCTTTATCGCCCTGTGGGCCTTGAATGCCCGTATCGCCCGTATCCCCTTTATCGCCTTTATCGCCCTGTGGGCCTATGCAATCATTGGCGTCACAAACGCCGTCGCCGGTTATATCCTCCCCCGGGGAACAGTTTCCGTCCTCATTAATATCCCAACAGTGTAGGCCATCTTCTCCCGCGGAGCCGGGAGGGCCTTCGGGACCGACCACGCCTGAATCTTCCAGGTTAAGAGCGTAGGGTGAACTGGACAGTTTCAAACGAGGCGTCATTTCCGCGGAAAATCCTACCCGGACGCCAAGGTAGTACTGGCGGTCGAAAGGTATATCCAAGGGCGCCTTTTCTCCAAGATAGACGTGGTAATAACCTTCGGACACATCCACCAAACGGATGGAAGACCATAAGGGATCAATGTCATCCTCGTTTTCGTAGATGGAAAAGGTTAAATAATAATAACCTGTTAAAGCAACGCCACTAGTGTCGGTCAAATATCCTTGCAAGCTGATGGTTCTGGGGATGTCGGAAGCCAAGGAAACAGTGACAAACAAGAAAAAAAGGATCAGGGACAATCCTGCTTTTTTCATGGAACTCTCCAGCATGAACTATTATATTAAGGCAAAACCATGTCGAACCGGATACCGTTAACTCCACGCGGCAAGACGGCAATAGTATTAAGCCCCTTTGCCTGTTACCTTTTCGCGGACGAGCAAATCTCCGGCTTCCAAGTGGTCTCCCCTAGGTTTTCTTATTCCCGAAGCAGGCCATGAAATTGGCTGTTATTGTTGACCCGCAGAGTCGTCTGACTTTAACGCCTTGTTACCAAACTGGCCACTTCGACGGTAATACATCGATTTCATTTTATATTCTTCGCCAGAACAGTCCCCGCCCACTGCTTGTCCAACGGAAACGACAAGAATGAAATCATCATTCGCCATGGTCGCCCCTCCGTTATCCACAAAAAAAATGTCACCCGAGTCGTTGGTGGTCTTGGGAACAAAACCCGATCCGTCTCCCTCATTGGAACAACCGGCGCAAAAAAGGCAAACGGTCAAAATCAGGCTGATCATTAGATGTTTTTTTATGAGTGTCGTCATTTCGCCTCCCCAAAACAGATTTTGCAACTTCTCCGCTTCTATCGCCATGGCGTCACGGAAAAGGCGCGACAGTAGGCCGGCGGACTAATGCAGGTCGACTCCCGCAATAACTTGGAACAACCGGCCGAGGTTGTTCCGCGGTGAAATCCGGTAATTTTCAGTAATATTTCCCGCCTCTTCGCTGTTTCGTGCGGGCAAATATGGGGTGTTATCAACGGTCGGGCTGTCCTGTCCACCCCAACCGACATGACCGCGGGTCATGTCGGTCACAACAACCAATTAAAATGCCCTTCGGTCATTTTCATACAAACCTAAAAGGCAATTTTTTTGCCCGAGGTCAGGGCCATCCTCCCGCCGTCGGCCTATCTCCCCGTGCTATTGATGACTAGGCCGACAAGGGCCATGATCTTGACCCATTCAATATAGCGAAGAATCACAACAACATGATGTATCAAAAAATGAAATCATCTTAACTTGGCCAAGTCAAGTTTTTTATCGGTATTTAATCATGACATCCATATTTAGTTGTAGGCCCCGTCAATGTTCTTTTAAAAAATGGGTGTCCTTTGGTAAGGAAGCCTTTATTTTTCAAATGGATGTCCGTGAACACAAGAAACGGGGACAGGGGTGGAGAAGGGCGACCCGGGCAGGGCCGCCCCGAACGCCACTGATCGTTATAACCAGAATTCGGGGTAGCTTCGATTTCGCGGGATGTTGTTGACCGCCAGGGCGATGATCAACATTACCGCGGCTCCGAGCGCGGTCGGCATCAGGACGTAGAGGTACCCGAGTTGATGAACGGAATCGCCGCCGATCACGGCGATCAACGCCGTGGCGCCTCCCGGCGGGTGGAGGGTTTTGGTCAGGTGCATCAAGGCGATGGACGTGGAAACGGCCAGGGCCGCCGCCAACCACGGCTGCCCGGACAAGGCCTGGAAAGCCGTCACGCCGATAATGGCCGAGAGCACATGGCCGCCGATCAGGTTTCTTGGTTGGGCCAGGGGGCTCCGGATGGCGCCGTAGATGAGCACGGCCGAGGCGCCGAAGGAGCCGATGAGCATGGTCATGGAGGTTTGGTCCAAAAGCTTGTAATGGAGCAGTCCCACCGCCGCAACCCCCAGAAACCCGCCGACCCAGGACCACATGATTTCAGCGAGTCCGACTCGGGGAGGGCTCTGGGTGCGTCCGCGCATTTTTCCGAAATAGGACATTTTTCCACTCATCCCGGAATACAAAAGGAGTTGACAAGATCCGAGCGGGTCACGATGCCGATAAGCGCTCCATCGTTCCCGACAATGGGGAGGCGATTGATTTTTTTAGTGGCGAACAAGGCCGATATTTCAACGATGGAAATATCGGCGGGCGCCGTGATCGCCGGAACGCTCATGAGGTCGCCGACGGTTCGGTCAAGCATCGGCCCGGCCGCGCACCCCTTGTTTTTCAGGCAGTGGGCGAGGACCCGCATGAACGATCCGCCTGTCCCGGCCCCCATTTTCCGTAAAAAATCCTTTTCGGAGATCACTCCAATGACTTTGCCGGCCCGGTCCACCACCGGGGCTCCGGAGACGCCTTTTTCCGCCAGCAGCGTCGCGGCCGTAACCAGGTCCTGGTCCCGCTCGAGCGCATGCACCGGCGCTGTCATGACATCGGCGGCTTTCCGGACGTTCATCATCCGCTCCTTGGCCAGGCGATACGCCAGCCGGTAGACTTCCCTGAAATCGGCCGGGGTGATGTCGATGTATCCCGGGATGGCCTTCATGGCCGTCACAACATCGACATCGGAAATGTCCACGGGTTCGCATTTCAAGAGATTCTCGTCGATCATCGGTCTTTCCTTTCGCCGCGCGGGTATTTACAATCTCCCGCCACGGCGGGGCGCCGGTTGTCCTTCAACAGCTAGGGATGCTGGATTACTTCTCCCGGCCTGGTGAGTGATCAGTATACCATGGGCGGTCATGATTCGCCCCGGCCTTTTTCCAGCCTCCCGGTTCCACTTGTAATGACAGTAGTATTTGTTATGGACACCCATTTTTAGCCAAGACTAGGCGAAATTGTGTTTAAAAATGGATGTCCTTGATAATTTTAGGTCATCGGGCAGGGAGGGCTAACCGATGGCCAAATGGTTTCGCGGAGACTTTTTACAAAGACATCCAATATCCGCTGGTTCCCAAGCTCTAGCTTGGGAACCCGGGAAGGGGAAGATCTAGCTTCCCCACTTTATCCGGAAAGCAACCAAGGGGAATCAACGCGGCGTTTCAATTCCGTAGTCTTGGCGCGGCGGTGAAGGTATCGATATTAGTCGGTTTGAAATTTCATCCGTCTCGTTGAACCCATGCCTGAAGG
>JAZDGM010000059.1:0-25922 GCA_043806915.1 Pseudomonadota bacterium | reverse complement strand
GCGTGGCCATCATCTTTTGGGTCAGCCAGATGCTCTCGTCGGCATAAACGGCTTCTACGCCACCGCTGCCGCTGGCCGCGACAAAGGTCAGGTACTCGGCGGCCGAAGAACGGACAATGGAGACCTCTTGGCCGGTTTTTTTCTTCTTACTCATCCCAAAATCCTTCGTGGCTTCGTGCCTTCGCGTGAGATTTTCCTGCTCATGCCTCACCCCCCAGACAGGCCATCAACTCTGTTTTCAATGCTTGTTGCGCCGCTTCGAGCTGCTGGACGATCTGCTGGTATTCAGCCATCAGTTCTTCCGGATCGCGGTGGTTGACCTCCACCTCGTGGGGGTTTTTGCAGTCCAGGTTGTAATTGCGCTCGGCCAGCTCCTTGGCCGATAATTTCCAGGCCTGCTCGGTGGTCTTGCGCCCCTTGCGCTCGGCTCCTCCCCACCAGGCCTTTTCGAGATCGAACTCGGCGATGGTCAGGGGCTTGGAGCGGGAGTAGGACTTGTACCCGTCTGGATAAGGGTGCGCGAAGAACCAGGCCTCTTTGGTGGGGCCGCCTTTCTCGAAAAAGAGGATGTTGGTGGCGATACTGGTGTAGGGGGAGAACACGCCTTTCGGCAGACGCACGATGGTGTGCAGGTTGAACTCCTCCAGCAGTTCGCGCTTGAGGTTGGTTTTGGCGCCCTCACCGAACAGAAAACCATCGGGCAGCACCACGGCCGCCTTGCCGGTGTCGTGTTTGAGCAGGTGCATGATCAGCGCCATGAAGAGGTCGGCGGTCTCGCGAGTCTGGTACTTGCGCGGGAAGTTGTTCTCGATGCCGTCCTCTTCCATGCCGCCGAAGGGGGGATTGGTGATGATCAGGTCCACCCGGTCGCGGGGGCCGTAATCCTTCAGCGGTCGGCTGAGGGTGTTGTCGTGGCGAATGTTGGTGGGCACGTCGATACCATGCAACATCATGTTGGTCATGGCCAGCATGTGCGGCAGTGGCTTTTTCTCCACGCCATGGATGGACGCCTGCAGGCGATTGTGGTCGTCGGCGGTTTTGACCTGCTGGTTCAGGTGCTTTATGGCGCAGGTAAGAAAGCCGCCGGTGCCGCAGGCCGGGTCGAGAATGGATTGCCCGAGCCGCGGGTCGAGCATATCGACCATGAACTGGGTGACCGCGCGGGGGGTGTAGTATTCGCCGGCGTTGCCGGCTGCTTGCAGGTCGGCCAAAATTTTTTCATAGATGTCGTTGAACAGGTGACGGTCGCCGGATTTGTTAAAGTCCACATCCTCTTCGATGGCGTTGATCACCTGGCGCAGCAGGGTGCCGGACTTCATGTAGTTATAGGCATCCTCGAAGACCGAACCGATCACTTTGCCATGCGGCGAGACGCCGGCGGTAGTGGCCAATTTCTTGAGCGCCGGGAAAAGGTCATTGTTGACGAAGTCGATCAGCTCCTCGCCGGTCATCCCCTCGGGGTTCTTGGCCCAGTTTGACCAGCGGAAACGGCTGGGCAGCGGCGACTTGTAGCCGGGCACGGTGAGTTGCCACTCCTGTTCCTTATCGTCGAAGATCTTCAGGAAGATCAACCAGACCATCTGGCTGATGCGCTGGGCGTCACCATCAACGCCGACATCCTTGCGCATGATGTCCTGTATGGATTTGATCAGGGTGGTGAGGGACATGGCTGTTTTTTATCTCCAGTTCATTTTATCAGGCGCTATAGAGTGCCTGTTCCAGTTCGCCCACAGCCTGCTGATACTGATCCAGCCCGCCAAAGGCGCGGATGATTTCCAGCGGGGTGCCGAATTCGGTAAAGGGGGCAATGGTGAGAATCTGCGTCTTTTCGATGTGGGCCACGCCTTCATCGGCGTACTTGTCGAGCAGGGCTTCCAGCACCCGGCGGGCCTGCTCCCCGTATCGGGTGAAGTAGTTGCGCTTCTTCACCTGTTCCGCCCGCTCCTTGCGGGTGAGCGGCGGCATGTCCCAGGCGACATGGCAGACCAGATCGAAGGGGTCGAAGGCTTTGCCGGATTGCCGCCCGATCTCATCGGCAAGGGCATCGAAGAACACCCCTTGTTCTGATAGTTCGTCGATAATGGCCTGCTTCTTCTCGGCGCCGCTCCAGCGACGGAGGAAATCGTCGAGGGAGGCGTATTCCTTGGCCAGGGCCTTGCGGGTGTAGTCCTTGAGGGATTCGGTGATCAATTTGCCGTCGGCGTCGAAATAGTGGACGCGCTCCACGGCGACCCTGACCTCCACATTGGCCACCACGTAACGGCGAACGCTGCCTTCCTCTTCCGGGCCGGGTTCGGCAATGCCGGTCCAAACCTGGTCCTCTCCGGGTTCCGGGTAGGCAAAATCATCATCTTCCGCTTCGTCGGGAGCATCCGGCGGTACTGGTGAATCATCCCCCGTGGGTTCGTATATCTGTACCGGGTCGCCATCGAAATCGGGATCGGCAAACAGTTCGGTGGCTTTTTTGAAGTCGATGATGGTGAAATAATATTTGCCGTAATCTTCATTAATGCGGGTCCCGCGCCCGATGATCTGTTTGAACTCGGTAATGGACTGAATGCGCTGGTCGAGCACGATGAGTTTGCAGGTCTGCGCATCCACGCCCGTCGTCATCAGCTTGGAGGTAGTGGCGATGACCGGGTATTTACTCTCCGGGAATATGAAATTGTCAAGCTCGGCCTTGCCTTCCTCGTTATCGCCGGTGATGCGCATGACATATTTGCTGTTTTGCGATACCAGGTCGGCGTTTTCATTGACCAGCGCCTGGCGCATGCGTTCGGCATGGTCGATGTTTTCACAGAAGACGATGGCTTTGTCGAAGCGGTTGGTCTGCCTGAGGAACTCGGTGATCTTTTTTGCCACCAACTGGGTGCGCTGTTCAAGGACCAGGGTCTTGTCGAAATCCTTCTGGTTGTAGATGCGGTCTTCGATCTCGTTGCCGTACTTGTCAATCATGCCCTTGTCGGGCCGCCAACCGGTCAAGTCCCGGTCGAGATCGATGCGCACGACCTTGTATGGGGCCAGAAAACCGTCGTCGATTCCCTGCCGGAGGCTGTAGGTGTAGATGGGGTCGCCAAAGTAGTCGATGTTGGAGACTTCTTTCGTTTCCTTGGGCGTGGCGGTCAGGCCGATCTGGGTGGCGGAAGTAAAGTATTCGAGGATTTCGCGCCAGGCTGAATCGTCGGCCGCGCTGCCCCGATGGCATTCATCAATAATGATGAGATCGAAAAAGTCGGGACTGAACTGCCTGTAGATGTTTTTCTCTTCCTCGTTGCCGGTGACGGCCTGATAGAGGGAAAGGTATATCTCGTAGGACTTGTTGGCCTGCCGCTTTTGGATCTTGGTCATGGCCGAGCCGAACGGCTTGAAGTCGTTGGTCATGGTTTGATCGATCAGGATGTTGCGGTCGGCGAGAAACAGGATGCGTTTCTTCGCTTTTGACTTCCAGAGCCGCCAAATGATCTGAAAGGCGGTGAAGGTCTTGCCTGTGCCGGTAGCCATGACCAGCAGGATGCGGTTCTGTCCCCGAGCAATTGCCTCGATGGTTTTGTTAATGGCCAACAACTGGTAATAGCGCGGGTTTTTATCGCTGCCGTCGCTGAAATAATCCTGCGTGACCAGCGCATTCTGCTGATCGTTCAGGCCACGGCGCCGCGTCCACCATTGCCACAGCGTTTCCACAGCGGGGAAATCTTTGAGTGCAAGCTCGCGCTCGACGATGCCGTCTGAGCAAATCTTATTGTGAAAAAGGAAACCATCGCCGTTGGAGCTGAAGACAAACGGCACTTGCAGCATGTCGGCATAGCCCAACGCCTGCTGCATGCCATCGCCAACACTATGGTTGTTGTCCTTGGCTTCGATAATGGCAATGGGGATGCCGGGCTTGTAGAACAGCACGTAGTCGGCGCGCTTGTGCTTGGCACGGGTGTGCAGCTTGCCGCGAACGATGATACGTCCATTGGTAAGAGGGTATTCCTCTCTGACTTGGGTTGTCACATCCCAGCCTGCGTGCTCAAGGGCGGGCGTTATGTACTTTGTGCAGATATCGCGTTCGGAGAGTTGTTTTTTGTCCATCAGGCCAACTTCCCCTGTTCTTTCATCCGCTCGCAAAAGGCTTCGAATTGCTTCCTCGCTAGTTTGAAGGGAACCGTCTTGTTGTTTTCCCAGCGATTGATCGTGGAGAAGCTCACGCCCAGTTCGTGGGCCAGCTCTTCCTGGCTGAGCCCCAGTTGGAGGCGAGCCTCTTTGACCTTCTCCGCAAAATTTTCAGGCGCCCTTGCCATATCGGTTTGCCTCAATTCCTGGTGCGCCAACGGTTTAATGCCGGCGAGCAAATGCAACTTGCCCAACGTACAATCACGGCCCTCAATATAGCAGGTGATAGCGCAGGTGAATAGCGAAATTTTGGTGAGTTTTTCATAATTTTTAGATACATCCAACAGCCGTCCTGTAGGTGAAGCCCATAGATGTCAGCGTAAAAAAAATTCAGTTAACGCCCAGCTTCCTCGTTTCTCCGGTAAATAGGGGCATTACCCAAAACGAGGATCGATCGACCATGGACATCAACGGCCTTTTTAACGGACTCATGAAAAGTAGCAACCAGTTTTCCGGCGAGGTCACCGAACAGCGGTTGCGGGTTCGGATCGATCCGAACTCTTGGGGGCCACCCATCCCCAAAATAAAAAGTTCTCGCAAAACAAGCGTCCAAGCGTCCAGAATGAACATTTACCAAGCAATATCAATAAAATAAAACTGGATGCCTTAGCCAGGGGTGGACGCTGCCATGTCCCTTCCCCCGACAGAAGCGCCCAGGTTAAAGTGTAATCAATTCGATCAGATGGACGCTGTTGGCCGCTTCGGACGCTTCATTCGAGTTTTTTAATAATTTTGATCTTCCTCGTCCCGGACTTGCCCCATTCGATCTCGATTCCCCGGGCTCTGAGGAACCCGGCCGAGCGCTTCAGCCTACCAGACATGATGTGGGAGGCCTTGGGCCAGACCGCGAGTCTTCGCAACTCCCCGCGAACACGATCCGAGAGGGCGCTCAACAACTCGGAGGCCGTCCCCGACCATTCCTCCCTGTCCGCTTTCCGCCATCATTTCGAGTAGCGCCATCGAAAATCACTTGATATATCATCGATATGGGAATGGATTGAGTTCCACTTCGCTGAAAGGCTCGGCCTTGGCCCGGTCATTTTCTAATTCGGCCAGACCCCCTCGCGCCGGCGACAGAATCCCGGCCCACCGAGGATGATCCAGCCGCCGGGGCGACCCGGTCCGGCGATGTCGAGATGGGCCCAGGGCGTATTCTTGATGAATTGCTTCAGGAACAACCCGCCGTTGATCGCCCCGCCTTCCCGGACGCCGGAGTTCTTGAAGTCCGCGGACTCGCTCTTGAACCCCTCGAAATAGTCCTCGAAAAGAGGCAGTCGCCGGATTCTTTCGTCGGAAACCCGGGAAGCTTGTTCCAGTTTCGCCGCCAGGTCGTCGTCGTTCCCCATGAGTGCGGGTCAACACCACCTCGCGGTCCGACGTCCGACCCAGCAGGCCGTCCGGCCCGAAATCCTCGTTGTTGCAGGCGTACACCGATTCCCGGCCGAGTTGCTGTTCAAGGTAATCGGCGGTCGTTTGCTGAACGAGCGTGTTTTCGGTGTATCCTGAAATCGGCGTCAAACCATCACCTCCACGGGAATCCCCAGTTGAATGGCCACGGGCGTGTAGATGTCGATTTTTTCGTCCGGCGTATGGAGCGACACGATCAGCGAGTATCGGGCTTTACGGTCCCATCGCCCCAGCCACGCCCGCTCGCGCCACCAGCCGATCACCGGATATACGCCGATCAGGTTACAGGACGCGATATCCGCGGCCGCGCCTTTCCAAATATCGGAATGAACGGAACCCGTATCGCGGCTGTTTGACCCGATAAGCCACCGCGCGCTTCCACTATCCGTGCCGGGCTTACCTTCCCCTTCATCTCGGGCCGCCTTGTTCAGGCGCTTCAAAAAATCTTGTTCGGTCTCCCCCTGACTATTCAGACCAAACCGCAACCCGTGGGAGGCGTAGCGGTACTTATCCTTCCAGCCGACTTCTCCAGGCCCCGGCTCGATGAAGTAGGAAAGCGTAACGCGCATGGCCACCGGAGCCTCACCCATTGAGAGTAGGACTTCGCTCGGCCACGGAAGCCGATATAGATGCATGTCCTTGGTCGAACAGTCGGACCGGCCTTCCTTCTTGGTGTAGGGTTGAATTTCCGCTTCCGAGATGAGCGTCAGGGTATTTGAGGCGCGGGCCAGCGCCTTGGCGAGATTGGGGACGCCATAGCCGCAAATGCGCAGCAGCCGCCCATGATCGGTTTTTGAGTATTCCCCCCGGTCATTCGCATTCATGAATTGCCGCTTCTGGGCGTCCGGCCACTCGGCGGAATGAATCAGCAACCCCCGGATTGTCTCCGGCCACGCTTCGGGATACCGCGCCTGTATCTGGGCCGCCATTCTGGCAGCTTGGGCCGCGGCGGCGCTCGTGGCGTTTATTGAGTCGAACTGTCTTTGAGTTGGCTGATGTCCCGTCGACAGCAGCGAGAGATCATCGTGCTCACTGATGAAACCATCCGGCCCTGTCGCGAGATTTCCGCCTTCCAATACGATGTCCGGCTTGATCGGCCATTTTCTATCCCAACCGTGAGAAGTGGAACTGAAGGGGGACAGTTCTCCCGGTTGCGCCAGCGGGATGTGATCCCGAGGATCAGGGTCCGAAAGCCAGGCCTTTTCCGTGTAAGCGCCAACGGTTAGGGCGTTCCAGGATTGCCCCGGATCATGGACGGAGTAATTTAAATTGCTATGCGGATAGTCGGCCCACCCCTTAGGCTCCAGGTGATTTCCAGCCGATACGATGAACAGGCATTTGTTGTCGTCATCATATCCCGAAGTGAGTTTGTCAATGGCCGCCGACCACGAAGAAGGCCGGCCGCGGTCGCGCCCATCTTCCGAGGTTACGGCCATGCAGCCGATGCGACTGCGCCCAGGCGCCTGAATCCCGGCCCGACTCATGCCTTGGATGGTGATGTCGCCATACAGATCAGGATCGTTTTCCCCTCTTGGCGGGAGAATCTTCGCCGACTCCAGGCAATGATCGACTCGTATCTGCCGGTTATGCCGAAGAGCCTCCACCAGGTCTCCAAAGGCGGCGACGCCGCACATCAAGGTCCCGTGGCCCTGGTGATCGGCGACTCCCCAATCCGGCTCCACCGCGTGACAATCGGAATCGGCCAGGACGAGTGCAAGGAGATCGTGCCCGTTGTTGGCGCCGGTATCGAGGACGCACACGGCTACGTTGGCATCCGGATTTACCCTCAAACGCGCACGAAGGTCGTCCACCCATTCCGTCTGATCTTTGTTTTCCAACTCCAGGAAGAATCGGGCGGTCTCCTTGGCTCGCCTTAATTCGGCGATGTCGGGGCTGGATGCGATCAGGTTGGCGAGCTGTTCACGAGTAGACCTGCCGAGAAGCACGGTTCTCTCGGGAAAACGAAGCGACCGCGCCTGAAGAGCAAGGCCCACGGCCGCGGCGGTCTCGCGAAAACGCGACTCGACCTCTTCCTCCGCGCCCCGAAGCCAGATTTCGCACCAGACCGCCGTCGTCCCCGGTGGCAGCAAGTTGAAGTCGTCCCGCCAGAAGGATTCCAGGACCGCGAGCCGCATATCCTCCACGCTCCGCATAAGCATGTCATGCCTGGGGTTGCCTTTTTCGGTCTCTTCCTGGGCGTATTCGTTGATTTTTTTCAGGAAATGTTCTTGCTTTCCCATAGGAATAAAGACGGTCGCCCGCGTGATCTCCTGTTCCGGGTCATTCTCGGGGTAAACGGTATAGACGTTGAGAAGGCGTATTCCCGAACGGCGGTCTTCAAGGCTTTTGGTCACCAGGTCAAACCCCGGGGCTCCTGTGAACTCGACGTAAACGCCATCCTTGGTCGGCATCGCTACAGCCGTCCGGGCTTCTTCCTGCTCTCCCGCCCTGGCCCAGATGGCCGCCCATCGCTGCCGCAGCCTTGCACTATGCGCTTGACGGTTGCGCCGCGGCGCATCCTGTGCGCCTCCCCCTCCAGGCGTCGTAAACTCCTCGGTTTGCCGCGCCTCGCGTAGAAAGATATGGGCGTGCTCCGTGGCCATGCGGACTTACACCCTTGTTGTCGCATTGTAGGCGGATCGTCGTTCCTGAAGCATTTGCTTGAGCAGCGTCGCGGTCACGGTTTTCTGGTCGGACAGAATCGTCTCCTTGATCGCGTCGTCGCAGGCTTGAGCGATTTCGGCGTGACTCAGCAATTCGGCCACCCTGGCCGAAGTCTCGAGCTGCATTTTCTTCTGGCGGAACGACCCCAGGCGATTCTCGATCAACCGTTCGATCTCGGCCTTTTCCGGCAGGTGGTAATGCAGAACGTCGTCAAAACGCCGGAATAGCGCCTGATCCAAGATGCGGGGATTGTTGGTGGCCGCCACGATCAGGCTGTCCGACGCGTCCCGCTCGATGAACTGGAGAAACGAGTTGAGCACTCGACGCATCTCGCCCACGTCATTTTCGCGGCTACGTTCGCCGCCGATGGCGTCGAACTCGTCGAAGAGATACACGCCGCGACGTTCCTGGATGACATCGAAAATCTGCCTCAGCTTGGCGCTCGTTTCGCCCATGAATTTGGTGACGATCTTGTCCATCAGAATCGTAAAGAGCGGCAAGCCCAACTCTCCGGCCAGGACGGCGGCGGTCAGGGTCTTGCCCGTCCCTGGCGGACCGGCGAGAAGAATTTTTCGCCGGTGAGACAACCCATGTTTTTCGAGTTTGGCTTTCTGTCGGTATTCACGGAGAATGCGTTCGATGCGCCCACGCATATCGTCCGACTGAACGAGAACGCCAAGCCGCTCCTTTGGTTCCGAGGTCAGCACCAGATGGTTCAGGTCAGGCGTGAAGGGAATAACCCGCGCGGGCCGGGTCTTGGCCTTATCGACAAGGGTCCGTATTTCGTGGGCGAGACTCTCGTGACCCTGTTTCGCTTCATGGGCGGCAACCTGCAGGGCAATGGTGAAAAATTGCTCGGGACGATCGCTGAAATGCGAACGGATGAGGGATTTGATCTGTTCGGCGGTGGCCATGTTACACGTTCCCTCCTGTTGCATTGCCATATCCTTTCACGCCGCCACCTCCACGTTCATCAATTTTGGCGGGAGAAGGTCGCGGGCTTTAGTCAGCTTTTCAACCTGCCCTGATAGTGGATGAATTTGACCAAACACTGGCTCAACAATGGTTTCGAATGCTTGAGGAGGTCCGGATGACAAAAGGACCAGCCCAAGCGCGCCGATATCACCCTTGGAAAGCTCTGTTTGATTAGTCGCCCCTCGACCTAATGTTGAGATGTAAGACTCCATGCCGGTTAAGCGCGGACCGAAGTAGTGGACGGGGACGCCCTTTCCGGGGCGGGCAATAGTGACATGCGAGTCCACAGTACATTCATCATTATCCAGCAGGAACCGCGCGACTCGTCCAAGGGTTCCCGCGCCTGTTAAGGCTTTCGATCTTTTCCACCGCGAGAGGCGATGGTTTGGCGCGGTTGTTCTCCCGGCGGTTGATCGGGGGAAAGGTCACCCCGAGTCTGGCCGCGAATTTTTCTTGAGTCAGACCAGTAAGTTCCCGAAGCGCCCGGACCAACCTCGCGATGCTATATTGCTCGGCCAATGGATTTCTCCTTGTTGAACCAACCGAATTGCCGGCGGCATGATTCCTGGCGTCCGCTGTATCACTTGATATATCATCGATATGGGAATGGATGTCAAGTCGCCTTGAAACAGTAAAGGAATATGGATGGAATGCCAAGTTGAGGTCGATCCAGTCCCACCAAGGATGATCCAGCCGCCGCCGGGGCGACCCGGCCCGCCTTTTTCGGGGAGCGATAGGGCGGGCCGGGCGAGGTCATAGGTTCCGGAGATAGGTCAGGAGGAGGTTGATTCCGAAGCCGGTGGCGCCGGCCGGGGTCCCGGGCTTGCCTTTTTCGGCCCGGGCCGGTCCGGCGATGTCGAGATGGGCCCAGGGCGTGTTCTTGATGAATTGCTTCAGGAACAACCCGCCGTTGATCGCCCCGCCTTCCCGGACGCCGGAGTTCTTGAAGTCCGCGGACTCGCTCTTGAACCCCTCGAAATAGTCCTCGAAAAGAGGCAGTCGCCAGATTCTTTCGTCGGAAACCCGGGAAGCGTGTTCCAGTTTCCCCGCCAGGTCGTCGTCGTTCCCCATGAGTCCGGCGCAGGAACTTCCCAGGGCGACGACGCAGGCGCCGGTCAAGGTGGCCAGGTCGATGATTTGCGCGGGCTGGTAGTCTTCCTGGACCAGGGTCAGGGCGTCGGCCAGGATAAGCCGCCCCTCGGCGTCGGTGGATATGACTTCAATGGTCTGGCCGGACATGGAGGTCAGCACGTCCCCGGGACGATAGGCGCCGCCGTCGGGCATGTTTTCCGCGGCGGGAACGACCCCGACCAAGTTCACCTTCAACTTCATTTCCGCGGCGGCGGCCAGGACCGTCAGCACGGCGGCGCCTCCGGCCATATCGGTTTTCATGGCGCCCATGTGGTCGGCCGGCTTGAGGCTTAGGCCCCCGCTGTCGAAGGTGACGGCCTTGCCCACCAGGGCGATGGGCTTTTGGTCGGCCGCGCCGCCCCGGTATTCGAGAATGATGATCCGCCCGGGCCGGGAACTACCCTTGGCCACGCCCAGAAAGGCGCCCAGGCCCCGTTGCTCGGCGGCGGCCATGTCCAGGACCTTGGCTTGAAGACCGGCTTCCCCGGCGATTTTCAAGGCTTCCTCGGCCAGGGCTTCCGGATGCAGGAGATTGGCCGGTCGGTTCCCCAGGTCCCGGGCCTTGAAAACAGCCTTGGCCGTGATCCGGGCCTGGTCCAGGGCGGTCTTGACCGCGGCCTGGTTCTTTTTGTCGAGGGGGAAAACCAGGGTCAAGGCGTCCGGAAATATTTTTTTGTCCTTGTCCTTGGTTTTCAATTCGGCATAGTTGTAGGTTCCGAGCAGGGCGCCCAGGGCGAGCGCCTCGGCGGCGTCCGCCTGTCGGGTAAAACAACCCCGGGCCGGGAAAAGCGCCAGGGCGGCGGATTTTCGTTTCAGGTCCGAGACGACCCGCATGGCCTGGGCCGCCGCGGCCCGGACGCGGCCGGGCGTCAAATCCTTATCCTCTCCCAACCCCACTAGGACGATTCGTTCCGGACCGTCGGACAGACCGGGAAACAAGGTCAGGGTGTTAAGGTGATCGGGGGTGAAGTCCCCGCCTTCGATCCTGGGGCCGATAATATCCTTCAACCCGTCCAATTCCGGCCGCCCGGCCAGGTCCGCCGGGTCCGCGGTCCCCAGAAAGACGATCAGGGCCGGGGTTTTGACCAGCGCCGGGTCGGTCGCCTTGAGATTTATCTTCATGGGAGCAACACCTCAAAAAGCATGGCCCGGCGAGTTGGGCCGGGCCGCGTGGTTTTTAAGCGGGGAAGCTCGGGCTTCCCCGGCCGGGGTTTCCGGGCCGGGGCTTGGCCGCCGGTCCGGGTCGTCCCGGGGCTGGAGTCGCCCCGGTATTAGGCTTTTTGCAGCTTGGCCTTTTCCTCGTCCTTCAGGACGCGGCGCAGGACCTTGCCCACGTTACTGACGGGCACCGCGTCCCGGAATTCGATATATTTCGGCCGCTTGTATCCGGCCAGGTTTTCCTTGCAGAACTCCAGGATTTCCTTTTCCGAAACGGTTTCGCCCGGTTTAAGCTGAATGAAGGCCTTGACCGCCTCGCCGCTTTTAGCGTCCGGCACGCCCACCACGGCGGCCAGGGCCACTTTCGGGTGGGTGAACAGCACTTCTTCCACGTCCCGGGGATACACGTTGAAGCCGCCCACCAGGATCAGGTCCTTTTTCCGGTCGGTGATGACGATCAGGCCGTCCTCGTCGTAATGGCCGATGTCGCCGGACAGAAAGAAACGGCGTCCGTCGATCTCGCGAAAGACCGCGTCGTTTTCCGTCGGCCGCTGCCAGTACCCCTTCATGACCTGGGGGCCGCAAATCGCGATTTCGCCGTCCTCGCCCTGGGGGAATTCCTTGAGGCCGGTGTCCAGGTCCACGATCTTGACATCGGTGCCCGGCATGGGGAAGCCGATGGACCCGATCTTCCGGTCCGTGGTGTTGGTGGGGTTGGACGTGGCCACGGGGCTGGTTTCCGACAAGCCGTACCCCTCGAAGATAATGGCGCCGGTTTTAGCCTCGAACTGCCGGCACACTTCCGCCGGCAAGGGCGCGCCGCCGGAAAAGCAGCCGATAAGGGAGGTTAGGTCGTATTTGTCGATTTCCGGGTGGTTGGTGAAGGCCACGAAAATGGTCGGCACCGCCGGCATGATGGTGCATTTGTATTTTTGCACGGCTTTCAGCACTTCGGTGAAGGGCGGGGTCCCGGCCCTGGGGTCCGGGATGCAGACCAGGCGGCTGCCGCTGGCGCAGGCCGAAAGCATGGCCACGGTCATGCCGAAGCTGTGGTACCAGGGCAGCACGCCGAGGTAGCAATGGAAGCCGCCGCGCCGCAAGGGTTCGGAAGGCTTGCCTTCCTCGTGGGGCAGGCGGCCCCAGACATCGAGCATCATCACGTTGGCCACGAAGCTGGAATGGGCCAGGGCCGCGCCCTTGGGCACGCCGGTGGTGCCGCCGGTGTAAATGATCAAGGCCAGGTCTTCCTTCGGGTCGATCGTCACCTTGGGCGGGACCGGCTTGGCCTTGGCCACGACGTCGTCGAAAAACAGGTGCCCCGGCTCGTAACTGCCGGCCTTGGGCAACTTGCCGAGCAAGCCGCCCAAAATGCCCTTGAGCTTGGGTAGATAGGACTTGACCCCGCAGATCACCACCGTGTCGACATCGGTGTCCTTCACGGCCTTGACCGTGGTGGGGTAGAAGTTGGGGTGGTCCATGCAGAACACGGCCTTGGCCCCGGAGTCGTTCAACTGGTAGTTGAGCTCATTGGGCGTGTAAAGAGGGTTGCAGGTCACGCAAACGGCCCCGGCCTTGAGGATGCCGAAATAGATCGCCGGATAGTGGGGCAGGTTGGGCAGGAAGATGGCCACCCGGTCCCCTTTTTTGATCCCGCGCGACGCCAGGAAATTGGCGATGCGGTCGGCGACGTCCTTCACCTGGCTGAAAGTCCGGACCCCGTCGTTAAAAATGGTGTATACTTTATCCGGGTAGTCACGCGCGGCGTCGTCCAGGATGGAAAAAACGGGTTTATCGTACCCACTGATATCGTGAGCCACTCCTTTGGGCCATTTGGGGCTTTCCCAAGGTTTTGCCGACATAATTTGAACCCTCCTAAGTTTTTAATACCTAAAGATTAAATTATAGCAAAAAAAGTTCGGGAAGGATAAAAAATCGGATTGAAATCCACGTTTGACCTCCGGAAAAAGCTTCTTGACGGAGCACGCCCCATCTGAGAATAGTTATTCCCCAAATAGCCGGACCTGGGTCCGGCGGAATTCGGAATTGGAAAACACATGAACCCGGTTTTTAAATCAGCCTTCAAACCCCGACCCTTTTACCTTTCCGCGGCGCCCCTCGTCTTGTGGCAGAGCCTGCCCCGCCCCCTTGATTGGACCGACATCTTCGGGCGAAGCGGTCCGGTGGAGGTGGAAATCGGCTTCGGCAACGGCGAACGCCTGGTCCGCCGGGCCGCGGAAAGACCCGACCTCAACCTGGTCGGCCTGGAACTGGCCTGGGATTCGGTCAAGCGGGCCATGCGCCGGATCAACCAGGCCGGGCTGACCAACGTCCGCCTCCTGCTGACCGACGCCCACATGGCCCTGGATAGGCTGTTCGCCCCCAGGTCGATTTCCCTGGTCACGTCCTTGTTCCCGGCGCCCTGGCCCAAGGAACGGCACGTCCAGCGCCGCCTGTTCAACCCCGACTTCCTGAAACTCCTCAACAGCCGCCTGACCGACGACGCCCGGGGCCTCATCGTCACGGATTTCGAGCCCTTTCTCGAATGGACCCTGGGTAGCTTCCCGGACACCGGGCTCGAAGCCGACTGGAAGCCGATCCCCCCGCAATGCGAGACCAAATACGAGCGAAAATGGCAGGCCGGAGGCCAGGAAACCTTTTTCGAGATTTCCTTTGTAAAAACAAGACACCTCGACATCCCCGCGACGGAGGACGCCGCCTTGCAGACTTATCGCCTGAACGATTTCAACCCCGAAAAATTCGCGCCCCAAAACCAACAGGGCGAGTTGACGATTAAATTTAGGGAATTTCTTTTCGACCCCAAAAAGGAGAAAGGCCTGGCCCTGGTCCTGACGGCCGAAAAAAACATGGTGCAGGACGTCTGGATCAAGATCGCCCGGGAAGAGGGGGTCTGGCGCATCGGCCTGGCCGCGGGCGGCAACACCTTCCCCACCCAGGCCGTCAAGCAGGCGGTGGAACTGACTTTCCAGGCCGCCGCCCGCACGGTGGAACCGGACTGAACCGGGGGGCCCGGTCGGCCGGGGACCCTCCCGCCTCCGCCCGGGCTATTCTTCCGGCAGCATGGTTTCGTTTTTGGTGATTTCCCGAACCAGGGTGGTGGCGTACGCCCCCTTGGGCAAGACGAATTGCAGCAGGAGCCCTTGGGGGTGTTCCGATATTTCCAGGCCGGGCAGGTGCAAGCGCCCCGGCCGGCGCGAGCCTTCCAGGCGGTTTTTCTTGAACATCGACTCCGTGACCTCGTGCCGGGCCAGTATTTCCAATTCCAGGGCGTCGGCGGGTCCGGCCGGCCGCCGCATCTTAGTCCCGAAGATAGGGCCGGTAAAGGTGATTTCATTTTTCAGGAAGCGGGCCTGCTCGGCTTCGAGGTCCTCGACCAGGAACATCCCGCCGGTATCGGTCTTTTTAACCAAGTCCCCCGCCAGGACCTGGTTGAACCAACCCCGCTCGATCCTGTCGGCCAGGTAGTCGTTGAACAGAAAGGCTTGGTACGCGGATAAAAGGAACTTCCGGAGCCAATGCCCCCGGGGGCCCTTGCCTTCCAGGGCCTGCCGCCCGGTCCGGATGTTTTCTCCGTCGCGGCCGAAACGCTGCGGGCCGTAATAGTTGGGCAGCCCCCGTTCCCGGAGCGCCGTCGCTATTTTTTCGGCCCCGATCAAGGCGTCGCCGCGGGGGTTTTCCAGGACGATGGCGAAGCGATTGCCCAAAAGGTGGCCGGTCTTGAGTTTGTTGACGTGGCGCTTGGCCGAAAGGACCTGGACGTCCAGGCCGGCGGCGATGGTCCCGGCGACCGCGTCTTCCGCCAGGCCCGGAAGAAACAACGAAAAGGTCTGGGTCGCCAGCGCGTTTTTGTCCTTCTGGCCGGCGGTCCCCACCTCGACTTCCTTGAGGTCGAACAGCTCCCCGATTTTTTGGGCCAGGTCCCGGGTGTTCCAGCCTTGCCGGGATATCCGGACGAAAACGTGGTCCCCTTTTCCCTCGGGTTCATAAACCGGGATTTCGTCCACGATAAAATATTCGGGCCGACTTTTTATTTCCCCGCCAATGCCGGGCAGGTCGGAGGTGATGAAAGGCAGGTTCATGGGGTGGTCCTGTCGCGCCAGGGGCGCAATAAAGTAGTTATGGTTTCCCTTCCCCGGTCAAGCCCCAGCCGATAATCGCACAGGAGGTCCTCTTTTTTCCGGGAAGTTCTTCCGGTCCTCAGCGGCCGGGGCGGGGCGATTTGGATTATGTCCAGGCCCCGCGGCGGGTCGTTCAGAAACCCGACGGCCCGATTGTAGATTTCAGGCTGGTTGTGGATGGCCCGGCGAAGCTGGGGGTGTTTTCTCGTCAGAAACGAAGTCAAGCCCGCGGCCGGTTCCCTCTTTTTAAGCACATCCGTCGGCCGGGACCGGACCACCACCGCCCGGCGGGCCCCCAGCGAGAAAGCAGTCTCGATGGGTACCGGGTCCGATACTCCGCCGTCCGTGACCGGCCGGCCCCCGAGCTCAGGGAAGGGGCCGGTGATAAAGGGCAGGGAACAGGAACAACGCATCAAGAAGCGCAGGTCATCCCGGTTGGGCTCCAGCAGCAGCGGCCGGCCGGAAGCGACGTCCGTGCAGACGATGAAAAATTTTTTCCCCGAAATTCGCTGGAAAACCGCGTCCACGTCTAGCGGCTCCCGGGCGTCTCCAGGCCCGAAAATCCAGCCCGCGTCCATGAACGGCCCGCCGCCGAGCATCCTCGCCAGGCTGAAGACCCGGTGCTCAATCATGTATTCGGAATAAAAACGGAGATTTCTCCCGTATTGGCCCGCAAGGTACCCGGCCAGGTTGGCCGATCCGGCGGAAACGCCGATAAAAAAATCGAAGTCATGAAAATTTTCCTCGAGAAAGGCGTCCAGCACTCCAGCGGAAAACACGCCCCTCATGCCGCCGCCTTCCACAATCAACGCTTTTTTTCCGAAGCCCTGGTCCGTCATCGGCCGCCGCGCTCCTTTTCGCCCGCGATTATACATCAGGACCGGGGAAAGTCCACCGGGAGCCGGGGGGTGATTGGCTTTTTTAACGAATTAATAGTAAAGAGGGGTCGCCCGAAAAGCTTGCGTCCCAAGGAAATATGGAAATAGTCTTGACAGGCGGGGAAACGCCGCTACTATATAGCTATCGAATATAATGGGTTGGCGGGAACGCCGAGGACAAGAAGGCGAGGATAGCCGAATCCGGGCGCCGGGGTGGCCGTTGTCCGGAGTTATCAATCATCCCAACAAACTGGAATTGATGTGCATGAAGACTGAAATCCTGATTATGGGAGCCGGAACGGCCGGGTTGACCGCCGCCGTCCGACTGGCGGAGCGGGGTGTCGCGGCCCTGGTGATCGAGCGGGATTTTTTCCCCGGGGGCCTGGGCGCCCAACTGGCTTGCAAGGCGGTGGACGAGTGCCGAAAATGCAATGCCTGCCTGGTTGGCGACGCGGCCGGGGAGTTCACTCGCGCCGGCCTGGAAGTGCTGACCGGGGCCAAGGTCACGGGCCTGGAACCGGAAGGGGGCGGGTACAAGGTTCGGGTGGCGCGCGAGCCCGTTTTTCTGGACTCGGCCCGGTGCCTGGAGTGCGGGCTGTGCCTGGAAAAATGTCCGGAGGCCGGCCGGGCCCTCCGCAAATCGCCCCTGGGCCAAGCGCGGCCCGGGTACGCCCTGGACCCGGCCTACTGCTTGCATTTCCAGGGTTTGGAATGCCGGGCCTGCCGCGACGCCTGTCCGACCGGGGCCATCGACTTGGCGGCCCGGGGCCGGGAGGAAATTCACGAGGTCAGGGGGATCATCGCCGCGCCGGGAGGGCGTCCCTTCGACCCCGCGCTCAAGCCCCGCCTTGGTTACGGACGGGTCCCGGGGGTCGTCACGGCCCTGGAACTGGAACAAGCCCTTCTCCGGGAAGGCGGCGCGGCCGGCCTGACCAGGGGAAAGTCGCCCGGCCGGATCGCCTTTATCCAGTGCGTGGGTTCCCGGGACAAGTCCCTGGGCCGCGATTATTGTTCCAGAATCTGCTGCGGGTACGCCCTGCGCCTGGCCCATCGCCTGGCCGGCCTGCAACCGGAAGTAAAAATAGCCATGTTTTACATGGATATCCAAACTTTCGGACGCGGCTTCGACCGGCAGTACCAGGAAGTGAAAAACCGGGTTGAATTGATTCATGGGATTCCCGGGGAAATCCTCGCCGCGGAAGGGGGAAGCGTTCTGGTTCCTTTTTTGAACGAGGCGTCCGGCCGGAAGGAGTCCCGGGAATTCGACCTGGTGACGCTTTCCCAGGGAATCCAGCCGCCCGACGACCCGGTCTGGGACCTTCTCGGGTTCCCGAGGGACGAGGACGGCTTTTTAAAATCCTGTCCGGAAAAGGGGCTTTTCGCGGCCGGAACAGCCGCCGGGCCCATGGATTTGGCCGAGGCCAAGGCCGATGCCGAGGCAGCCGCGTCAAGGTTGCTAAAGCATCTGGGGCGAGGGTTTTGACCGCCCCGTCATCCGGAGAACATTCCTTTTTTAGCGCGTGAAGCGGTGATTATGGACCACGTTTTAAATAAAATAATCGTCTTGCCGCCTCCGGCCGTCCTGGCCGGTTGGGGAATCGACCCAAACCGCCTGACTTCGGAGTTGGGTCGCGCGGCCGAGGTGGTGACTGTTTCGAGTTGGGACCAGGCCGCGAACCTGGCGCCGCCGGAAAATTCCGGCGTCGTCCTGGTCGGGCGAGCGGAGCCCCTGCCCGCCCTCAAGGCCCTGCAAACAACGATCGACCTGGCTTCCTGGACGCCCTGGATGGCCGGCCCGCCCCATGAAAAGGCCCTGGCCTTGATTACCGCCGCCCTGGCCGAGGTTTCCCTGGGGCGGAAAGCGACCTTCCGGCGCATCGTCCCGGAAAAAAAGGTCCTGGTCTGGGGACGGGGCCCGGCCGCGGAAAAAACAACCGCGGCCCTTTTGGGGGCGGGATTGGAAGTTATTCTTCTGGGCGGCGCCCCGGACTTCAGTCCCGAACCGGCCTGGTCCGGGCGGTTTACGTCTCTTCCCCAGGCCCGGTTCCAGGGACTCAAGGGCTTCCCGGGGCGATTCACCGTTTTCCTTAGTTCCGACGACGGGTCGCGGGAACTGTCCGTTGGGGCCGTGGTCCTGTGCGGCGTCGACGCCGGCTCCACCAGGGACCCGGCCGCCGGGCCGGGCGGGGCCGGGCGGCCCGGGTTCAAGCTGGCCTTCACGGCCGGGCTGGAACAAGCCGCGACCTCGGGGGACATGGGACGAATCATGACCGCGGCCGCTGCCGCGGCCCGGGAAACCGACAACGCGGTCTTCATCCTGGCGCCCCACGTCAAGGTCGCCGGTCCGGGCTTGGAACGACTTTACACCGCGGCCCGGGAAGCGGGCGTGGTCTTCCTCCGCACTCCGGACGGCGGACCGCGGACCGCGACGACCCCCGACGGCCGGACCGAATTCAGGTTTTTCGACGGGGCGGCCCGGGCGGATATACGCCTGGCCCCGGACTTCCTGGTCCCGGACGAGCCCCGGAAACCCGACTCGACTTTGTCGGAAGCGGCCGGGTTGATGAACCTAACCCTGGGCGAGGACGGTTACCTCGCGCCGGACAACACGCTTTTTCTGCCCGCGGCCACGAACCGCCGGGGCATACTGGCCCTGGGGCCGGCCCGGGGGACCTTCTCCGCCGACGTTCTGGACCGGGAAATCGGGAGCGCGGCCGGAGAAATAGGGCGGCTTCTTACCCCGGTTGAAATCCAGGACAACCGCCTGGTCAACGATCCGGGACGCTGCGCGATCTGCCTGACCTGCGTCAGGACCTGCCCCGTCGGCGCCCTGGATTACGTCGAGCGCCCGGTCGCCGATCCCCTGGCTTGCGTGGAATGCGGCCTGTGCGCCGCGGAATGCCCCGGCGACGCCTTGCAACTGGAAGGATTTACCGATCCCCAGATCAAGGCCCGCCTGCGCATCCTCCTGGAACGACCTCGAACCAAGGACGATTTCATCCCCCGGCTGGTCCTGTTCGGCTGCCGCCGCTCGGCCTTTCCGGCCCTGGCCGCCGCCCCGACCCCCGAAACTCCGGTGGACCTGGTCCCGATCCCCCTGCCTTGCGCCGGAAAAATAGAACAGGACCTGGTTTTTTCCGCATTTCTGCAAGGCGCCGACGGGGTCATGGTCGTTTCCTGCCACCACGATAACTGCCGGACCCACCAGGGCAGCCGGGACGCCGCCAGGCGGGGCCGTCATTTGAAAATGCTGCTGGAAAAAGCCGGGTTCGAACCGGCCCGGCTGTCGTTTTTCACCCTGGCCCCGAACATGGGCGTGGAGTTCCAACGGGCGACCGTGGAGTTCAAGGACCGAATCAAAGAGCTGGGGCCCAGCCCCCTTTCCGGAGGCGGATCGTGACCGAAATAAACCTGGACCACGCCGATCCCAAGTTCAAGGACGAAGTGGCCGCCCTGCGCGGGGCGGAAAGGATAAAACTTTGCTACGCCTGCGGCGTGTGCAGCGCCCGGTGCCCGGTGGGGGAAATCAACTCCGGGTTCGACCCGCGGCGGATCATCCGGTTGATCGTTCTCGGCCTGCGCGAGGAAGTCCTGGCCGGCCCATGGCCGTGGATATGTTCCACCTGCTTCACCTGCCAGGAAACATGCCCCCAGGGCGTCAAATTCACCGAAGTCATGTTCGCGATCAAAAACATGGCCGCCCGGGCCGGACATTTCCCTCCGGGCCTGTCCGCGCAACCCGACCTGCTGCGGGCTAAAGGCCGCCTCTATGAAATATCCGACTTCGAAAACCAGAAAAGGGCCGAATTGGACCTGCCCCCCCTCGAGGAAGCCCCGGCCCATTTTGAAATTATTCTCAGGGATTTTCACTTGAAATCCGGTGGAGGCGACTGATGTCCTGGGCCCTTTTCCTCGGCTGCACCGTTCCGGTGCGCAACCTCAACTATGAAGCCTCGGTTCGCAAAACCGCCGGCAAGCTGGGCCTTGACCTGGTCGACCTGCCGCAATTCGGTTGCTGCGGCTTTCCGCTCAAAAGCCTGTCCCTGGAAAAGGCCCTGGTCATCGCGGCCAGAAACCTGGCCCTGGCCCAGGACCGGGGCCTGGACGTGGCGGCGGTTTGCAGCGCCTGCGCCGCCACCTTGACCGAGGCCGAGCATATCCTGGCCCACGACCCCGAGTTGCTGGAAAAAGTCAATCGGGAACTGGCGGAACTGGGCCTGTCGTACCGGGGCGGAGTCAAGGTCCGGCATTACAGCCGCATCCTGTACGAGGACCTGGGGCCGGAAAAAATCCGGGCCGCCGTGATCAAGCCCTTGACCGGGCTCAGGTTCGCCCCCCATTACGGCTGCCACTACCTCAAGCCGGCGGAAGTCATGGACCACTTCGACGATCCCGAAAACCCCCGCGGCCTGGCCGAGTTGATCAGCGCCCTGGGGGCCGAGGCCGTGGACTACCCAGGGCTGAAGGACTGCTGTGGCGGCGGGGTCCTGGGCGTGGACGAGGACCTGGCCCAGAAGATGGCCTTCCACAAACTGGACGCCCTCGACCGGCTGGGCGTGACCGGCCTGGCGGTCATCTGTCCCTTCTGCAACGTCATGTTCGAGGGGCAGCAAAAAGCCATGGCCAAGAAATTCGGGTCGAAGTTGAAGGTCCCGCTGTTTTTCTACCCGCAACTGCTCGGCCTGGCCCTGGGGTTCAAGCCGGACGAGCTGGGATTCAAGCATAATCGCATAAAAGACAAGGACATGCTCAAGCCCTTCGAGTAGGGGCTTTTTTTCCTTTTGAAATTTGTTATGATATAAAAAAATTTTCGGCGTTATTCGGCGGGGCGGCCATATTCCCGCCAAGGAGGATGGTTCATGGAGATAGAAGGCTATTTTTTTCCCGACGACCTCTATTATGACAAAAACCATTACTGGGCCAAGGTCCGCGGCGACGCGGTGGTCATGGGCGCCACCGATTTTTCCCAGAAATTGGCCGGGGACCTGACTTTTGTCGACCTGGACAAGGTCGGCGAGGAAGTCGAGCAGGGCAAGCCCTTCGCTTCGATAGAATCAGGGAAATGGGTCGGTCGCGTTTACGCCATGGCCTCGGGGGAAGTGGTGGAAGCCAATGAAACCCTGGAGGATGAACCCGAGCAAATCAACGGCAGCCCCTATGAAGACGGGTGGCTGTTCAAGATCGCCCCTTCCAACCTGGAGGAAGAGCTGGGCAAGCTGATGAAAGCTGGTCCGGAATTCGAAGCCTTTATCAAGGCGGAAATCGCCCGGGTCCAGGACATGATCAAGAAATAACCCCGGCCGACGGAGCCGCCGGCCCGCCCCGCCCGGCCGAAATTCCGGCGGGCGGGCCTTGACCCTTCCCCGGCGCCGGTTCCCGTGCTTTTTCGCCGTCCCTGAATTAAAAGAGTATCTTGGCTTCCATGGCCGCGCCGTAGGACGGGTCCACGTCATGGCTGCCGTGCTTGTCCCGGTCGTGGTCGTAGAGGTGGATGAACCGTCGGGGGACGTAAATCAGGCCGAACCGCAGCCGCATGAACTCGGCGGGCTCGATCCCCCAGAACAGGCCGGCGCCCTGATCTATTATTTCCACGTACCCATTGGGCCGGACCTTGTTATTGTCGGACAGGTTGTACATGCGCTGCTCGAACCAGAGTTGGGCGAAAACCGACATATCCGGCGTGAAATTATACGAAACCCTGGTGCTGGGAAATCCGAGGCGGCACGAGAACCCGAGCTTGTCCGCGGGCTGGTAATCCACCCCGACCAGGGGCAGGGCCCAGGAATTGACGGGGTGATAAATGCCGATGCCTCCCAGGCGAAAAACCAGGCTGGGGGAGAAAATCCAGACCACCCCGCCGGCCCCGCCCACGCCCCAGGTCCCCATCTCGTCTTCAAAGCCGGAATTGGCCCAAACATTGTAAAAATAACGAAACCGCTCCGAAATTTTTTTAAAATCGATAAAGCCGAACCCAACCGTTTTCAGGGTCTTCCAGGGCGCGGAACGGCCGTCGCCAAAAGGCAGCCGCGCCGGGTCGTCCCAGGAAAAGGAGCTGACGTCGTAATTGAAATTAAATTTCCAGACCCTGATCCCGGTCGAGGCGCCGCTGACCGAAAAGCCGCCCCGGTCCCCTTCAATCTTCCCTTCAAGAAGATGGTAGGTCAGTTCGGTAATCTCCACCAATTTATGGCCGGTCGGTTTTGCCGCCGCCGCCCCGGTTTTCCCACCCGCGGCCGGTTCCGCCGCAAACACGCCCCGCGCGCCGAACAAGAGCAGGACCGCCATGATTATAAATAGAGATGCTCGTAGGTTATAAAGGGACGTCATCCGAGGTTCTCCGCCATTCATCCGACTCGCCGGAATCATCTTTTTATTGAAACGGTGTGCGACCATAGCAGAAAGGTTTTTCCCTTGGCAACACCTTTCGATACCAAGGAAAAATGAAAGCGCGGCTGGGGGGGCGCCTCGAGCCTCGTTCCCGGCCGCCGCGTCGCGCCGCGGGAACCGACGGGACGAAAGGCAGGGGTTCCGCCGTTGGCCGGAGCAATCCCGGGCCGAGGGCGGTCAGGCCGGTCAGTCCAGGAGATCGGCTCGCAGGATGTCGATGGTTTCCTGGTCGAGCCCGGCTTTTTCAGTCAAATAGGAATCGATGTCGCCATATTTTTTTTTCAGGTGTTCCAACAGGGCGACGATGCATTCCCGGGGGGCGGTGAAATAGGGCGCCACCACCTCGGGGTCCACGCCATGGGACCTGATGAGTTCGTAGACTTTTTCCAGCAAGGCGGCGATGTAGATGTTTGACAGGGCGTGGTCCGCGATTATCGCGTCGTCCGGAACGCCCAGGGTCAGCAGCAGGAGGGCCGCCGCCGTTCCGGCCCGGTCCTTGCCTCCGGTGCAATGGAAAACCAGGGGGCGATTGCTTCGCTCGGCCAAGGCCCTAAACACCCGGCCGAAGGTGGGGCCGTGATTGTCCAGGTTATCCAGGTATCCGTTCAGCATGAAATCCGGAGTCATCCAGGAGGAGTCCCCTTTTTTCAGCTTTTTCATGGCTTCCACGAAATTGAATTCCCCATGGGCGATGGGCAGGTTGATGTATTTCACTTCCAGCGGCGGAAGGTCGGGCGCGGCCTCGACCTCGCCCATGGTCCGGAAATCGAAGATCGCCTTCAAGCCCAGGCGGGATAAATATTGCCGGTCCCAATCGGTCAGCCTGGACAGGCCGTCGGACCTGAACACCCGGCCCCAAGCCACCCGTCGGCCGTCCGCGGTCTCGTACCCGCCCAGATCGCGAAAATTCACCGCTCCTTCCAGGGGGAGCCGCCGTTCGGCCGTCAGGAGCGGTTTTTCGGTTCCGGCCGCGAGCCGGAAATAATACCGACGGTCCCGCTCGAGATCGTCGAAGCGGACCCTTTCCCGACCGATGGCGGTGGTCAACGGTTTGAACAGATGCGGGGAAAAGGGGTCGGTCCCGGCCGAAATTTCCACGGTCAGTCCCGGCCGGGACGACTTCCAGGCGACTTCCAACACGTCCTGGTCAAGCCTGGATGTTTCGAGAGCGACTATTCTTCCGGTTTGTTCCTTGTTCATGACGACGCCAAACCTCTCGGCCTCGGGCGGCTTTGTTGTGCTCGAGGCGTGGCGGGAAAACCCGAACAGCCGCAAGCCAACCGGGATAATAACTAGGCGGCGACTTTCGGTCAAGGCGGGTTTCCAAGTCGAGAGAACAAAAGTGTTGGCCGGGAACGTTGGAGGTTATGCTATAATGCCTGAACGGGTTTGAACCGGTCGGGTCCGACCGGTCCGTCGCGGCGCCGCGAAACCAAGTAAGCCGATCTTCCCCCGCCGGAAAGTTGGGCGGTTCGTCGACCGCTGGAGGGATGAATGAAAATTTACCTTTTCAAGGCCATGCTGTGGGGCTTGCACACCATGCTGTGGCCCTTTATCTACGATCCCAGCCCGCCCGCCGTGCACCACGTTTACAAAAACCTGAAATACGGCGTGGAAGACAACCAGGTCCTGGACATTTTCACTCCCGAGGGGTCGGGAAAGCGTCCCCTGCTCCTCTGGCTGCACGGGGGAGGCTTCCTGTCGGGCGATAAAGCCTATTATTATAGAATCTGCCGGGAGTTCGCCAGCAAGGGGCTCGTGGTTTTCAACGTCAATTACCGTCTTTCACCCCAGGCGCAGTATCCGGACCAAGTCCGCGACGTCCACCTGGCCGTCCAGTGGGCCCTGGGAAAGGCCCGGGATTTCGGAGGAGACCCGGCCGCGCTTTTCCTGGCCGGCGACTCGGCCGGAGCCAATCTGGCGGCCACGTACGCCGCCCTGGCCGATGACTCGGCCCTGGTCGAATCCTTCGACATCAACCCGCCTCCGGCCCGGGGCGCCATCCGAGGCCTCCTGCTGTTTTACGGGGTCTACGACCTGGTTGACCTGTTGGAAAGGGATTTTCCGTACAAGGAATCCCTGCTGGAAGCCTTCATGGGACCGGACAAGTCCAGCTACCAGCGCCGGACTTGGCTCGCTTCCCCGCAACTGCACCTGACCGCCGGTTTTCCGCCCTGTTTTGTGAGCGCCGGGGAGATTGATTTCGCCTTTTACCAGTCCCAGCGTTTTTGCGAGGCGTTGGAAGCCCGGGGCGTTCCCCATGCCAAGCTTTTTTTCGCGAAAATGGACTACCCCTCCGCGAACCACGCTTTTTTGAATTTTTACCGGCGCGAACCGGCGCGAGAGGCCATGAAGCAAGCCTTTGAATTCATCGACGGCCTGGGACTAGCGGGCCTGGCTCACACCGGGGACTCTCCCCCGTTGTTTATAGACGCCCTCCACCGTTGAAAAGAAAAAGATGAACACGCTCCAACCGATTGCAAACATCTTATTAAAGGTGTCCAATCAAAGGGCGCCAACGGGGAGGCGCCCCTACATTACGCCGGCGGTGGTTATTCAAGGACCTCTGGTTCCCAAGCTCTAGCTTGGGAACCCGAGAAGGGGAAGCTCTAGCTTCCCCACTTTATCCGGAAAGCAACCACGGGGAATCAACGCGTCGTTTCCATTTCGTAGTCCTAGCGCGGCGGTGAAGGTATTGATATTAGTCGGTTTGAAATTTCATCCGTCCCGTTGAACCCATGCCTGAAGGCTCGCCGAGCAAGGTCTATCCCTTGGCCGGCGATTATGGGCGAGGGCGGGGCGCTACATCTCAAGAGTGAGGAAGCCGGCGAAGCTTCGCCTCAAACCGTCAAGTAAAAATTTGATCTGTTTGTAAAGAAGTCAAGGCATATAGGTGTCTGGAGCTTCCCTGGCCGAGGTTCCCAAGCTAGAGCTTGGGAACCAGCCTAAATTACAAAATTTTTTGACACACGGAGGCGCGCCGGGCCCAACAATCAGAAGCGCCCCGAACCTCTTTGGGCGGGCATGGACG
>JAZDGM010000058.1:0-6387 GCA_043806915.1 Pseudomonadota bacterium | reverse complement strand
GCCTCGGCCCCGGCGAACCCCACATTGTCGCTGATAAGAAGACCGCCAATTCTCAGAAGGCGGTGGCATAGAGGCAAAGCAGCATCGTAATCTTTCGTGTGAATATCCAAGAAGATGAGATCAAACGGCAGGGCGGGCGTCCATGCCCGCCCGAAGAGGTTCGGGGCGCTTGGAGACGCTTGGCCCGGCTCGCCTCCGCCGGCCTAAAAATAATGTGATTTCTGTAGGTTGGGTTGAGGCCTTGCGAAACCCAACATCTTGGTGTTAGCGTCCGGTTGAAAATGTAAGGAAAATGGCCAAATGAAAATGAGTAAGGCTGGTTCCCAAGCTCTAGAGAGTTTTTTTCTGCTGCGTTTGTATGACAATGACCGAAGGGCGTTTTCATTGGTTGTCGTGACCGACATGGCCCGCGGTCATGTCGGTTGGGTCCGAGTGTAGCGCCTGGGCGGCCGGCGACCGGAAGCGCCCCGGACTGTTTTCGGGCGGGCATGGACGCCCGCCCTTTCCGACGTTTCGGGGCGTGAAACCGTCGTGGGCGGGCTCGCCCGACGAAGGCGGACAAGCCCGCCCGCAAGGCGTGGCCAACGTCTCCAATTTACCGTGGTCAGGCCCCGGAAAATAGTAAACGATGGCGCGCGTTGCGCACCCTACAACCTTCGGCTTAGCCACATGAAATGGCGAGGAGGCAAAAAAAGAGGCTTGGACGGACGAGCGAGCGCCGACCCGAGCGTTACCGCTGGGTCGGCGAAAAAGTTTACGATATGATCTTAGCTATGTTTAAAAAACAAGCGTCCTTGCCGGGGCCGGCAAGCTTCAACCAGCCTTATTCAATGGTCATCTGGTTATTAACGCTTTTCACTCCGTTGATGTCGTGAACGAGTTTAGAAACCAGGGCTTTCTCGGCTTGGTTCTTCGCCGCGCCATGCAGCGTGACCACGCCGTTTTCCGTATCAACCTTGGTTTTGATGGCGCCGGTCGAACGATGGACCAGCAAGGCGAGCTTGATCTGGACGGTGATGGAAGCGTCATCAATATTCTCGACCACCTTTTCGGTGGTCGTTTGAGCGGAAGGCACGGTCATCTGATTATCCACATCCTTGACGCCTTCAATATCGATGGCGTACTCGGTCGTCAGTTCCTTTTGGGCCCGGCTCGAGGCTTCGCCGCGCAAGGTTACCTTGCCGTCCTGGACGGAAACATCGGTCTTGGCGGCACTCGTGCTCCGATGGAACAAAAGAGTGGTTTTCACTCTGTCAAGAATCATGTCATCCGGGGTTACGGTTGGACTCTTGCCTTTTAAGGTCAACCTGTTGTCAACGCTTTTGACCCCAGGCAGACTCTGTAGGGTCTCCTCGGCCAATAATTTGTGGTATGCCGCGGCAACGGTTCCCGTCAAGGCGACCGCGCCATCCTTGGACTCGATTTGAATATCATCACCATCGAGGTAGGTCTTCCAGATATATGTGTCCCTGGCGGATGACACGATGCGGTCATCAGTCACCGAAGCGCTAAGAGGCGCGGCCATCATCATGACCACAACGGCCGCCATCAGAAATACACAAATTTTCACTTTCATTTAAATGTCTCCTTTTTTAACGTTTTTCGGCTGGTCGGTCTTCCTTGCCATTGCTTTATAACCAATTATCGCCTTTATCCCAACATCCTTCCTTGCCGCCATCCCGTTTCACGGCTTTTATCTTTGCGTCGGCCCATTATTCCCGTACTCCAGTTGCAATTGCTTTATTATGGCGGACTGAGATTGCTGTTGCCGGGCATCATGTCGCTGGCCCTGCACTTGAGGCTTGGGTTTCTGGCCCTGCCGCGGCTCTTGCGGGCGCTGGCCCTGCACTTGAGGCTTGGGTTTCTGGCCCTGCCGCGGCTCTTGGGGGCGCTGACCCCGCACTTGAGGCTTGGGTTTCTGGCCCTGCCGCGGCTCTTGCGGGCGCTGACCCTGCACTTGAGGCTTGGGTTTCTGGCCATGCCGCGGCTCTTGCGGGCGCTGGCCCCGCACTTGAGGCTTGGGTTTCTGACCCTGCCAGGGCTCTTGCGGGCGCTGGCCGGGCTGGTAGCCATGAGAACCCTGGGGCGTATAGCCGTGAGGTCTCTGGCCCCGCACTAGAGGCTTGGATTTCTGGCCATGCCAGGGCTCTTGGTGGCGCTGGCCGGGCTGGTAGCCATGAGAACCCGGAGGCATATAGCCTTGAGGTTTCTGGCCCCGCACTTGAGGCTTGGGTTTCTGGCTCTGCCAGGGCTCTTGACGATTCAACTCCCGGGCTCTACTTGTCCGGCGTTTTTCCCAATAATTCTCGTTATGCCAAACGTTCCAGTTTCTTTTTACTTCCTGATGGGCAATGCGTTCGTGTTGCCAAGGACGGCCATTCCATTCATGTTTCTGGTAGTTACTGCGCCATTCCCGAGGCACCTGATGATAAAAACCCGGTGCGCCTTGATAATAAGCCCAATCCCCGTCATAGCTCCGTGAACGATACCAATGATTGCTCCATGGCCGCCACCACCAGCCTTCGGAGAAAAAGACATCCTCCTCAATGTCAGGTATGACATAGACATCAGTATCGGTATCGGGCAAAACGACCATCTCGGGAGGAGCGGATAAGTGGAACAGGGGAGGCAGCCCAATCCCCAACCCTATGGTCAACTGCGCTCCGGCCGGATTGGAAAAAAAGCTTAACCCCAAAACCGTGACCCATAAAAACAACAATTTTTTAACACTATTTTCCATAATTTTAGTTTCTCCGTGGTAATATTTGCGTTTCGCGGTTAGTTGTGTTTTCGATTGAATGGAATAACAAGGAGCCCACCTTATCTTCCTATTTTCCAATTTGGAGGGCGCTCATGTTGAAATGGCTACCCTGGCCGCCCGGTCCTCCGAAAATAGTATATTTAGCATTATAGATATTCATACTTCGGTCGCTTTTTTAATCATGATGCTCCAGCAAGAATATCTTTCATTTGTTGGTTAAGGTCGAAGTTGTCAAGCTTTTGGGTTGATCTTCTGTAACTCCACAAGAAGAATGAACAGGAACAAGGCGGGAATTTAAAAACAAATTATTCTTTCATTGGTCATTCTCGCCTTCAAATTTGCTACACTAAAGCCCGTTGGTTCCATCAACCTCTCCCTTGGCTCCTGTTATTTCAATATTCGAGTTTCGGTTTTGCATCGGCGGATGGTTTTCTACATCACACCAGCCGACGGCCCTGGATAATCCGCACAAGGACCACGGCCACGGCGATAATGATAAGGATGTGAATGAACCCTCCCATCGTGTATGAGGTTATCAAGGCGAGCTCCCACATAACGACGAGCAAAACAACGATCGTCAACAACACGTGGTTTTCTCCTTTTCGTTTGACGGGGAGCCCAAGAGCGCGGCGTCTCGCGTTTCGCTCCCGGGCCCCCTCGTCGCCCGGGGGGGCTATTTCAGTTTAACGTTGTTAATCCTATCCTTGATGGATTCCTTGGTATCCCCGAACTTTTCCTGGATAACGCCGTAGAGCTTGTCCGCGGAGCCTTCGGCCTTCATGATGTCGTCGTCCGTCAGTTCGCCCCAGGCCATCTTCGCCCTACCCTTTACTTGTTCCCACGCGCCTTTCATTTGATCCTGGTTCATATTTTCCTCCTATTGATTGGAAGCGTGCGAATCGCGCTGGATAATGATCTCGACGCGGCGGTTGTTGGCGCGGCCCTCGGCGCTGCCATTATTGGCGACCGGCTGCCCCTCGCCCATCCCGCGGGATTGGATGCGGAACCCGTCATAACCGCGCTGCACCAGATAGTTGCGAACCGTGTCCGCCCGGCGCTGCGACAGGCTATAGTTGTAGTTTTCGGAGCCCTGTGAGTCGGTGTGACCCTCGATGCCGAGATTGCGCTCGCGGGTTGTGAGCAACACTGCGGCCACTTGGTCGAGTCGTGACCGCGCCGCGGGTAACAAGGTCGACTGGTTGGATGCGAAAAGGACGCTTCCGGAGATGGTGATGACTTTTCCGCGGGCATCTTCCTTGATCGCGGCCAGCTTGGCCAGGGCCTCGTCCGCTCGCTGCTCGGCGGCCAGGCGCGCCGCTTGCTCGTCGGTAAGCTGCTCTTTCGTGTTCGTAACGATTTTTTCCTGGGACGCTTGGTAATCGATTTTTGCTTGTTCTTGGCTCTCCTGCTCGATAAGCAGGGAGGCAGTCGCTTCAGCTATTTCAGACTTACGCTGGGCCACATAGGCGAGGTCCCTCGTTTTATACGAGTTCCCGTCGTCGAGATAGGATTTCTCCGCCTTGGCGAGCGCTAGGTTGGCCGTGTGCAATTCCGCCGGCGCGGCCTTGGCCGCGACACTAACGCTGGCATGCCGATATGATTCGCGGGCCCTGACGAGCTCATTCGGGAGGGTTGTCGCGCAACCAACCAGAAAACCGGCGCCGGCGATGATGATCAAAAACCTATTTAATTTCATGGGAAATTCCTCTTTCCTTTACTGGTTTTAATTTTGGACGGGCAAATTGTTTTCTTGGCGGAGTTGGCGCACGCGCTCTATTTCCGCCAGGGCGCTCGCCTTCTCGGTATCTTCCCTGGAAAGTACGACAGCCAGTTCGGCGTCGACTTCGGCCCGCGACAGCATCGAGGAAGCCTCGTCGTCATCGCCGTTCGTCGCCAATACCCTAGCCTTCTCCAACTCTTCCTTGGCGAGCAGTACATGAAGGGAGGCCTTCGGTACGTCCGCCGATCCAAGTTCCTCGGCGGCGCGGATGTCCGATGTAGAATCCTCCGTGTTCATCGGCGTGCTGGAGCATCCCATGGCGAGTGCGGCGGCCAAGACGACCACGGCGAACACCAGGATGCCAATCTTGGATAAATGACGCATTAAATTCTCCTTTTGGGTTAATTGTTGTATTTGTTAACGACCTTGGTCAAGCAATTGAAACAGGAGCACGGTTGTGTTACAGGTGGGGTTAATGGATGTCACTGGTTCATTAAAGACGTGAAAAACGCTGTTTAGGGTTCAATCATTATTCAATGTAGTTGTGAATCGTTTCCGTCAGGTCCTCATTCCATCCAACCACATATTCAACGTGGACGCCGATACCCATCTCGTTTCAATCCTTCCACCTCGGGCGACCTCTCGATTCCAACTTACGATATCTTACCAGAGCACAAACAATGCCAACGCTTAACTTGTTGATATTTAACATATTTTAATTGATAAATCCCTTGGCGGTGAACCGGTGGTGCCGATTTTGAATTCATTAGGGCTTTATATCGGCAACATTACGGACAAAACGAGGCCCCGGTCCATAATCCGAAAGGCCCGCTTGATAATTTGATGAGTGAACATACTGAAAAGATACACAATTTTTTATTTTAACAAGGATAAGCCGGTAAAAAATAAAACGGAACCGGCAGGCCCGATAAATGCGCCTGGAATATTCGCCTTCCTTGGATTAAGGTCATATTCGGCTTGGCCGAATATGACCCGCCGCAAGGCTATTGAAGGCTTGATTACTGTATTTGGCAATTGGCTCGAAAGGATGATGATTGAGGCTGCCGGCAAGAAGAATGCGAGGAATGTCTTCGCGGCTAAACAATTTCGGACTTAAAACGGCCAGGTCGGTGGTTCCGACCGGACCAATACAACGCCTAAAAGGAATCAAGGATATCCGCGGCGCCCCACGGGGAGCCTCGACGTTCAAATATCCAACTTAGTTTTATCACTCTTCCGGCCGGAAGCTTTGTATTCGCCTTTCTCGATTTTATATCGTAATAATAGATTGCGTAGTTGGCGGACGCCCACGCCCGCGGCCAGGGCGGAAACATCAATTTTCCCCTTGTATTCGGCCATCAGTTGCTTGAGGTATTGACGTTCAATGCTTTCGATCGCTTCCCTTCGCACTTCGGCCAGGGGCAGCGCGATGTTGAGGTGGACTTGGGCCTTTGTGCCTCCGGAAAAGAGTTCGGCGGGAAAGCTCTCCGGAGTGAGTTCCCGGGATTGCTCAACGATATGGGCCCGCACGATCAAGTTCTCCAACTCGCGGATGTTCCCGGGCCAGGCATAGCCTCGCAACGCCTTCATCACGCTGGGATGAAAGGAATTGATGTTCTTGTTATTGTTAAAATTGCAATTGATCAGGAATTCCCGAGCCAGCGAGGGAATGTCCTCGACCCTATTGCGGAGCGGCGGAATATCGATGGGAAAAACGTTCAAGCGGTAATAGAGATCATCACGGAAAGTCCCCTTTTTGATGGCGTGAAGATGTTATCGAACAGGGGATGGACCTGTCAGACAAGGCCAAAAAAGAGATTTTAACAGCGCTTGAGCACGGGCAAAGGGTAATCGAAAAACAGAGAAAAAGGTTGACGCAGGCCCTCGGGCTTTAAGGCGCTTCCGG
>JAZDGM010000057.1:0-10388 GCA_043806915.1 Pseudomonadota bacterium | reverse complement strand
ATCCCGAACACGGAAGTTAAGACCTTTCGCGCCGATGGTACTGCATTGTCCCAATGTGGGAGAGTAGGTCGCCGCCGGATTTAATCCGAGACCCCGGGATTTGAAAGAATCCCGGGGTTTTGCTTTTTAGGTGGGAATTATTAGGAGCGCCCGACAGCCCTGGCCCGGGCTCGACTCGATTTCCAACCGCCCCCCCATAGTATCGAACCGTTCGCGAATACTGAAAAGTCCAAAGCCCCTCGGCTTGTCACCCGGCGCCGGTGGTTCGAAGCCGATTCCGTCATCCTCGACCCGTATCACCAAGTTTTCGTCCCGGAAGCTCGCCGCGACCACGACCCGGGAGGCCTGGGCGTGCTTGACTACATTAATTAAAAGTTCACGCACGGCCCGAAATGCCAGGATCGACATATTGACCGGCAGGACCGGACAGCGCGGGCTGTCGACGAAGATGGTTTCCAAGCCATATTTTTCCTGGGTCTGCTCCACCAGCCACTCGAGACCGGCCGTGAGTCCCAGTTCATAGAGCACCGGCGGGCTGAGTTCCAACGTCAGGGTCCTGGCGTCCTGGATCGCTTCGTCCAGGATGCCGACAACTTCCCTGATGTGACTGGAATGTTCGCTAGGTCCGAGAGAGTGGGCCAACCATTGCAACTTGATCCTGGCCATGGCCAGGGACTGGCCGGTGTGATCATGGAGTTGGTTGGCGATTCTGCGGCGTTCTTTTTCCTCGGCCAGTAAAATTTCCGACCCCAACTTACGCAGTTGTTTCTGATATTCGGCTATCTCCGCTTCCGCCCGGCTTTTTTCGCGGAAAAGGGCGTCCAGGTCCGCTTTAATAAAGGCGATGGCGTTAAAAACCGGACCAAAGGGGTTCCCGGCTTCGAGCGCGCCGACCTCCCGGTCAAAACCATCCTTTTCCCAATCGATCCGGGCGATATAGCCAAGAAGTTGCTCGGTATACTTTTTAGTTTCCTGGGCCGTCAGCCCACGTTCGAACTCCGGCCCCGGATTTTCACGTCCAATCGGAGTCGGCTCGACCGGACGAAGGGGGACGGCGGGATTGGGGAGAGAGGCCGGAACGAAAACGGAAGTCGCCTTAAAGCCGGGGCGCGCGGCCGGGTCGGGCTTGTCCCCGCGGCCGGCCGGCTCTTCTTCATCCGCCAAGAGCGCGACGGCCAATTTAACGGCCTCGGCATACTTTTTAACCATGGTAGATGGAATTTCGACTAGGTGAAGCCTGACCGCCAGCTTGTAGCTCAACTGAAATAGGGGCGGGGCGCCGAAAATGATACCGGCCCGGGGTTGGTGTTGGCGCTTGAAAAAATCGATATGAAGTTTTCGGGCCTGGTGGGAAGACCCTCTGACGTTGGAGTAATCTTCCAGGAAGACGTATCCGCTTTTTTCCCCCTGGCCGGCGTGGGCGATGGCCTGTTCCACCGTGGGGGCGGCCGCCAGGAACGCCGCGGCGGTCAGGTACCCGCTGGGTTGTAGGAGAAGGATATGGCGGCCGACCACGGTCAAGGTAATCCGGTAATTATCCGGGAGTGAATCGAGCACCCAGTTTTTCGGGCGGAACAACGGCAGTCCGGTGACGGGGCAATGGGACGCCCCATCGTCAGGCGGGGCGGCGGAAGAAATGGAGGAGGATATCTTGGTCATGACCACTGGCAGCCGGCCTTCCAATAGTAATGGGAGAACAAGAACTAAACTCGTTCCCCCACCCATCTTATAACTTATCCGTTCCGCCGTTTTTTTTCAACAAAGCCCCTTGGGGTCCGGTCGCGACGGAGCGGAGCGCCGGGTTACCTGATGGCTTTGTTTTTTCTGAGGTCCGCGAGGGCCTGGTCGGAATATCCAATTTCCTTCAGCACCTCGTCGGTGTGTTGTCCCATGACGGGGGCGGGCGCCGTGGTCCCGGCTTCCTGGCCGCCGAAATCAATGGGGTATCCGGGAATCATGATGTTTCCCAGGCGCGGGTGGTCGAAGGGGACCATGTAATTGTTGGCCAGGGCCTGTGGGTCGCCGGAGACTTCCTCCATGGTTTGGATGGAACAGAACATCATCCCCCGGCTCAAAAAAATTTCCATCCACTCGTCCCTGGTTTTTTCGGTGAAGACTTGGTCGAAAATGTCCACCAACGCCGGGCAGTTGGCGGCGCGGCCCTTGGGGTCGGCGAACCTGGGGTCGGTCAGCAGGTCGAGGCGACCGGCGGCCTCGCAAAGTGGGCGCCAGTATTTTTCTTCCGGGTGGTGGGTCCCGATGATGAATTTCCCGTCCCGGCAGCAGAAGGCGTTGCGCAGGGGCGAGTGGCGACGGCGGTCGCCCAGGGCCGTGGGCTGAAGCGACATGCCGTTGATCAGCATCAGGTCCGGGTACAAGAGCCAGAGCGCGGTACTATATAAGGATACGTGCACTTCCTGCGCCACGCCTTGCCTTTCCCGCGCCAACAGGGCGGTAATAATGGCGTGACTGACGGCGATGGCCGTGGCCTGGTCCAGGACGCCGATGTGAATCAGCCGCGGTTCCACCGATCCGGTCACGAACAACATTCCCGACCGGGCCATGCCCAGCGGGTCGAAGGCCCCGAGGTTGCACATGGGACCTTCCTGCCCGTATCCGGAAACACTGGCGTGGATGATCCGGGGATTGATCGCCGAAATAGCTTTATAATCGAGCCCCAGCTTGGTTTTGGTCGATTTTCGGAGATTGGTCAGAAAAACGTCCGCGGACCCGATCAGGCGGTTAAAGACTTCGCGGCCCTGCTCGTTTTTAATGTCGAGGTAGACCCCTTTTTTATTGCGATTCGAAACCTCGAACATCATGCTTTCGCCGTTGTTCATGGTCATGTCCATGTCGCCCACCTGGTTCCAGTATCTTTCCGGGTCTCCAATCCCCGATTCCACCTTGATGACCTCGGCGCCCAGATCTCCCAGGATGGCCGTTCCGCCGGGCCCGGCATGAAACACTCCGTATTCAACGACCCTGATTCCTTGGAGGGGCCTGGAGGCGCCGTTTTCTTTTTCCGTCATTGTCATTTTTCAACTCCATTTTCGCGGCCGAATATGAACGTCTATTTTGTAGGGGACCATTTTTTTGTTCGTCTCTCGGAAATTGCCACAAATGAACAAGCGAAGCAAGATGTTTGAAAAAATTAGTTGTCGAACCAATAAAAAGCCCGGCGCTTGCCTAATTATTTGTCGTTTGCCCTAGAAACGTAAACAAATCATCCAGCCCCCGGCCGCCGGCCGGGCGCCTGACGGCAAGCTCTAATAAAATATCAATAAATTCAAGTTGATAGTAAGGGGGAGATAGTTGGCGTCCTACTTGCATTATCTCAAGGCAAATTCGCTAGGGTCGATAAATACGAGGAGGACCACAAATGACCAAGAAATTCATGGTAAGCGTATTGTTGGTTTTGGGCCTGGTCGCGGTCGGCGCGACGGCTTTCGCCTGGGGACCCGGCTGGGGCGGCTGGGGCCAGGGAGGTCACATGGGTTACGGCCGGGGGATGATGGGCGGCGGGCCGGGAGGCCAGGGCGTCACGGATGAGGAGGGCCGGAAGCTGTGGGCCGAGTTGGATCTAAAAGCCCGGGAGCTGGACGCGGCTTTGGCGGCGCCGCAAGTGGACGCGGACCGGGTCAAGGCGCTTCAGGCCGACGCGAGCCGCCTGCGCGGGGAGCTCGATCAGAAGAATCTGGCCGCTGAACTGGAATTACGGAAGAACAACCCCGCTTACCGCGGCGGGTACGGCCCGGGGTACGGGCGCGGTCCCGGGTACTGCCGGAGATAATCACGGGAGGCCGGGTGGTTTCGGGACCGCCCGGCCCGACAAAAACCGCGCCATGCCAGGGAGAAAATCATGATTGACCAGGATAGGAAGCAGGTGGTGGACCCGGTCTGCCAAACGGTCTTGGACCCCGCGCGAACCGTCAGGACTTCGGTGTACCAGGGCCGGGGTTACTACTTCTGCTCTCCGGCCTGCCAAAAGGAATTCGAGGCCGCCCCGTCCAAGTTCAGCCGGCGTCGCGGGGCGCTGGGAAGGTTTCTGGCATGCCTGGAGCGGGCGAACTGGATCGAATTCGGGCCTAAAGGCCCCGGCCGCCGCTAAAAGGGCGGCCTGAAAATGAAAACCCCCGCCGCGCCGGGACCGGACCCGGACAAGGGTCTTTCCACTTGATTTTGTATGAAAATGCCTGAAGGGCATTTTCATTGGTTGTTGTGACCGACATGGCCTTCGGTCATGTCGGTTGGGTTGAAAAAGGCGTGGTTTCTTGACACCCCCCCCGGGCGACCTTAACTTTCAGTTAGCGGTTAACAATCGTCAATTATATAGGGGGAAGGCCGTATGCGTTTCGAAAAAATGACTCTCAAGTCCCAGGAAGCGGTCCAGACCGCGCAGCAGACCGCCGAAAAAAAGGGACACCAACAGATAGAGCCGTTACACTTGGCTTGGTCCCTGGTGGACCAGACGGACGGGGTCATCAGGCCGATTTTGCAAAAGTTGGGGGCGCCGCCCCGGGCCATTCTGGCGGACATCGAAAAGTCCCTGGAAAAGCTGCCCCAGGTCCAGGGGGGAAATTTTCAATCCTACATGGGGCCGGACCTGAAAAAGGTCTTCGACATCTCCTTCGCCGAGGCGGAGAAGATGCACGACGATTACGTTTCCACGGAACATTTGCTTCTGGCCGTCCTGGCCTTGAAGGACAATCCGGCGGCCAAGGTCCTGGCCAACCGCGGGGTGTCCCGGGACGGAGTATTCAAGGCCCTGGTGGATGTGCGCGGCTCCCAAAGGGTGACCGATCCCAATCCGGAAGACAAATACCAGGCCCTGGAGAAATTCGCCAAGGACCTGACGGAGCTGGCCCGCAAGGGCAAGCTCGATCCGGTTATCGGCCGGGATGACGAAATTCGGCGCATCATCCAGGTGTTGAGCCGCCGGACCAAGAACAATCCGGTGTTGATCGGGGAGCCTGGCGTGGGCAAGACCGCCATAGCGGAAGGCCTGGCCCAAAGGATAACATCCGGGGACGTGCCCGAGGGGTTGAAGGACAAGCGGGTCCTGGCCCTGGACATGGGCGCCTTGGTGGCCGGCGCCAAATACAGGGGCGAGTTCGAGGACCGGTTGAAGGCCGTGCTCAAGGAGATCGAGGCGGCCGCCGGAGAGGTGATTCTTTTTATAGACGAAATGCACACCCTGGTCGGAGCGGGGGCCGCGGAAGGCGCCATGGACGCTTCCAACATGCTCAAGCCGGCCCTGGCGCGGGGGGAATTGCGCTGCATCGGGGCCACCACCATAAATGAATACCGGAAGCACATCGAAAAGGACCCGGCCCTGGAGCGTCGTTTCGCGCCGATAATGGTGGTGGAGCCCACGGTGGAGGATGCGGTCAGCATCTTGCGCGGCCTGAAGGAAAGGTATGAGGTCCACCACGGGGTTCGGATCAAGGATTCGGCCCTGGTGGCGGCCGCGACCCTGTCGGCCCGGTACATCACCGATCGTTTTTTGCCGGACAAGGCCATTGACCTGATCGACGAGGCGGCGTCGCGCCTCCGGATAGAAATTGACAGCCTCCCGGCGGAAGTGGATGAAGTCGATCGGCGGGTTCTCCAACTGGAGATCGAAAAGGAGGCCTTGAAAAAGGAAAAGGACCAGGCGTCCAAGGACCGGTTGTCGAGGATCGAGGAGGACCTGGCGGAATTGAAGGGCCGCGCTTCCACTCTCAAGGCGCAGTGGCAGTCGGAAAAGGAGGCGATCGGCCGCCAGGGAGCCCTGAACGAGCGGATCGAGCAGACCAAGCTTTTGATCGAGCAGGCCCAGCGGGAAGGCGACCTGACCAAGGCCGCGGAACTGAAATACGGCCGCTTGCCCGAGTTGGAAGCGCAATTGGCGCGGGCCGACCAGGCCGGGGCCGACGGGCCGGCGCGCATGCTCAAGGAGGAAGTCGACGCCGACGATGTCGCCGAGATCGTGGCCAAATGGACGGGGATTCCGGTGACCAGGCTGATGGAAGGGGAGCGGGAAAAGCTGGTCCGGATGGAGGAGCGCCTGGCCCGGCGGGTGGTCGGGCAGCGGGAAGCGCTGGAGGTGGTTTCCCGGGCGGTGCGTCGGGCCAGGGCCGGCATTCAGGACCCCAACCGCCCCATCGGCTCGTTCATATTCATGGGGCCCACCGGGGTGGGGAAGACCGAGTTGGCCCGGGCCCTGGCTGAATTCATGTTCGACGACGAACAGGCCATGATCAGGATCGACATGTCCGAGTACATGGAAAAACACGCGGTGGCCAGGCTCATCGGGGCCCCTCCGGGGTACGTGGGGTACGAGGAAGGCGGATACCTGACCGAGGCGGTGCGGCGGCGGCCCTACGCGGTGGTGCTGTTCGACGAGATCGAAAAGGCCCACGTGGAGGTTTTCAATGTCTTGCTGCAGATTCTGGACGACGGCCGGATGACCGACGGCCAGGGCAGAACAGTGGACTTTAAAAACACGATCATTATAATGACTTCCAATATCGGGTCGCAGTGGGTCGCGGAATTGGAAGGCCGAGAGCCCGAGGAGATGGAGCGTCGGGTCATGGACGCCTTGCGGGCTCATTTCCGACCGGAGTTCCTGAACCGGGTGGACGATATCGTTATCTTCCACTCGCTGGGGCAGGAAGAAATTAAAACCATCGTGGGCCTGCAGATCGATCTCCTCAATAAGCGGCTGGCCGGAAAAAAACTGTCGTTGGACCTCGACGACGAGGCCCGGGCGTTGCTGGCCCGGGAAGGTTGGGACCCCATTTACGGGGCCAGGCCGCTCAAGCGGGCGATTCAGAGAAACGTTCAGGACGCCCTGGCCTTGGCCATGCTCGAGGGCAAGTTCCGGGAGGATGACGCCATTGTCGGGAGAGTGGACGGAGATCGTTTGGTTTTCGAACGAGCCTAGCAAAGGGAAGGCGGAAAATGAAATTTAAGAGCGAGGCCTTGGGCGACCTGTCGTCCTTGCAGGAACGGATGAACCGGCTTTTCAACGAGAGTCTTAAACGAATAAAGGAAATCGCCGATCCCGAGGCGGAAAAGTCCTGGTCTCCGGCCGCGGACGTCTGGGAGTTGGACGATCGTTTCATGCTACTGGCCGACCTGCCCGGCGTGGCCCGGGAGGCCGTGCAGGTGGAAATCCAGGGCGGGAGCCTGGTCATTTCCGGACGCCGTTCCTGGCCGGACGACCTCCAGCCGGGACGGTTGTTCCACTCGGAACGGCATTCGGGGGAATTCCAGCGGACGTTTTCCCTGCCGGTCAATGTGACGGACGGGAAGATCGAGGCGAAGCTGAGGGATGGGGTCCTGTGCGTCGTCATCGGCAAGCCGGAAGGCCAGGTGCGACGGGTGAAAGTGGATATCGAATAACCCCGCGGCCGGTTTTTCCAAACCCGGGGCCGGGCTTCCCGCGTAAATAAGTTGGGAGAGCGAGAAATTGTTCGCGCCCCGGCGGGGGTGGGCGTCAACCGACCATGGGTGAAGACCCTAAAAAAGCAAGAATTTTAATCCCCGGCTCGCGAACGCCAAGACCGGGATCAAACCGGGCGGGTTGAATCCGCTTGGAACTGAAAGGATTGAAAAAAATGGTCAACCAGATCAAGACCGCCCTGCTGCTCGGCGTCTTGACCGCGCTGATTATCTTCGTGGGCGGCCTGTTCGGGGGCCGGCAAGGGATGATGATCGCTTTTGTCCTGGCCATGGCGATGAATTTCGGTTCATACTGGTTTTCCGATAAAATCGTGCTGTCCATGTACAAGGCCCAGGAAGTGGGGCCGGAAGACGACCCCGATCTGTACCGCATCGTTCGGGACCTGGCCCAGCGGGCCGAACTCCCGATGCCCCGGGTTTTTTTGATCCCCCAGGAGGCGCCCAACGCCTTCGCCACGGGGCGAAACCCCAGCCACGCGGTGGTGGCGGTCACGCAAGGGTTGCGGCGGATAATGACCAACGACGAGTTGGCCGGAGTCCTGGCCCACGAGTTGGCTCATGTCAAAAATAGGGACATTCTGATCGGGACCATCGCGGCCGGCCTGGCCGGGGCGATAATGATCCTGGCCAACATGGCCAAGTGGTCCGCCTTGTTCGGGTTCGGGGGGCGGGATAACGAAGAGGGCGGCGGCGGGATGATCGGGTTGCTCCTGACCGCCATTCTGGCGCCCATCGCGGCCATGCTGATCCAGATGGCCATATCCCGGTCGAACGAATACCACGCGGATGAAACCGGCGCCCGCCTGCTCGGCCGTCCCCTGGCCCTGGCCGGCGCCTTGACCAAGCTGGGTCATTACAGCGACCGCATCCCCATGGACGCCCACCCGGAGACGGCGCACATGTTCATTGTCAATCCCCTGTCCGGCCGGAGCCTGATGAACCTTTTTTCCACGCATCCTCCGTTGGAGGAACGGATCGCCCGGTTGAGGAGCATGGTTTGAATATGCCAGCGAGCGCCTTCCCCGTAGCTGGCCAAGGGGCTGGCGAGCAACATGATAATAGGACCACTTCCTCTCACGGGGAAGATTCCCCGCGGCTTGCCGCGGGGCGCTTCAATAAAATAACTAAAATCGGGGCGCTGTGGCTGGCCCTGGTCATCCCGGCCGCGCCGTGTCCCGCCGCGGCCCAGGACGCTCCCTTTGCCAGGGAAACGCCGGTGGTCCGCGCGGTGCGGCTGGCCGGTCCGGCGGTGGTGAACATCAGCACCACCCAGGTGGACACTACCCGGGGGAACCCCTTTTCCCTGCATGGGGGGGAGATGTTCGACAAGTTTTTTCGGGATTTTTTCGAACCGTTTCAATCCCAAAACACTTTCACCTCCTTGGGGTCCGGAGTGATTATCGATGGCGATAAAAAACTGATCCTGACCAATGAACACGTGATTTCCCGGGCGGCCCAGATCAAGGTCGGCCGCGGCGACGAGGAGGAATACGCGGCCGAGGTCGTGGGCAGCGATCCGGACTCCGACCTGGCGATTTTGAGAATAAAGGACGCGGGGAATAACCTACCCGCCCTGGAGATGGGGGATTCCTCGGATTTGATGATCGGGGAAACGGTTATCGCCATCGGGAATCCTTTTGGGTTGACCCATACCGTGACCACGGGCGTGGTCAGCGCCGTGGGCCGGTCGGTTCGGGCCGGCAATCAGGTTTTTCGGGATTTCATCCAGACCGACGCTTCCATCAACCCCGGCAATTCCGGCGGTCCGCTCTTGAATATCAATGGGGCGTTGATCGGCATCAACACGGCTATTTACGACGGCGCGGAAGGGATCGGCTTCGCCATTCCCATCGACAAGGCCAAGCGAATCGTCACGGACCTCATTTCCTACGGGGAAGTCATTCCTGTTTGGCTGGGGCTGTCCCTGCAAGATATGGATGAACGATTGGTCCAATATTTTCGGTTGGATTCGGACGGCGGCGTCTTGATAACGGAGGTCGACCCCGACGGCCCGGCGATAAATTCCGGCTTGGCGCGGGGGGACGTCATCATCCGGATGGACAGCCATCGGATCGGGTCCATTGGGGACTACGAGGATTTCCTCCGGGGTTACGCCGCCGGCGCCGAGGTTGGGCTGACCGTGATTCGCCAAGGGAAAAAGGTCGAGGTCCAGGTCGCGACCTCCGGTTTCCCCGAGCGGAAAGCCCGGGAGATGGCCTGGAATCGTTTCGGCCTATCGGTCGCGGACAAGGGGCGGAACCGGAAGGCCGCGGTTGTCGACAAGGTTCGTTCCGGCTCCCCGGCCCAGAACATCGGGTTGGCCCCCGGGGATTTCATCCTACGCATCAACGAGATCGAAATCGCGGCGGCGGCGGATTTTCTCAAGGCCATAACCAAATATCGTTTCCGCGGGGCGCTCTCGGCCATAGTGCAGCGGGGGCGAAACGCCTATTACATCAATTTGACCCAGTAGCCGGGGGGGAAAGCCGCGTCGCGGCGCGGTCGACATCCAGGTCCGGCGGCGTTGGGATTGTCGGGGGGCGATGGTGGTTTATCCCGGTGGGACCGGACGCGGCGGTGGTCCGCCCCGACGAACCGGCGGCCGCGGAGGCGGGTTGTTAGCGGCCGGTTGAAAATGAGTAAGGCTGGTTCCCAAGCTCTAGCTTGTGAACCAGCCATAGTTTGTAGGGTGCGCAACGCGCACCATCTTTTACAATTTTGCGGGCCTGACCACGGTAAATTGGAGACGTTGGCCGCGCCTTGCGGGCGGGGCTGCTCCGCCCCACGCGCGGCAGTGGTAGGGCTTCGAGGGACTCCTTCCCGTCCCAGGGTCAGGGGCGCGCCGGAGCCGGCGCCCCTGACGACCCCCGGCTCTTTTAAGAGAACTCGCCTGGCGGCGGTTTCACGCCCCGAAACGTCCTGTTTCGAGGGCGGAAAGGGCG
>JAZDGM010000056.1:0-14773 GCA_043806915.1 Pseudomonadota bacterium | reverse complement strand
GGACGCCCGCCCTTTCCGCCCTCGAAACAGGACGTTTCGGGGCGTGAAACCGCCGCCAGGCGGGTTCTCCGGAAAAAGAGCCGGGGGTTGTCAGGGGCGCCGGCTCCGGCGCGCCCCTGACCCTGGGACGGGAAGGAGTCTCTCGAAGCCCTACCCCTGCCGCGCGGGGGGCGGAGCAGCCCCGCCCGCAAGGCGTGGCCAACGTCTCCAATTTACCGTGGTCGGGCCCGTAAAATAGTAAAAGATGGTGCGCGTTGCGCACCCTACAAACTCTAGCTTGGGGACCTCGGCCAGGGAAGCTCCAGCTTCCTCACTCTAGAGGTGTAGCGCCCCCGCCCCAGCCCATAATCGCCGGCCAGGGGATAGACCTTGCCCGGCGAGCCTTCAGGCCTGGGTTCAACGGGACGGATGAAATTTCAAACCGACTAATATCAATACCTTCACCGCCGCCCTACGACTACGGAATGGAAACGCCGCGTTGATTCCCCGTGGTTGCTTTCCGGATAAAGTGGGGAAGCTAGAGCTTCCCCTTCCCGGGTTCCCAAGCTAGAGCTTGGGAACCAGCGGATATTGGATGTCTTTTTAAAAAGTCTCCGTGAAACCATTTGGCCATCGTTTAGCCCTCCCTGCCCGATGACAAGGATACAAGGGGCCACGCCGGCAAGAAATCAAAAAGAAAAAAATGTAGTAGTCAATTTTTTTGAACTGAAAAAGAAAGGAATAATACAATTTCAGATGGCCAGGTTTTAGGCATTATCAGTTGGCCGCTGACAGTCCTTCCCGGCTTTCCTGTTGAACCTATGTATTATGGATGCCATAATAAAAACATTGTGGGGAGCGGCGGCGCTTCCGCCCCCCGGTTTGTGCGCGACTTTTATTTCTTGACGAGTAGTTCCGGCAGCCAGGTGGCGATTTCCGGAAAGGTCATGACCAGGATGAGGCATAAGATTTGCAACCCGATAAACGGCAGCACTCCTTTGTAAATGGTCAGGGTGCCGATGTGCGGCGGCGTGATGGCGCGCATGTAAAACAGGTTGAACCCATAGGGCGGCGTGAGGAGCGCGCACTGCATATTGATCAGGATCAGGACCCCGAACCAGATGGGGTCGAAGCCCAGGTTCTTGATAATCGGGACGAAGATGGGCATGGTCAGGAACAGTAGGGCGAAATCGTCCATGAACGTGCCCAGGATGAAAATGGCGAGCTGCATGAAGATCACGACCCCAAACCCGCCGGCCGGAAAATATTCCAACATGCCGCCCACGATTTTGGGCGCCCCCAGGGCGTTATAGACGTTTGAAAAAACCGTCACGCAGGCGATGATCCAGCCGATCATGCCCATCAACTTGAAGGTGTCCAGCAAGGCGCCCTTGAGGGCCTTGAAAGTCAGGCGGTTCTTGAAAATAGCCACGACGAAGGCGCTAAAGACGCCCACTCCGGCCGCTTCCGTCGGCGTGGTCACTCCGCCGTAAATCCCGCCCAGCACCAGGACGATAATGCCCAGGGGCAGAATCACCTTGCGCAGGGCGGCGGTTTTTTCCTTCCACGTCGGCGCGTTTTCCCGAGGGATGGACGGGCACAGGCCGGGCTGAAGGGCGCTGCGAACGCCGATGTATAAAATATAGAGACCCGCCAGCAGCAGGCCGGGGAGGAACGAGGCGAAATACAGCTTGCCCAGGGATACGCCGGCGATCCCGGCGTAAACGACGGTGATGACGCTGGGTGGAATGAGAAACCCCAGGAGACCGCCGGCCGCGATGGAACCGATGGCAATACCCGCGTCATAGCCCCGCTTGAGCATGGCCGGCAGGGCCATGAGCCCCACGGTCAGGGTCCCGGCCTCGGAAGAGCCGCACATGGCCGCGAGGATGGTCCCGGACCCCACCGTGCCCATGGCCAGCCCTCCCCGCAGCCGGGCGGTCCAGAGGTGCAGGGCCTGGAAAAGCTCATCGGCGATGCCGGTGTGAGCCAGAACATTGCCCATGAGAATGAACAGCGGGATGGCGATATAGACCTCGGTCGAGAGGCTGCCTTGCATGGACGAGGCCAGGACGAAAAGGTGCCGCGGCCCCCACAGGGCCAGGGTGAAGATGATGCCGGTGATCAGTAGGGCGAAGGATATTTCCATCCCCAGGAGCATCAGGGTGAAGAGACAGGCGAAAAGAAGAAGCGTGATCAGGCCGATGCTCATGCCGCCGTCCCCCCTTCCCGGTCATCCCCCGGCTCGCCTAGCGATAAATACAGCCGGATCCATTTGGCCGCGCCCTGCAGCAACAGCAGAATCCCGCCCACCGGCAGGCAGAGCTTGACCGGCCACAGGGGTGGGGCCCAATAGGACTGACCATGCTGATTGGTCCGCACGGCCCACCAAAAGGAATCAAACCCCTTCCAGATCACGAAACACACGGCTATCAGGACCAGGGGCAGGGTGACCAGGCGGATGATGATTCGCGTCCGCGGACTCCAAAGGCGGGAAAGGATGTCCAGCCGGACGTGGACGTCGTGGAGCAAGGCGTATCCCCCGGCCAGGAAACAGATGCCGGTGAAGGTCATGGTGTTGACGTCCATGGCCCAGATGGTGGGGCTGTTGAAAAAGTACCGCAACCCCACGTCCATGACCTGCACGCCCATGATGAGCAGCAGCCCGAAGCAGAGCACATTGGCCAACCGCTCGTTGGTCTTGTCGACAAGATCGATCCATCGCCGCACGCCGGACACGTTGTCCTCCCCCTCCCCGGTTTCCCGACAGGCCCGGGGGTCGCCAGGCGGGCCCCGCCGCCGGCGAGGCCCGCGTCATCCTACAAACCCTTTTTGGCCAGAAAATCCTGAAGCATCTTGACCGCCTCGGCCCCGGCCGGGTCTTTTTCGGCCAGCTTGACCCAGGTTTCCCGAGCCGCCTTTTTCATCCGGGCGACTTCCGCGTCCCCCAGTTTAATGGTCTTGACGCCGTATTCCTCGGCCTTTTTGAACCCCATGAGGTTTTCCTCGGCAATAGCCTCGTACATCGGCTTGATGTTTTCCCGCATGGTTTTTTCGTACGCTTCCTGCATCTCCGGGGTAAGCTGGTTCCATGATTCCAGGCTCATGGACCAGTCCAGGGTCAAGGGCTCGATCAGGGCGGGCAGGCTGATGTATTTGACGACTTCCTTGAGCTTCATGGTTTCCAGTTCGGCCGGGCCGAACAACACGCCGTCAATGGTGCCGAGCTTCAGGGCCATGTAAACCTCGCCCGGGTCGAACCAGACCGGCTTGCCGCCAAAGGCTTCCACCACGGCCGACATCAAGCCCCAGGACCAAATCTTTTTCCCTTTATAGTCCTCGAGTTTGTTGACCGGAAAGTTGGAAAAAAGGGCCACCGGCCCCCAGGGCATGGGACAGCCGAACCTGACGTTCTGCTTGGCGTCATGCTTTCTCATCCAGTCCAGGAAGCCGTAGTCGTAATAGAACTCGATCACGTCGTCCACGGACCCCCAGGAAAAGGGGAGGCCGAAGGCGACGTTGCCGGCCTCGGACCGCGCCATGGCCGGCATATAGGCCGCGTCATAAACGCCCTGGGACAGGGCGGGCCCCATTTCCTCCTCGGGAACGAGCTGGCCCAACTGGAACAAGGTGGTATTGAGCCGCCCCTTCAAGGCCTCGTTGGTCGCCTTGACCATCCCGCCGGCATGATGCCGGGTGCCCGAATCCTCGGGAGGGAAGGAGGTCTGGGCCTTCCATTCGATCATTCCGGCGGCCGCCGCCTGTCCAAAAACGAAAAGACCGATCACCATCATGACAAGAAAAACGTTGCGCTTCATGACGCCTCCTTCTGTTATCGGGATAACCCGGCTGCCTCGACCCCGGCGGCGGCCAGGATGTTCCGCCGGACCAGGGCCTCGATTATTAAGACCTTATACTCGTTTTCCGCCAGGGGACGCGCCTTTTCCACCGCGGCCCGGGCCGCGCGCGCGGCTGTTTCCTCGGTCACGGGGCCGCCGACGAGGGCCTGTTCCGCCCCCTCGGCCCGGACCGGGGTCGGGGCCGCCGCCCCCAACACGATCCTGGCCTTTTTCACCAGGCCGCCTTCAATTTCCAAGTACACCGCCGCCGAGGCCGTGGGGAAATCGATGGAATTGCGGCGTCGGAATTTTTCGAAACTCCACGCCGCGCCGGGGGCCGGTCGCGGGACCGTCACCCGCGTCACGATCTCACCCGGCTCGAGAACGGTCGAACTCGCGGGTCCGACCCGGAAAAAATCTTCCGCCGGCAAGGTCCGCCGGTCGGTCTGGACCGACGCCCCCAAGGCGATGAGCGCGGGAGGCAGGTCCGCCGGGCTCGCGGCCACGCAGCCGCAGTTCAGGCAGCGCCCGGCCTCGGCCCGGGCCTCGTCCGGCGGGATGGTCTCGGCATCCTCGAGGTCAAGCCGTCGTTCCGCCGCCGGTCTTAAAATTTCTCCCGCCCCCCGGCCCTTTTCCCAAACCCCGGACTCGACGGACAGCGTCGTTCCGACGGGCGCGGCTTCAAGGGCGGGCAAGGCCCGTCCCAGGCGTTCCGCCATGGCGGCGGCGGCGCGTCTCCCGGCGGCCGCGGCCGCGATAACCGACGCTGGACCCGTGACCATGTCCCCGCCCGCGTAAAGACCCGGTCGACCGGTTTCCTGGGTCGAGCCGTCGACGACGACCCGGCCTCCCGGGTCCACCAGGTCCGGCGCTAGGCCGGCCAGGCTCTTCCCCTGCCCCACGGCCAGGAAAACCGCGTCCGCGTTTAGGACCATGACCTCGCCCCGATCATAGGACGGACAAAAGCCCCCCCAATCGTCCAGGACCGAAAGGCAACGAACCAATTCCACCTTGAACCCGGGGCCGGAACGGGTTATCCGGGCCGGTCCCCATCCGGGAAGGACCCGAACCCCCTCCTCCTCGGCCTGGGCGATCTCCCACTCGTGGGCCGGCATCTTGTCCCGGCCTTCCAGACAGGCCAGGACCACGGAGCCGGCCCCGAGGCGGCGGGCCGCGAGCCCCACGTCCACGGCCACGTTCCCGCCGCCGATGACCACGACCCTTTCTCCGGGGGACTTTTCCCGGCCCTGGGCGACGCTTTGCAGGAATTCCAGCCCGAAGCGGGCCAAGTCCTCGCCCTCGACGCCGATCCGAGGCTGTTCCCAGGCGCCGGCGGCGACGAACACGGTTTCATAATCCCGGTCAAGATCGGACCAAGGCGCGTCCCGGCCCAGTTCCACGCCCAGCCGGAAACAAACGCCCATGTTTTCCAGGGCCGCCACGAACCGCCGGACTATCACCCGGGGCAGGCGGTACGCCGGAATGGCGTGATTCAGCATGCCCCCGGCCTGGTCCAGGCGGTCGAAAACCGTGACGCCATGGCCGGCCCGGCGGAGATGAAAGGCGCAGGCCAAGCCGGCCGGACCGGCCCCGACCACGGCCGCGGACCGGCCGCTTTCCTCCCGGGGCGGGGTCATGAACCGGTCCGCCTGGTCGAGGATATAGTCCCCCAGCCGGCGTTCCACGGCCCGAATGGAGACCGCTTCGTCCCAGTCGCCCCGGTTGCAGCCGTCCTGGCAGAAATGAGGGCAGACCCGCCCGGTCACGGCCGGCATGGGGTTGACCTCAAGGACCCGGCGGGCCGCGCCGTCCCAATCGCCCGCGCGGACCAGGGCCATGTACCCGGGGATGTCGGTTTCGACCGGGCACCTGGAGGCGCAGGCCGGAGTCCCCGCCCGGGCCGCGCCGAAGACGGAATGGAACCGATTTTCCCCGGTCAGGGCCGGGCAATTGTCGCCGCCCTTGCGCAGGCAATGAAACCCGTTGTCCGGATACCGGTAGTACCAGCAGCGCGGCTCCTGGCAAATGTTGCCGCCCACGGTCCCCATGTTGCGGAGCTGGGGGGAGGCGACCGACCGGACCGCCTCGACCAGGAGTCCATATTCCCCGGCGATGGCCGGGTCCCTTTCCAGCCGCCCCAGCCGCACCAGGGCCCCGATGCTCAACCCGTTTTCGTGTACATCCAGTTTATCTAGACCCGGAATGCGTTTTAAGTCCACCAAAGTCTCGAGGGGCCGGGGATGAATCCTGTTTTTCATGGTCCCCAACAGGTCGGTGCCCCCGGCGACAAAGCGGGCCGCCCGCCCTTCCCGGGCGGCGATTTCCCCGGCATCGGCCAGGGACCGCGGGGAATAGTGCTTGAAGTCCTTCATTTCCGCACCCCTATCTTTCCCAAGGCGGCCAGGACCTTGCGCGGCGTGATGGGTATGTCGTCGACGCGGACCCCAATGGCGTTGTAAACCGCGTTGGCCACGGCTCGAGGCGTATTGGTGGTCACCACTTCCCCGATGCCGCAGGGGCCGTAATCCCCCGCCCCCCGCCAGACCTCCATGGGGACCGGTTCGATGTCCGGATAATCGGCCATGGTTGGAATGTGATAGTCGATCCAGTTGAAATTGAGGGGCCGGCCGGTCTTCCGGTCGTAGACGATCTCCTCGAACAAGGCCTCGCCCAGCCCCAGGCACTGACCGCCGGTCTGCTGGGCCTCGACCCCGGAAGCGTACATGACCGTGCCGCAGTCGTTGAGCTGCACGATCTTAAGGACATCCACCAGCCCGGTGGCCTCGTCCACCTCCACCTCGGCGAAGGTCGCCGCGAAGGGGACCCCGGTTGTTTCCCGGGGCGGGACCTTATTCACCGAGGCGATCAGCGGGGTCATGTCTCCCTGAAAAAGGATGTCCCGAATACTCATTCCCCGTTCGGGGCATTCACGAGGAAAAACCAGCCCGCCGCGCGCGTCCAGTTCGTCGACCGGGTTCTTGAACACCGCCGCGGCCCGCTCCAGGACCTGTTCCCGAAGCTGGTCGGCGGCTTCCCGCATCAGTTCGGCGTGCAAATAGGACACCGCGCTGTCGGTCTGGACCATGTCCTTGAACGTGGTTTCGGTGTCGACCCTGTCCACCCAGGTGATGTCGTCCGGAGTCACTCCCAGGAAGGACAAGGCCTCGGCGCAGGCGAAGACCGCGCAGGAGTTGGACCCGGGGCCGGTTTCGACCATGGGCGCGTCGAGAATGACCGTGCCGTCGGGGTTCAAGCGCACCCGGAGTTGGACCCGGCCCCGGGGTTGTTCCTGCCAGGCCGCGTGCCAGCTCATGTGGACCGAAAAACCCAGGCCGCGACGCCGTCCGCCCCTATAAACCGGGCCTTGGCCGGCCGGGCGCCGGTTTTCCCAGCCGATGCGCCGGGCGCCCTCCTCCAGCAAGGCCTTGACGCTCACGTCCGGGCGTTGGCCCCATTCGTGACCGAAATTTTTCACCGCTAATTCGAGCGGGTCCCGGCCCAGCTTTTCCGCCAGTTCGTCCATGGCCAGCAGGAGGCAGAGGTTGAACTGGTTATTGCCGATCCCCCGCATGCAGCCCCCCGGGATTTTGTTGGTGTACACCGACCGGCCCTGGAAGCGTAGGTTCCCGATGGGCGCGAGAAAGCATTCCGGGACCTCGAACCCGGTCATGAACTTGAGGGCCGCGATGGTGTGTTCCACGTACCCGCCGGCGTCGGCCAACCCGGTGAAATGAGCCCCGGTGATGACGCCGTCCTTGTTCCCGCCCATGCGGCAATGCCATTCAATGGAGTTGCGGGTGTCGTGAAAGTCTTCCCGCCGGGTATGCTTGAACCTGACCGGCCGGCCGGTCCGCTTGGACAGGAGCGCGGTGATAAGGAAAAACAACTGGTCGCCCACGTTCCAGCGGCCCATGGAAGCCCCCAGGTACGGGATGATCACCCGCACCTTGTGCATGGGCAGGTCGAGCATGGTGCAAAGGTGGGCGCGAAGCTGGTCCCCCTGGTAGGAATTGCTCCAGCAGACCAGCTTGTCCTCGGTCCATTGGATCAGGCACCCCATGGAATCGAGGCAGCCATGGTCGGCGTTATGGTATTTGGACCTGACTTCCACTAGTACGTCGGATTCGGCCAGGGCCCGGTCCACGTCGCCCCTGTTGAACCAGACGTCGCCGCCGCAGAGGGCCTCGGGCGGAAGGGCGTTGGACCCAAGGTTCATCTCGGGGTGAATTCGAGGCGCCTCGGGTTTGACCGCCTCGCGGGGGTCGAGCACATGCTCGTATATTTCCCATTCCAGGTCCAGGAGCCGCAAGGCCTCCTCGGCGATGGCCTCGGTCTCCGCCGCCGCCGCCACTCCGGCCTCGTCCCCGACCCAGGTGCAGTACGGGCCGAAGACCCGCTTGTCGCGAAAAGCGGCCCAGTACATGCGGTCGTAGGGCACGGTGTCCACTCCCGTCCAGGCGCAGTTGGTCGGCTTGAAAGCCGCCGCTTCCGGGTCCTCGAAGGTGATGATGGCGTGGACCCCGGGCAGGGCCTCGGCCCGGGTAGCGTCCACGCGCTTGAGGCGGCAGTGGGCGTGGGGGCTGCGCAGGACCTTGGCGTGGAGCATTCCCGGGAACTTGATTCCCAGGGCGAGGTCCTCGAGGTATTCCGCCCGTCCGGCGGCCTTGGCCGGACCGTCGATGCGGGGCCGGTAGGTCCCCACGTAATTACGCCTGGTTCTGGGGGTGAATCCCGACATGACGGCCTCCTCTAGTCGGTCTTTTGGCCGGAGGCCCGCAACGCGGCCTGGGCGATGGCGGGGTAGCAGCCGCAGCGGCAGAGGTTTCCGGACAGGTTTTCCTTGATTTCATCCAGGGTGGGATGGTCGTTCTTCATCAGCAGGGCCTTGGTGGACATGACGAACCCGGGCGTGCAGTATCCGCACTGCAAGGCCGTGCCGTACCCGGGCTCGCTCTGGCGGCCGAAGGCGCGAATGACCGGGTCGTCCCCCGGCAAGCCCTCGATGGTCAGAATATCGGCCCCCTCGGCCTCCAGGGCCAAAAGGGAACAGGACAACACGGCCTCGCCGTCCATGATCACCGTGCAGGCCCCGCAGGCGCCTTCGTCGCAGGCGATCTTGAGTCCGGTCAGCCCCAGTTTTTCTTTCAGCACCGAGGCCAGGGTGTCGGTCGGGTCGAAATCCCGCCCTAGTTCCAGGCGGCGGGCGACGCCGTTGACCGTGAACGTCACCCCTTTATCGGGTTCGATGGACATGTCGCCTCCTTGGACCGGGAAAACCCGCCCCGGACCGGCGGCCAGGCGTGTTCTCCCCCAAAACCCGGGGGGGCGTCGCCGCGTTCATTGTCTCGACAACGGCGCCTTCCGCGTTGCAATGTTGATTAAGGTCGAATCGAGCACCCGGCCAGGCTAACACAAAAGCGCCGGGGCCGAATGATAATTGTCCGGTGGTTTATTGGTAGGGTAATACTATCGATTTGTGGGAATGACCCGGGATGGTCGACGACTGCGGTCAACGCTCCGGGCCGTCATTCCCCGTCCAGGGACAGCAGGTAGGAAGAAAGGTTGGCCTTGCGGTTGGCGAGGCCCAGCTTGCGGCGGATGCTTTTGCGATGAAAGGCCACGGTGTTGACCGAGACGCCGAGCAGCTCGGCGATTTCCTTGGTGCCCTTGCCGTTGCGGATCAGGTCGGCCACGCGGATTTCCGAAACGGACAGCAGGCCCTGGCGGGAAGCCAGTTTTTTGGTCAGGGGGGCGACGATCTTGTCCAGGTTGGCCAGGGCGATCTGGAGGTTGATCGCCTGCCGCTGGTCCAGGCCTGGTTGGGCGAGGTCCCGCAGATAGGGCTTGACCAGCCGCTCGAGGGCCGCGAGGACGTTCATTTCGGCGTCCCTCGTTTCCTTTTCGCGGTGTTCGACCAGGACTTGCAGCGCGGTGTTCAGCCGGGCCAGGTTGTCGGTTTGACGCTGGAGTTCCTCTTCCTGGCGCACCAGGGCCTCGCGGTCCCGGACCTGGTCCGTGACGTCGAAGATGATGCCGTTGGAATGAGACAGCCGCCCCTCGGGGTCGAAGTCGGCCGTGGACAGGAACTTGATCCAGCGCCATTCCCCTAAACCCTGGTGAAAGACCCGCATGGTCTGCTCGGTCCGTTGCGGCCGGGGCAGTCGCGCGTGATCGGTCGCCACCGTCAGGGCGTCCTCGGGGTGTATGTTGGCCGTCCAGTCTTCCAGGCCGGCGATGGCGGGGTTTCCCAGGATGGCGGCGAGGGAGGGGCTGACAAACACCACCCGGGCCCGGTCGGGGTCCCCCTCGTCGAAGGCCAGGCGATACACCGCGAAATTCGTGGCCGTTTCCACCAGGGCGCGCAGTTGCTCCTCGCTCTCCCGCAGGGCCCTTTCCGCCCGCTTGATCTCGCTCAGGTCGAGTTCCACCCCGATGATGAACTTTCGGCCGTCCATTTCAACGCCGACCCCTTGGGCGAAAAATGGTATGCCTTCGCCGTCCCGGGTCAGGTTGTCGTATTCGACGGTGAAGGACCCTTCCCTGAACCCCGTTTCCAGGGCGTCGATGATGCGGGTCTTGTCCTTGGGCGGGACAAAATCCCGGCAGTCCCGCAGCATTATTTCCTGGGGCGTGTACCCCAGCAGCTTTTCCAGGTTCTTGTTCCAGCGCCGGTAGAGGCCGTCTTCGTCGACCATGAAGAAGAGCCCGGGCAGGCTGGCGATGATGCTTTCCGAAAAGGCGCGTTCCTCGGCCAGGCGCTGCCTGGTCTCTTCAAGTTCGGCCCGGATCGCTTCCAGTTCCCGCACCCGCCGTTGCAGCCCGTCGAGCAGCTCGGCGGAAGCTTGTTTTTTTTCCCGATCACCGTTCATGGACGACTCCCTGCCTTGGCCTCGTTAAGGATTGTTTTCCCGAACCGGCCCCGGCGGTCCCGAGTCCAACACAATTTCCCGAAAGTATAGCATGGGCGCCCGCGTGTTTTGACGGGTCGCGATAATTTAGATCGGCGACTGTGTTTATCGCATCTAATATCGGGCGTCCATTATAATTCGGATTGACCTTTTCTTTTTTCGCTCTTTTGGTTTAGTATGGCTCCGGTAGCAACGCCTCCGCCAAAACCGCCAACCTTGACGAATCGGCGGGGCGTGGTCATGACCGCCCGGAACATCCGTCCCCAGGGAGGCGACGCCATGCGCAATGGAGAAAAAGCAAAACACGGTTTCCTGGCCCCCCTTTCAACCCTGACGCTCCTGGGCGCGATGCTTCTCTTGCCCGCGCCGGGCTGCGCGGGAGACATTATAGGAGCGGGAAAAATGGAAAAAACCACCCAGCAGGGCCAGCCGGCCCTTCCGGATAAGAAAACGGATAATCCAGCGTTAAAAAAGGGCGCCATCGCGCCGGACCCCGTCACCAACCGGAACGGCCAAGCCCTGTTCTATATCCGTTTGTCCGAGATCAGCGTTGACATCCTCAATCAACTGATGGCTCGAGGAGCGACGCTGACTCATATCGCCGAAAGGTATAAAACCGTCACGGCCTTTGTGGCCCCCAATCGCCTGGATGAGGTCCGGAAGGTCCAGGCCGTGCTCAATATCCAGCCCGCGGACAAACCTCTCAACAATTGACTCCAGCCGACGCCAGACCCAGTCCGGACCCGACGCCGGTTAAACGGAATGAGTACGCCCGCCCGGCGCCAGGGGGCTGGGCCCCAACAAGCCTTGCCGTCAAATGTTCCGGCTTCCATCAGATTTTTTCAGTATACTATATAAAATCATTCATTATTTGCCACACTTCCGGCAAGTGGGCTCGGATAGAATTACCTGGGCGCCAGGCCTAGGTGGTCATTGGAAATAGCTCAATAAAGAAACAAAAGAACCGGCTCAACGGGAATGAAGCCCCCAACCGCCAAGGATAAAGGAGAAAAATGGTTATGCGTGGATTTCTTTCAAGAAAAACAGTCATGGTCTGCGTGCTGGCCGGCTTGGCCTTGCTGGCCGGCGCCGAGGCAGTCCTCGCGGGACAGTTACACAAGCCCACGGGGAACATGTCGTCGGTGTTGGAAACCCTGGCGGCGAGCCCCAGCGCGCCGGCCGATCAACTTAAGGCAGCAGGAACCAAGGGCGCTTATGCTTCCGGCCTGAATGACTTGGTGATTGACAATCAAAACCGGATACTCGTGTACATCCGCGTGGACGACGCCGGCGAGGCCAACATTCGGGCGCTAAAAAATGCCGGGGCCGCGATAACCCATATTTCCAATCAATACAATACGGTCACGGCCCTGGTGGAGACCGGCGCCCTCAAAACCATATCAGCTCTTTTGTTTGTCCGCCGTATCGATGAAGTCGTCAAACCCGCGACCAATCAGATCGACTGCGCCGGCGCCACGACCTCGGAAGGCGACGTTCAGTTGAAGGCCGACGCGGCCCGCGCGAAGTACGGCGTGGACGGGTCGGGCGTGATTGTCGGTGTGCTGTCCGACTCCTTCGCCACCTTAACCGACCCCACCAGCGCCGACGGCGATATCCAGACCGGCGACCTGCCCGGGGCCGCCAACCCATGCGGCCAAACCACCCCGGTCAATGTTATCGAGGATTACGGCGACGTGGGCTATGACGAGGGCCGGGCCATGGCCCAGATCGTTCACGATCTGGCGCCCGGAGCGCAACTCGCCTTCGTCACGGCCAACACGGGGCTGTTTCAATTCGCCGACAATATCCGGAAGCTCCGGACCCAGGCCAAGGCCGACATAATCGTGGACGACGTCACCTATTTTGCCGAGCCGATCTTTCAGGACGGGCCCGTCGCCGCCGCCATCACCGAAGTCGTCAACGATGGCGCCCTGTACTTCACTTCCGCCGGCAACTCCAACGCCGTCGATGGAGACGGGAATAATGTCTCTTCCCACGAAGCCGCGGCTTACCGACCCACCACCTGCCCGGCCTTGTTCAACGGCGGGGAAGCGTTTGAAGACATGGGCCCCGACTGCCACAACTTCGACCCCGCCGGCGACACACCCTATCAGCAATTCGTGCTGGCGGACCAAGGTTACTTCAGGGTCATTCTGTCCTGGGCCGAGCCCTGGTACGGCGTGGAAACGGACATCGACTTTTATGTCACGGATTCATCCAATAATATCATCACGTACAGCGTCAATACCAACACCGGGTCCGCTGGAACACAGCAACCTATCGAGCATGTCATCTATCAAAACACCAGCGGAGGCCCGATAACGGTCCGGCTTTACATCACCAGGTATGAAGGCGCCAACGCGCCCCGCCTTAAATACACGCTTTTTCGATCGCGCGATATTCTCTCCTCGCTGTTCAACGCCTCCAATTCCACGGACATTTTCGGCCCGTCGATTATAGGGCATTCCGGCGGCGAGGAGGCCATGAGCATCGCCGCCGTGCCGTACAATGACGCCTCCAACCCGGAAAGCTTCACCTCCCGCGGCTATTTCACCGTGTATTTCGGACCGGTAACCGACACGACCCCGGCGGAGGCCCTGGCCGCGCCCCAGACCCGGCTCAAGCCGGACGTGGCCGCCACCGACGGCGGCGCCAACACCTTCTTTGGTTCAGAAGAAGATGGCGTTTATAGATTCTATGGTACTTCGGCCGCCGCTCCCCACGCGGCCGCCGTTGCGGCCCTGATGGTGGAAAAAAACCGCCGGGAAGGCCGGCCCGACCTGACCAAGGCCGATGTCGAAAAGTTCATGGAAGGCAGCGCGGCGGCCGTTCCGGGCGGCGGTCCGACCATCACCGGCGCCGGCCTGCTGGACGCCTCCGCGGCCCTCGCCTACATGCTCAACCCCGCCCCCTGGCTCCCCTTCGTCAACACGGGCAGCGACAGCAATGACGGGTTGGACCTGGGCTGCTTCCTGAGCGACCTCTAGCCTGGGGCGCCGCTGGTTCATCGCCCCAAGCCCCCCCGCTCCGCCGGAAAGGGTTTTTCCCGAACCCGGCGGGGCGTCGCCGCGCGCCCCCGTTCCGGCCAAGCCCGGCCGCCCCGAAGCAGCCGTCGGAAAAAGAAGGGGGCGCCTAGTAAAGCCCGCATTTCTTTTAAACTTGGGCTTGCCATGAACCGATTTTTGCATTATAACTACTTCCGCGCCAGAAGCCGGCGTAGCTCAGGGGTAGAGCAGCTGATTCGTAATCAGCAGGTCGCGGGTTCAAATCCCATCGCCGGCTCCAGATTTTACAAGGGTTTTAGGGTTTTGCCCCTAAGACCCTTTTTTACGTACCTCGGCAAACTCGGGCAAATTCAGGCAGTTCCGCTAGCAAAATCTAGGCAGTTTGGAGGCTGTGGGGTAGACTGGCGCGGCTTAGGGGCGATAGGGAAGTCGGATAGATACGAGCCCCTTAACACGTCTCAGGAGATTTGAACTCCTTGCCCCTCCAGGCCATACAAAAGGTCTTTTTATTTTGCGGTGAAAAGTATAATATGGAGCAACCTCATGGCCGACTTAAAAGAGAAAGTTTAAAGAAAGTCGGCCATGACCGTTCAATTTCATTGAAGTTTTAAGTTTTACGTTGACCCTGATTCAGTCGGCAACAAGCGGCGGGACCGGTTAGTGGGTCAAATCAATGGTGAGTTTAATCTCCGGCCCATGGCAGGCGGTGATTCTAATCAACTCGCCGTTATTGTAGGAAATATGGATATGGAGGGAGTAAATGGGCGGCATTCCGGGTCAAGGTTGGAGATTGAGGCGTTTTTTTGTTGTTCCGGCCTTAATACTCGCGGTATCCATATTAACGACGTCGTGCCAATCCAGCTCCCCCAGCGTGGTCGATGACCAGGCGAAGGAGCCGGCGCGCGGGGTGGTTCTGGCCGGCGCGTCATCGGCTGACGCGGTGAACGAGCGACGCGTAGCCCTGGTGATCGGGAACGGGGCTTATGAATCCGCGCCACTGAGGAATCCTGTCAACGACGCGAACGACATGGCCGCTTCTTTA
>JAZDGM010000055.1:0-19102 GCA_043806915.1 Pseudomonadota bacterium | reverse complement strand
CCGCGGGCGGTACAATGTAGGGGCGCCTCCCCGTGGGCGCCCTCTTCTTACATACTAATGTAACATCCAACGACGCGCCAAGCGTCTAACCGTATAATTTGTTTTAGAATTAACGTGTTAAGGTCCGGGGGGCGGAGGGTCGCCGCTCCGCCCCCGGCCAAGGTCAAGGAAGGGCGTCAATAAAGCAATAGCCTCTTGCTCCACCAGACTCCTGGTTAATGGCGGGCGAAGGCCCGGGAGGCGCGGCGTCCGTCTTGACCATGCGGCTGAGCATATTTCCGTTGGCGTCGTATGTGTAAGTGCTAATTACGTTGTTCCCGGCGTCGGCTGACTCCAGCCGGCCGGCGCTGTCATAGGAATAGACAATCTCGGACCCTCGGACCGGTCCAGCCGTCATGACCGGCAAAATCACGGCCATGAAACCCAGCAGCCAATAAACCAAAATTCGCATCGAGGACCTCCGTTCCTTCCGGATGACGGCCTTGTCGGCAAATAGTTTTCTGACGTCGTGTTGCTTGGTCATTTCCGCCTGCCCTCACTTCGGCTGACTTTTGATCGTGGTGGTTGTGGTTTCCTTTTTCCCAATGTGGGTTTTGGTTCTTTCGGTCACGGTCTTGACCGGTTGGGGCGTTTGGGTTTGTTCCACGCAAATCCATTTCCAGGTTTTTTGGCAAGTGACCTTTTTGACATAATTGATGTAACTGAAATACAGCCCGTAGGCCCCTAAAAGACGGTCGGGCCCGTAAAAATTATCGTAATGGAAAACGTTGGCCCACCTCTCCGCGTTGGCGGCGGCGCCTTGATGGCAGGCGAACATAAACACATTGGGTATGTGGCTCTGGCTCCCCAGCGCCCTGGAGAAGAAGCTGGCATTGGCTGCGTTATTCATGACGTCCACCCCGCCAAAGGATGACCCGTGCCCGAGGAACACAAAGCCGGCTAGGTCGTCCCTGTTGGCCGCCAAGGTGTCCCTCAAGGTCTCCCAAGTTGGCTTTCTCAGGGTTATCACATTGTTTTTGCCGCACTTTTCCTCCAGGTATTTCTTGGCCCAACGATAGCTCTTCCTCAGCATGCTGCCGGCGCCCATCCAGCCGCTGTCGGTTCCCAGGACGAGCATGACCTTGGAGACTTCTATTTTCTTGCATTGGCCGGTGCAGGGAAGGGGGCAAACATTTTCGTTGCCGTCCCGGCGATAGGTGTTCATGCCTCCATAGAAGCCGAAATTATACCCGACTCCCAAGCCGGTGGGATCGATATATTTCAAGGGATTTTGATTGGCGTATTGGTACGGGTTCAGGGAGAAGATGTCATCTTCCGTCATCCATAAGGGGTCCCGGGAGAGGAAGCGGGCGGCGACAGGATCGTAATACCTCATGCCCATCTGGTAGCATTGGGCGGATGGTTCCCAGCGAACGCCGAATTGCCCTTGAAAGGTGAAGGGCTGGTCGCTCCGGCCCTCGTGGTCGAGCATGATTCCATAGGGGGAGTAGGCATAGGAGTCGACGACCTGTCCGGCCTTATCGGTCAGAAAGAGAACGTCGCCCATGGTGTTGTAATGGTAAAAGGTCACCCGGTTTTCGTTTTCGGGCTCGATCGCGTACAGCAACATTCCGCCTCCGGGGCTCCAGACATAGAACCTCTTCCATTTACCGGTGTTAACATTTCGTTCGGCCATAACCGGCAGGATGCCGAAGGCGAAATTGTAATGGAAGGTTGTCTTCTCGCCGGCGGTGGTCCTCGAGCTGACCCCATAAAGGCCGTTGTAGGTAAATGTCGCCTCCCCGGCGGCGATCAGGCGTCCGGCGGCGTCCCAGCGGAATGAACAATTCGGGGACTCCAGCAGCCGTCCCCTGGCGTCATATTCGTATCCCTCGGTCGCGATTTGCGACGCGGCGTCGAAGTCGAAGCGGTCGGTTCTGGAGGACGTGGCGGCCGCCGAGTCCAGGGGAACATTCAATTCGGCCCTGGTCATCTTCGAGTCCGCGTCATAGCTGTATTTCTGCTCGGATACGGCGCCGTCGACCACCTCCGTCAACCTCGATCCGTCATCCCAGGAAAAGTCAGTCGAGAGCCCGCTGGACCGCCCTATCCGAATCAACCGGCCGTCCAGGTCGTAGTTGAACCAGACCCGGGAATTGGTCAGGGAATCGGTGATCGAACTGATGTTGCCCCTGGCGTCGTATTGGTAGTCGACGTCAAACAACCCGGCGTACCCGGCCGAGGCAACCTTGCCATCCTGGTTGTAAGTCGCGGTGAAGTCAAAGCCCTCGCCGCTCGTTCCGGTTACCATGCCATCGTCGTTGTGGGTGAAGCCCAGGTCGTTGATCCTGGTGATTTGGTAGGCGTCGTCATAGAACATCTCTACGGCGGACCCGTCAGACCATTCGGCCCTGGTAAGATTTCCCGCCGCGTCATAGGTGTTGACCAGGGTTTCTCCGGTGGGATAGGACGCCGAGCGCAGGCCCGAATCATCCGAAACGTAGACATGGGAGTTACCCAAGGGATCAGTGTGGGTCGCTTCCACACCCATGTTCGTCTGGGTAAATTTCCAGACCGCCCCGGATGGGTCGGTGAGTTCCCGAATCATTCCCATGGCGCCGCGCCGGTAGGCGGCGTTGCGGGACATCGGAGCGCCGATGGCGTCGATAAAGTCGTTGCCGTTATGGCTGAAGTCCGTGGACTGACCCAAGGGGTCCACGACGCGGTTTATCAGGCTCATTTTATCGTAAGTGAAACAGGTCCTCGCGCCCAGGGGATTGGCGACGCATTCTATCTGCCCGAGCTTGTTTCGGGTTAAGCTGGTGACGCGGCCCAATGGAGTCGTAATGGAAGCCAGAAGCCCTTCCTCGTCGTAGCGGCGTTGCCAGGCGTAACCGGCCTCGTCGGTGATGGTAACCTTTCGTTCGGCGTCGTCGTTCACGAAGGTCCTGATGTTTCCCGCGGGATCGGTGACCGAGGCGGTCCGGCCGAGGGCGTCGTAGGTAAAGGATGTCACGCCGCCCAGGCGATTGGTGATCGAGGCCAAGCGGTCCATCAGGTCGTATTGATAGATGGTCGGCCGTCCCAGGGGGTCCACTTCCCGGACCAAGTTGCCGTTTTCATCGAAAACGTAACCGTAACTCCGGCCGTTTTGGTCCACCAGGCCGATTATTCGGCCCATGTTGTCGTAGGAAATCCGGGAATGCGCCCCGTTGGGATAATTGATCCGGATGTTCCTCTTTCCGGCGTCGTATTCGAACCCGGTCACGCCCCGGCCGGGGCTGGAAACGGATTTCAACGTCCCGTCCGGGTTATACTCGTAGGTTGTTTCCCCGCCCAGGGGGTTCACCGCCTTTAGCGGCTGCCCGGCCTGATTGTAGGCATAGGTCCAGACGGCTTGGTCCCGGTCGACAATGGTGGTGTAATTGCCCGCCTGATCGTAAGTCATGGCCTCTGTTTTTCCGTCGGGATAGGTCGTCTTGACCAAGTCGTGGAAAGTAAATGATACCGAGGCCTGGGGATCGACCGGGTTGCCGAAGACGTTGTCCTGGGCCAGGTAGTCGTAGGTTATGACATCCCCCTGGGCGTTGGTGGTGGACAACGGCAGCCTGGATTCGTCATCGAAAGTGTAGGAAATGGCGTCGCCCTGGCGGTCCGTGAGTTTTTCCAGAAGATCGCGGTCGTTGTAGTCGAGGGCGGCCGAGGCTCCGGACCTATCTGTTGATTCGGTGCATTTGTTTTTTTCCTCGTGAGTGAAGGTCTGGACCCCCATGGCGTCGGAAACCTGGGTCTGGTCCTGGTCCGGGGAGTCGTAGGCCAGGGTGGTCGCGGCGCCGTAGGCGTCCACCTGGCGACCGACCCGGAGATTCCCGTCGTATTCCTGGGTGTAGGGAATGTTGCCCCTGGGGCGGACCACGGCCGTGATCATGGGCGCGAGCATTGGCAGCGCGTCCAACTCATACCTGGTCGCATGGCCCATTTGGTCGGTGGAAGCGATCAGCCTGTTTTGGGAATCGTAGGAGAACGCAACGGGAGCGAAGCCGTCGCTGACCTGAATCAGCAGCCCCGCGGCGTTGTACTGGAAGGCCAGGGTCCTCCCCAGCCCGTCGGAAACCTGGACGACCCGTCCCTGGGCGTCCCGGACGATGGCCTGCCGGTTTCCGTTCCGATCAAATACGTTCATTAGTAGGCCTTGATCGTCGAAATGGTACACCTGCTCGCTTTCCGGGTCCATAAACCAAAAATGACCGGCCGAATCCCTTTCGAGCTTGTAGGGAACAGGCTCCTGGTGGTAGTTGAGATCGTACTTGGTTTCATCGTCCGACCAGACGGCGCTAAAGTAGACCATTCGGCCCTGGTCGTACACCACCTTGGGAGCGGTGGCGGGGTCTTGGATGTAATATTCGAAGTTATGCATCCAATTCTTGCCGAGGGTCCCGGTGAAATTGAGGTCCCCCGTTAAATCCGAGGCGTACCACCGCCTGAATTCCAGAGGCATGGGGCCGACCAGGGAGATGTCGGTTATCGGCTCGATAAAATATTCGCCGGTGGCGGCGTTTATGGGGTCGGGAGGTTCGACCTTGGCGCTTTTGCTTCCGCCTCGCGTGATATTGAACGGCTTGGTTTGTATCGTGTTGTCTATGGATATAGGCGAATCCGGGCCGCCCGCCATGACATAATTGGAGATTGTTTCCGCGTCAGTCATGTCGCCGACCTCGACGGAATAGCTGGCCGTGAAACTATCCCCGGTGTTTAGGTTGAGGTTTTTCCACGAGATATAGGCGGCCGTTCCTCCCCCGAAAGTTGGCGCCGGCACGGGGTCTATGAACCGGGTCGTTTGAGTGGAGCGGACATCGATCAGATACGCTCCTTGCACCGCCGGCCCGGTCCTGGTAAGGGTCACGGTAAAGCGGATTTTTTCCCCGCGACCGGCATGTCGCTGGCTGGACTGCTTTTCCAGTTTCCAACCGTTGCTGGTGTTGACCGTCGCCTCCACCGCCACAGGCCAATAACCGGGACAACAAGTTGAAAAAACACAAATAATAACCATGATCAGGAGTTTTTTCAATTGACCGGCCATCATGTCCATTATTCCTCCATTTTCTAGGGATGAACGCTGTTTGTTTACTCCTTAACAATAGTTAGGTTAACTGGAAACATAGTGTAAAATGGAAATAGCCCTCGTTGTTTTGGGACCTTGGTTTTTCGATTCAGGCCTCGAAAACCCGAAGCCCGAAGGCAGTCGGGATTGAAGGAGACCCCGTTGACCATCACTTGCCGACTTAACTAGCCGCGCGAACACTGAAATCCCTACCCTTTCGCAAAGGCTTCGGAACCGGAAACATGGCCTTGGTATTGTTAGCGGGCCACTATCCTTATTAAACGCTTTCATGGCAATAATCTGTGCATATTTTGAATTATTTTACAACACAAATTAATATATTTCAAAACAACGATTTCTCGATCCATCCTGGAAAACCCGTGAACCGGCGCCCAACCATTCCCGAACGTAAGCAAGCCCCATGTCGGAAACAAGGCAATTTGAGGACTTATTCAGAGGGCGGAATAGGCTAGCTAATTAATTTAGGTTCCCCGCTGTTTTGTTTGCCAGGGCGGGATGCTGACCGAGCGGCGCCTCTGGACCGGCGGGCGCCCTCTTCTCCAATATTAACGAGGCATCCAACGATACGCCAAGCGACTATTCCGGTCACGCGGAAGAGGGCAGGCACGGGGACCTGCCCCTACAAGCCTTAACAACCACCGCCGTAGGGGCGCCTCCCCGTGGGCGCCCTCTTCTCGGGCCCGGCCCCTGCCTGCCTAAAACAAACACCGCCGTAGGGGCGCCTCCCCGTGGGCGCCCTCTTCTAGGGTTCCGCCCCTGCCAGCCTTAAACAACCACCGAACCGGTATTTTCTGCCAAAGGAAGGATACTACTTGCCCATACCCCGCCTATAAACGTAATTTTTTTTATCATGGGAGCGAATTGCAAAACACGGCCATTAGGCCTAAATCAAGGAAAACGAGACTTTTACCCCGGAGAAATACTGAAGCAATTGACAAAATTTCTCGGAGTCCTTTCCACCGACCATAGCGACGCGACGCGACGGGAGGCACGGGCCCATGGTCGCACTCTGGCCAGAGAGGGTCCGCATATCACGTTTCCCCGGATTCGAGCATTCGGATCCGGGCAGCCAAGATAGCTCTATTCCGGTCAAATGGTTGCATTTCCTCTCCAGGGCCAAATAGTCCTTGTCCAACCTGACGGCAAGGTCGCGGCAGGTCTAGGGAGTCAGGCACGAATTGCCTTTTTTCTTGATTCCCAGTATTTTCATTCGGTAGGCAAGAGTATTTCGGTTCATGTCCAGCAGTTCGGCCGCTCCACCCTTGCCGCTGATTTTCCACCCGGTTTTCTCCAGCGCTTTTAACAACAGGACGCGTTCGTTCTCTTTAAAAGTTGGGATGTTTTCTTCAGTGGATTGTATTGTGCGATTAAGGGGCGAGGAAATAAGAGGCGGCATGCGAAAAAAGGAATCGGAACTCAAGATGACGCCTCGTTCGATGACGTTCTCCAACTCTCGTACGTTTCCCGGCCATGAATAGGCTATAAGTTCCTCCATCACCGACGGCGAAATCCTAGTGACGTTTTTTTTCAAGTTGTTACTGTAAATTTTCAGCAAATATTGAGCCAGCAACGGAATATCCTCGCTTCTACGGCGAAGCGGAGGGACTTCGATGGGAAAAACGTTCAGCCGGTAATAAAGGTCTTCCCGGAATCGGCCGGATTTAACCTCGGCCTTAAGATCGCGATTGGTGGCCGCTATAAGACGGAAATCAGAATGAAGGGTCGTGACGCCTCCAACCCGCTCAAATTCTTTCGTTTGCAAGACCCTGAGCAGACGAACCTGTATCTCCGGGGGAAGCTCCCCGATCTCATCCAAAAAAATGGCGCCCCCGTCGGCCAGCTCGAACCGCCCCATTCGCCGGCTCACGGCGCCGGTGAACGAACCCTTTTCGTGGCCAAAAAGCTCGCTGGAAATCAAGCTTTCCGGAAGAGCGCTACAGTGAACGCGAATAAGAGGCTTGTCGCAGCGAGGGCTGTGGCGGTGGATGGAATTGACCACGAGCTCCTTGCCGACGCCGGTTTCTCCGAGGATCAGCACGGTGGCGTCTGATCCGGCTACTTGGTCCACCGCGGCGATCACTTTTTTTATCGCCGGGCTTTTTCCGATAATTTCATCATTGAAATATTCCTCGAAATGCTGTTCCTCATAGTACCTTTTTTCCTCCTCCAGGCGTTCGCTCATATTTTTTATTTCCGCGTAGGCCTTGGCATTGTCCAGGGCTATCGCGGCTTGCGAAGCGAAATATGAAAGAATTTCCAGATCGTTTTCTTGAAACGCCGCGGCGAACAAACGATTGTCGTGATAAAGAACTCCGATCAATTCCCCGCGAATCATCATCGGAACGCAGATGCTCGATTGAATCAGGCTTCTGGAAAGGTATTCGTCTTTTTTCTGTTTGTCCTCAATGGTCATGAGCTTCTTTTGTTTCGACCAGGCTGTTTCCTCAATCATTTTCATGGAAGGCGCGAAGGACGGATCGTTCACATCATCGGGAGTGAGATTCCTAGCGGCGATCAGATAGAGGCAGGGAGGGTCCGCTTCTTTGTTTAATAAAAAAATGGCGCCCCTTTCAGCGCCGGTTAGGCGGTTGGCCGTCGCCAGGACGTTGTTCACCAAGTCCCGGTTCGCCCGAATCGACATTATGTCTTGCCCCAAAGCCAGTATCTCTTTCAACAGGTCTTTATCGGAACGATGTTCCTTGATAAATCCCTTCAAATCATCGGGAATAATTGACTTATTATATCCGTCGACAATGCCGGCGGAATAGGCGGCCCATTCCACCGCCTTTTTCCTGTCGCCGATTCGAAAATACAGCCGGGCCAGTTCAATGCCCGTCAGGGCGAGTTCGGTTTGATGGCCTGTCTTGTCCAGATATTTTTTCGAAAGCCGCAGCGATTTCTCAACCGCCTCGTCGGGTTCATGGTTGGATTGCCGCAGCAGGGCCTGGCGCCGGAAAGCCACGCCTTTGAGGAGCGGGTTTTTCGGACCTTTCAAGATGGAATCGATTTCATTTTCCAAATTCAAACCGGGAATCCTGGCCAGATTCCCCTTTTTCATGCCCCACAGGATTTCGAGATAAAAGACAGCATTGATCGTTACCGTGCCCGTTTTCTGGACTGACTGGTAACATTTATTCAGGTATTTTTTCGCCAGTTCCATCTGGTTGGTTTCACAATGGATAAAACTGAGTCCTAGATAGGAAGTCGTGGCGACCCATTCGTTTTTTATCGTTTTGGCATGGTTAAGCGAATTGCGGCAGTGCCTCAGGGCCTCCGGGAGTTTTCTCATGGCGATCAAGGAAAACCCCAAACCCATTTCCGCCACGGCGGCGTTTTCAATGTCCCCGATCTTCAGGCAATGATTGTACAACGCGTTCAGCATGCCCAGGCCTTGATTACACTTGCCGCAATACACCAGGGCCAGGCTGAGGATGATGCTGGTGATCATGGGAAACCGGCCGGTGGGATACCGGTCAATGTCCGGGGCGTGCTTTTGGTACTCCGTGACGACGTCCTTGTATCGCCCCCGCCAGTTATAGTACCAGATTCTGAATGACAGAAGGGAAAGATGCAGCCTTTCATCATCGATATTGTCGGCCAGGGCCTCGCCCTTACGATAATGGACGCGCAGGCCGGATTCGTTTCCGCGCAGCCACTCGTTCTTGGCCAGATGCATCTCTATCAGGGCCTGTCTTCTTTTATCGTTTCCGGCTTCGGCCCGCCGCAGGGCGTTTTCCAGGACATCGATAACCTTGGCCGGATTTATCCGCGCCGTTGAATTTTTTGAAAACGCCATGGCCGAGTCCATAAAAAGAATGTCTGCTTCGTCATTTTGAACATGAAACAAATCTTCGACGATTTTGGTATAGTATATTAACGAAATGTTATATCTGAACGCGCGTTGGTTTTCCCTGGCCGCTTTGTAAAGCCACCGGCATCCTTCGACGTCGTTTGAAATCTCCATCAAGTGGGCGGCGATTTCCTGGACCACGGATTTTTCGTCCGTAACCTCGCGCTGAAGGACCTCGACAATCCGGCGGTGGTAGAACTCCTGTTCGTGCCGAGGCAGTAGGCGTCTCAGTTCCTGCTTCCTTTTCTCGTTGTGAAATAAGTATTTTCCCCATCCCTTGGATGAAAGGGCGCCGTTTTCGACTTCCTTTTCCAGGAGACCGAGAATCCGCGACGGTTTGTCGCCGGTAATGGCTTGAATCCAATCAATGGAGAATTCATTTTCGAACAGGGCGGCCATGGCCAGTTCTTCAAAGGGTTCTTCGTTGGAAATTTGTGACATGGGGAGCTCCTTGATTGATTTTCGGACGCCCGGGATCGGATTCCGACGCCGGTTTGTTCCGGTTGACCGCATTGTCGATCAGACTACCTTGATTGCCCAAATTTTGTCAATATGACGGATATTAAGCAAAAGCCGCCGCTGCCATCCTTTTCCCATATCGATAACCCGCCTACATCATGGCAAATATCCTGTTTCCGCTTTTTGGCGCGACAATTGCCTAAACTCAAGAGACCTTCGGGAAATGGATTACAACCAGTGGTCCGAAAAACGAGGCTTGATTAAAAGCGACCAAGCCCTGGCCCAAAAATTCCAGATCGGGGAAGAAAGAATGGATTTTACTTTGTCAGAGGAGCAACTCGAGTTCAAACAGGAACTGGAAGCGTTTTTCGCCCGCGAAATGGCGGAGGCGCCCGCGGTGTACCTGGGGAATACCCTGGAAGCCACGTTCGGCCCTGACGCGGGCTGGGAATTTTTCAAGCGGATGAAGCGGAAGTACGCCGAGACCGGCTACCATATCACGGCCTGGCCCAAGGAATACGGCGGCCGGGAGGCCACAATCATTGAACAACTTATCTTCGAGGAAGTCGCCGGATATTACGGCGCCCCGTCGGACCCGTTCGGGATAGGGATGTTCGCCCCGGCGCTCCTGCTTTATGGCGGCGAGGACCAGAAGAAACGCATCCTCCCGGCCATTGCCTCGGGCGAATGGCAGTATTGCCAGGGGTGGAGCGAACCCAATTCCGGTTCGGACCTGGCGTCGCTGAAGACAACGGCGGTGCGCGACGGCGACTGTTACGTGATCAACGGCCAGAAAATCTGGACCACGGGCGCCCACCGGGCGGACCACATCTTCCTGCTGGCTCGCACCGAACGGGAATCGCGGCGTAGCGCCAGCCTGTCGGTCTTCAACGTGGACATGACCCTGCCTGGCGTTGAAGTCCGGCCGATTCACTACATGAACGGGATTCACCTGTACAACGAAATCTTTTTCACGGACGTGCGCGTGCCCGAGTACGAACGGATCGGCCAGGAAGGAGGCGGCTGGGAGCAGACCCGGGCGACCATGAATTTCGAGCGCTCCGGGGTCTGGGCCTTTGCCTCGGTCCGCCGCGACCTGGAAAGGCTGATCGAATACGTCAAAACGACCAGGCGCAACGGCCGGTTACTGGCCGACGACCCGATCACGCGGCAAAAGTTGGCCAGACTGTGGATCGAGATGGAAACGGGCGCGGCCCTGGCTTATCGCGTCGGGTGGGAACAGGAAAAGGGCAACCTGCGCTTTTCCGCGGCCGCGGCTTCGGAAGCCAAGGTCATGGGGACCGGCCTTATTCAACGCCTGGCCAACCTGGCCACGGAATTCATGGGCCCGTACGGCCAGGTGGAAGCTTCCAAGTGGGCGCCATTAGGCGGGTCCATGATCGAAAACTACCAATTGATCATGGGGTTTAATATCGCCGCCGGTTCCACGGAAATCCAGAAGAATATCATCGCCTGGGTCGGCTTGGGCCTGCCTCGGGCCTAGCCGGGACGCGGGAGGGAGCACAATGAATCTCGATTTTACATCCGAGCAGGAAATTCTGCGGGATTCGGCCAGGAAATTTCTGGCCCGGAAATGCCCGTACGCCAGGGTCAAGGAACTCGAGGAGAGCGCGGCGGGGTACGATCCCGTGCCGTGGGCGGAGATGGCGAAACTGGGCTGGCTGGGCTGGCTGTTTCCGGAAGCGTACGGCGGCTTTGAAGGACAGTTCACCGATCTCGTCATTATCCAGGAAGAAATCGGCCGAGCTGTTTTTCCCAGTCCATTCTTTTCCACGGTCATTCAGTGCGGGCTCAGCCTGGCCATCGGCGGGACCGAGGAGCAAAAGAAGGAACTGCTCGGCCGGATCGCCGAAGGCGGCTTGATTATGGCCCTGGCTCAGTACGAAGAGGAAGCGGACTATGATCCCGCCAATATCACCATGACCGCCCGGTCGCGAGGCGATCGCTATGTACTCCACGGCCGGAAGATGTTTGTGATGGATGCCAATATCGCCCACAAGCTGCTGGTCGCGGCCAAGGTCGAAAACCAGGGGCCCACGTTGTTTCTGGTTGACGCCGGGAACCCGGGTCTGACGGTTGGCAAGATTCCGACCATCGGCAAGGACAACAATTGCGAGGTTGTTTTTAACGACGTCAGCGTCGCGGCCGGCAACATGGTCGGCCCGGCGGGCGGAGCGGCGGACATCCTGGAGGCCATGAACACCAAGGCCGCCATTGCCAAGTCCGCCGAAATGGTGGGCGGGGCGCGCGCCGCCATCGACATCGCCGCGGCCTATGCCAAGGAACGGCATCAGTACGGCCGCCCCATCGGCGCCTTTCAGGCCATCCAGCACTACATGGCCGACATGCTCCTGGCCTACGACGCGGCTCACGCCTTTTTATACAAAGCGGCGGGAATGGTGGACCGGGGAGAGGACGCTTCCCGGGAAGCTTCCGTGCTGAAAGCCTGGATCAGTGAAAAATACAAATTCATCAGCGAGCGCGCGATTCAGATTCACGGCGGAATAGGCACCACCCGCGAGTGCAATATCAGCCTGTTCTATCGCAAGGCCAAGGCGTGTGAATATATCGCCGGCGACCTGGATTACCATTACGAAAAAGTGGCTCGTGCGCTGATCGGTTGATCCCACAGCGCGAATTCCGAATCATGCCTTAACGAGGAGCGAAAATGCCTTACGAACATATTGCTTATTCGGTTGACGGCCATATAGGGATAATCACGATAAACCGGCCGGATGTCATGAACGCCTTGTCCTTTCAAACCCACCAGGAGTTGGCCCGGGCCATCGCTCAAGCCGATGAAAATGACGAGGTCCGGGTAATCGTCATTACCGGTTCCGGCCGCGCTTTTTGTTCGGGAGATGACGTTAACGACATCTTCCTGAACGAGGATTCTCCGGCCAGGAAATACCAGGAATTGCAGCTAGGGTATCTACAGAAGGAAACCATCGAAGGCGGCGGGTCAAGGCTCCTGACCATCAATAAACCCACCATCGCCGCAGTAAACGGCCCCGCCGTGGGCTATGGATGCGACATTTCCCTGATGTGCGACATACGGGTGGCCTCTGAAAAGGCGAAATTCGGCGAGGTTTTTCTGCGGGTCGGCTTGGTGCCGGACGAGGCCCAACTGATATTGCCCCGACTGGTGGGACTGGCCAAGGCTTATGAATTGATGTTGACCACCGATATTATCGACGCCAGGGAGGCTGAAAAAATCGGTCTGGTGAATACAGTGGTTCCACACCAGGAACTAATGCCGGCCGCGTTGGCCCTGGCCCGCAAGATAGCCGACAAGCCGCCGATCGCCGTGAAATTAACCAAGGAAGGAGTCCGGCGGGGTCTCAATATGCCCATCGAGACCTGGAAGCAGTGGTACTCCCAGACGTTGCTGTACTGTTTTACCACCGAGGACCATAAAGAAGGCGCCCGGGCCTTTATTGAAAAGAGGTCGCCTGTCTTCAAAGGGAAATGAAGCTCCCCGATACAGGTTCGCTTCATAAGCCTAACGGCGGGTCGCATTCGGCGCCACCGGATGCGACCTGAATGAAGCGCGGTTCACCAGGGTTTCCAAACAAACGGGAGGTGACGACAGATGCCCAAGAACTTTAAGGCTTGGCCGAAAGGCTGGCCTCGCAACCTGAATTACCCCGAATTCCCGGTGCATGGCTTTCTCGATCAGACGGCGGCCCGTGTCCCCAACCGGATCGCGATTCACTTCGACGGCATGGAACTGACTTACGGCGAGTTAAAAACCCTGGCCGACCGCTTCGCTTCGGCCCTGGACGACCTCGGCGTCAAAAAGGGCGACCGGGCGGCCATTCATCTGGTCAACTGCCCTCAGTTCGCCATCGCCTATTACGGGCTTTTACGCGTAGGCGCCACGTTCACCCCGCTTTCACCACTGCTCTCCCCGCGCGAGGCCAAGCATCAGCTCACGGATTCGGGCGCCAAAATTCTGATCACGATGGACCTGCTCCACCCGGGAATTAAGTCCATTTTGCCCGAAACCACGGTCCGCCAGGTCATTACCACCAGCCTGGCCGACTGCCGCGGCGCGCTCATTCAAACGCTCAAGCCGCAAGGCAAGATTCCGGTCCCGGAAACCCTGGACTTTGCCGAGCTGCTGGCCAAGCATCAGCCTTTCACCAAGACGGTTCCCCTTGACGTGGACCAGGACCTGGCCCATATCGCCTATACCGGCGGCACCACGGGCGTTTCCAAGGGAGTCATGCTGACCCACCGTAATGTTGTGGTCAACGCCTGCCAGTACAAGAGTTGGTTCACCGGCGCCCGGTTCGTAATGAATGACGGCGTCTGGAACCTGATCACGCCGCCGGGAATGAACCCCGAGGATGCGCCCCTGACGCGCGACCAAGGCGTGGCAATGGTCGTCGTTCCCTGGTTCCACGCCATGGGCGTCATCTCCTACCTCAATACCATGACGGCCCTGGGCCTGACCATGGTGGTCTACCCGCGGTTCGAGCCGGCCGAATACCTGAGCGGCGTGGTCAAGTACCAGGCCGACATGATCGGCGGGGCTCCCCAGCTTTTCATCCCCCTCATCAACCTACCCGATTTTGACAATTACGATCTCTCCAGCGTCAGACTGGCTTTTTCCGGGGGTGCACCCCTGGCTCGGCCCGTACTCGACAAGATGCTGGAATTTTCGGGCACGGTCTGTGAAGGTTACGGCCTGACCGAATGCACCATGGGCGCCACGGCCAATCCGCCCACCCGGGATGCGATCCGACCGGGCTCGGTGGGGCTTCCCATCTTTGACACCGAGATCAAGGTGATCGATCCGGCGACCGGCCAGGACCTGCCGCCAGGCTCCGAGGGCGAGATATGCCTCAAGGGGCCTCAGGTCATGCGGGGTTACTGGCTCCAGCCCGAAGCCTCGGCCGAAGTGCTGAAGGACGGCTGGCTGCTAACCGGAGACATCGGCCGCGAGGACGAAGACGGCTATTTTTACATCACCGACCGTAAGAAGGACCTGATCATCTATAAGGGATACAACGTGTATCCGCGCGAGTTGGAGGAAGTCATCTTCGATCATCCGGCCGTGCGGCAATGCGCGGTGGTGGGCAAGGCCGACTTGGCCGCCGGCGAGTTCCCGGTGGCTTTCGTTGAGTTGCGCCAGGGCGCCCAGGCCACGGCCGAGGAGATCATGGAGCATGTCAGCCGCCAGGTCGCGCCCTACAAGAAGGTGCGGGAGCTTCATTTCCAGACCATCCCGGTCAGCGCGGCCGGCAAGGTTCTGCGCAAGGAATTAAGGGAGCGACTGAAGCAGGGGTAGGCCCGGCATACAACCCCGCGCAAAAGCCAAAAACCGGTCGCCAGGCCCTGGCTTGGAAGCCGCGGCCAGGGATTAACGCCCTAATACAACCCGTCATTATAGGAGAAAGGCGCCATGGATGTACAGGAACTGGAACAGGAAGTAAAAAATTACGGCGAAGTGTTCATCGACAAATTTCAGGAGATCGTCGAAACCCAGGCGGACAAGGTATTCTTCTACTACGGCGAGGAGGATAGAGATTACACCTACGCCGAATTCAACCGGCTGGCCAACGCCTTCGCCCGCAACCTGCGATCCCTGGGCGTGGGAAAAGGCGACCGCGTGTCCCTTTTCCTGTTCAATCCCGCGGCCGTCAGTCTGGCCATGTTCGGCATTTGGAAGGCGGGCGCGGTCTTCTGCCCCATCAATTACAACCTCCGGGGCAAGCTCCTGGCCTACCACATCAATGACGCCAAGCCCACGATCCTGATCAGCGAGCAAAACTTCATTCCGGCTTTAAACGCGATCCGGGACGAGGTCAAACCGATCCGGGTAATTCTGTACCGGCCCGAAAAAGGCGATCACGATTACAACGCGGACGTCGCGGCGGCCGGATTGGACAAGGTCTTTCCAGCGTCGGATTTCCATGAACTGCTTCAGGGCGACGGCGCCAATCTCAATATACCGCTGACTTCCGGGGATACGGCCAACATCATTTACACCTCCGGAACAACCGGCTATCCCAAGGGCGTGGTCCAGCCGCATCGTTACCTGCATACCTACCTGTTCTTCCTGCTCCAGTTCGCCCACCCGGATGACGTGATTTACAGCGACCTGCCGCTCTACCACGTGGGCGGGGCGTTCGCCAACGTGGTTCGGGCCGGTTGGGTCGGGGCCAGGGTGGCGATCTGGGACAAGTTCAGTCCCAACGAATATTGGAATCGGGTGCGTAAAAGCGGCGCCAACACCTCGGCCCTGCTGGACATCATGATCCCCTGGCTGATGATGAAGGACCCGTCGCCCGATGATCGCGACAACACCATGAAAATGGTCCACATGCAGCCGCTGCCCGGGAATCATCACCAAGTGGCCCAGCGTTTCGGCATCGATTTCGTCACCGTGGGATACGGCTCCACCGAAGTCGGCGGAGCGTTCGCCGGGGTGATCGACGAATTCGGCGACGATGAAGGCACGCCGGCCGAATTGTTCAAGGGATTTTCCAAACCCGAGATACGCCAAAGGGCGGCCCGCCTTGAGTTGCCCGTGGTTCCCGGTTGGAAGGACGTGCGGAAGGGCTTCATGGGCCGCCCCCTGGCCATGATAGAGGCGTCCCTGCTGAACGACCGCGGCGAGCCCGCGGGCCCGGGCGAACCCGGCCAGGTGCGTTTTCGCGGCAAGCTGGACAACTCAATCCTCAAGGAGTATTTCAACAAGCCCGAAGCCACGGCCGAAGCCATGAAGGACGGCTGGTTCAGTTCCGGGGACATCGTGGTTCGAGATGAAGACGGCGTCTACCGCTTCGTGGACCGGATCGGCGGATTCATCCGCAGCCGGGGTGAAAATATGTCTTCCCACACTGTGGAGGCCTTGATCAACGACCATCCAAGCATCGGCAACAGCGCCGTTTTTCCCGTGCCTTCAGCCGAGGGGCACGAAGAGGACATTGCCGCTTTCATCGTTCTCAACAAGGGCGCTGTCCTGACGGAAGATGAACTACGCGCCTGGATCAAGGATGAAATGCCCCGGTTCATGTGGCCCAGGCACATCAGGTTTGTCGAAAACCTGCCCGTCACCCCGACCTTCAAGGTGGAGAAATACAAGTTGAAGGCCATGATCATGAAGGAATTGGGTATGTCCTGATTCACATTCCGTCGTCACATAGGTTGTTACGGTCGCGGGGCGCCCCCGGCGGCGGCGATTCTTTCTTCAGGGCCGCTAATTTTTGGCGTAATGAGCCAATTGCCCAAAACAGGGATTTGCCAAAACCGGCCTAGCCGTTTAAATTAGCGCCTTGTTTCTTGTTTTCTGCTCAAGAAAACAAGAAATAAGGCTCATGGGACCGCGGGCGCGGCCCGCTTTGGAATTCTTCGTTGCGACCGGCCTGACCGCCGGTCAAGCCGGCCTATTGGAGGAAGCGTATGGAAAAACATATCAAGGAACTCGAAGCGCGAAAAAAGCAGGCCCTGGAGCTTGGCGGCGAAGACAGGGTGCGACGTCAACACGAACTGGGAAGGGGCGCGGCCCGGGAACGGATCGAACAATTGGCCGATCCGGGGACCTTTTTTGAACTGGGCATGCTCAACCACGCCCTGATCCCGGGAATGGAAGACCGCACGTACGGCGATGGCGTAATCGGCGGTCTGGCCGAAGTCGACGGTCGGCCGGTGGTGGTGACCGCGGCGGACAAGACCGTGCTTTCAGCCACCGAGGGCGCGGCTCATATCCGGAAACTGGACGCCCTTCACGACTACGCCCTCCGGCGAAGGTTTCCCCTGATCGGGCTGAACGAGGGCGGCGGCCTGCGCATCCCTTACGGCATGGGCTCCATCGGCATCAGCGAAAACCTCTTTCCCCTCAACATGCTGAAGCATAACCGCGAGGTCCCCATCCTCACCGGCATCATGGGCGACAGCTTCGGCGGCCCCACTTGGTCCGCGGTCACCGCCGACATTAACATCCAGGTAAAGGGAACCTGCATGGCCGTCTCCGGACCGCGCATGCTGGAGATCGCCACGTCGGAAATAGTTTCGGAGGAAAACCTGGGCGGCTGGAAGGTCCACGCCGAAAAAACCGGCCAGGCCGACCGCCTGGCCGAAAACGACGCGGACTGCATCGAACAGCTTCGCCAGTGCCTGGCTTTCCTGCCGTCCAACGCGGACGAGGAGCCGCCCTATAAGAAAACCGACGATGTGCCGGACCGCCGAATCGATCAAGTCCTCGATATCGTGCCGGACCGCCTAAACCGGGCTTACGACATGAAAAAAGTTGTCCGGGCCATCGCCGACGACGGGGCCTTCCTGGAACTGAAGGAGTTATATGGCAAGGCGCTCGTTACCGGTCTGATACACCTGAACGGCCGGGTCGCGGGGGTGATGGCCAACCAGCCCATGCATAACGCCGGCGCTTCCGGCCCGGACGAAGCGGACAAGGCCGTCGACTTCATCTGTTTCTGCGACTCCTATAATATTCCCCTGGTCTTTCTGCACGACACGCCGGGTTTTCTTGTGGGCGTCCAGGCCGAACACCGCAAGATGCCCACCAAGATAATGGTCTGGCTCCAGGCCCTGGTCCGGTCCACGGTCCCCAAGATTTCCGTGGTGATTCGCAAAAGCATCGGGGCTTCGTACGCCAACATGTGCGGCCCGGGCATGGGCGCCGACTTCATCGCGGCCTGGCCCCTGGCCCACATCAGCTTCACCGGGGACGAGGTCGGCGTGAACGTTGTTTACGGACGTCAACTGGCCCAATCCGAGAACCCGGTAGAGGAACGCGCCGAACTGCTCAAGCAGTGGCGGTACGAAAACGGGCCGTACCCGGCCGCGTCCAAACATCTAATCGACGACATCATCGATCCGCGCGACACACGGAAGTTTCTATGCCGAACTCTCGACTACGCCTGCCTGAAGAAGGGTTCCATCAGCCGACGCCTTCTGGCCAATTGGCCCACCGGATTTTAATAAGCATCCGTCCAGAAATAGCATATTTTGTCTTGGATCGAGTAGTCCTAAAAATAGCCGTGGGCATACGCTTGATATTCCGATGACTATTTTTTTAGTTCGACGAAGAGATTGGGCAAAAGGGCGCTTTATGGCAGACACTAAATAACGGAAAAGCCGCCTCACGCGAAGCGGCCAGGGGTGCAACCCCTCCGGTTTCCGTGGCGCCTTCGCGTGAGAATTGAAATCAGGCCAGCTCGTGGAAAGAGGCTCCACGCCGCCTACAGCCCCCATCGGGGATTGCATTTGTTAGCAGCCGGTTAAAAATGTAAGGAAAATGGTCAAATGAAAATGAGTAAGTAGGGTGCGCAACGCGCACCATCTTTTACTATTTTGCGGGCCCGCCCACGGTAAATTGGAGACGTTGGCCGTCGCCTTGCGGCGGGGCTGCTCCGCCCCCCGCGCGCTTGGCGTTGGGCTTCGAGAGACTCCTTCCCGTCCCAGGGTCAGGGGCGCGCCGGAGCCGGCGCCCCTGACAACCCCCGGCTCTTTTTCCGGAGACCCCGCCGGGCGGCGGTTTCACGCCCCGAAACGTCCTGTTTCGAGGGCGGTAAGGGCGGGCGTCCATGCCCGCCCGAAGAAGTCCGGGGCGTTTGGAATTGCTTGGCCCGACGCCTCCGCTGGCCTAAAAATAATGTGATCTCCGTAGGTTGGACTGAACGGCTAGCGCCGTAGTTTTT
>JAZDGM010000054.1:0-3040 GCA_043806915.1 Pseudomonadota bacterium | reverse complement strand
TTGCGCGAAGCGCGCGGAGAGTACCCCAAGCCTTGTTTTTTCAAAAATAGACAGGGCTTGACGTTAAAACCTTACCCCAGCTCCCCCGTTTCCTTCCACCGGCCATTTTTTCATTCGCGGTATTCGTGCGGAAATGTTAAGAAAAAGGAAAGGGGCGGCTACTTTTTCCCGAGAACCCGCCCCAATCCCCGCCGATAGGCCGGATTGGCCTATCAACCAAGTTGGAGACATGATACTGAATTTACCTGTTTCCCTCAAGGATATTTGTAGATTAGGCAAGAAATATCCCTGGACTCGTCCTGATAAGTGTCCTCGTTGCGGACATCCCCGCCTTTGGGGTCATGGTTTTGTATGGGCTTTTTTTGACGGTATAAGCGGCGGGGTCCCGCTCCGGCGGTGGCGCTGTCCGGAATGCCGGGGCGTGCATCGGATGAAGCCTTGCGGGTATTTGCCACGATTTCAAGCCTCCATCGACCAAATACGACACAGCGTTTCCACCCGGCTGGACACCGGTTTTTGGCCGCCGGGTCTTTCCCGCGGCCGTCAGGGGCATTGGCTGCTCGCGCTCAAGAGACACGCGGCCGCCAGTTTAGGAATTCGCTTCCTTGATCGGCTCCTGGATGCTTTTGATAATCTTTTGGGGCAAGGTCGCAATCCGGTCACTCGGTCCATTTAACGCCGGCGGCCCATTGACGATCAAAGACCCTACCCAGGAGTGTCGTGGCTTTTGGGCCTCGTTTACGGCAATCTCTTTTCAAACTCTAAAAAAGGAGCATAACCATGAACGAGGAACAACAAAAAGAGGTCGCGACCTTTCGATTTGGAGTGATTCACGACCTGGCGGGGGGAGCGATGCTCCAATCGGGCGAGAAAGAGCGCCTGATACGGGAGAAGTGCGCCCGCAAGTGGTCCATTCCCTTTTCGAATCGAACCCGGATCGGCCGGAGCACGATTATTCGCTGGGCCAAGGCCTATCAAGACGCGGGCGGAAAACTCGAGGCCCTTTATCCGGGAGCCCGCTCGGACCGGGGACGCAGCCGAAGCCTTTCCGACGAGACCGAGGCGGCCCTGATCGGTTTGAGGAAAAAGAACCCGCTGGCCCCGGTCCGTGAGATCATAAACGAAATGAGGAGCCGGGGCTTGGCGGGTCCGGATGTCGAGCTGAATCCAAGCACGGTCTATCGTTTTTTTCACGCCTACGGCCTGATGAAGGCGACGACTCCAATCCCGGAGGATCGGCGCAAATTCGAGGCCGAGTTGCCCAACGACCTCTGGCAAAGCGACTGTATGCACGGCCCCATGGTCCTGTCCGAGGGAAAACAACGGAAAACCTATTTACTGGCCTTCATCGACGACCATTCCCGCCTGGTCCCCCATGGGGCCTTTTATCCGACCGAGGGGACGGCTTCATTTCTAGCGGCCTTGGAAATGGCCTTCTCAACGCGCGGGCTGCCTCGAAGGCTATACACCGACAACGGCTCGGCCTTTCGCTCCAAGCATTTGGAGCAGGTTTGCGCCTCCCTGGGCGTGGCCCTGATCCACGCCAGGCCTTACAAGCCCCAGGGGAAAGGAAAAATTGAACGATTTTTCAGAACGGTACGGGGCGATTTCCTGCCCGGCTTTCGCGGCCGGACCCTTGACGAACTCAACGAAGCCTTCGACCTTTGGCTCCGACATGTCTACCATCAAAGAGTCCACGGCGGGACCGGGCAGACCCCCTTGGCGCGCTTTACCGCCCGCATGGAATGCCTTCGGCCCGCGCCCCGGGACTTGTTGGATCATTTCAGACAGACCGTCAAACGCAAGGTCGCCAAGGACCGGACCATCAGTCTCAATGGCCGGATATTCGAGGCTCCCGTGGAGTTGATCGGAAAACAGGTCGACGTTTTATACCACGATCATGAACCCGAGCTGGTCGAGGTCCGGCTGAACCACAAGTCATACGGGCGCCTCCGGCCGGTGGACCTTCACGTCAACGCCAGGGTCAAAAGGGACAAAAACCATAATATCGCCATGGACGAAGACAACGGCGCTTCCCGTTATCGCGGCGGAGAGCTTTGGGGAAGAAAAGAGGAATAAATGAGCAACGCCTACCTGGCCTTTTTCGGCCTGCCAAAAGAACCCTTCCCGGTGGAGGTGGAGATCAAGGATACTTATCACACCCCCAACGTCGCCGGCGTCGTCGAACGCTTTGAATACGCCGTCCGCCTGGGAGCCATGGCCTTGATCACTGGAGACGTCGGCTCGGGAAAAACCACCGCCTTGCGGTACGCCGCCTCAACCTTGCACCACTCCGAATATCTGGTCTTAAACCTAATCGGCTCCTCCGGCTCCCTGTTGGAGTTCCATCGACAGGTTCTAAACGCCTTGGGCCTTGACTTGTCCAGCAATTCAAAGGCCGTCATGGCCCGAAAGATCAAAAAGGAAGTCGTCGACCTGGTTCTGGGACGGAAAATAAAGCCGGTTTTGATCGTCGACGAGGCCTCTCTCATTCGAATGGAGGTCTTCGCCGAACTCCACACCATTACTCAATTCGAGAAAGAGTCAAGAGTCTGCCTGCCCGTAATCCTGGTCGGGCAAAACAGTCTGGTCGATCGGTTGATGTATAGGACTTCATTGCCCCTTGCATCCAGAATCGTGGCGCGAAGCCATTTGGAAGGCGTCGATAGACAACAGATGGAAGACTATCTCAAACATCAACTCACTATCGCCGGCCTCAAGCATAATTGCTATGACGAACAGGCTATCACCGCCATTCAACAAGGGTCCGGAGGGATATACCGAAAAGCAAATCACCTGGCCAGGGGAGCCATGATCGCCGCCGCCGGGCAAAAGCAACACACCGTCACCGCGGAACACGTCAGAATCGCTTCTTCGGAAATCTTCTAAAATACTCAAGTAAATACAGGCTGATCAAAGACTGGACCGGCTTTAGCCGGTCCAGGTCCAAATAAAACGAAATTTGTCCAAATAATTCGTAACTCGCCTGGATGGACCAATTAATCAGCAAATTTATGCCCAGTTAATTTGAAAATCAACA
>JAZDGM010000053.1:0-15603 GCA_043806915.1 Pseudomonadota bacterium | reverse complement strand
GCCCGGGTGAACCAAGGACTCCCCCCCCTCACCCCAACCCTCTCCCCCCGTCGGGGGCGAGGGAGATAATTGTCCGGCCCTGCCCGCGCCTCCGTTTGGAACAAGGTACTAGCGGTCGGTTGAAAATGTCAGGAAAATTACCAAATGAAAATGAGTAAGGCTGGTTCCCAAGCTCTAGCTTGGGAACCTCGGCCAGGGAAGCTCCAGCTTCCTCACTCTAGAGATGTAGAGCCCCCGCCCGGCCCATAATCGCCGTCCAGATGATAGACCTTGCCCGGCGAGCCTTCAGGCCTCGGTTCAACGAGACGGTCGAAATTTCAAACCGACTAATATCGCTACCTTCACGGCCGCCCTACGACTACGGAATTGAAACGCCGCGTTGATTCCCCGTGGTTGCTTTCCGGATAAAGTGGGGAAGCTAGAGCTTCCCCTTCTTGGGTTCCCAAGCTAGAGCTTGGGAACCAGCCAAAATTTCAGACGGCCGGGTTTTAGGCATTATCGGATGGCCGCGGACAATTCTCCCTCTCCACCCATTCATGGGGGGAGAGGGGCAGGCGTGAGGGGGGGGACGCCTTGTCGGACCCGCCCGGGGCAAACCCAAGAGGGCGCCCACGGGGAGGCGCCCCTACATGCGCCGCCCACGGTGGTGGCGAAAGGCTTGTAGGGTGCGCAACGCGCACCATCTTTTATAATTTTGCGAGCCTTGCCACGGTAAATTGGAGACGTTGGCCGGCGCCGCGCGGGCGGGGCTGCTCCGCCCCTCGCGCGGCCGGCGTTAGGCTTCGAGAGGCTCCTTCCCGTCCCAGGGTCAGGGGCGCGCCGGAGCCGGCGCCCCTGACAACCCCCGGCTCTTTTTCCGGAGAACCCGCCTGGCGGCGGTTTCACGCCCCGAAACGTCCTGTTTCGAGGGCGGGAAGGGCGGGCGTCCATGCCCGCCCGAAGAAGTCCGGGGCGTTTGGAATTGCTTGGCCGAGCGCGCCTCCGCCGGCCTAAAAATAATGTGATCTCCGTAGGTTGGGTTGAGCCGTAGGCGAAACCCAACATCTTGGCCGGCCCCGTCGGCTCGGGTGAACCAAGGACTCCCCCCCGCCCCAACCCTTTGTCGGGGGGCGAGGGAGATAATTGTCCGGCCCGGCCCTCGCCTCCGTTTGGAACAAGGTGTTGTCTTTTAGAATAAAAGGAACAATACATTATCAGATGGCCGCTGACACTGACCCGCCCGGGAGGGATAAAGGGGAATAGGCGGGGCCGCCGAGGGCCGATGGTCGGCCGCGGGGAGGGCGGTCAGGCGCCTTGCAGCACTTCCAGGGTCTGGCGGGCGATTTCCAGTTCCTCGTTGGTGGGGACCACCAGGATTTTGACCGGGCTGTTTTCGGCCTGGACTTCCCGGGCGGCTCGGGACGGGGAGTCGTTCTTGTTTTTATCGATGACCACGCCCAGGTTTTCCAGGCCCGCGCAGATGCTCGCCCGGATTTCCGGGTCGTTTTCCCCGATGCCGGCGGTGAAGACCAGGGCGTCCACCCGGCCCAGGACCGCCAGGTACGACCCGATATAGGTCTTGATGCGATACTGGTACATGTCCAGGGCCAGCCGGGCAAGGGGGTCTCCGGCCTCGGCCCCGCGGTGTACGTCCCGCATGTCGTTGTGGCCGCAAATCCCCTTGAGGCCGCTCTGCTTGTTGAGCATGTCGTCGATCTCGGCGATGCCCAGGCCCAGGTTGTCGGCCAGGAACTTGGGAATGGCCGGGTCGATGTCCCCGCACCGGGCGCCCATGATCAGGCCGGCCAAGGGGGTCAGGCCCATGGACGTATCGACGCTTTTTCCGCCCCTAACGGCGGTGATGGACCCGCCGTTGCCCAGGTGGATGGTGATCAGGTTTGTTTCCGCTGGTTCCCGGCCGAGCAGGGCCGCGGCCTCGGCCGCCACGTACTTATGGGACGTCCCGTGGAAGCCGTATTTCCTGACCCGGCGCTTTTCGTACAGCTCGTGGGGCAAGGCGTACATATAGGCCCGGGGCGGAATGGTCTGGTGAAAGGCCGTGTCGAAGACCGCGACCTGGGCCGCGTCGGGGAAGAGGGCCCGGGCGGTCTCGAGGCCGATGATGTTGGCCGGGTTGTGGAGGGGCGCCAGGGGGGTGTTGGCCTCGATGGCGCGCAGGACCTGGTCGTCGATCAGGGTGGGCGCCTGGAACCTTTCCCCGCCGTGGACCACGCGGTGCCCGATGGCCCGTATTTCCGCCTGGTTTTTGATGACCCCGGTTAGAGGGTCGGTCAGGAGGGCCGCGGCGGCGCGAAGTCCGGCCCCGTGATCGGGGAAGGTTGCTTCGTTTTCCAGTTCGGTCTCCGCAAGGGTCCCGGGCCGGTTCTTGTGCCTGATCCGGCCCCGGGGCTCGCCGATTCTTTCCACCAGCCCGGAACTGAGGGTTTCGCGCCGGGCCAGGTCGAACAACTGATATTTGATGGAGGAGCTGCCGGTGTTGATGACGAGAATTTTCATGAAAGGCCTTTCTCGGACTGGGCTTGAATGGCGGTGATGGCCACGGTGTTGACGATGTCGGTTACCAGGCAGCCGCGGGACAGGTCGTTGACCGGGTGCTTGAGGCCCTGGAGCACCGGGCCGATGGCCACGGCGCCGGAAGACCTCTGGACGGCCTTGTAGGTGTTGTTGCCGGTGTTCAGGTCGGGGAAGATGAAGACCGTGGCCTTGCCGGCCACTTCGCTGTCCGGCATCTTGGTCAGGGCCACGGCCGCGTCCACGGCCGCGTCATACTGGATGGGACCCTCGATCTTGAGGCCGGGGAACTTCAGTTCGGCCAGTTCCCGCGCCAGCCGGGTGGCTTCCCGGACCTTGTCCACGTCCTCGCCCTGGCCGGATTCGCCCGTGGAATAGGATAGCATGGCCACCCGGGGTTCCAGGCCGAAGGTCAGGGCCGTCTGGGCCGAGGCCAGGGCAATTTCCGCCAACTGCGGCGCCGTGGGGTTGGGGTTGACCGCGCAGTCGCCGTAGGCCAGGACCCGGTCGGCCAGGCACATGAAAAACACGCTGGACACGATGGAGCACCCCGGCTTGGTTTTTATTATCTCGAAGGCCGGCCGGACCGTGGCCAGGGTGGTGTGAACGGCGCCCGACACCATGCCGTCGGCCAAGCCCTGGTGGACCATCATGGTCCCGAAGAAGTTGACGTCTTCCATCACGTCCCGGGCGTGACCGGGAGTGATGCCCTTGTGCTTGCGCAAGTTGTAGTAGGTCTCGGCGAAATCCTCGATGCGATCGGACAGCTTGGGGTCGATGATGCGAATGCCGTCGAGGCGCAGGCCCAGGCGGGAAATCCGCTCGCGAATTTGTTCCTCGCCGCCCAGCAGGACCAGGTCCGCCGCTTCCCGGCGCGTCAGTATTTCCGCCGCCCGCAGGATTCTCTCTTCCCCGCCCTCGGGCAGGACGATGCGCCGCCGGTCGGACCTGGCCCGCTGGATCAAGCCGTATTCAAACATTTTGGGCGTGACCACGGTGGTCTTGGTGGTGATGATGGCCTTGGCCAGCCGGTTCACGTTGACGTGCTTCTCGAAGGAAGCCAGGGCCCGGGTGATTTTTCGGTCGTTGTCCGGAGTCAGGGACGGGACGATCCGGCTGATGGCCGTCGCCGTGGCGAAGGTGTCGGATTCCACGCTCAGCACCGGGGGAATACGGGGAAAGCCCTCGATCAACTTGATGATCGGCTCCTCCGGCAACAGGCCGCCGGTCATGACCACGCCGCTGATGTCGTCCATGGAACGGGACGAGACCGCGGCCAGGCAGGCCACGATGACGTCCGCCCGGTCCCCGGGAGTTATGATCAGGGAGCCATGCTCGATCCGGGGCAGCAGGTTCCGGAGCTGCATGGCGGCCACGATGTACTTGTAGGCGTGGCGGTTCAACTGGTCCCCGCCGTAAAGCACCTTGGCCCCGATGGCCCGGGCGATTTCCCCCATCGACGGCGCGGCCAGGGTGGGTTCGTGGGGAATGACGAAAGTCATGATGTTGTGGTTCGCGCCCCGGTCCTGGAGCAAGGTTCGGACCGCTTCCAGGTGTCGCGGCTCGGCTTGGTTGACGATGACCGCGATGATTTCGCAGGTCTCGTCGCAGGCCGAGGTCATGCTCAGATCAGCGGCCCAGAGGGTTTCCTGGAGAGTGGAATGCCTGCCGTTGACCACCAGCAGGACCGGGCTGGCCAGGTTCCGGGCGATGGCGGTGTTGAATTCAAACACAAAAGCCGAGGTGGACGAGGGAAAGTCGATCCCCTCGCACAAAATGAAATCGTTTTTTTCCTGCAAGGCGTGAAACTTGTTCAGAATGCCCTCGATCACCTCGGGTTCCCGGCCCTCGGACCGCAAGCGCTCGGCCTCCTCGGTGGTGAAGGCGAACATTTCCTCGTACGCGGCGTTCAACTGAAAATGAGAAGAGATGAGGACGATATCCCGGTCCCGGCCGTCCAGGAAATTTTCCGGGTTGATGATGGGCCGGAAAAAACCGACCCGATTGATCTTTCTCGCCAGCATTTCCATCAATCCAAGGCAGACCGCGGTCTTGCCGCTCCGGCCTTCCGTGGAGGCGACAAACAGGCTGTTAGCCATAAAAAAATCCTCCCTAGCTTCATCCGACGGCGCCGCCCCGCCCACGGGGGCCGGGCGCCCTATCTTCCCGGGTCCCTCGCCGCGACGCGGCGGGTCCCGTTGTTTCCAAGTATAAACCTTTACCATCGATTGAACAGCCCCGACCGGGCCCGCGGTCAGGTCGGTTTATATGAAAATGCCCGAGGGGCCTTTTCATTTGTTGTCGTGACATACCTGGCCCGCGGTCAGGTCGGTTTATATGGAAGAAAAAAGAAGGGAATAGTTGAAAGCGGGGCCATGGTGCATTATAATATTCTTTGCAAATTTAACTTATTGAAGGATCGAGGTTCATGGCCGTTCTATCCATACTAACCTATCCGGACCCGGCGCTGAAGGAAATCGCCCGGCCGGTGGATAAAATATCCGATGAAATCAAGAAATTGGCCGAGGACATGGTGCAGACCATGTACGAAGCTCCGGGTTCGGGCTTGGCCGCGCCGCAGGTGGGCTGGAACTGCCGGCTGATCGTGATGGACGACAGCACGGCGGACGACCTCGGCCGACCGCTGATAGTGGTCAACCCGGAAATAGTCTCGGCCAAGGGCGACTTTGTCTTCGAGGAAGGCTGCCTGTCGGTGATCGACTACTACGCCAAGGTCAAGCGCGCGGCCGAAGTGGTGGTTCGGGGGAAGAACCTGGACGGCCGGACCATGGAATACCGGGCCTCGGGTCGCAAGGCGGTGGTTTTTCAGCACGAGATCGACCATTTGGATGGCATTCTCTTCATCGACCGCATCAGCGGCCTGAAGCGGGACCTGTACCGGCGGCGCCTGAAAAAGATGATGCGGCAGGAAAAGGACGGCAAATGAGCGGTCCCTTGCGAGTGGTTTTCATGGGGTCTCCCGAGTTCGCCGGCCCGAGCTTGCGGGGCCTGGCGGGGTCCGGGCGGCAGGTGGTCATGACGGTCACCCAGCCCGACCGTCCCCAGGGACGGGGCCGCAAGACCGCGCCGCCCTATATCAAGACCCTGGCCGGGGAATTGGGGCTGCCGGTCTGGCAGCCGGACTCGATCCGCGGGCCGGAAGTCCTGGAGCGTTTCCGGGAGCTGGCGCCGGACATCCTGGTGGTGGTCGCTTACGGGCGCTTGCTTCCTCCCGGCCTGTTAGGCTTGACCCGGTTGGGGCCGCTCAACGTCCACCCGTCCCTTCTTCCGGCCTACCGCGGCCCGGCGCCCATCAATTGGGCCGTCATCAACGGGGAAACCGAGACCGGAGTCACGACCATGCTGCTGGACCGGGGCCTGGACACGGGTCCGACGCTGCTGTCGGTCAAGGTCTTGATCGAGCCCGACGAGACCGCCGGCCGGCTCCATGATCGCTTGGCCGTTATCGGGGCGGACCTGCTGCTGGAAACGATCGAAAAACTGCAAGCCGGGACCGCGACGGCCGTCCCCCAACCGGAGGCGGGAATCAAGCCGGCGCCGTTGTTGAAAAAAGCGGACGGCCGGATCGATTGGAACCGGCCGGCCGAGCAACTGGCCTGCCAGGTGCGGGGCCTGGACCCCTGGCCCGGGTCCTTCACCGCGTTTCGGGGAACTTTCCTGAAACTATTCGGGGCGGTCCCCGGACCGGGTCGGGGACGGCCCGGAACCATCCTGGCCCTGGACTCGGAACGGCTCCACGTGGCCGCCGGGACCGGCAGCCTGGCGGTGGGGGAATTGCAACTGGCCGGCCGGAAAAAGACCTCGGCCCGGGAATTTTGGCACGGCCAAAGAATTTCGCCGGGGGACGTTCTTGGAGACTGACCGGAATATCAGGCCGGCGACCCGGGACGACGCGGCCGGGCTGGCCGGGATAATTTCCGCCGCCTTCCGGACCCCGGCCGAGCGGTTCGGGCTGACTCCGGCCAACGCCCCCAGGCATCCGTCGAATTGCCGGCCGGAATGGGTTACGGCCGACCTGGACCGGGGCGCGAGCTACTGGATTCTGTCGGAAAACGGCCGGGACATCGGGTGCGCGGGGCTGGAACGGGCCCAGCCCGGCGTCGCCTATCTGGAACGGGTCGCGATCATCCCCGCGGCTAGAAACAGGGGGCGGGGCGGGGTTTTGACCCGTTTCGTCCTGGAACAGGCCCGGTCGGGGGGGATAAGGCGCGTGGAAATAGGGATAATCGCGGCCCAGGATGACCTACGGCGCTGGTATGAAAAATTCGGCTTCGTTTTTAACGGGACCAAATCGTTCCCGCACCTACCCTTTGAAGTCGCCTTCCTTTATCTCGACCTGTAAGACTCTTTTCGCCGGTTCTTCATTCGAGATCGTATTTTTTAATTTTTTCGCGCAGGGTTTTGCGATCTATGCCCAGGGCCTGGGCGGTCTCGCTTTTGCGTCCTTGGTACATCAGCAGGACCTTGCGGATGTGTTCCCGTTCCACTTCCAGGAGGGTCAATCCGTCCGCGACGGCGGCGCGCCTATCGTTTTCGCGCCAGCCCGCGAAGAAAAGGTCGTCCTTGGTCACGGTCCCGGAACGGTTCAGGACCACCAGCCGTTCGATCATATTGGAAAGTTCCCGCACGTTGCCCGGCCAGTCGTAGTCGAGGAGGAGCATCATGGCCTCCGGGGAAATGCCCTGCACGGACATGGCCCGGCGCTGGTTGTAGAGCTTGAGCAGGTAGTCGATCAGGGGGAGGAGGTCTTCCTTGCGTTCCCGGAGCGGCGGGACCTCGATGGACACCACGTTCAGGCGGTAGAACAGGTCTTCCCGGAAGCGCCCCTTGGATATGGCTTGGTGGAGGTCCTGGTTGGTGGCGGCCAGGATGCGGACGTCGACGTTGACGGTGCGGTGGCTGCCGACCTTGGATATTTCCCGGTCATCCACGGCCTTGAGCAGCTTGGCCTGGACGTCGAGATTGATATTGCTGATTTCGTCGAAAAAGATGGTGCCCGTGTTGGCCAGCTCGAACTTGCCGATCTTGCTGGAATCGGCCCCGGTGAAGGCGCCCTTGACGTGCCCGAACAGCTCGCTCTCGAACAGGGTTTCCACCAGGGTGCCGCAGTCCACGGCCACGAAGGGGCGGCCGTTGCGGGCGGAAAGTTCGTGAATGCGGCGGGCCAGGAGGCTTTTGCCGGTGCCGCTTTCCCCGGTCAACAGGACCGTGGAGTCCGTGGGCGCGACCCGGTCGACGATTTCCACCACCTGGGCCATGGCTTGGCCGGAATACACGACCTGGTTGCGGTGCCGGAGGTTTTCCAGTTCCTGGCGCAGATACAGGTTTTCCATGGCCAGGCGTCTTTTTTCCAGGGCCTGGTGCACCGCCTTGCGCAGGTCGTTGGGGGTGAAGGGCTTGGACAGAAAGTTATAGGCCCCCAGCTTCATGGCCTCCACGGCCGATTGCACGGTGCCGTATCCGGAAACGACGATCACCTCGACTTCCGGATCGTTCGACTTGATGTTTTTCAATATATCCAGGCCATCCCCGGGGATGACCAGATCGAGGACTATGAGATCGTAGACCCATTTGTCGATTAGCTTGAGGGCGGACGGTCCGTCCGGGACCGCGGTTACTTCCAGCCCTTCCTTGGCCAACACGCGACGGCAGGAATCGCGCATGGCTTCTTCGTCGTCTACGACCAGAACCCGTTCCGGGGTGGTCACGTTGAAGTCACTCCCATTTTGTGAAAATTATCTCAGGATGGATTTTAACCCAGGCGCCGGGCCCTGTCAACGACAATTTAAGCCGTTAAACTATTTTGACTTTAATCATAACTGCTCGAAATCAAAGTCTATTTTTAAGGCAGACGTTTTTTGGCCGTCTCGGGCCAAGGGCAGCGCGAGCAGCAGGCTGGTCCCCTGGTAGTTTTTTTCGAACCCGTCCTCGGACAAGGAAACCGTGTACAGAGGGAAAAAAAGGACGTCGACCGGCCGGGAAAAGGAGAGGGCCAGACGCAAGCCGTCTCCCCCGTTGACCAGGTCGAAGCGTTGTATCCGGTATTCGGCGCCGGTTTCATAGGGTTCCCGCCGGCGGTCGAATTCGGGCGCGTAAAAATAACGTTGGTGGTCTTGATCCGAATAAACCGTCAGGGCCAGTTCCACTCCAAAAAAGAGGTCCGCGGCCTGGTCGCCGGCGCTTTCGACCTGGTAGTCCACGGTCAGGTCGGGTCGGCCGCCGGCGGCGATGGTTTTTCGCACCGTGACTTGGCGCCCCGGCAGCGATCTGGTTGCGGTGAGTTCGGCGATGGCCCGACCCCGCTGGGCCAGGGCCCGGACCACTTCATACGGGGTCCGGGCCAGGTCGCCGTATTCCGCGGTCCGGCCGGCGGCCAGGTCCCCGGGGGCGGGGAGGGTCTCGAAAAAATGGTCGAGCAGGGAAGCGCGGGGATACGGGTCGTACGCCAGGACCAGGTCCAGGTCTTTTTCCTTGGCCTTGGTCAGGCCCTCGGGCGCCAACCGGCCCGGTTCGGCGAAAACGGCTTCCCTAACCCGGCGGTGATAGGGTTCCGGCCGCCTGGTCAAGACGTCGGCCAGGTTGAGGTTCAAGGGCAGGAAGGAGAGATCGAAAATCCCGCCGCCCCGGGCCGGTTCCAGCCCCACGGTCAGGCGGTCGGTTTCCAGAAGTATTTCGTCCCGGCCGTCCTTGTCGATATCGGTGATCAAGACCCGGGGTTCGCCGGGGGGGACCCGGGGCAGGGCCTGGCTGGCCCGGATCAGGTTTTCGTGGACGGCGCGGCGGAGATGGCCCATGTACAGGCCGCCGAACACCCCGTGCCAATAGGCGCAGTTGCACTGGGCGCGCCAGACATGCCGCGAGGCTTCCGGGGAGCCTTGGGCCCGGCCGCTCAGGTGGAGCGCTTTTTTGTGCATGCGGTTGGATTCCTCGTACTTGACCAGGAAGTTGTCCCAGGTCCCGCCCCGGATAAAGGGCCGCCAGGCGTCCCACCGGTTTTCGTTTTTCAAGACTTGGATCAGGTCTTCCAGGGCTTGGCTGCCCTTGGTCGGCAAGGCCCAGCGGGTCATTTCCTCGTACCCGGCCGGAGGCAGGTATATCCGGCCGAGGGGTCCGGCGGACTTCAGCAGGTGTTCGGGCGTGGTCGGGCGCAGCCAGTCGCCGTTGTCGGCGACGGTCTTGAAAAAGGTTTCGAGCCAGCCTTTTTCGATAACCCATTCGTATGTCCCGGGCCAGAGGCCGAATTTTTCTCCATCGTCGCCGTACAGGGCCGTGGTTCGGCCTTGATCGTTCCAGTGGCGCAGGTGGCCCATGACTTCGTCCACCTTGTAAAAGGGGATGAGATACCGCATGACCATGGGCGCGGCCAGGATTTTCAGGATTTTACCCTCCCGTTCGGTGACATGGGGCTCGAAGACGCCGTTTTCGTCCAGCCCGGCGTAAAACAGGTGAGTGTCGTCCACCAGGGTGTATTCCAGGCCGGACCCATCCAGGACCAGGGGCAGGCCGGGGTCCCAGATTCTCTCGGTCAGCCAGAACCCGGTGGGCCGGCGGCCGAACCGGTCGGCGATGAAGTCGTTCATCAGCCGCACCTGGCCCAGGGCGTCGGCCCGGGGAATGGAGGCCAAAAGGGGCTCGTAAAACCCGCCGGACAGGGGTTCGGCCTGGTCGCGGCGGACCAATTCGGCCAGGAGGTCCACGGTTTCCCGCCGGTGTATTTCCAGCCATTCCAGAAGACATCCGGAAAAATGAAGCCCGCATTTGAAGCCGGGGTGGCGGTCCAACAGTTCCAGGAGCGGCCGGTAGCACCGGTCGTGGGCTGTTTCAAAAACCGAGTCGAAATTGCCCACCGGCTGGTGGCAATGCAGCACTAGCCCCAGGTCGATCATAAGGTCTCCCCCGGGATTGTTCCCGGTATTTCGTCTGATGATGGTGGGGCGGGAAGCTGGTCCCGCCCGGCGGCGCCGATCAGGCCAGTTGTCCCACTGAAAAGGCCAGCAGGAATTGTCCCGCGTAATACATCGGCAGGCCGAAACGGCGGTTCACGTATCCCGGGCTGACAAAGCGGTCCCGGGCCACGAAAATATCCGAGAGATAGAAGAGCAGGGCGCCCAGGAGGACCATCAAGGCGCCCCGGCGGGGTATTTCGGGTGTCAGGAACACGGCCAGGGCCCCGATCACCATCAGGCTGATGACCACGATATAGGCCAGCACCGGCTTGAACATTTCCCCCAAATGCGGGCGGAGATAGAACAGGAAGATAGCCGCGCCCGCCGCCAGGACGACCAGGGCCGGCCAGGACAGCCAGGTTTTGAGGTGGGTCGCGACCACGAAAGCCGACACGTACAGCACGTGACCCAGGAGAAAGCTGACCAGGCCGACAAGAAAGGTCTTGGATGAGGAAAAAACCAGGAAGACGTCTCCGGCCAGGCAGAGGATCAACCCCGCGAAAATCAGGTTGAAATACCATTCCTGGGGCCGGGGCTGGACAAAGGCGGCCAGGACGAACAGGACGGACAGGGGGGTCTTGGTCAGAAGCTTGCCGATGTTGTGTTCCTTTTTTTCGAAAAACAGCAAGGCCCCCAAAAGGATGACGGCCGCGATGACGATTAGGGCGTTGATCATGTTGTCTCCTTTTTTAAAGCGGCTTCTCTTCCGCCAAGTTCCACGAGGCGATTGTATTCCCGTTCGGTCAAGGGCATGACGGACAAGCGCGACTGGCGAAGCAAGGGCAGGTCGAGAAGCGTGGGTTCATTCTTGATCACGGACAGGCTGACGGGGCGGGGCAGGGCGGCGACGGGTTCCAGGTCCACCACGACCCAGGGCTCGCCGGGCGCGGCGGTGGGGTCGGGGTACGGATCGGACGCCGCCCGGGCGATCCCGACCACGCTTTTTTCCTTGACCGAATGGTAGATCAGGACCATATCCCCGGTCTTCATGGCCGCTAAATGGCCGCGCGCCTGATAATTGCGGACCCCGTCCCAGAAGGTCCGGCCTTCCCGGACGAGGTCGGTCCAGGAATAGACCGATGGTTCGGTCTTGACCAGCCACCGTTTCATCTGGTTCCGGCGGCGCCGGCCTGGAGATCGGCCAGGACTTGGGCGGCGTGCCCCGGGGCCTTGACCTTGGGGTAGACGGCCCGAACCCGGCCGTTGGCGTCAAGGACAAAGGTGCTCCTGACAGTTCCGAGGGAGGTCCGGCCGTACGCCTTTTTTTCGCCCCAGGCGCCCAGGGCCTGGATGAGGGTGGTTTCGGGGTCGGAAAGCAAGGGGAAGCCCAGTTGAAGCTTGGCGGAGAAATTGGCGTGGGATTTAACCGAGTCCTTGGACAGACCGGCCGTTTCCAGGCCGAGCTTTCGGAATTCCTCGGCGTTATCGCGAAATTCCTGGGCTTCCAGCGTGCAGCCGGAAGTGTTGTCCTTGGGGTAGACGTACAAAACCAAACCCTTTGTTCCGGTCAAATCGGTCAGGGTCCGATTGGTCCCGGTCTGGTCCGGTAGTGTGAAGTCAGGGACTTTGGCGCCCGGTTCAAGCATCGTTCTCCTCCCCGTCCGTTCGATCATGGTCCGTTTGTCTTCGTCTTGATTATAAAACCGCCCCGGAAGCAAGTCAACACAACGGGCGTCAAGCGATGGCCGCTAAAAATCGGGCGGCCCGGCATTTTGCCGTTGAAACCGCCCGGGGATGCGTATAGTTTTCGGTCAAGAGACTTATACCGATGCCGGGAGCGGAAAAATGAGACGGGACCTGGAATTCGAAACCTCGAGCGGGAATTTTCACTACATCGATTGGGGCGGGGACGGCCCCTTGGCTCATATCTGCCATGCCAACGGCTTTTGCGCGGGTACGTACGAACCCCTGGCCGAGAGGCTCGCGACGAGACTGCGCGTCCTGGGGCTGGACCAGCGGGGCCACGGCCGCACCACGGCGGCGGCGGACCCCCGCCGGTTGAAGGACTGGAGCTTGTTCGCGCGGGACTTGGAAAGGTTTTTCGAGGGGCTGGGCCGTCCGGTCGCGGCCATCGGACATTCATTGGGGGGCGTGGTCAGCCTGATGACCGCGGTCCGGAGGCCGGACCTGGTTCGGGCCTTGGTCCTGGTGGACCCGACCATCCTGCCGCCGTCCTGGATGTGGTGGTGGCGGCTGGCCAAGATATTCGGGCTGGCCCGGCGCATTCCGATCGCGGCAAAGGCGGCCCGGCGACGGGAATACTGGCCCGACCGGGAAACCATGCTGCGGGCTTTCCGGGGACGCGGTATTTTTCGAACCTGGCAAGACGGGTTTTTGGAGGGATACGTGAACGAGGGCGCCCTGGAAAACCCGGACGGGTCCATAAGACTGGCGTGCCGACCGGCCTGGGAAGCCGGGTGTTTCGCTTCGTGCATTCACGATTCCTGGGATTACGTCCGCCGGTTGAAGGTCCCGACCCTCTTGATTTTCGGGACCCGGTCGGACACCTTTCTCCCCCCGGCCAGGAAATTTTTCAGGAAAGTCCTGCCCGAGGCGGTCTGCGTGGGCCTAGAGGACGCCACGCATTTCGCGCCCATGGACCAACCGGACCAAACGGCGCGAACGATTCTGGAATTTTTGGGCCGTCACGGCATTTGACGGGGGCGGTTTTTTCCCTGATCATAATACTACCGGGAGCGCCGGCGCGGGCGTCATTTTATTAGCCTGGAGGTGAAGGGCGATGAGACTCGAACCCGTCTTGGTGACCGGGGCCACCGGATACGTGGGGGGGCGTTTGGTCCCGCGCCTTCTGAATGAAGGCTTTCGGGTCAGGGCCATGGCCCGTTCCATGGAAAAACTGGCGGCGCGGACCTGGGCCAATCACCCCCTGGTCGAGTTGGTCCAGGCCGACGTCATGGAACTGGACGGGTTGAACAAGGCCTGCCAAGGGTGCTGGGCCGCCTATTACCTGATTCATTCCATGGACCCGGGCATCCGCGACTTTTCGGCCATGGACCGTCGCGGGGCGACCAACATGGCCGCCGCCGCGGCCGAGGCGGGGATGGCGCGGATTATTTACCTGGGCGGATTGGCGCCGGCAAGGGAGCGCTTGAGTCCTCATCTCCAGTCCCGGGCGGAAGTCGGTCGCATTCTGTCCGCGGGACGGGTCCCGGTCGCCATCCTGCGCGCGGCCATGATCCTGGGATCGGGCAGCGCCTCCTTCGAGATCATGAGATACCTGATGGATCGCTTGCCCCTTCTGCCGGCGCCGGTGGGGATAAGAAATCACATCCAACCGATTTCCATTCGCAACGTGGTGGGCTATCTGGCCGGCTGTCTGGAGCACGACGAGGTCAAGGGCCGGGTGTTCGACATTTGCGGGCCGGAAGTGTTGACCTACGAGGAATTGTTCAAAATATACGCCGAGGAGGCGGGCCTGAGAAAGAGGTGGATCGTTCCGTCGCCCCTCATAACCGTGGGGCTGAGCGCCCGCTTGATATCCCTGGTGACCCCGGTCAATTCGGCCCTGGCCCGGCCCCTGACCGAGGGGTTGCGGAATGAAGTCATCTGCGCGGATAATTCCATCCGCGGGATAATCCCCCAGGACCTCATGGATTGTCGCCGGACCATCAAGCGCATCCTGGTGAAGAAACAGCAGCAGATCATCGAGACCGCGTGGACGGACGCCGGGCTGGCTTCTCCGCAGGAATGGGTCCAACTCGGGGACGAGGAATATTCCGGCGGGGCCGTGATCTCGGCGGGCTACAGGGTGACCTTGCGGGCGTCCCCGGAAAGGGTCTGGCGGCAGCTCACCCGGATTGGAGGGGAATCCGGCTGGCTTCACGCGAATTTCCTCTGGCGGTGGCGGGGTCGGCTGGACAAACTGTGCGGCGGAGTGGGGCTGCGGGGACGACGAAACGCGGACAACCTGTGCGTGGGCGACGCCCTGGACTTTTGGCGGGTGTTTGAAATCAGGCCCCAGGAGCGCTTGCTGCTGGTGGCGGAATTGAAAACCCCGGGCGAGGCGGTCCTGGATTTCCGAATTTCCCGCCTGACCGACGAGGTGTGCCAATTGAGCTTGACCAGTCGTTTTCTTCCCCGGGGACTATGGGGTTTGGCGTACTGGTACGCGCTTCTTCCCTTCCATATCTGGATTTTTCGGGGGCTCTTGACGGCCCTGGCCAGGCGGGGGGGGCTTCAGATAACCGCCGGGCCGGAAAAAATCCAACCCGGCGCGGGTGGTAGAGACGCCTAGGCGGCGAAACAGTGGGCTCGGCCGGGAATACCGACCCTGACAGGCTAGGCCGTTGGAATTAGAAGAACGGGAACGGTCGGAGCGGCCCGACCGGGACCGGGGCTCTGTCCGGACTAGTTCTTTTTAAGGCTGACTCCGGCGGAAGTGCGGCGCACGGAAAAAGTATCACCAACGGCAAAGCCGAGTTCTTCAATCAATTCCTTGGGCGCCACCAGGCTGCCTCTTTTGTTGACTTTAATTTCCTTGGAGTTTTGTTCCTGTTGGGGGCGTCCTTTTCGTCCACTCAGCAGAAGCGGAGCCTGCCCCTCGGCCATCAAGGCGTCGACGTAAAAAGTTTTTAATTGAGATATCGTCTTTATCTCGAATTCCTTCATGATTTCATTGGAGGGCGTCCCGGATTGGATGGCCTGAATGAGTCTGGCTGGGTCAACTTTTTTTCTTTTTGGCATTTGATATCCTTCCTTGATTCGAAAAAGAACCGACGGTGGTTTTTCCAGGATTTTCGGGACAGGGTGGTCCGAGGCGTCGAAGACCTTTCTGAATCCTGGGAATTTAACCTCCGGACGTTGGTGACTTTCCCGGCGGTTATCGAGTGAATAGTAATAAAATTAATTCAATCATCTTGCTTACGAAATAAGGCAAAAGTGGAACGTTGTCAAGATGAAAATAAAAAAACGCCCTCCTTTCGACGCGCCGCGGACATGGTTTCGAGGCGTCGCCGACAATTATTTATTGAAGACGCCGGCGAGCGCGTTCCCCATTTTTTGCCGCTGGAGGCGCGAACAAATCATCACCAGGGCCGGACTTCCCGGCCGGGGTAATGAAGCCGGCCGCCCGCGTCCGGACGCGCCGCCTCCCCGCGGCGGCCGG
>JAZDGM010000052.1:0-13846 GCA_043806915.1 Pseudomonadota bacterium | reverse complement strand
GCCCCCGGCGACCCCCGGCTCTTTTTCCGGAGAACCCGCCTGGCGGCGGTTTCACGCCCCGAAACGTCCTGTTTCGAGGGCGGAAAGGGCGGGCGTCCATGCCCGCCCGAAGAAGTCCGGGGCGTTTGGAATTGCTTGGCCGAACACGCCTCCGCTGGCCTAAAAATAATGTGATTTCCGTAGGTTGGGTTAAGCCGTAGGCGAAACACCACATCTTGGCCGGCCCCGTCGGCCCGGGTGAACCAAGGACTCCCCCCTCGCCCCATCCCCGTGGGGGCGAGGGAGATAATTGTCTGGCCCGGCCATCGCCTCCGTTTGAAACAAGGTGTTGTCTTTCAGAATAAAAGGAACAATACATTTTCAGATGGCCAGGTTTTAGGCATTATCAGATGACCGCTGACAATTAGTATTCTCCCGGCCTTCGTCAAGTTTCGCCCCGGGCGCGACCAGCCAAAAATGTAATAATCTAATTAAAAAGGCGGCTTGGATTGAGCCGAAGGTGGAACCCGACCTGGACCTGTTTTCGCGACCATTAAAAAGAAGTCCCCCGGGGCTGCTTGGGAAGAAAAACCAGGGACGGGCCCGCCGTGCGAAACGATTTTCGCGGCCCGATTATCGATGGACCGCCTTGGCGGAAGGCGCGGCTAGCCTTGGCCGGAGTAAAATCCCGCGCGGCGCCGTCGCCACGACTAGTCCCCCTCGGAACGGGGGAGCCAATACTCACCCGGCCCAGCTTATCGGCTCCGCCAAGTACCTCGATTTACCTTGTAAAAACAAGGGATTTGGCGGAGCGTTAAGCGGTTTGGCGGTTAAAACAGCCGCGGGATCAGCCCCCCAGTTGGACCAGGGCGTCGCCCTTGGAGGGGGCCAGGGGAATAATGCTGGAGAACCCCGCTATTTCAAAGACCTCCATCACCGGCTCTTGCAGCCCGAACAGGCAAAATTTACCGCCGCTGGTCTTGAGGCCCTTGGCCAACATGAGCATCAGCCTCAGGCCGGCGGAAGAAATGTAAGCCAGTCCGGTCAAGTCCCCGGCGATCTTTTTTTCGCCTTTTGCCAGCCAAGTCTTGGCCTCTTTTTCGGCCTTCTGGGCTGTTTCGGCGTCAAGTCGTCCGGTCACGCTGAAAATAAAAACCTCTCCATCCTTAATGGTGGTCAGTTCCATATGTAAATCTCCCTTTTTTAAGTACCGGCCTTTTTACCTTTCGACCCCGGTCGCAGGACGAGGGTCAAAATGTTCCTGCCCCGCTCCCGAGCGTAGGTCACTTCATCCATTTTTTGACGGACCAAGTGGAGTCCCAACCCGCCGATCTTCATTTCGTCAAGTTCGAGGTCCATGTCCGGAGCGGCCACTTCAAGAGGGTTGAAAGCTTCTCCCTGATCCTCGACGGCCACTTCCAACACTCCGTTTTCCCATTTCAAATGGATTTCAATTGGCAGTTTTTTATCCGGGCCGTAGGAATATTTCATCACATTGGTGACAATTTCCTCCAGGGCCAGGTTTATGGCAAAGACGTTTCCCCCGGACAGGCCGATGGATTCTCCCAGACCGTCGATCCAATCGGTCAGCCTGGTCAGTTCCCCTAAATCATTTTCCAGGATCAATGATTCAATCATGCCCGATCACATTAGCCTCCCCGAAGGCTCCTGTTGGATTGGAACTAGAATAGACTTTTCCCCTCCCCGGTTCAAGGAGTTTTTTGCGCCCGGAAAAATTATGGCCTGATTACGTAAAAATAGTTGACCCGGGACCACCGGTCTAGGTTATTTTCTCGACAACAAGACCCGTCCAAGGAAACAGCATGACCACCACGCCTAAAACATCCGAACGCCCACCAGTGGACGTGGTCGTGGTCGGGGCTGGTCCCGCGGGCGCGCTTCTGGCTTGGCTGCTGGCCGGGAAGGGCCTGATGGTCATGCTGTTGGAAAAAAAGTCGTTGCCCCGGAGCAAGCCCTGCGGGGGCGGGTTGACCGGAAGAGCCCTCGACCTGCTCCCGTTTCCGCGCCATGAATTCCTCGACTCCTCCTGCCTTCTGGCCCAGGCCGCCCTGGACGGTCGCCCCGTGTATCGGCTGAGCGACCGCGACCCGATCATCGGCATGGTGGAAAGGGATCGCTTCGACCATTACCTGGTTCAAAAGGCTGTCGCGGCGGGAGCGTTGCTCCGGGAAGGGGTCCGGCTGCGGTCTTTTCACGGGCGGCCGGGCGACTTGAAAATTGAGACCTCCACCGGGATAGTGAGGACCAGATGCCTGGCCGGGGCGGACGGGGCCCAGAGTCGGACGGCCCGGGAAATGGGCCTGTGGGGCTCCCGCGGATTCATGGCCGCCATCGAAACCGAACTCGAACCCTATTACGAAAACGTGGCGGACCAGCCGGCTGAATTTGATTTCGGCGTTATACCGGGAGGCTATGGTTGGATTTTCCCCAAGCGAAATTCGGTTTCCGCCGGCCTTTGCACCTATTTCCTGGATTCCCTTCTCCTGGAATCAAGTTTTTCAGCCTACCTGGCTCGCCGGGGCATACCGGAAAAAAATATCGGAAAAATCGGCCGGGCCTTGATTCCCTGTCGTACTGACTTCGCAACAGCGCGGTTTTCCTCCCCTTTTGGTCTAATACTGGGGGACGCGGCCAGCCTGGCCGACCCCATAACCGGAGAAGGTCTTTTTTTCGCCTTGAAACAAGCCCATCTGGCGGCCCCGGTCATCCAGGACGCCCTGGAAAACGGTCCGGACAGGTTGCAAAGCTACGACCGGCTCGTCCGGGACTTTTTTTTCCGGGATTTGAAGTCGGCCCAAAGACTCGCCTTCGTTCTATACCGCCTGCCCTGGATCAGTTCGTGGGTGCTGAAAAACCACGGCCCGCGCCTGGGCGAACTCTTTCTGGATATTTCCCGGGGTCGACGCGGGTACGCCGATATTTACGGAAAAATGCTGGGCTTGTCCTGGCTCCGGCCGACCCGCCGCTGGTTCCGCCCGCGCGTCAAGCCGCAACCCCCTTTTTCTGGAGAATCATTTCTATAAAGGCGTCGATCCGGTTCTGGAACTGGGCCGAAGAAAAATTCCTTTCGTCCATGTGGTCGGCGTCAATGACCACCGACGGCAGGCCGAGCTCCGCCTCCAAGGCCCGCTTGATGTCCATCTGCCCGAGGGTGATGGGAGCGCAGGACTTGTTGCGGTGAAAAACCGCCCCGTCGAGCCGGTATTCCCGGCAGGCCTTGATGACCATTTCCTTGCGCCGGTCCATGGACAGGCAGGAAACCATGGGATAGGACCACAAGCTTTTCAGGGCCAGGGCTTCCAGGGGTCGGTCCGGGTCCAGTCTAATGGACCAGGCCGCCGAATAGGTCTCCGCCGCGACCACCACGCCCTTTTTTTCGAAATAATTGAACAGTCCCATGTTGTACCACAAGGGAATGTTGTCCCAGAACAACCGAGCCTTTTCCTCCGGAATGACCCCCACTCCCGCCGCGGCCCTCTCCCGGACCTCCTCCAGGACGGCGGTCAGGAAATCGACCGCGATTTGCGTGCCCTGGCGGGTGACCATGACGAACATCACCCCGATTTCCGCGGCTGAAAAAGGCGTGGGAACGTACCGGCGGTAGGACATGATCTCGTCCCACAAACAGCAGGCCCGGTCGGACAGGGCCACGACTTCCCGCAAGCGGTCCCAGTCCAGCTTTTTCCCCGAAACCTCGGTCAAAAAGGCGATCAACCGCTTCATTTCACAGACGGCGTACGCGAGGTGGTAATCGCTTATCTCGTTGATGGGGACTTGGGGCAGATCGGCCCGAAAGACCCGGGCTTGGGGAAACCTTTTTTCCAGGATGTGAAAAATCTTCATCACCGGCGAGCACCCTCCGCCGGGCGAAAGCAGGATATCAGGCGCCGGCAGCCCGCCCAAGGGGACGTCGGCCCCGTTCATCGGCCCATGAACATACCCGGTGATGTTCCGGAGATACCCGCACAGGTCCGGGGAATACCCCATGCCCTCGGCGACCTCGAAATTTCCCGGGGCCAGTCCGAAAGCAGCGCAGATGGGCGACCAGTTTTCGGGGAACACCGGCTGAAGCCCCAGGGCGTAAAAAAGCTCGATGGCGCCGTTCATGGGCGGCATCCACCCCACCAGCCGGCCTTCCGCCCGCGCCCGACCGCATTCCAGATAATAGTCGGCCACCACCCGGTTCAGTTCCTTGGCCGTTTGGAGCCGCTTGGTGGATTTCCCTGTTTTTTCCAACTCAACCCCCTATTATTTCCAAAAAAGTCCGCAACCGGCCGCGCATGCCTTCACCGGCTGGCTCGGTTTCCTCCATCTCCAAAAGCAAGGCCGGCAGGCCGGCGGCGTTCAATTTTTCCCTTATAATGGGGAAATCCGCTAACTGGGGAGTGCAAAATTTTTGCGCGAAAACCACCACTCCCCGCGCCCCGGATTCCCGGGCCGAGGCGATCAGGTCTTCCACGCGCTCCAAGGCCCGGGCCCTGACCGGACAAGGCCGGCGTTTGAAGTGCCGGTCCATCAGGCGGCCGAGGGGGTCGTCCCCTGCTCCGAAGGGCGGATGAAACGAACGCATCCCGCCGCAGAGGTCGTCCGCCGCCACGACGGCGCCGCAGGCCTCCACCAACTCCCAGACCCTGGGGTCCTCGATCAGGCCGCCGGAAACGAGGATCGGGGTCCCTTCCCGCGCCGCCGGTTTGTCCCCATCCGTCGCCGTCGCTAATTTTTCCAATAAAACAACGTATTTTTCCGGAGGAACGACAAACCCGGCGCGGATTATTTCATTAAAATCGGAAGCGGAAAACATGTCCCGCCGGCCCGCCAGAGACAGGGACAATTCCCTGATCCGGCCGTAAAGCGCCAGGGAATTTTCCAGGGATTCATCAGTATACCGGCCGCCCGCGGTCTTCAACTTACCGATCAATTCCTCCAGGGCCCGGCGTAAAAAAAGGCGGGAATCGGCGTTGTCGTTATAGGGCAGGGGGAGGGAATGAAAAACCTCGGCCCCGATATTTTCCCGCCAGATATTCAAGACCCCGCAGGCGGCGTCGCAGGTGTAGCCCTGGACCAATCCCCGCAAGCCCCGGTATTCACCCCTCAGGCCGGCGTCAAGGGCTGTCCGCAGGAAAGGGCAGATAAAACCGGGCGTCAGGGCGTCCGCTTCCTGGGGAAAGGACGTCCCGCCCTCGACTCGGACCGGGATAAAGCCGGCGGCGTGAATTATTTCCCTGGGTGTGTAGGTGCAGAAATACCCGATATATTTTTCCCGTTCCCCGGCCGGGCGCCGAAGCCCGGCCCTGGTCTCCTCCCACGCCTTCCGAAACAAAACGACTGAAGCGGCGTTCATCGGTTTTCACTCCATAATGTTCCTGGGAATGAAGCCCCCGCGACCAACCGCGAGGGGTCAAGACGGACTAGTCGCCCGCGCCTAGGCGGACCGATCGCGACCTGACCCGCTTCCGGGCCCGAGCGGCGGCCAGGTCCGGTCGCGCCGAAAAAGACCCTGTTGGTCCGCTTGACTTTGGCCGGAAGTATCCGTTATTGCCCGCCGGAAGTCAATCGAGGCTTTCCTTGAAAATTTCCGGGAAGCCTGGATGTCGGGGTTATTTTGGAAAATGGATGACTTGTTCGCCGTAATATTGGATGTCCTTATTATTTGTCATGGCTGTCGTTATCTTTTTTGAAAAGGGGCGAACCTGACTTGTGGTATCATGCCGCCATGTCGGTCGAACCACCCAACAAACCGGAAAACATGTTTGAAAGGCGCCCCAAGACGACCTTGACGGCCTTTCTGCTTATCATATTCATTCTTTTGGAAGTCCAATTCCGACTGTTGGCCCATTTCGGCGCCTTTCCCTACCAGCATTACGAAACCAGAAATCTCTCGGACGGCCTCCCGACCTTTTTGGACGACATCAACCCCGACTTCGGGGTCTGGCATTATCCCAACGCCTCCGGCAGACATACCAGCCCCTGTTATGATGTCGCGTACCACAGTAATTCCCGGGGCATGGTCGACCGGGAAAGAACCTTGAAAATGTCCGGCGCCGGACGAGTCGTGGTTCTGGGGGACTCCTTCGTGGAAGGTTTCGGAGTGGAAACCGAGAAGAGATTCACCGACATTTTGGAACAGGCGACCGGCGTCGAGCACCTCAACTTCGGCTCGTCGGGCAGCTTCGGACCGCTGCAGGAATGGCTGCTCTACCGGACGCTGGCCTCGCGGTTCGAACACACCGATGTCTTTTTGTTTTTTCTACCCTTCAACGATTTTTTCGACCTCGACCCCGGGAATTTTCCTCCCGACCGTTATCGCCCCTATTTAAAAAAAAGTCCGGTCGGGTTCGAGGTTTATTATCCCGTCAAGTTCGAGGACCGGCGGCGGGAACGGCTGCCCTGGCTGAAAAACCTGCGGAATATTTTATCCAACCGTCTATATCTTATTAATTTTCTCCGCTTTTCGGCCCGGTGGATCAAGGAAAAATTTTCCGGGAAAGACGCGGATGAATCTTCGGTTCCGGTCCCCTACGATAATTTTTCCGCCGAGGAACTTGAACGTGTTCTTCATTGTTACGGCCTGATCGCGAAAGCGGCCTCTCCCGGCAGGCTGTTCATCTTTTCCATTCCAACGGCTCGGGACCTGGTCGCCCAAAAAAGCCGAGGGACAGCCTTCCCCTTGGTCACAGCCATGGAAGATTTCGCCGCCGCCCGGTCCAATGTGTTTTTTTTCGACTTGGCGCCATTGTTGGTAAAAGAATTAACGGATAGAAATCTTTCGGAAAAAGAACTTGAGCTGCCTTGCGATCATCATTGGAACGCCTTGGGGCACGAAATAGCGGCCGAGGCGATCAAAAAAATTTTTCCGGATGTCGACAAGTATCCCCGACTGGATTAGTATGGATTTTTAAACATTTTGGGCCCAGCCGACCGCTTCATGTCTTTCCCCCTTGTGGCGGGTTAAAGAGTACATCAACTATCGGCCATAAGGCGCCGCGGCGACAAAGGCCGGTTATGGCGTAGGCAAGTAAGTATTTGGCTCCGGGCTCCCGGTCCCGACAATCGAATCGTGATCATTGCCGGCGTTTCGGCGCGCGGAAAAGACATAATAGAGCGGAACAGGCTTAATGAACAAAACAAAACGAGCGACCCAATTTCTTCTAGTGGTCCTATTCCTATCGGGCGGCGCCTTCGGATTGGCGAAACTGACCGCCGACCGGCCCGAGGCCGAGAAACGCCGGCCCGAAATCCTGGCGCCCCTGGCGCGGGTTTTCGAAGTCCAAAAAGGCGCGTTTCCCATAACCGTGATCGGACAAGGCACGGTCCGGCCGATGAAGGAGGTCGGCCTGGCGCCCCAGGTTTCGGGACGCCTGACCTTTGTCTCTCCCGCCCTGGTCAACGGCGGGGCCTTTTCCAAGGGCGACCTGCTCCTGGCAATCGACCAGGCCGATTACCGGTTGGCGGTCGAGGCCGCCAAGGCCAAGCTTTCCGGCGCCCAGGCCAGGTACGAGGTCGCGGACAACGATTTTAAAAGAGCCAAAAGCCTCCTGCCGCGAAACGTGATTTCCACCGAAAAATTCGAGTCCACGGAAGCCGAGTATAAAAACGCCCTTTCCAATCTGGAAACAGCTCGAAACGAACTTCAAAAGGCCGCCCTGAATCTGACGCGAACGGAAATCCAGGCGCCTTTCGAGGGCCGGACGAGCCAGGAAAACGTCGAGGTAGGCCACTACGCCGCGCCGGGCGTCCCCGTCGCCACCCTCTTTTCGGTTGAGACGGCGGAAATCGTCGTCCCCCTGGAAGACGAGGAACTGCGGTGGTTTCACGTTCCCGGCTTTACTCCGGGAAAAGGACCCGGGTCCAAGGTGGTGGTCAAGGGCCGAATCGCCGGACGGGAAATCAGCCGCCGGGGACAAGTCGCCAGGGTCGAGGGACAGATCAACGAACGCACCAGGATGGTCAACGTCGTCGTCCGGGTGGACCGCCCCTATTCCGAAACGCCGCCCTTGGCCATGGGCCTCTTCGTCTCGGTGGAAATCGAAGGCCTAATCTTGCCGGACGCCGCGGCCATCCCCCGGGAAGCGCTCCGCCAGGGCGATCTGGTCTATGTCGTCGATCCGCCAGGGACGCTTCGTTTCCGACCGGTCAGGATCGCGCGGCGCCAGGGGGATAAAATCCTTATCGAACAAGGACTGAATCATGGCGACCTGGCCGTGACCTCCAGACTCAAGACCCCGACCGACGGAATGAAAGTCCGCCTCGCCGCGGACGACAAGGCGGACTAGGCCATGAAGTCAGCGATCGCCTGGATGGCCGAAAACCACGTCGCCGCCAACCTGCTCATGGCCTTTTTCATCGTCGCCGGCCTGGTGATCGGCCTGACCATGAAACTGGAAGTTTTTCCCGAATACTCGCTGGACATCATCACCATAACCGTTCGTTACCGGGGAGCCTCGCCCGCCGAGGTCGAGGAAGGGGCGCTGCGGCAGATCGAGGAAAAAATCGCCGGGTTGGCCGGGATCAAGCGAATCGACTCCCTAGCCAGGGAAGGCTACGGCACGGTTTCCGTGGAAGTGATGTCCGGGTGGGACGTCAAAGCACTGCTCGATGAAGTAAAAGCCGCCGTCGACCGCATCGGGACCCTCCCGGAGGAATCCGAGGAGCCGGTGATTCGGGAGGCCACCCAGCGGAACCAAGTCATCAACGTCGTGGTCCATGGGAACGCTCCCGAGGCGACCCTGAAGACCATCGCCCAGGAAATCCGGGACGACATCACCGACCTGCCCGATATCACCATGGCGGAATGTTTTGGGGTCCGCCCCGACGAAATCCATGTGGAAATATCCGAAAACACCTTGCGGCGTCATGGGTTATCGCTCGGGCAGGTGGCGGACGCGGTCAACCGCGCCAGCCTGGACCTGCCCGCCGGCAGCGTCAAGACGCCCGGCGGGGAAATCCTTATCCGGACCAAGGGCCGACGTTATTGGGCCAGGGACCTGGGGAACATTCCCGTCATTAACCTCTCCAACGGCAGCCAGGTCCTTTTGGAACAGATGGCGGACATTTCCGAGGGGTTCGAGGATATCGATTATTTCGCTCGATTTCAGGGCCAACCGGCGGCCATGATCCAGGTTTACCGGGTCGCCGACCAGAACGCCATTACCGTGGCCGATCAGGTCAATGACTACATTGAAAAAATCAGACCCACCCTGCCCCAGGGAGTCAATATCGACTACTACCAGGACATGTCCAAAATCCTGAAAAGCCGCATCGACCTGCTCCTGCGGAACATGGCCATGGGCTTGGTCCTGGTCGGCGTTCTCCTGGCCCTGTTCATGAGCCCGAGCCTGGCCCTCTGGGTCACCCTGGGCATACCTATCTCCTTTTTATCCGCGCTTATTTTTCTGCCTGAACTCGACATCTCCCTGAACATGATCTCCCTTTTCGCCTTCATCATGGTGCTGGGCATCGTCGTGGACGACGCCATAATAATCGGCGAAAACATCTACTCCAAGCAGCAACAGGGCCTGCCCCGGCTGAAAGCCTCGATTGAGGGGGCCGCCGAAGTGGCCCTGCCCGTCGTCTTTTCCGTCCTAACCACGGTGGCGGCTTTCTGCCCGCTGCTCCTGGGAAGCGGAATGATGGGTAAGATCATGCGCAACATCCCGGTGGTGATCATTCTGGTCTTGCTTGGCTCCCTAGTGGAATCATTGTTCGTCCTGCCCTCCCACCTGGCCGGAGGGCCGGCCGCGGCGGGCCGCGTTCGGAAAAAAACCAAGGAAATGGCCTCCGCCCGCATCCTTAACTGGATTATCACTCGGCCCTACGACCGTCTGGCGACCTTCTGCGTGTCCTGGCGTTACGCCGTGGTCGCCCTGGGCGCCGCGCTGCTCCTGGTCGCCGCAGGAACCTGGACCGGCGGAATCATCAAGCTGACCTTTTTTCCCAAGGTGGAGGGAGACGTTCTTTCGGCCGCCTTGACCATGCCCGTGGGCGCTCCGGTCGGGCAAACCACCGCGGTGATCAAAAAGCTGGAAAGTTCGGCCGTCGAGGCCCTGGGCGAACTGGACCGCGAGGGCGATCCTGGCGCCAAGCCGCTATTTCAAGAGGTTATTTCGATTCTCGGTCTCCAGATTACCGGGCATGGCGGAGAAAGCGAGTTGGGGTCACACCTGGCCGAGGTCTGGGTCCAGGTTTTGGACGGGGAAGAGAGGAAAATCAGCGCCGAGGAAATGACCAAGGCCTGGCGAAAAAAAATGGGGCCGACTCCGGAAGCCGACGCCTTGGTCTTCCAAAGCGACATCTTTAGGGCCGGCAACCCCATCGAGGTCCATCTTTCCGCCCCCGACCAGGACGCTCTCCTGGAAGCGGCCGAGGAACTGAAAAACAAACTCGACGGCTTCGCCGGCGTGTATGACGTCAAGGATAGCCACCTCCCCGGCAAAAATGAAATGCAAATCAAATTAAAGCCGGCCGCGGAAACCATGGGGTTGACCTTGGCCGACCTGGCCGCGCAAGTCAGATACGCCTTTTATGGAATCGAGGCCGTCACTTTCCAGAGGGACCAGGACGAAGTCGACATCCTGGTAAGGTATCCGGAAAATGAGCGAAAATCCTTGGGGGACCTGGAACGAATGCGGGTCCGGACGGACGACGGCCGGGAAATCCCCTTCAACCAGGTCGCGGAGCTCAAATTGGAGCAAGGTTATTCCTCCATCCAAAGGGCCCAGCGCCGCCGGGTCATCAAGGTCACGGCCGAAGTGGATGAAAAAACGGCCAACGCCGCTGAAATTCGTCGGTCCCTGGAAAAAGACCTGCTTCCGGACCTGGCCCTTCGTCGCCCCGGTCTTCGCTACAGCCTGGAAGGAGAAGGCAAGGAACAGAAGGAATCGCTCAACGACGTCCTGCGCGGGTTCGCCATCGCCCTGTTCTGTATTTACGCCTTACTGGCCATCCCCTTTAAATCCTTCACCCAGCCGATTATCGTCATGTCGGCCATTCCCTTCGGGCTGGCCGGGGCCCTGGGCGGGCACTTGCTCATGGGCTTCAACCTCAGCTTCATCAGTCTGTTCGGCATGGTGGGGCTGGCCGGAGTGGTCGTCAGCGACTCCCTGGTCCTGATAGACCAGGCCAACCGCCTCCGACGGGGCGGCAAGAAAGCGACGGAAGCGGTCATCCTGGCCGGAAAAATGAGGTTCCGCGCCATCCTGCTGACCTCCCTGACGACCTTCGCCGGCTTGACCCCCATCCTCCTGGAAAAAAGCCTGCAAGCCCAGTTTCTTATTCCCATGGCTATTTCCCTGGGTTTTGGAGTGCTTTTCTCCACCTTCGTCACCTTGTTGCTAATACCGTGTTTGTATACGATCCTGGAAGATTTTCATGGCTGGATTCAAAAACTGTTGGGCCGGGAAGCTCCGGGACCGGCGGGCCAAGCCCCCCTTTCATCGCCGCTGCCGGACGAGGGGCGGTGACCCCGGGTCGTCCACCACGGGAGCATGCGTCTCCGGTCCCGGATTCAACGACCCGGGGGAAACGGCGGAACTCATGAACGAGGATGATTTCCAGGGGTTTTCCGCGAAAGCGGTCGAACTGATCTCTCTTCGCCTTTTGCGGACTTGGGGCGCCGTTTTCACCCTCCACCATGACGTTCGGCCGGTCTTTCCGTTTATCAACGCCGCCGTAAAGGGAGCCTGCTACCTCGACCAACCCGAACATATCAGGTTCTCCTTCGCCGAGGCCAAGTGCACCCTTTTTCCCCTGAAACTCGGCGCCGCCCCCTTTTCCGGCCGGGACCAGGCGCTCGAATTCCTTGACCGACTGTCGACTTTCATTAATGAACTATACGCCGAGCGAAATTCGCTCCGCCCCGACTATCGAAAGCATCGGCCGCCATCGGTCTTGGATGTCCTGAAGTTGCTGCCCAGGACCAACTGCCGACGGTGTGGACATCCATCCTGCCTAGCCTTTGCCGCCGCCTTGAGCCGCCCGCGGGCCAATCCCCAGGACTGCCCCCATCTGACGGCCCCCTTGCGAAAACTGACGATTTATCCTCTCTTTGACAACAGCGGCAACCTCCAGTCAACAGTCGCCATTTCTTCCCCCGCTTCGACCTCCCCCGGGCTCGGGAGCATGCCCGAAACCGAAACGAACAAGTCCGATCGCACCGCAACGCTTGAGCGGGACCCGGCCGCCTTAACGGCCCGGGAAATCCAGGTGCTCCGCCTGGCCGCGACCGGCGCGGAAAATGACCGGATTTCAAGGCGCCTGGGTATCAGCCCCAATACGGTCAAACGCCATCTGGCTAATATTTATAAAAAGTTAAAGGTCGAAAACAGGACCGAAGCCGCTGTCCGGGCGTCCCTCCAAGGAATTATCTAAATTTTTTTGCTTCTTTTTTCCGGCCATGGCCCGTTTGGGCGATGACCGCGCCGAAATAAAATGTTCTTCTCACCGCCACCACGCCGGTCGACCGTCGTCGGACGCCCGGCTTCGGGCTGCTGAATCAAACACAAAAGGAGGACGGCTATGACGAGGGACTGCTCCCCCATGGATGAGTGGCTCCGAACTTATGATGTTAAATACAAAAAATGGCTCGCCGGAGGACTGATCGACTTTTCTTCCAAGGTGGTTCCCGTGGGAGAATCGTTGGAAAGCCGGCAGTGGGTCTTGCCGACCCGACAAGCCATGGATATTATCAAAAACGCGACCGTCATCGCGCTTAACGCCTGCGTCTGTCGGACTCATTATCGACGTTGCGACAAACCCCGCGACGTCTGCCTGCTCTTGGACGATTACGCCCGCCTGGCCCTTGAAAAGGGACCGGCCAGAAAAATCGACGTGGAAGAAGCCGAGGGGATACTGACCCAGGCCAACCGGGAAGGCTTGGTTCACCTGAGCCTGTACCGCCCGGACCACAAGCTTTACGCCCTTTGTAGTTGCTGCGCCTGTTGCTGCCACGACCTTCAACTTCTGTTGAAACACGGCCGGACCGGTCTGACGGCCCAAAGTGAATTCTTGTCCCGAACCGACGAGAAAGCCTGCGTCAACTGTGGTCTCTGCGTCGATCGATGCGTTTTCGGGGCCAGGTTCATGGACGAGGGCGTGATGACATATGACCCGGCCAAATGCTACGGTTGCGGCCTTTGCCTGACCACCTGCCCATCCAAAGCCATCACCCTGGAACCACGGAATAATAATAGTCTCGTTGCGCCGGCCCCGGGCTCGCAGGAGCAGTTGATCTGAAAATAGAAACTGTTGGGTTACGCCGGAAAATGCTTCGTCGAAGCCGCTTCAGCCAAGCCGGCTAACCCAACCTACATGATAAGGACATCCATTATTGACAATATCCGACTATAATAAGGAAATCCTAACAGTAACCTTATACAGTCTTAATCTGACATAGATAATAATGGATGTCCATTATAGAAAAGACGCTGGCCGACAGAGACTTTTTACAGAGACATCCAATATCCGCTGGTTCCCAAGCTCTAGCTTGGGAACCCGAGAAGGGGAAGATCTAGCTTCCCCACTTTATCCGGAAAGCAACCACGGGGAATCAACGCGGCGTTTTCATTTCGTAGTCGTAGGGCGACGGTGAAGGTATCGATATTAGCGGTTTGAAATTTCATCCGTCCCGTTGAACCCATGCCTGAAGGCTCGCCGGGCAAGGTCTATCCCCTGGCCAGCGATTCCCTGTGTCTGGAGCTTCCCTGGCCGAGGTTCCCAAGCTAGAGCTTGGGAACCAGCCTTACTCATTTTCATTTGGCCATTTTCCTTACATTTTCAACCGGTCGCTGACACAGTAACCTTAAACAGTCTCAATCCGGCCTAGATAATAATGGATGTTCTTTATAGAAAA
>JAZDGM010000051.1:0-22543 GCA_043806915.1 Pseudomonadota bacterium | reverse complement strand
CAATTCCAAGCGCCCCGGACTTCTTCGGGCGGGCATGGACGCCCGCCCTTTCCGCCCTCGAAACAGGACGTTTCGGGGCGTGAAACCGCCGCCAGGCGGGTTCTCTTAAAAAAGCCGGGGGTTGTCAGGGGCGCCGGCTCCGGCGCGCCCCTGACCCTGGGACGGGAAGGAGTCCTTCGAAGCCCTACCCCTGCCGCGCGGGGGGCGGAGCAACCCCGCCCGCAAGGCGTGGCCAACGTCTCCAATTTACCGTGGTCGGTCCCGCAAAATAGTAAAAGATGGTGCGCGTTGCGCACCCTACAAACTGGGGAGGGGGGATTTCGCCTTGTCGAACCCGGCCGGAAAAAATTATTAGGGACATCCATTATTGACAAAAAACTCAATTGGGCTCGGTTACAAAATGGACCTCCATTATCAATTTTATCGTTCACGCGGGATAGGTTTTGCCGTCTTGAATTTTGGATGTCCTTGAATGATGCTTGAATGATGGATGTCCGGTCCGGGAGAGGCGTTCGAAGATTAAAAAGGGTAACCTTGGCCGGGGTTATTCGAAGCGCAGGGCCTCGATGGGATTGAGCCGGGACGCCTGGCGGGCGGGGAAAAAACCGAACACAATCCCCACGGCCGCGGAAAAAGCAAAAGCCAGGGTCACGGACCCCAGGCCAATGTAGACGGGCCACCCACCCAGCCGGGCCATGCCCTCGGCCCCCAATATTCCCAGGATAATCCCGACCCCGCCGCCGATCAGGGACAAGGTCAGGGCTTCGATCAAAAACTGGGCCAGGATATCCCTCCCCGAGGCCCCCACGGCCATGCGCAGGCCTATTTCCCTGGTCCTTTCGGTCACCGACACCAGCATGATGTTCATGATGCCTATTCCGCCGACCAAGAGGGAGACGGAAGCCACGGCGGCCAGGAGAAAACCCATGGTGCGGGACGACTCCGCCCGCGATTCCAGGAATTGGGAAAGGTTGCGGATGAAGAAATCATCTTCCTGGCCGTCCCGAATGCGATGGCGTTGCCGCAGGAGCGTGGTCGCCTCTTTTTCCGCTTCCTGGACCAGGTCGGCGTCGCCGGCCTTGATGAAAATTCCTTCCACCAGCCGCCCACCGAGCCGTCGTCCGCCCAAAACCCGTTTTTTGGCCGTGGACAAGGGAATCAGGATCACGTCGTCCTGGTCCTGGCCCATGGGGGTCTGGCCCTTGGATTCCAAGAGGCCGATTATTTCGAAGGGCGTGCGGGCCACGCGGATCATTTGCCCCAGGGGGGATTGTCCGGGGAAGATATTATCGGCCGCGGACTTTCCCAGCAGGGCGACCTTGGCTGCGCCTTTCATTTCATCGGGAGAAAAAACCCGGCCCTCGAACAGTCCCCAGTCCCGGGCGTCGAGGTATTCGGGCGTCATTCCAATGACCTGGGTGTTCCAATTTTGGTTGCCGAACACAACCTGGGCCGTCCCCCGCACATAGGGCGCCGTTGTTTGTACCGACCAGACTTCCGCGGCGATGGCCGCGGCGTCGTCCTCGGTGATGGTGGGCAAGGCGCCGCGCCCCATCCTCGCCCCGCCGGAAGTGACCGACCCGGGCAGGACCACGATGAGGTTGGCGCCCAGGGAGCCGATGATCCGCGAAACTTCCGCCTCGGCGCCCGCGCCCACGGAAACCATGATGATCACCGCGGCCACGCCGATCATTATCCCCAGGGTGGTCAGAACGCTGCGCAGGAGATTGACCCGCACGGCCTTGAGGGCGTCCAGGAAGGAGTTCAATCCGAACATGAGGCCTGTTTTCCGTCGGCCGCCAGGGCGGACGACATTTTTTCCAGGGTGTTGGGAGAGGGGACGATTTCATCCCGCACCAAGGCGCCGTCCCGAAACGACAGGATTCGCCCGGCGAAATGGGCGATGTCCAATTCGTGGGTCACCAGGACGATGGTCTTCCCGGACAGGTTGAGCGTTTGGAAGAGCCCCATGATCTCGATACCCGTCCTCGTGTCCAGGGCGCCGGTCGGTTCGTCGGCCAGAATGAGGGGCGGGTCCCCGGCCAGGGCCCGGGCGATGGCCACCCGTTGCTGCTGCCCGCCGGAAAGTTGCGAGGGCAGGTGTTTGATCCGGTCCGCCAGGCCCACCAGGGCGAGAACTTCCTCGGCCCGGGCTTTCCTGGCGTGGCGAGGCAGGCGGGCGTAGCGCAGGGGCAGTTCCACGTTCTCCAAGGCCGTGGTGCGGGGCAGCAGATTGAAGTTCTGGAACACAAAACCGATGCTTCGATTCCGGACCAGGGCCAGGCCGCTGGGCTGAAGGGAGGAGACCGCGGTCCCGTCGAGGAGGTAGTCCCCGGCGGTGGGACGGTCCAGGCAGCCCAATAGATTCATGAAGGTGGATTTGCCGGAGCCGGAGGGACCCATTACGGCCACGAATTCCCCTCTTTGGACCAGGACCGAAACACCCCGCAAGGCCTGGACCTTTTCCGAACCCACTAGGTAGGTCTTGGTCAAGCCCCGGGCCTCGATCAGGGGTTCCATTTTAAAACCCGAGCCCCATCCGCGGCCGCGAATTTTGGCCGGAATGGTCCGACGAGGAACCGGAAGAAGTCCCGATGATGACTTTTTGACCGGGCGCCAAGCTTCCCGGAAGAATTTCGGTGAAGATATCGTCATTGATGCCCAGGACCAAGTCCACGGGTTGCGGCCGTCCGTCCGGCCCCGGGATATAAACCCTACCGGTCGCGGCCGGCCGGCCCTCCCCGTCGACGACGGCGGCCCGGAGTTTTTTCCCTCGGGCCGGGAGTTCCGCTCGGTCGGCGTCGTCGGGCGGGCCTTTCGGCTTTCGGTTCGCTACGGCGGCCGGGGAAGGGCCCCCCGATTTTTCGGTCGCGGGGGGGCGAAAACGAAAGGCGGCGTTGGGGACCTTGAGGGCCGCGGGCCGTTCCGCCGTCACGACTCGAATATTGGCGGTCATGCCGGGCAGGAGTTTGAGGTCGTGGTTTTCCGCGGAAACTATCACGGTGTACGTGACGACGTTTTGAACCGTCACGGCGGCCTTGCGGATTTGGACGACGCGGCCCTCGAATTCCCGGCCGGGGTAGGAGTCCACGGTGAAAAAGGCCCTTTGGCCGGGCTGGATCTGGCCGATGTCGGCTTCGTCCACGTTCACTTCCACCTGCATGCTACCGAGGTCCTGGGCGATGGTGAACAAGGTGGGGGCCTGGAGGCTGGCGGCCACGGTCTGGCCCACGTCCACGCTCCGGTCGATGATCACGCCGTCGACCGGCGACCGGATGATGGTGTGGTCCAGCTCCACCTGGTTGATTTTCAGGACCGCCTCTTTCTGGAGGACCTGGGCCGCGGCGTCGTCCACCTGGGCCTCGGACATCCTGACCTGGGCTTCCTGGGAGGCGATCAAGGCTGATTGGGAGGCTTCGTCGGCCCTGGCGGACCGGACTTGGGCGGCGCTCTGCTCGAAATTCGCCTCCGCGGCGTCAATTTCGCTGCGACTGACAACCTTGCCGCGCAAGAGGGCTTTTTTCCGGTCCAGGTCTATCTTGGCGTTTTTGGTCAGGGCCAGGCTCTTCTCGGTCTGGGCCCGGGACGAGATCAGGCCCGCCTTGGCCTTGTCCAATTCGGCCCGGGATTTTTCCACCGCCGCCTTTTGGATGGAGACATTGGTCCGGGCCACGGCCAGCTCCGCCTCGGCCTGCTGGACCTTGGCCTGGAAATTCTCGGGGTCGAGGCGGGCGATTATCTGCCCGGCCTTGACTTCGGAATTGAAATCGGCGGTCAGTTCCTTGATCAGGCCCGAAACCTGGGAGCCCACCTGGACCGTCACCACGGCCTTGAGGGTCCCGGACGAGGATATGGCGCTAACCAGGCGACCCACCTCGACCAAGCCGAAGCGATAGCCGGCCCGGTCGGCGTCCCGGTTGTCGTTGTGGAAGAAAAAAAAGACGCCGACAATCGCCAGAAGAAGCGCGAGCGCGAGAACAAGGATGGTCCTTCTTTTTTTCGGCACTTTTTTGGTCCCCCTTAAGAACCGTTTTTCCCACGGGCGGGCAATTTTAGGGCCGGGATGAAGGACCGTTGAATACTATCTGAATTCTTCCTTCCGCAACCCGTATTTGGTCAGGAGGTTGTGAAGCTGGCGGGTGGTGACTCCGGCCGCCGCCGCGGTTTGGTCTATCCGGCCCTTGTTCAGGGACAGGACTTCCCGCAGATACCTTTTTTCCACCTGTTCCAGGGCCAGCCGACGGACCTCGGCCAGGCTGGGAACATCCTGCGACGTTTTTCCGCCGCCCAGGGATTCGAAAGCGAAAAGTTCGCTGGGGAAACCTTCCGCCCGGAGGAAGGAGCCTGATTCCAGAATATAAGCCCGTTCGATCAGGTTTTCCAGTTCCCGGATGTTTCCCGGCCAGGAATACTTGGCCAAAACCAGCATCACTTCCTCGTCGATGTCCTTGATATCCTTGTTGTGGGTGCGGTTGAGGCGTTCGATGATGGTTTCGACGAGTATGGGCAAGTCCTCGATCCGGTTTCGCAAGGGGGGGATTTCGGCCGGGAAGACGTTGAGGCGGTAGTACAGGTCTTCCCGGAATTTTCCTTCCTGGCAGAGTTTTTTGAGGTCCATGTTGGTGGCGGCCACGACCCGGACGTCGACCTCGGTGGGGCTTTCCCCGCCGACCATGGTAAAGGATTTATCCTGGAGGACCTGGAGGAGCCTGACCTGGGCCGAGATGGTCATGGTCCCGATTTCGTCCAAAAATATCGTCCCGCCGCCGGCGATCTGGAATTTTCCCATTTTGCGGCGGACCGCGCCGGTGAAGGCGCCTTTTTCGTGGCCGAACAGCTCGCTTTCCAAGAGGGTTTCGGGGATGGCCCCGCAATGCACCGCGATGAAGGGACCGTCCGAGCGGTTGCTGTAATTATGGATTAGCCGGGCCATGACGCCCTTGCCCACGCCGGTTTCCCCCGTCAGCAGGACCGTGGTCTTGGTCTGGGCCGCCGAGCGGATGCGGCCGAGAATGTCCTTCATCAGCCTGGAGTTGGTCCTGGCGCCTTCCTGGATGTCGATGCGCCAGGAACTTTCCCGCAAGTGGTTCAATTCGTGTTCTATTTTTTGCATTTCGGAAAGGCTTTCGATCACGTAGGCCACTTCCTGGGAGGACAAGGGGTAGGTCAGGTAGTTGCTGGCCCCGGCCTTGACCGCGGCCACGGCTTCCCTGATGCGGTCCTGGGGCGACATGACCACGATGTGGGCGGTGGGAAAGGCGTGCCAGAATGGTTGGAGCGCCTCCTTGAAATTGTTTTTCACGCCGCGGCTGGCGTCCGCCCTTAAAAACGAAACATCGATGAAAGTGAATTCGTGCCGTTTCCGGCGAAACGCTTCCAGGCAGGAAACAGGGTCGCCGACGGTAATGACCTTGAATTCCTTGGCTAGGCAGCCTCGGATTACTTCAGCCGAGGCTTGGTCTTGTGTGGCAACCAGTACGGATTTCATTTCCAGAGTCACCTCAGAAAAAATCAGCCTCTTTTACGACAATTCCCTTATCTTTACAATGGTATTTTTAAGAAGAGAAAATTATTCGCCCTTTTCGAATCATACCATCCCGCCTAATTTTTAGCCCCCTAACTTTCGTCATGATAACACTATTTTCGACTTCCCCCAATCCTCTCGAGGAAAAAAACGAGGCCTTGGCGAGCCGTTGAAAAAAATGGACATATCCCGGGGGATGGTTTCACGATGGGGGACCGACCGGGGGAGCGGAAGAGCGGCCTTTTTTCTCAAATTAAAAAAGACCGCGGCAAAGGGCGCGGCGAAACCGCCGAAAGTTTAGAACCCCGCGGGTCGGTTTTTCCACCCGCGGGGTCCGCTACGGGCTATTCGGCCGTATGCGTCGAGGATGTATGCTGGGGCGGGAATCCGCCGCTCGGCGTTGACTGGGAGGTGAACAGAAACGTCATGCCCCCGCCCACCACGGCGACCACGCCCACGAGAACCAGCCCCGGGATGGTGGGGCCCAGGCCGGCCAGGAGGGGCGAGGACACGACCACGGGTCCGGCCGCTCCGCTTCCGGAGGCCCCCGCAAAGGCCCCGCCGCCGACCGAGTGGAGCGCGTCCATGGGGAAGAAGCCCTGGTGGAGCAGCTCGAAGAAGGCCGGAGTGATTTCAACCGCTTCGGTGGGACCCTGCCCGGCCAGGACCTCGGTCCAGAAGTTGGGTCCGACCACAATGGGGCGGCCAAAGGCTCCGATATTGGCCACGTCGATGAAATTCGAAAAACCGGCCACCCGGGTGGAATCCACCGACACGGCCCAGACCAGGAAGTCGGTGCCCCTGACCCCGATGACCGCGGTCTGGGTCGAAACCTGGAATTTTTTGTTCTTATATCCCAAGGCGTCGTTGACAAAGCATTTGATTTTACCGAGCAACAGCCGGAATCTTCCCACGCGGACCTGGGCGGCGGGGTCGTAGACGAATTCGTTGATGGTCAGGATAGTCCCCGGCGCCAAACTGACAATACTGTTGTCGTTGAACAACAACCTGGCCCGGCCATCGGCCTTGCTGCCGATGACGTCGAGTTGGTGGAGCGGTGTTCCCACTTTCACGGCCTGGGCCACGCCGTTCCTGGTCAGGGTAACCTCGCCCTCCACGGCCGTGACCGCTCCCACGCGGTCGGCCGAAGCCTGGGCCAAGGCCGCCGGAGTCGAAATAACCGTGAGGTAGATCAAGGCCATGAACAGCCTGGCCACTCTCGGAAAAGAGCCGACGATCATTATTCCTTCCTTTCCCGCCAAGTCTTGTGACTGCTATTTATTCCAAACCCGTTTTCGCGGGTTTTTTCAAACAGCCAACCGACGCCGCGCCCGCGCCTCGCCGCCGGGCCGCCGAGCCGCCGAGCCGGCGATCGGGCGGCTATCTTTCCGTCTCCCAAGGGCGGGCCGTCAACGGCCGGGTCCCGTGGACCTTCGACCGCGCGGCTAAAAATAGCCGTAAGTCTTTCCAGCCATTGATTGTTGGGCGCAGTATAGCTTGTTTTTCCCATAAAGGCAAGCCGGTCTTGAAGGGCGCGGGGCGGTCCCCTGGAGGAGCGTGGCGCGGGATGCCGGAGGTTTAAAACCTCGCCGTCGGCCGCGACGAGGTCTCGTTGACAACCCGGGATGCTTGGCGGGGCTTGATCCGAATCCGCCCGAACAGTCCCAGCCGGGCCGTTCGGGCGGGTGGATGGTCCCGGTCAGTCCGGCTTTTTCGGGGCGCCGGCCGGGCCCACGGCCGCCGCGGCCTTTAAAATCGAGTCGAGCCGGGCGCCCGGAGGGTTTTCGAACACCCTGGTCCATTCGTCCGCGCTCAACACCCGGACCATGTATTCCCGCACGGGAAAGGCCGTTTCCCAACAGACGAGGGACCTCGGGCAAGGCAGTCCCCCGTCGGTTTTACGGCAATAATCGAACGGGACCGGACCCCCGAGCCTGGGGCAGCGCGTTTCCAGCCCGTCGAACACGGTTTTGACATCGATCATCGCTGTCCCCTAGGGCTTGGGATAGTCGGCGATAACCTTGAGGGCCCTGGCAATCTCTTCCTCGGGCAGGACGTAGTCGGTCAATTTGCCGGAGAAGTAGGCGTCGTAGGCGGCCAGGTCCACCAAACCGTGCCCGCTCCAGTTGAAGAGAATGGTCTTTTCCTTTCCTTCTTCCCTGGCCTGGCGGGCTACGTCCACCACGGCCGCGATGGCGTGATTGGTTTCCGGGGCGGAAATGAAGCCCTCGGTTCGGGCGAAATCCACGCCGGCCTTGAATGTTTCCAGGTTGTGGTAGGCCCGGGCCTCGACCAGGCCGTCCTTGATCAGTTGGCTGACCAGGGGCGCCATGCCGTGGTACCGGAGACCGCCGGCGTGTATGGGCGCCGGGACGAAATTATGCCCCAGGGTGTACATGGGCAGGAGGGGCGTCATCTTGACCGTGTCCCCGAAGTCGTAGGCGTACGGTCCGCGGGTCATGGTCGGACAGGACGAAGGCTCGGCCGCGATGATTTGAACCTGTTTTCCGGCGATCTTGTCCCGGATGAAGGGGAAGGCCAACCCGGCGAAGTTGGACCCGCCGCCGGCGCAGGCAATGACCACGTCCGGGTATTCGCCGATCTTGGCCATCTGGGCCTGGGCTTCCAGGCCGATAACGGTCTGGTGGAGCATGACGTGGTTGAGCACGCTGCCCAAGGCGTACTTGGTGTCCTTGGTCTCGCTGGTCACGGCGGCTTCCACGGCCTCGCTGATGGCGATGCCCAGGGAGCCGGGAGAATCCGGATTCTCAGCCAGGATCGACCGGCCGGCCTGGGTTTCATTGGACGGGCTGGCGATGCAGTTGGCCCCCCAGGTCTGCATCATGAGTTTCCGGTACGGTTTCTGCTGAAAACTGATCTTGACCATGAAGACCTTGCATTCCAGGCCGAAAAGGTTGCAGGCAAAGGAGATGGCGGACCCCCATTGCCCGGCGCCGGTTTCGGTGGTCAACCTTTTCACTCCGAAAACCTTGTTGTAATAGGCCTGGGGAACGGCGGTATTGGGCTTGTGGCTTCCCGGAGGGGAAACGCCTTCGTTCTTGAAATAAATTCGGACCGGGGCGTTGAGAAGTTTTTCCAACCTTTCCGCCCGCACCAGGGGGGAGGGGCGCCAGATGCGATAGACGTCGAGGACTTCCTCGGGAATCTTGATGAACCGTTCCTGGCTTACTTCCTGCTCGATCAGGTTCATGGGGAAAATGGGCGCCAGGTCGTCTGGTCCCACGGGCTGTCCGGTTCCCGGGTGAAGCGGCGGGGGCATCTTGTTGGGCATGTCGGCGGCGATGTTATACCATTCGCGAGGCATCTCATCTTCGGTAAGAAAAACCTTTTTTGTCACTGTGGACCTCCTTGGTTTCCGGCGGGCTTTCGCCCCTGATTGGTGGTAAACATTTATTCCCGCAAGGGTTTCAGCGAGATGGGACCCTTGGTCGGAACCGGCTTCGGGTTCGGAAACAAAAAAAGCCCGCCGTTTTTGCTCGGCGGGCTTTTTGTAGCTTCGGATAAAAGCGGTACTACATCACACTCCCCCGCCGACGCAAAAAACGCACCACCACCACCAGTTGCGATCGGCGACGCAAGAATCAACCACCACGGTCGTGGCCTGAGCCGGGGGAGCTTCCGTGCGAGAACGAGTAGGCGCGGCGGTAAGACGCGCTGGTGATGCCGTTGGACTGTTCATAACACTCTAGTTGTAAATCCCGGGAGGCGTTGCTGTCAAGATAAAATTTCCCGGGGCCCGAAAAAGGCCGGCGGCGCCGGCGTGACGCTAGGGCGGTGACGGGGACGCCGCCATCGGCATCCCCGGGAGCCGGGACCCTGGTTCGCGCGAGCCCGCTTCCCGCCGGGCAGGGGTGCGGCCAGGCTCCTTGCCGTAATAGGCCCCGCCGGCCTTCCCCTGATGGCGGCCCTACCAGCCCTTGGCCGAGGGACTGCCGGTGCTTTCGAGCCGGTTCATCAGGTTTTTGGCTTCGTCGAATTCCGGCGCCAGTTCCATGGCCCGGGCCAGGGCGAACACGGCGTTTTTGAAAAGGTTGGCGTCCAGGTAGGCCCGGGCCAGGTTATAATGAAGGAATTCCTCGTTGGGGTCGATATGCAGCGCCCGTTGGTAACAGGCGATGGCGTCCTCGATCTTCCCTTGCCGCCTCATGGCCATGCCCAGGCGATTGAGGGCGAAGACGTTGTCCGGGTTGGCCCGTAGGTACCGCTGGAAGGCTTCATCGGCGGCCTTGAGGTGGCCGTGCGAAAGAAAGGCCTCGCCAATGGCCAGGTTCCGGTCCGTGTTGTCCGGGTCCAGGACCAGGGCTTGCTGGAAAGCTTTTTGGGCCTCGGCCACCTTGCCCTCGGCCAGGAGGGACTTGCCGGTCAACAGCAGGCGCTTGGCCTTTTTGGGACCGAGAACCACCAGCTTGAACAGGCGGCGGGCCTGCTCGATGGATTTCTTCGCTTCCCGGGGCCGGCCCTCGGCCTCGAACACTATTTTCCGCAGATAGTCCACCAAGGGATTGCGCGGCTCCAACTTGGCGGCCTTGTCCAGTTCGGAATGAGCCCGGGTGAAGTCGCCTTGGGCGATGTGGCCGCCGGCCTTGAAGACGCGCTCGTCCACGGGGGAAGGCGGAAGTTTTTTGAAGATGATTTCCACCAGCTTTTCTTCCAAGGCCTCGGGCGAAAAGGGCTTGACCAGGACCCCGTCCACCTGGGCGTCGATGTCCCGGGGCGCCAGGACCAGGACCGTCAGTTTTTCCAGGGCCGGATCGTTCCGGAGCCCCACCAGCATGGAGATGCCGCTCCCTTCCAGGACGTTCCAATCGCACAGGCAGAGGTCGTAAGTCTCCACCTTCAGCCTGTCGAGCGCCTCGGTCGCCTCTCCCGCTTCCCGGAAATTGTTGAGCCCAAGGTTTTTAAGAATATTTCTAAGAGAATGCCTGACCGCGGGGGAGGCGTCGACAATCAGGATTTTGAACTTTCCCGGGCTTTTGATCAGGTTGCTTAAGGTCAGCATTGCGCCCCCATGCTTTTAGGAGTGATTATTTTTCCGAAGGGACCGCGGCGCCGAGATCGGTTTCCAGCTCCTCGAGCCGTAGGGCCGCCTCTTCCCAGGCGTTGGCGCTCTTCTCGCTTTCCGCTTTCAGCGCGGCGTATTCCAGGTTGAGGGCCTTGGTCTTTTCCGGGTCCTGGTAGGTTTCCGGGGCCGCCAGGGCCGCGGCGACCTGGTCCAATCGTTTTCCCAGTTCGGAGAGACGGTTTTCGAGTGTTTGGATTTTCTTTTGAAGCGGGGCGCGAAGCTGGTTGACGCGGCGGCGCGTTTCCGCCTCGGCCTTTTTGCGGGCTTCCCGTTCCGCCCTGTTTTCGGTCTTGGCCTGCGTCCTGGCGGCGGAGGCTTGAGGCGCCGGAAGGAAGGGGGACGGAGAGGGGGCGAACGTCGCGTCGCCTTCGACCCTTTTGGCCCACACTTCCTGGTAATCGTTGTAATTACCTGGAAATATCTCCACCTGCCTGTCCTTGATGATCAGGACCTTGTTGGCGACGGCGTTGATGAGGCGGCGGTCGTGGCTGATCAGGCAGATGGTCCCGGTGTAGGCCCGGAGGGCCTGTTCCAGCATTTCCCGTCCGGGGATGTCCAGGTGGTTGGACGGCTCGTCCAGGAGCAGCAGGTTGGGGCCGACCATCATTATCTTGGCCAGGATCAAGCGGGTTTTTTCCCCGCCCGAGAGCACCGCGACCTTTTTAAAGACATCGTCATCCCGGAATAGAAAGGTAGCCAGGATGGTCCTGAGCCGGCCCTGGGACATGTCTCCCGCCACGGAGTCCAGTTCCTCCAGGACGGTCCGGTTGGGGTCGAGTTGTTCCAACTGAAATTGGGCGAAATAGGATATGACCACGCCTTCGCCCACCCGCCTGGTTCCTTCCTGGAATTCGGAGGTCCCGGCCATGATTTTCATCAGGGTCGATTTCCCGCGTCCGTTGGCGCCCAGGAAGGCGATCCGGTCGTCCCGGCGAATGGCCAGGTCGAGGTCCCGGTAGATGATGTTCGGGCCGTATCTTTTTTCGATCGTGGAGAGTTCGATCAGGGTTTCGGGCGACCTGGAAGCCGGGGGAAGGGAGAACCTCAGGTTTTTGGTCTGGACCGGGGATTCGAGCTTATCCATTTTTTCCAGCATTTTGATCCGGCTTTGAACCTGTTTGGCCCGGTCCTTGCGCACCCGGTTGCGTTCGATGAACCGTTCGACCTGCTTGATTCTTTCCTGCTGGGAGGCGAAATTGCCGGCCTCCGTGGCCAGGCGCTTTTCCTTTTCCAGGACGTACCGGTCGTAATTCCCGGTGTAGGTGATTATTTCACCCCGATCCACTTCCACTATTTTTTGGACCACGTTATTCAAAAAGACGCGGTCGTGGGAAACGAGAATCAGGGCCGAGGGGCAATTCTTGAGGTAGCCCTCGAGCCAGAGCAGGGAATCGATGTCAAGGTGGTTGGTGGGCTCGTCGAGCAGCAGGATGTCCGGCGCGGCCAGAAGCAGGCGCGCCAGGACCGCCCGCATGATCCAACCGCCGGAAAATTCCTCGACCGGCCGGCTGAAATCGGTTTCGGAAAAGCAGAGGCCCTGCAGGATTTTCCTGGCCTCGGTTTCCAGGGTGTATCCGCCCAGGGCGTCGAAGAGTTCGAGCAGCCGTCCCTGCCGGTCGGTCAGTTCCAACAAGTCCCGCCGGTCGGGCGCGTCCCGGGATGATAAATCCTCGATATCTTGCGAGACCAGCCGGAGTTCCTCCTCGATGGCCCTGATGTCATCGGCCGTGTCCATGACGATGTCCAGCAGGGCGCGTCCGGAAAAGGTCATCAGGTCCTGGGGCAGGTAGCCCAGGCGGAGCCCCTTGGCGCGGTGCACCTCGCCGGAATCCGGGGATTCGATCCCCAGGATGATTCTCAGGGCCGTCGATTTACCGGCCCCGTTGGCGCCGATCAGGCCGATCCTCTCCCCGGGATTGACATTAAAGGCCCCCCCCTTGAGAACGTCCTGGCGTCCGTAAAATTTTTTAACGTCCGATAAAGTTAAGAGCGACATGGTCGAAAAAAGTCCTATGAAAAATTATTTGGGGGGGAGGCGGTCCCCGGTCGCGTCATTCCCCTAACCGGGGCGCGAAGGCCTCGAAAAGCCTTTTATCACAATGAAGCCCACATGGCAAAGGGCCCCCTCGGAGCGGACGGGGCGACGGACTAAAACAGCGGCCGCCGAAATCGCGTTTCGATTTTTCCGGTAACCTTGGAAAAGCGGTTTTTTTCTGATATCCTTGCTTCAAAGTTAGGGGAGGACCAAACATGGGCTGGTTTAATAGAAAAAAATCCGACACGGACGGCGGAGAAGCCCCGACCGGCCAGGCACGCAACATCTGGCGCCTGGCGATCGGGGTGGTTGTCGTCCTGATCGTTTTTTGTCTCGCGATAATGATGTTGAATTACCGTTTTCCCAAGTTTTTTCCGGTGGAGGAAATTCGGGAAAAACCGGGGACGGCCTATACCCGGACCCTGATCAAGATCGCGGAGGACATGAGTTCCAAATGGCTGGTCAACGACAAGGTTTGGCCGACGGTCTTCCTGGACAACCCCCGGAATTTCCAACTGGGGCTCCTGGAAGGCGTCAGGTACAACACCCGGGTCTTGCGCGACAAATTGAGCCGGTTGCGCACCACGGATAAGATAGACCACGATTGCGAGGCCGCCTTCGTCTATTTTTCCAACGACCCGTTCAAATGGATTCTGCCCTCGGCGGAGAGTAAGTTCGATTCCGGAGTGAAAAGCCTGAAATCCTACGAAAAAAGGCTTGCGGCCGGACAAGCGCAATTTTACCAGCGCGCGGATAACCTGAATGAACTCCTGGATCAGTACGTCAGCCTCCTGGGCGGCGTCAACACCAGGTTGGCCAACGCTCCCCGACGCAAGCAGATGGTCACTAGCGAGGAAACATCCGGCGACCAATATACGAAAGGTGAAACAAGCGTCCAGTTGGCGATCCCCTGGCGCGAGGTGGACGATAATTTCTACTACGCCCAGGGCGTGGCCTATACACTCCGGCAGATGATGCTGACCATCAAGTACGAATTCAAAAATATCATGGACCTGAAGAACGCGGGCGAAATGGTGGACAGAATCATCGATGTCCTCGACCAGTCCCAGTTCGAGCCCCTGGTGATCCTGAACGGGGATTTCGGCTCCATTTTCGCCAATCACTCCGTGCAACTGCAATCGTTGCTGGAAGACGCCCGGCAGAAGATGCGGAGTCTGCAAGACATGATCAGGCAGTAAGGTTGGCATTAAAAGGCCCCGCGGTCATGTCGGTTGGCCGGGCTAGGGGCGGCGCTTGGGGGGCAGGCTCCCGAGAAGCGGGTCGACGTATTCCGGAGCAAACCTCGAGCCCCGGTTTTTGATTAGAATCCGGGGCAGGCAGCGGAGGAAGTAGTCCACGACCTCCGGATCGAAGTGGCTGCCGGTCTCCTTGACCATGATCCCCACGGCCTGCTTGAGGGGCATGGGCGCGGTGGACAGGTCCCCCGCCCGGGAAGGGTACTTGGGGTAGTCCCGGTTCGAGGTCAAGGCGTCGAACACATCGGCCACGGCCAGTATCTTCGAGCCCAGGGAAAGTCGGTCTCCCGTCAATCCATCGGGATAACCCTGTCCGTTGACTTTTTCGTGGTGGCCGGCCGCCACTCGGGGGACGTCCTTCATTGATTTGGGAAAGTGGAAATTATTCAGAATTTCCCTGGTCTTGATCGTATGGGAGTTCATTTCCTCCCGTTCCTCGGGAGTGAAGGGGCCGTTTTTCAACAACACTTCGTCCCGTACGCCGATCTTGCCGATATCGTGCAGGACCGCCGCGTATTTCAGGACTTCCGATTCCCGGTCGTTTAATTGCATTTCCTCGGCGATGCCGAGGGCGTATTCCGTCACCCGCAGGGAGTGGCCGGCGGTCAGGGGGTGGCGGGCGTCCACGGTGGCGGCCAGGGTTTTGATCGAACTTTCGAAGCTCAACCGCATTTCATCGTGCAGCAGGGAATTTTCCAGGGCGATGCCCACCTGGGCGGTTAGGCCCTTGAGGAGTATTTCGTCCTTCTCGTCAAAGAAGTCCCGGCCCTTTTTGTTCATGACCTGGAGCACGCCGATCCTTTCGCCGAGTTGGTTCCTGATGGGCAGGCAGATCATGGCCTTGGTCCGGAAGTCATGTTTGCGGTCGAATTCCGGGTTGAAATAGGGCAGGTTCCAGGCATCCTTGGTATTGATGATATTGCCGGTTTCCGCCACCATGCCGCTGATGCCCGCTCCCAGGGGCAGCCTGATTTCATCGACCTTCTCCGCGACCTTGGTCCAGAGCTCCCGGCTGGTCCAGTCAATCAGGTACAAACTGGTCCTCTCCGCCTCCAAGGCCTCGGAAACCTTGCTTATTATCAAGGGAAAAAGCTTCTCGACCTCCAATTCGGAAGTCATGTCCAGGGAGATGTTGAGCAGCGTGGACAACCGGCCGGTCAGGGCGGCTTGTTCCTTGATCAAGCGCCTGTTTTCCGCTTCAAGCCTTTTTTGGGCTTGAATTTTGTTCAATTTGAGCTTGAGCTCATCGGGCGCGAAGGGTTGGCGGAGAAAATCGTCGCCGAGGGCCCAGGCCCCCCCGGGCGGCAGTCCGGTCATGGCCGGCGCGGTGATTATAATCCACAGGTCCCGTTGAACCTCCCGGGCCTGGTTCATGATTCGGCGGGCCCTGGATTCAGTGAAATCGACGTCCAGAATAAGGATATCGACTTTCCGGTCGCCTATTATTCCCAGGGCCTCTTCCGGCGAGGTCGCGGTCAAGGGTTTATACCCCGAAACGGAAACGGTTTCCACCGTCTCGCCCCTGAAAGTGGCGTCCTGACTGACTATGAGGACTAGGTCCATGGTCATGGCTGGGTTTTCGGTTAATCCTCCAAAAGCCGGGTTTAAGTGAAGGGCTTAAGGAGACAAGACGCCCTGCTTAATACGGGCTCCGGAAAGGCGCTGTTTTTGCCTGGGTCCGGCTCCGGAAGAATCATGGACCCTTTTTGTGGAAAAGCTAACAGGAAGATATCCGAATGTCAATAAAACCGGCGGGCTTGAGATTACTTCCGGCCTCGACTATACTTCCATTTCCATATCTTTTTCGGGAGGAACAAAAATGACCTCGAGCGTTGAACCGGACGGCTTCGATTACCAGGGCATGGTCATCCGGCCGCCCAGCGAGGCGGACAGCATTTTAATCCAGGCCACCCTGGGGTGTTCCCATAATAAATGTTCCTTTTGCGGGACGTACCGGGGAAAGCGGTTCGCGATCAAGGACGAGGAGATTGTCGCCCGGGACCTGGCCTTCGCCCGCAAGTATTGCCGGCGGCAGGACAAGCTTTTTCTCATGGACGGGGACGCCTTGATCATTCCCCAGGAACGCTTGGTCCGGCTCCTGGAAAAAATCAGGGAAATGCTGCCCTGGGTCCGCCGGGTCGGCGCCTATGCCAACAGCAAGAGCATCAAGATGAAATCCGACGAGGAGTTGGCTCGGCTCCGGGAACTGGGGTTGGGGATATTGTATTATGGCGTGGAAAGCGGGGATGACGTCACCCTGGACAGGATAAACAAGGGCGCGGACTCGGACCGGCTCCTGACCCAGGGACTCCGGGCCCGTCGGGCGGGCTTCAAGCTGTCCGTGACTGTTCTCCTGGGAATCGGAGGGCGCGAACGGTCCCGGGAACACGCCCGGGCCACGGGGGAATTGTTGACCAAGATGGACCCGGATTTCGTCGGCGCCCTGACCGTGATGGTTATTCCCGGGACCCGCTTGGCCGAGGAACAGGCCGCCGGGACCTGGACCCTGCCCGGGCAAATGGAAATCCTGCGGGAACTTCGGGAAATGGTCGCCGCCACCCGCCTGACCCGGGGCATGTTTTTTTCGAATCACGCCTCCAACTATCTGGCCCTCAAAATAAGATACCCGCACGGCCAGGTCGAGGCCCTCGGGGTCATCGACCTGGCCCTGTCGGGAAAGGTGGGTCTCAAGCCGGAATGGATGCGCGCCTTGTAATCGGCGTCAGACGGCGTCGTTGATCTGGGTCCCGGCCCTTTTCACCGCGTTTATTTCCCCCAGCTTGCCCAGGCTGTTGTAGGACTGGAGGTTCAAGCCGAGCTTGTTGCGGTTTTTATTTTGGTTGTTGTAGGTTTTGGGCTGGATGATATTCATTTCCGCAGTCTTCTCGACGGCCTTGGCTTTGAGTTCCCCCAATGACAATTGAGTTCCGTCGCCGGCGTCCCGGTTTCCGAGGGTGGACCCGATCATGGTCGCGGCGGTTTGATTTTGGGCGAGGCTGCTGATGGAAAACATGTCAAAACCCCTTTCATTTCAAAGGATTGTTGTTTCGACCGCCTTCCGGGCCCATCCATGACAAAAAAAGGGCGGCTGTCGTTTCGACATCGCCCTTTCCTTGGGTCGTTTAAAGTCTTTTCCTTAAGACTGATTAAGTTTATCCTGTTTGTAAGGTATTTGTCAAGTCGGTTGTCAGGTTTTTTCGCCGCCGGTGGTTGGATGCCGCATAAATAATTAGGGATGGCGGGGGGGAGTTCGGGCGGGGCGCCCCGCGCGCCCCGCCTTCGGTTCTAGGCCTTGTACCCGCCCAGGTTGGCCAGGGCCACGCTGCCCGGGGAAATCGTGGTCGGGTCGGTCATGACGTTGATGCAGCAGGTTTTTCCGGAGGCGAAGGCTTCTTCCAGGGCCGGACGCACGTCCTCGGCCCTTTCCACGTAAAAACCCTTTCCGCCCAGGTCTTCCACCAGCTTGTGGTATTCGACCTTGCCGATGAAGGTGCCGGTTTCAATGGCCTTGCCCATCCTGATTTCCTGGCTGTGGCGGATCATGCCCCAGCCCAGGTCGTTGCTGATGACGGTCACCACCGGCAGTCTTTTCCTGATCGCGGTCTCGAATTCCATGAAATTGAAGCCCACGGACCCGTCGCCGATGATCAGGCAGACCCGGTTGTCGGGGTAGAGGAGCTTGGCCGCGTTGGCGTAGGGCAAGCCCACGGCCAGGCAGCCGAAGAGTCCGGCGTCGAGGTAGCGGCCGGGCCGGCGGATGGTGCGGGTCATGCCCATCCAGATTTGGGTGTCGCCGCCGTCCGCCACGACGATGTCGTCTTCCCGGTTCATGAAGTCGTTGACTTCGCGGGCCAGGCGCATGGGGTGGATCGGGACATTGTTGCTGTCCCAGTTGACCTGGGCCTCGGCTTTGCCGGCCTTGTCGGCGGCGTGGAGCTCCCCGACCCAGGAAGCGAAGCGGCCCTGGAGTTTTTCCGACAGTCCCTTTTGTTCCACTACGCGGCCAAGTTCCCGGCACATGGCGGCCGCGTCGCTGACCACGCCCAGGTCGATGGCCCGGTTGCGTCCGATTTCCTCGGCCTGGATGTCCACCTGGACGAACTTGGCCGAGGCGGGGAAGATATCCCCGAAAATATAGTAGAGGCTGATGCGGGTTCCCAGGAGAATCACCAAGTCGGCGCTCATGTTGGCGTATAGGGCGGCGCCGGGCCTGATGGCCAGGGACGATTCGAAGCAGAGGGGATGTTCGTCCGAAACCACGCCCCGTCCGCCGGCCGAGGTGAAGACCGGGATGCCTGTTTTTTCCACCAGGGCTTTCAGTTCCGCGCCGCCGTCGGCGTACCAGACCCCGCTGCCGGCGATGAGCAGCGGCTTTTTGGCCGCCTCGATCATCGCGACTATTTGCTCGGCCTGGGCCGCGTCCACGGGTCTGGATTCCACCGTGGTGCGCGGGGCTTTGACCTTGTCCGGGGTGGTCTGGGCGTTGAGGACATCCACGGGCAGCTCCAGGTACACCGGGCCGGGGCGGCCGCCGGCGGCGGTCCGGAAGGCCATGTCGACAAACTCGGGGATGCGTTCGGTTTTGTGGCAAATCAGGGCCTTCTTGACCATGGGCTCGATCACCGGCGCCTGGCGCATGTCCTGCAAATCAAGCTTTTCAATGGATTCGATGCCCACGCACCCGGAAATCAGAACCAGGGGCGAGTTGGCCATGCGGGCGTTGGCGATGGGGGTCAGGGCGTTGGTGAACCCGGGGCCGGCCGTGACCATGGCCACGCCTGGTTTCCGGGTCATGCGGCCCCAGGCCTCGGCCATGAACACGGCCGCCTGCTCGTGGCGGGTGTCGAAAAGCTGAACGCCGGAACCTTCCAAAAACTGGTAGATAGGGGTGATATGTCCGCCGCTCAGGGTGAAGAGGTATTTGACGCCCTGGTCCACCAGGGCCCGCGCGGCCAGCCGACCGCCGTTAATGGGTTCCATGCTGTCTTCCTCCGTTCCTTTCTAAAGTTCCATTAGTTGTCCGCCGGTGACATTGATGGTCTGGCCCGTGATATACGAGCTTTCCTCCGACGCCAGAAAAACGGCCAGGGCCGCCGCCTCGGACGGCGAGCCTATTCTTCCCAGGGGGATGGTCTTGCACATTTCCTTTTCGCGGTCCGCGGCCGTGGAACCGAGCACCTGGGCCTCCAAGTCGAAGCGCCAGGCTTCCAGATCGGTCATTATCTGGCCGGGGCAGATGGCGTTGACCCGGATGCCCAGGCCGGCCAACTCCTTGGCCAAGACCTTGGTCATCATGTTCACTCCCGCCTTGGCCACGGCGTAGGCCCCGTTAAAGGGCGGCGGGAATTTGGCCGCCCGGGACGAGGTGTTGACAATGGCTCCCGGCCCGCCGGCCATGAGCGGGACAATGGCCTTGGTCACCCGGAAGACCCCGTGCAGGGAGACGTCGATGGTCTTGATCCAGGCGGCCTCGTCGTAGGTGTGAACGGCGTTCGGAACGCCGAAGGTCGCTCCGGCGTTATTGAATAACAGGTCCACGCGCTTGAAGACCTTCTTGATCTCGGCGGCCATGGCCTCCACCGACTCGGCGCGGCTCACGTCGACCTGGACCGCCATGGTCCGGACCCCATACTCTTCCCGCAAGGATTCGGCGATTTCTTCCATTTCGCCGGGGGAGGCCGTCCGGACGCCGCCGTCCTCGGTTCCGGGCCGCCCCAGGTCGGCGATGATGATATTGGCCCTGTTGGACGCCAGCTTTTCCGCGATGGCGAAGCCAATGCCCGTTCTCTTGCCGCTGCCGGTCACCAGCGCGGTCTTGCCGGCTAGGTCCTTAAACATAACTTCCCTCCATATGGTGCTGAGTTGCCGTTTTCAGTCTCCTTGAACCGGATACGGTCGCAAAAAACCGTGGATAAGGTCCACCACCCGACGAAAACCGGCGGGCGACCCCTCGGACGCATCCGTTATCGAAACCGGAATTTCCAGGTATTCCTCCATGCGGATTTGGAAATACCGGTTAACCAACGAAGCCAGGCAGGCCACGTACAAACTGTTGATGACAAAGGCGGCCAGGGCCGGGTCCAGGTCGCGGCGGACCAAGCCCGCGCGAACGCCCTTCTTGATCAGGGCCTTGAAATGGTCGGCGAAATACTTTTCCGCGTCGGGCGCCAGGTCCTCCGCGAATTCTTCCTGCCCGGCGGAAGAAATATTGATGAACAGCTTGATGAAATCGGGATGCTCGCGGGCGAACGCCGCGCCTTCGGAAAAAAAATGCTCCACCTGGCGAAAAACGTCCCACTCGGGTTCGATGGCCCCGTAAATGGCCTGACGAAAACGGCGCAAGCCTTCCCGGCAGGCGAAACGGTAGAGGTCTTCCTTGTTGTCGAAATAGTTGTACAGGGAACCCTTGGCCACGCCGGCCGACGAGGCTAACTGGGCCACGTCCGCCCGGGTGAACCCTTTTTCCGCGAACAAGGCCGCCGCGTTCTTGAGGATGCGCTCCCTTTTTTCTTCCGCGAGCTGGGTGAAGGTTGGTCTGGGCATTTTCCCTCCATGACTGACCGGTCAGTCATAGGATATGCCGGAAAGGCCTTCGTGTCAAATGTTTTTTTATCCAACCAAGGGACATCCATCCATGATGGCGCCCACGGGGAGGCGCCCCGACATTGCGCCGCCCACGGTGGCGGTGTGAGGCTTGTAGGGGCAGGTCCCCGCGCACGCCCATTTCTGCGTGATCGGGGTGGCCGGAATGAATCGGAATAGGTGGTCGCTTTCACCGGAATACGCACCCGGTCCGCCGAAGGCGGATTCGCCCATAAATCTGTAAGGTTCAGCTTGCAATTTGTATTGCGTTTTTGTAATATTAATTATATACAAGGAGGCGCCGCATGACCCGCGTACAAACCAAGGAAGCCGTAACTATCAGCATACGCGCCAAGAAAAGGCAACGGGACTTGATCGACCAAGCCGCCTCTCGGCTCGGCCGTACCCGTTCCGACTTCATGCTTGAAGCCGCGTGCCGCGAGGCCGAGGACGTGCTTCTCGATCAGACGTTTTACGCTGTCAATGACGAGACGTTCAAATGGTTCCAAGACAAGCTAGCCAAGCCGTTACCGCCAACCGATGCGTTGCGCCGCCTCCTGCTTACGCCCGCGCCCTGGGACAAGAAATGAGCCTTGCCTCTCTCTCTCCGCCCGCGCCCATTGACCCGTCCCATGATCTGGCGGGGTTCAACTCCGGTGAAACGTCACTTGACGACTGGTTGAAGCGTCGAGCGCTCAAGAACGAAGGGGCCGGCGGCTCCCGCTGCTTCGTCGTCCGCGAAGGACAGGCCGTCGTCGCCTATTACACACTCTCGGCCGCGGGCATTGGCCGTGAGGCCGCGCCCAAGGCGATGCAACATAACATGCCCGACTTGCTGCCGGTTGTGCTGCTTGGCCGCTTGGCCGTAGATCACCGTTATCAGAACAGAGGAATTGGAAAAGCGCTCTTGCGGGATGCGATTCTCCGCACCCTTACCGTCGCCAAGGAGACCGGCGTATTCGCCATTCTGCTTCATGCCCTGTCGGAACAGGCCAAGCGGTTCTACCTCTCGCGAGGCTTCGTGGCCTCACCGCTCAAACCCATGACCCTATTCATGACGTTGGGAACCGCGCGGAAGATACTGGCGCAAGGATGAGTCATAGATGTCAAGAGGCCGATAACACCCAAAAAGGTTATTTCCCTTTTATCCGTCCATTCGTCCAGAAATACAGACCGGACCGCCGTCGTTTCGAGGGCGCCCACGGGGAGGCGCCCCTACATGCGCCGGCGGCGGTGGTGGTGTATGGCTTGTAGGAGCAGGTCCCAGCGCACTCCCTCTTGGGTGTGATCGGTGTGGCCGTTTGGTTGACCCGGGCCAGCGGGGCAAGCCAAAATGTTGGGTTACGCTTCGCTAACCCAACCTACGGATATCACATCATTTTTAGGCCAGCGGAGGCGCGCCGTGCCAAGCGATTCCAAGCGCCCCGGACTTCTTCGGGCGGGCATGGACGCCCGCCCTTTCCGCCCTCGAAACAGGACGTTTCGGGGCGTGAAACCGCCGCCAGGCGGGTTCTCCCAAAAAAAGAGCCGGTGGTCGCCGGGGGCGCCGGCTCCGGCGCGCCCCTGACCCTGGGACGGGAAGGAGTCCTTCGAAGCCCAACGCCGGTCGCGCGTGGGGCGGAGCAGCCCCGCCCGCGCGGCGCCGGCCAACGTCTCCAATTTACCGTGGTCGGGCCCGCAAAATAGTAAAAGATGGTGCGCGTTGCGCACCCTACTTACTTTCCGATAGACCCCCGAGTGGGCGACAAGCCGGGGTCAACCCGCGCGCATAACGACGCCGTGTTTCAATCCACACCCCTGAAGATATTATCGGATATCCATATTTGACGCCGGCCACACCATCAAAATTAGGTTTGGGTGCGGCTCTTTTGCAACGACTGGGTTGAACATTTTGGCGTAGTATTTGAACCTTTTTTCATGGATTTTTATTTGATTACTTTCAGGCGCCTGCGTTGCCGGTTTTGCTTCACGGACCTGTTTTGCACAGGTGGAATGACGGCGGGAACCTTTCCTTCCGCGTAGAGACTCTTATGATTTCTCTCGTATTCACAAGCCTCATGGAA
>JAZDGM010000050.1:0-8030 GCA_043806915.1 Pseudomonadota bacterium | reverse complement strand
GCAGGGGCAGGTCCCCGCGAACGCCCTCTTCTTGTCATATTGTTAGCGGCCGGTTGAAATGACCATATTCCCCTGCTTGAAAACCACGCCCGGAACGTATAGCTTATACGAGGTCAAAAAACGGCCCGCGCGTTTCCGAGTCGAATCAAGGACCGCGGAAGGAAGAAAGGGTTTATGTCGATTGCCATCGGAATAATCGGGGATTACGATCCGGCCAAGCCATCCCACGCGGCGACCATGGAATCTCTCGAGCACGCGGCCGCATTTGTGGGAATAAAGCCGAAGATATCCTGGCTCGCGACCGGGTCCCTGGAAAAGGACGCGACTCCGGCCCGGGGAATGGACGGCTTGTGGTGCTCCCCCGGCAGCCCGTACCAAAGCCGGGAAGGCGCCTTGGCGGGGATAAGGCTGGCCCGGTTGGAAGGGATTCCTTTCCTCGGGACCTGCGGCGGGTTCCAGCACGCCGTGCTGGAATACGCCCGTAACGTTTTGGGATTCAGGGAGGCGGCCTCGGAGGAGTCCGATCCCGAGTCTCCCATCCAGTTTATTAACAAGCTGGAATGCTCCTTGGCCGGACGGCGCGAAACGGTCTTTTTCCGGCCCGATTCGCGGGCCGCCCGGCTGTACGGCGTCCCCGAGGCCCTGGAGGGTTTCGCGTGCAATTACGGCATTAATCCCAAATACTCGGGTGAGCTTGAATCCGGCCCCCTGGTCGTGTCCGGAACCGACGCCTCCGGCGCGCCCCGGGTGATTGAATTAGCCGATGGGCCTTTTTATCTGGCAACCCTTTTCCTCCCCCAAAAATCGTCCGCGCCGGGACGACCCCATCCCGTAATCGTCGGGTTTTTACAGGCCTGCCTGGAAAGGCGGCGTAAATGACTGGATTGAGGTTTTCGAGAGCATTTCCCACCAATATAGCCGGGAAAGTTTTTGTTCACAAACGGGCCGGGATGAGGCCTTGAATACTATCCGGCTTCTCGGCCCCGCGGAGTTTTCCGGATAATCCCAGGCAGGCGCGACCCGCCGGCATTATTTTCGTCAACAACTAATAAAACAAAGACCGGAAGCGTCCGTTGAATTAGTTGCGCGACGGGCCGCTGGTCAGTGGGCCGTCAGAATGCCGAATGTTCCGGAATCGATAAGACTTTTCAGTTCCCGCGTCAGGGCCTCCGGCGCTCGATATTCGGGGTGGCTCCGGAAAATTTCCCCGACCCTTTGCAGTTGGTCCAGTTCCGCCAGGCGTTTTTGCACCTCGGGCCAGTTGCGGGCCCGACAGGATAGTCCGGTGAACCTGGCCTCGGCCGGGGCCGAGCCGGCGGAATTTTTTTCCTGGGCCGCCTGCCGGGGGCAGGTGCAGGGGTTTTCCGGGTTCACCAGGCTGCATTTTTCCTTCATGAAGTTGAAAAGAAGCTCCCTGGCCCGGGACAGCCTTTTCCGGAAGGCGGCGGGGCTGAGGCCCATGACCGCGGCCCCGGTCTCGCCGTCGAGGTGAAACACTTCCCCCAGGATGTAGGCCAGGCGCAAGCCGCCGTTCAGGCACAGGAGCATGCCTTGGGTGCAGCTTATCCACATCTCTTCCAGGCGCAGGAAATACTCGGCGTCCTCTTCCGGGGCCCGCGGATTTTCATCGAGGCAGTCGTCTATCACCGCCGCGTACTCGTCGAAGGATATTTCCCTGTTCCGGGACCGCCTCTTGCGGGCCGAGAGCAGGTGATTGGAGGCGATGCGGTAAACCCAGGTGGAAAAAGCGCTTTCGCCCCGAAATTCGGCCAGGTGGGTAATGACCTTAATCAAGATTTCCTGACCCGCGTCCTCCGCGTCGGCCGGGCGGCCGAGCATGCGCAGGGCTAGCCCGAAAACAAGGTTTTTTATGCTTTCCAGCAACCGCTCCAACGCCTCCTTGTCGCCCCGCCGGGCCCGGAAAACCATTTCTTCCACTGTAGATTCCATTTTTTCGCCCTTCCTTTTCCTGAGTTTGACTCAACCCGGCCCGGGATTGTGACTTTATTTTTGTATTCCGAGTCGATTTTTTCTGTCCCGGGAGGTCGTTTAAACACTTTTTTGTTTGCATGTTCGCGTGTTTATATCCTTTTTTTCCGCGAAATCGAATTGTTGGGCCCAACGGTTGGGAACTGGGCAAAAAGTGATATAATAGTATGCCAATTGCATAGCTTGGCTATTTGGCCTTCACAAGCCTTACGGCCGGTCATATTCGTCTTCGCCGAAAATGACCGGACTCAAGGAAGGCAAAAAATTAACCCGCGGACATACTTAAGCATTTCGATTAGTTAATTTTGAGACTGAAGGCAAGTTGGGTCAGGGACCGAGGTTTTGCAATTGGCTGTAAGGCTCTATTCAACACCGAATTTATAGTTGATCACCGGAACCGAGAAGGCCGCTCCACCGCGGTCGATGTACCCACACCCATCGAGGAAAAAGAAATGAAGGACAGCCTTCGCCGGCCCACGCCGGTTCAAGCCGAAATAGACGACCTCCGCGCGGAGCTTTCCCGCTTAAGGGAGGAAAACAGGGCGCTGGTCGATAAATTAAACAACAGGCCCCTGTTCCGGGAAGCGGAGCAAGGGGGGGGAGCGGCGGGTTGCCTTCAGCCGGAAGACGGAACGGAATCCGACCCGCGACCTCCGTCCGAGCGGCCGGCCCGGCCGGCTTCGATTTTTCCGGATGATCCGGGGGCGGGGTTCCTCGCGGAAAACAGCCGGGAGGAGGCGACCCTGGGGGAAAACAGCCGCCTGTTCAAGGAACTGATCGAGGGCACCGACGGCCTGGTGGTCCGGCTGGACGCCCGGGGCCGGGTGACGTATGTCAATCATCGATCCCTGGCCATTTTGGGCTGCCGGCCTGAAGAATGCTTCGAACGGTCGGCCCTCGATTTTATTCTTCCCGAGGACCGGGGCGTGGTCCTGGCTGCTTTTAAATCGTTTTTTGACAGCCGTGAACCGAGCATCCAGTATGAAACCCGGGTGGCCGGCCTGGATGGGACCGTGCGCATCCTGTTGTGGACCATAAACATCCAGGTGGACGAGCGGGGGACGATACAAGGCCTGTTCGGGATCGCCAACGATGTGACCGAGCGCAAGGAGATGGAGAAAGCCTTGGCGGAGAGCGAATCCCGGTTCCGCCAGTTGGCCGACAACACCCGGGACGTCTTCTGGATCAGGGACTTTCGGACCAGGGAAATGCTTTTTTTGAACAAGGCGTTCGAGGACATCTGGGGGCGGTCTCGCCGGGACGTCATGGACAACCCCGCGGCGTTCGCCGAATTTGTCCACCCCGAGGACCTTCCCGCCGTGGCCGAGGCCTATCGCCGGCAGGCCGAGGAACTGGAATGGGTCAACCGGGAATACCGGGTGACGCGGCCGGATGGGGCGGTCAGGTGGGTCTGGGTGCGCAACTGGCCCGTTAACGACGAACAAGGTCGTCCGGTGCGGGTGGTGGGCGTGGGACAGGATATTACCAACCGAAAACAGGTGGAAACGGCCTTGATCGCGGCCAAGGAGGAAGCCGAGTCCGCGAACAGGGCCAAGAGCGAGTTTCTGGCGAATCTGAGTCATGAACTGCGGACTCCCATGAACGCCGTCATGGGCCTGACCGACTTGGTCCTGGAATCGGACCTGGAACAGGGCCAGCGGGAGGCCCTGACCAACGTTCGCGCGGCCGCCGCCAGGCTCCTCGACGTCATTAACATGGTCATCGAATTGAGTTATATTGAAGCCGGCCGGGCCAAACTGAGCGAGCAGCCCTTTTCCCTGAAGGAGACGCTCCGGGTCGTGATGGACGATTTCGCGGCCGAGGCCCGCGACACGGGCTTGTCCCTCGCTTGCCGGGTCGACCCGGGGACCCCGGAACTGGTGGTGGGCGACTTTCAGCGCTTGAGCCGGATATTAAGGATACTGATCGGCAACGCCTTGAAGTTCACCGAAAAGGGCGGGGTCGAGGTCCTGGTGGGGCCGTCGACCCAGGCCGATGGAACCGTTAAGCTGCGTATCGAGGTCAAGGACAGCGGAATAGGCGTTCCGGCCGTCCGGCTTGGCGAAATTTTCAGGAGTTTTTACCAGGTGGATGGTTCGCTGACCCGGCGGCGCGGGGGATTGGGCCTCGGACTGATCACGGCGCGAAGGCTGGTGGAATTGATGGCCGGAGAAATCGGAGTGGATAGCCGGGAAGGACGGGGCAGCGCTTTTCATATTATCGTCCCCTTGAAACTGCTGGAGGGTTGATGAATCCCCGGGAAGAAGTCGACGTGGACAAGGAAAATGGCCAGGCGATGCTGCTGACGGAAATCGCGGACTTGCGGGCGGAAAACGCCGCGTTGCGGGAAAAGGCGGCGGAGTTGGAATCGCGGGCCCGGCTGATGGAAGCCCGGGGCCCTAGCGTCGCTTCCTCGCCGGAAATGATGGCCTATCTGGGGCGGGACTATTGCTTCAGGGCCGTCAATAGTGGTTATTGCCAAGCGTTCGGCCTGGCGCCGGAAGCGGTCATCGGTCGTTCGGCCGAGGAAGTCCTGGGGCGGGAAATATTCGAGCGGCAGGTTAAACCGCACTTCGAGCGTTGCCTCAAGGGCGAGTCGGTCGCGTACGAGGCTTGGTTCGACGGCTCGCCCTCCGGCCGGCGCTTTCGAGCCGTCGACTTTTTTCCCCACTTCGAGTCGGATGGCCGCGTCTCGGGCGTCATCGTGAATTCCCGGGATATCACCGACAGAAAACAAGCCGAGGACGCCCTGGCCGCCAGCGAAAAGAGGTTTCGCGCCCTATTCGAGGAAGCCGCGAGCGGGCTGGCCCTGATAGACCTGAAGGAAGGCGTTATCAACGCCAACGAATCCCTGGCCGCTTTTTTGGGCTATTCCCGGCGGGAATTGAAAAAAATACCGGCCGACCGGTTGGTGTTCCCGGAAGACTTGGCTTCCGCCCAACATCTTTTAAGGCGACTCCGGGCCGGAGAACTCGGGAATTTTCGGCTGGAGATGCGTTTTATCAAAAAAAACGGCGATCTGGTGTGGGGCCGGTTGAATTTTTCCCTGCTCGGGGACCCCGGCGGCTCCCCGTTGCTGGGCGTGGCCATGGTCGAGGACGCCCACGAAGGGCATTTGGCCATGGAGGAACTTAAGGCCGGCGAGGAGCGTTTCCGGACCGTGGCGGATTTCACCTTTGACTGGGAAACCTGGCGGGCGCCGGAAGGCCATTATCTCTATGTGTCGCCTTCCTGCCGGGACCTGACCGGCTATTCCCGGGACGAGTTTCTCGAACGAGCCGATTTGATTGAGAACGTGGTGCATCCCCGGGACCGCGGCGCGTTTCGGGAACACCTCCGGGAAGAACAGGAAAGCGACCGGCCGCTGAATATCGATTTTCGGATTCGAACCAAGGACGGCCGCGAAAGGTGGATAAGTCATTATTGCCAACCCGTCTTCGGCCGGGACGGCGCCTGGCTGGGGCGTCGCTGCAGCAATCGCGACATCACCCGCCGCCGGGAGATCGAGGACGAACTACGAACTTCGAACGAAAAATACCGAGCCTTGATCAACGGGCTGCCGGTGGGCGTGGCGTCCGTGAACGAGGACGCCCGGATCACCGCCTGGAATTCCTGGGCCGAGGCCGTGACCGGATTCACCGCGGCCGAGGTTCTGGGGCGTTCCTGTCACGAGGTTTTGGCGGTCCCGGGGGAGGAAAGCCCCTGCCTCCTGGATGAGGCGCGGTTCAAGGGGGGACCGGTCGGGCCGGTGGATCGGGTCATCAGGCATAAAGACGGCCAGGTCGTCCCGGTGAGGATGCGGGCCGCCCTGATCAACGGCCGCGCCGGGGAAGGCGGCGTGGAGACGTTTCAGGATATCAGCGAGATCAAGGAATTGGAACGCGAGCGCGGCAACATCGTTTCCATGCTGGTCCACGACATGAAATCGCCGCTGGTGGGCATCCAGGGCTTCGCTTCCCGTCTTCTGGCCAAGGCGGACGCGATTTCGGGGGAAAAACGGGAAAAATACCTCGATATCATCCGCCAGGAAGCCGGAAAACTCCAGGCCCTGGTGGATGACTTTTTGGAAGTATCCCATTCCAAGGCGGGACGACTCGAATTGAACCTCGCCCCGGTCGACCTCCAGGCTGAACTACTTGAAACTGTTATACCTTTTCAAGCGCGGTTCGCGCAGATCGGAGTGGAGTTGGAGGTCCGGGCCGGGGATGACCTGCCCTTGGTCCGGGCTGACGCTCCCAGGTTGCGCCGGGCCTGGGGCAACCTCCTGGAAAACGCCTTGCGACATTCCCCGGAGGGGACCCGCGTCAGCGTGACGACCTGGCGGGACGAGGCGGAAGTGGTCGTCCGGGTCAAGGACCAGGGGCCCGGGGTCCCGGAAGAAGATTTGCCCCGGTTGTTCGAACCGTTTTATCGCGGCCGGAACGCCAGGGCGGCCAAGGGCCAGGGGCTCGGCCTGGCCGGGGTCAAGGCTATTGTCCAAGGCCATGGCGGCCGGGTGACGGTTTCCAGCCGACCCGGGGAAGGGGCGACCTTCGCCGTGCATCTGCCGGCGGAGCTGTTCATCACGGGCTGACGCCGCCGCGCTAATTTTCCCTTGGTTTTACCAAGCGGGCGTTCGGGTATTAATCCGGACGCCCGGCGACCGGAAGCGCCCCGGACTGTTTTCGGGCGGGCATGGACGCTTGCCCTTTCCGCCCTCGAAACAGGACGTTTCGGGGCGTGAAACCGCCGCAGGCGGGTTCTCTTAATGTTAGCGGCCGGTTGAAAATGTAAGGAAAATGGCCAAATAAAAATGAGTAAGGCTGGTTCCCAAGCTCTAGTATAACGTTCACTAAATAACATATCAATAACTATAGCATTACTTCGTCCATTTTGTATTTCCATTTGAAAACGACGGGGTCGGCATTAACTTCTTCAATGTATTTTTCTATTCTCTGTTTTAACTCATCTTTTGATTGAACTCTTATTGATCGAAGAAATGAACGTGTCATTTTACTAAAAAACATTTCTATGAGATTCAACCATGAGCCATGTTTGGGTGTGTAGATGAATTCGAAGCGATTAGGTTTATTTTTTAGCCATTTCATCGTTTCTTTCGAAACGTGGCTGGGGTGATTATCTAAAATAATCCGCACTTTCCAGTCAGGACGATAATGATTGTCTACTAGTTCTAAGAATTCAATAAATTCCTTGCTACGGCATCGTTCCTGCACTAAACTCAAAACATGCCCGCTATATAAGTCTATACTTGCTAGGAGAGAAAGTGTTCCATGGCGTTTGTATTGGTGATCTCTGGCCCACTCAGAATACCTGCCTACAACCGGGCTTAAATCTGGAGCAATGCGCGAAATAGCTTGTATGCCAGGTTTTTCGTCGTAAGACAGCACCGTGTGTCGTTCCGGTCCTCCTTCACTTTCTCTTATTTGTTGGACCTCCTTATAAACTAATAGAACTTGTGCCATCTTATTTTCAAATTCCTTATCGCGTTTTTCAAGATAATAAGTGGTCTTATGTGGTTTTATTTGTGCTTGATCAAGAATTTTGTGGAGGCCGCTTTTTCCCATATTTTCCAAAGCGGGATAGCCATTTTTAACTGCATGAGTCCGGATATGTTTGGCTAATTGGGCAATAGTCCAACGTTCGGCAGCATACCCGTAGTCAATGGGCTTTCCACATGCCAAATGAATGACCCAGGCTTTGTCCTCATCAGAAATGATTGATGGTCTACCAGGTCGCGCAAGGTCTTTTAAGGCAACCATAATACCTCCCGATAGGGCCTTATCAACGCACCGCTCCACTAACGGACGGTTAGTATTTTCCTTCCGAGCGATGCTTGAGATGGTCTCACCTTTGGCATACCACAATAGAATTATTGCCCTTTTGACCAAGGAGTAATCTTCAGTTCTCGATGTGGAAAGTTTTTTCAAATACTCAATTTCCTTTTCCTCTAACTTTAGTGGGCTACGCTTACTTTGAAATGGCATCGTCGGTTCCTCTCCTGTTTTTACCGAGTATGCCATAATTGAGGAACTCATTGCAAT
>JAZDGM010000049.1:0-29574 GCA_043806915.1 Pseudomonadota bacterium | reverse complement strand
GGAAGCTGGCGAAGCTTCGCCTCAAACCGTCGAGTATAAGAAGGTTGATACCGGCATCTCCGAGACGCCGGTATACTCTGGCCCGAAACCGAGGTAACATCATGGTTGAAAAAACACTCCACGGAGGGAGGACGCCATGATGTCCAACGTATCAGAGATTATCAAAAACCATGTGTCCTTATCCAACACCTGTATTGATAGGTTGTATATCAACGGGTACGTCCCTAATCTTCAGACTTCGGGTCAGCTCTGCTATTTTCTGAGGGAGCATTTAGGGAACGTCATGCCTTCGCCAGTCCTTTTTACACCCTTGCGCGAGCGCTTTATCGAGGATGTCGAGCAAATGGTCGTGCAGCAGGACATACCCCTTATCCAATTTATACGGGGGCAGCGTAAAGACGACATTGCCAATGACCTCCGGTCCCGTTACAAAAGCGACGAAGGCGTTGTTTTCGTTGGAGTGGCTCAGGAAAAGACCAATGCTTTCAAAGCTCAAAAGATAAAAGGAGCCACGGGTCATATATCGTTTGATTTCTCACGCCAGTCGGTGGCGGTTAAGCATTATTATTTCTATGTCCAGGATATTGACTGGGGGCCGGCTTTCGTAAAGGTCTGCACTTACATTCCCTACCCGATTAAAATATACCTCAACGGGCATGAGTGGGTCAAACAGCGGCTACGTCGCGAGGGGCTTGCGTTCGAGAGTCTTGATAATGGTTTTCGCTCTTGTCCGGACCCGCAACGCCTTCAGGAAATATCGGATGAACTGTGCGCCGAGGACGTGCAGTCCTTTTTTGATCGTTGGTCGAACAAGCTGCCTTGGCCATTGACTCAAATCGATCGCCAAGCCGGATATCATCATCGCTTAAGCATCTGGGAATGCGAAGTGAGCCTTACGCAGGTTTTTCAACGTCCAGTCCAGGGTCGCCATTTCTTCGAATCGGTAATTCGCGATAATCTGGACCTTGGCCGACCGGACCGGGTCAGCCTTCTTTTTCCCACCAAGTACACCCGGCGGACGCCGCCTCCGCCGCGGGGATACAGAACGCGGATCATAACCTCGGGCGTCAATCCCAGTCTGCACATTGATTACAAACAGACCCACGTCAAACAATACTTCAAGGAAGAACAAGCTCTAAGGACCGAAACAACTATCAACAACACCTATGATTTCCACGTCGGCAAAAACATCCGGAACCTGGAACACCTGCGGGACCGGGGAAAACAGATTAACCGTAAGCTTCTTGAAGCCGAATGCGTCGGCTCGAACTGCGCTCTGTCCCAGGATACCTTGGACCAAATTCAATGCTCGACGCTTTTGGATGGGCAAAGGGCTTCCGCCCTTCGTTTCGGGGACCCGCGAGTCATGGCGCTCATGCATGCGCTCTGTCATTTTTTTCATTTGGCTGTTGGCTTCCGAAATAAGGAATTACGTCAACACATCGCGGCTCTGCTCGGTGTATCTCCCGACCAATACACCACGGGCAAGATGACCTATGATTTACGTCGCCTTCGTCTCAAGGGTTTGATTCATCGCATCCCCAAATCCAATCGATACACCGTGACGACTTTCGGGCTGCAGGCCGTCTTTTTCTGGACCAAGGTTCACCTCAGAATAATGCGTCCAGGCATGGCTGCGATCATCAGCACGACCGACCAGATGCCACAGCCCCTACAACAAGCATTTAAACGATTAGAAAGGGAGATCAACAAGATATGGGATCAGGCCAACATCCAACCGAAATGCGAAACTTGATCTGTTTGTAAAGAAGTCAAGGCATATAGGTGTCTGGAGCTTCCCTGGCCGAGGTTCCCAAGCGAGAGCGTGGGAACCAGCCTTAAAAAGCCCCCCTCACCCCGCCCGCACCCCCCAAGAATGGGGGGAGAGGGGGAAATAGCGCTCCGGGCTGGTATCATTTATTCCGCAAGACAACACCTCGCCCCCACCCGAAGGGGCGAGGGTCGCGCCGGACTATTATCTCCTCGCCCCCACGGGGTTGGGGCGAGGGAGGGTATTGGGTTCGCCCTGGCGGACGGGGCGAGCCAGTATGTTCCCCGAACTCCGCCAAGACGCCAAGGTTTTTGGCGCGCGGGAGCCGGCGCTCAAAAGACCGTTATTCCAAATTGTATTCCTTGATCTTGGTTATCAAGGCCCGGCGGGAAATCCCCAGGGCCTCGGCGGCCCTGGTCCGGTTTTTGTCGAATTTCCCCAGGGTCCGCGCGATGATGACCTTCTCGGTCTTGCCCACTACTTCCCTCAGAATCGCCTTCAGGTCCATTCCTTCGTCCGGAATCAAGGCTTGCAGGGCGACGTCCGGGGTGGTGGGCGGGCCGAAGGGCAGGTCCCGGGGCGTGATGGTCGGCCCCTCGCTCATGACCACGGCTTGTTCGATGACGTTTCGCAAGGCCCGAACGTTTCCGGACCAGGTTTGGGCGGTGAGAATCCTGACGGCCTCGGGTGAAATCCTTTTTTGTTCCAGCCCGTGTTTTTTCACCATCTGGTTCAGGAAATGCTGGGTCAGGAGGGGGATGTCCTCGGGGCGCTCGCGGAGGGGCGGGAGCTTGAGGACGATGACCTTGAGCCGGTAGTACAGGTCTTCCCTGAACCGCCCGGCCTTGACTTCTTCCAGGAGGTCCTTGTTGGCGGCGGCGATCAGGCGGAGGTCGACCGTCCTGGTGGTCGATTCCCCCAGGCGGCGGATTTCCTCTTCCTGGATGGCCCGCAGCAGCTTGACTTGCATGTCCAGGGGCAGCTCGCTGATTTCGTCCAGAAAGAGGGTCCCGCCGTCGGCTTCCTCGAACAGCCCTTTCTTGTTGCGATCCGCGCCGGAGAAGGCCCCCCGGACGTGCCCGAAAAATTCGCTTTCCAGAAGGTTGGCCGGCACGGCCCCGCAGTTGACGGGCACGAAGGGTTTGTCCTTCCTGGGGCTGTTGAGATGAATGGCGCGGGCCGCCAGTTCCTTGCCGGCGCCGCTTTCCCCGGTGATCAGCACCGTGGATTTTGTTTCGGCGACCTTGGCGATAATGTCGAAGACCCGGCGCATGACCGACGATTCGCCGATGAAATACGAGAAATCGTATTTTTCGCGCACTTCGGCCTTCAATCGTTTGTTTTCGGCCAGGATGCGCTGCCTTTCCAGGGCCTTTTCCAGAACGAGAAGGATTTCTTCCTCTTTAAAGGGCTTGGACAGGTAGTCGAAGGCGCCTTGGCGAATGGCCTGCACGGCCGTGTCGATGGACGAAAAGGCGGTAATCACCAAAACGATCAGGTCCGGGTCGTAATCCTTGAGGCGCTTTAGCAGTTCCAGGCCATCCATGCCGGACATGCGCAGGTCCGTGATCACGGCGTCGAAGGCTTCCTTACGGATCAAGTCAAGGGCCGCCTGGCCATTGGGAGCGGACTGGGTTTGGTAACCTTTTTTGGACAGCATTATGGTCAGGATTTTCCGGATATGCTCCTCGTCGTCGACGATAAGAATCTTGGGCGCGGAAGTCATTATTTACACGGTCCTTTCCAGCGTTCGGCGCGGACGGCAAAGCGGCTAGTTTCCGGCCGGGGCGAGGGGCAGGCGCACCAGAAAGGCGGCCCCGCCCGCGGTCCCGGTTTCAAGCCCGATGGTCCCATTATAACTTTCCACGATTCGAAAACAGATGGACAGCCCCAACCCGGTTCCCTGCCCCACGGGCTTGGTGGTGAAGAACGGATCGAATATCTTGTTTTTTATGTTATCCGGGATGCCGGGTCCATTGTCTTCCAGGAGGATGACCGCCTGTTCCCCTTCGCGGCTCAGCCCAATGTGGAGACATCCCCCCCCGGGCATGGCCTGGGAGGCGTTGAGGGCGATATTGATGATTATCTGGGCCAGGTGGTCCCGGTCCATGTTGACCGGGAACCGTTCCGAACCGAACCGGTATTCGACTTCCATGTTTTTGAAGGCGGACTGAGCCGCGAGAATGGACATGATGGAGCGTATGGATTCGCCCAGGTCAATTTCCGACACCACGCCGGTTCCCGGCCGGGAATAGGAGAGGAGGTCCTCGATGATGCGCTGGATTCGAGCGGCTTGGCTCTCGATGGCCCCCAGGTATTCCCGGGCTTCCTCGGGATCGGAGACGCCGCTCTGGAGGATTTGCGTGTACCCGGATATGGCGCTGAGGGGATTGCCTATTTCATGGGCGACTCCGGCGGCCAGGATGCCGATGGAGGCCAGCTTTTCGGAATGAAAAAGTTGTTTTTCGAGTTGTTTCCGGCCGGTGATGTCCCGGGCCATGACGAGTTCGGTGCGGCCCTGTTCCGTTCCGGAATCCATGTCGGAAGCGCTGAGCAAGACGTCGCGCCTGTCCCCGGAAGCCGTGAGCAGTCCGACTTCCACCAACTGTTTTCCGGAAAAGGGGAAGCCCCCGGAAGGGGAGGCGCCGGAAGACGGGTCGGCCAGGAGCGTCGTGAACTGGAGACCGAGGAGCCGGTCCTTGTCGTAGCCCCATTCGCCGACTTTTTTGTTGACGTAGGTTATCGCGCCCTGGAAATCGAGAGTGAAGATGACGTCGTTGGCGGTTTCCAGCATGTTTTCCAGGTAAAGACTGGTCCGCCGGGCCTCGCGCTCGGATTCGGACAGACGGATGTTGGCGGCGGCCAAGTCGTTGAACAGTTGTACGTTGGCCAGGGCCGCGGCGGCTTGGTCGGAAATGATGGTCAGTATCCGGACTTCATCTTCCAGAAAGGGTTGGGACGCCGCCCGGCTGAGGAAAAAGACCCCCACGGCCTTGTCCCTGGCCACCAGGGGCAGGAAAAGGAGGGCCGCGGGAGGCCCGGGTCGATCGAGGAGCGGGTCTTCCTCCCACACCGCCGCGGGCAGGACCACGGGCCGGCCGGACGCCGCGGCCCGGGCGGCTTCCCCCCGGTCCAGGGGGACGGCCGGGGAGGTCGATTCCGAAAAAAAACGGGCTTCTTCCCAGGCGGCGTCAAAGGAGGCCCGGACGGCCAGCCGGCCCCGGTCCTGGTTAAGCAGCATCAGCATGTGCCGGTCCGCGGAAATTTCCTGGGATACAACCTCCACGATCCCGAGGCACAAGCTTTCCAGGTCGAAAGGGGTGCGGATGTAATCCCCCAGCTTTCGAATCAGGGACAGTTCCTCGATTTTTTTGCCGTACAGCTCGTAAATTTCGGTCAGGGTTTTTTTGTACGCCTCGACCTTGGCCGTCAGGTCCGGCGCCTGATGGTCCCGGGAAGGTGATGATTTGGTCGCCCGATCGGCGCCAATCGTGGTGCTTTTGGAGTTTTTTTTCATGCTTTTTACGATATTACCTCATATTACCGCCCAATATCAACTGAATGACCCGAAAAATCGTTTTCCCGGGGGCGTCGACCGGGGACCTTCCTTCCTCAATATTTTTTTCTCGGCCAACTGCAAAACTTCGGTCCCTGACCCAACCCGGCGTCAGTCTCAATTTTAACTCATTGAAATACTTCAGTATGCCCGCTGGTTAGAAATAACACGCTTATTGCCTTGGCAAAAACCCGTGTTTTGCAATTGGCGCCCCTCTTTGTTTTATTGCCGTTTGACGGGCTTTTTGTTAACCTTGGACCATCCACTCGTAAAAGAGAGGCGGGGCGGAGGGCAATGGCATTTTTTTTCCAACCGCCTCGAGAAACCTTGAAATAATTTGAGTTTAACAATAGATTCAATAGGGGACTCCAAAGTCAAGCGGGGGCGTTTTGACTATTCACCGTGTGGGAATGTCTATCCGGAGACGGGCCCGGCCGCCACAAAGCGTCCCCCCCGGCCTCAATGAACCATTCATTGCCGGTTTCACGAGGTTGCTCCATGGTGGAGCGGTCGTTCGGCCGACGCCGTGGGGCAGAGCGATTTTCAATTCCGGAGGCCCAATCCAAAAACGCGGGTTTGGCGCGTTGGTTGAGACATGAAAATATTGATAGTTGACGATATGATTCCGGTCAGAAAGCCCCTGGAACTTCACCTGACCCACGAGGGGCATCAGGTTGTATCCCTGAACAACGGCTTCGAGGCCCTGGAAGCCCTGGGGCGGGAAAATTACGACCTGGTCATTTCCGACATCCGCATGCCGATCATGGACGGGCTGCAACTGTTGCGGTGGACGCGCTCCAATTTCCCCGACCTGGACGTCATTTTGGTCACGGGCTTCGGGGACCTCAATTCCTCCCTGGAAGCCTTGCGATACGGCGCCACCGATTACCTGATGAAGCCGATCAACCTCGAGGAGCTCAGCCATGCGGTGGGCGCGGTGGAAAAACGCCTGACCCTGATGGCGCTGTTGAAAGAGAAGGAGGAAAAGCTGGAACAGGCCCGCAAAATGGCCGACCTGGGCTTGGTCGTGGCCGGCGTGGCCCATGAAATAAACAATCCCAACACCTTTATACGAGGCAACATCCAGACCATCAAGAAATTCTGGGACCATCTCGGCCCTTTCATCCAAAAGGCCCTGGACTCGGGAATCGAGTCTCCAGTCAAGGCCGATTTTTTTATCAAGGAGATGCCCAAGATTTTCGAGTCCACCTTGGACGGGACCGATAGAATTAAAAAGATAGTCGACAGCCTGACCACCTTCACCGGCTTGGGCCGGAACCTCAACCTCGAGGCGGTGGACCTGAACGCCTGCGTCCTGGAAGTGTTAAAGGATTGCGGCGGCAGGGTTCAAGAGTTCGGGGCCGAGACCGACCTGCAGCCGAATCTTCCGCCGGTGCGCGCCTTCAAGGAAAGACTCAAGGAAATTATTTTGGAACTCTTGACCAACAGCGCCAGGGCCGTGGCCGCGGTCGCCAACCCCAAGGTGATCATTGCTTCCAGGGGCGTCTTTCCCCACCGCGTGGCCTTGGAGGTCCGGGACAACGGGCGCGGGATCAAGGAGGTCGATAAAAAGAAAATTTTCACGCCATTTTTTTCGACGGAGCCCTGCATCGGAAGGCCTGGTCTTGGCCTGTCCAAGGTTTATTCCCTGGTGACCAGCTTTGGGGGCGAGGTTTTTTATGACAGCCGGGAAGGGGCGGGCGCTAAATTCGTGGTTCAATTGGAAGCTTTTCAGGAGAAAAAACCGACATGAGGCTGCTAATCGTGGACGATGAGGAAGAAATCCTCAACATGCTCCGGCGGAACCTGGAACTGGAAGGATACGACGTGACGGTCACCACCAAGCCCCAGGAAGCCGTTGCCTTGATGAAAGCCGAGCTTTTCAACCTGGTCCTGACGGATATCAAGATGCCCGGCATGTCCGGAATCGATCTCCTGCGGGAATTGAAAAGCATCAATCCCCTGGCCAACATAATCATGATGACCGGATACTCCTCCATGTCCAATGTCGTCGATTGCCTCGGTTCCGGAGCCGTTGATTATTTCGTCAAACCATTCACGGATTTGGACTTAATCACCAGGGCCCTGGACCAGGCGCGCGATCGGGTGCTACGTTGGCGGTCGGCCATGGGAATGAGTTGAAAAAGAGGGTTCGAAAATGATCCCCGAAGGAAGCGGAGCCGGCGAACTTGTCGATGAACTGAGTCTGATGTTGGTGATGGTGGACCCCGAAGACCTGATCGCCTTGGGGGAACTGCTGGAAAAAGTTGAAAAACTCGAGGCGGTCGTCGGCCCGGAAGGGCCTGGCGACGCCGTCGTGATTGCCGCGGCCGTCAGAAAAATAATTGAAGCCATAATCCTGGAAAAGATTCCCGATAAAAACGTCGCCGTGGAAATGATCGGCCGGGGCGTGGGGCTGTTTCAGGTTATTCTTCGGGACCCGACGCCCGGGGCCGTCGACGCGAACGCCTGGTTGCTGGAACTCCGGGAAAAAACGGGGCTGGCCCTTCCCGAAATCGGCGGGCGCGAATCCAATCCTCCGGCCGCGGCGGCCGGCCCGGCGGACGGGGAGTCTTCCCGGGGCCGGGAAAAGCCGCCGGTCGTGGTCGAGGAAAAGGTCGCGGCCCCGACCGCCGGGGAATCCAGGGGGGACCCCGAGGGGGCGGGGGGGTACGACATCGGGCAGGACCGGGAGCTTTTCTTCGGGTTCATTTCCGAATCCCTGGAACACATCGAGTCCATCGAGGTCAATATCATCAGCCTGGAAAGCGACCCCGAGGACAAGGAAACCCTCAACGCCATCTTCCGTCCGTTTCACACCATCAAGGGCGTGTCCGGCTTTCTCAATCTGCGCCATATTCACACCCTGACCCATGAAGTCGAGAATCTCCTGGACGAGGCTCGCAATGACCGGGTCAAGGTTTCCCCGGCGCTCATCGATATCGTCCTCGACGCGGTGGACATTTTGAAAAGAATGATTCACGACGTCAAAAGCGTCATGGACGCGGGCGGGATTCCGGGAGAGGACGCGGTCCCCCAGGAGTTCCTGGAACGGCTCATGGCCGTGCAGCAAGGCGAGGCGCCCGACGAGGAGACGGCGCCGCCGGATATTTCTCCCTACAGCGGCTGGCGGTTGGGGGAGATTTTAATCGACCAGGGCCTGATTAAAGACGAGGAACTGTCCCGGTTGTTGCAAACCCAGTCCGCGGCCCGGCTGCGCAAGCTCGGCGAACTCGTGATCCAGCGCGGCCTTATCACTCCCGCGGACCTCGAAGAGGCCTTGCGCCTTCAGATGTCGGACCAGGATAAGAAGCTGGGGGAAATTCTGATCGAGACCGGAATGGCCGAGCCGGAAGCAATTTCCAGCGCCGTCAAGGAGCAGGAATCCTTGCGGGAGAGGCGGCTGGGGGAAATCCTGGTCCGGGAAAAGCAGGCCGGCGCCCGGGATGTCGCCGAGGCCCTCCGGGAACAGAAAAAACAGCCGGAAACGGCCGAGGCCGCGGTGGGGCGCACGGTCAAGGTCGACACCCAAAAATTGGACGCGCTCGTGGACCTGGTCGGCGAGTTGGTCATCGCCCAGTCCCTGGTCCATTCCAACGATAGGATAATGGCCCTCAAGGACCAAAAACTTTTTCGGGACATGTCCCACATGTCGCGCATCACCACCGAGTTGCAGCGCACGGCCATGTCCATGCGCATGGTCCCCATCCGGCAGACCTTCCAGAAAATGATCCGGCTGGTGCGCGACCTGTCGCGAAAATCCGGGAAGCAGGTGGACCTGACCATGTCCGGGGAAGACACGGAGATAGACCGCAACATGGTCGAGGCCATTTACGACCCCTTGCTGCACATGGTCCGGAACTCCGTGGATCACGGAATCGAATACGCCGAAAAAAGGGCCCAGGCCGGCAAGCCGGCCGAGGGGAAAATCCATCTCCGGGCCTTTCATCAGGGCGGCAACGTGGTCATCCAGATCGAGGACGACGGCCAGGGCCTGGACCGGGGAAAAATATTGCGCAAGGCCGTGGAACGGGGAGTGATCAGCCCGACGGAGAACCTTTCGGAACAAGCGGTGTTTCTCCTGATTTTCCAGCCCGGATTTTCCACGGCTGAAAAGGTCACCGACGTTTCCGGGCGGGGAGTGGGCATGGATGTGGTCAAACAGGCCATCGAGAAGTTGCGGGGCAAGATCGAGGTGGCTTCCCGGCCCGGGCGAGGGTGCGTCATAACCATTCGGCTGCCGCTCACCCTGGCGATTATCGACGGCATGATCGTCCGTATCGGCGAGAGCCGTTTCATTCTTCCCACCGTCGCCATCCGGGAATCCTTCCGTCCGACTTCGGACGACTATCACACCGTCGAGGGACGGGGGGAAATGATCAAGGTCAGGGAAAGCATGTTGCCCCTGGTCCGGCTGGGACAAGTGCTCGAGACCCCGGGCGCCGTGGAGGACCCCGCCGCCGCCTTGGTGGTGGTGGTGGAAAACGAGGGGCGACGTCGTTGCCTGATGGTCGACGAAGTCTTGGGAAAACAGGAAGTCGTCATTAAAAGCCTGGGCGAAAGGCTCAAATACGTCCGGGCCCTGGCCGGCGGCAGCATCCTGGGGGACGGCCGCGTCGGGTTGATCCTGGACGTGGCCGGTCTGTTCGAGGTTTGCGACGGGTTCGTCGCCGCGCCCCCGGCCGGCCGCGTCGCTTCCCCCGCGGATTGGGAGATGGACGACGATTGGGGCATGGGACCGACCTGAAAGTTTCCAGCAGCGGCGCCGGAAATTCCCAACTGGACTTTTCCCGCGCGGCCGGGTAATAGAATTGTCTATAATTAATAGGATTCTTCCAGGGCGCTCAGCCGGCCGTGGATGGAGGATATGATGAGCGAGCAGTCAAGGCCCGAGGAAACGACGAGGACCGAGGCGAACGACGGATCGAAAATAGCGCCTCGAAGTATTCAGGGGCGGGATGGTAAATACCTGACCTTTGAGTTGGCCAGGGAACAATATGGGCTGGAAATCCTGAAGGTCCGCGAAATTATCGGCATGATGGACATAACGGCCGTGCCGCAAACCCCGGCCTTTGTCAAGGGCCTGATCAACTTGCGGGGGAAGGTCATTCCGGTGGTGGACCTGCGGGTCAAGTTCGGAATGAAGGAAAGGGAATACACCGAGCGCAACGCCATTATCGTGGTGGAAATCAAGGCCGAGGGGACCTCGGTCCTGATGGGGATTGTTGTGGATAACGTCTCGGAAGTAATAAATATTTCGGGACAGGACATCGAGAACGCTCCGAACTTCGGCGCCCGGCTCAAAACCGAATACATCCTGGGCATGGCGAAAATCAAGGGCAAGGTTATAATTTTATTGGAGATTGAACGAGTCTTGACCGATGAGGAGTTGACCCTGGTTGGCCGTGACTAAAAATATTTGGCGGCCGCATGTTTTCGAGCTCGAACAGGATGACTATCTTGCTTTTGCCCGCTTGGTCCGGGAGTTGGCCGGAATCAACCTTCACGAGGGCAAAAAGGAACTGGTCCGGGCTCGGCTGGCCGGCCGAATCAGGGAACTGGAACTGGACGGCTTTCACGAGTATCTAGAATGGCTGTCCGAGGATCGGAGCGGGGACGAACTGGTGCGGCTCCTGGATTCCGTATCCACGAATCTGACTAGTTTTTTCCGGGAATTCAAGCATTTCGATTTCATGGCCCGGACAATGCTCCCGGAAATGGCCGCCGAGGGAAGGAAAAAGGGCCGGTCGCGCCTGCGAATCTGGAGCGCCGGTTGTTCCACCGGCGAGGAACCGTACTCCATCGCCATGACGGTATTCGAGCATTCCCCCTATTACGCCGCGGGAGATTTTAAAATCCTGGCCACGGACCTTTCGACCCGGGTCCTGGCCCAGGCCGGACGCGGGATTTACTCGGAAGCGGCGGTGCGGGACATCCCCACGCCGCTGGCGAAAAAATACTTCCAGAAGGGCCGGGGAGAGTGGCAAGGTTGGTTTCGCGTCAAGGACATCCTCAAAAGGAAGGTGGCGTTCCGGCGCTTGAACTTGATCGAGAAATTGCCGTTTCGCCAGCCCCTTGATTTGATTTTTTGTCGTAATGTTTTGATATATTTTGATAAACAAATGCAAGCCGACCTGGTGGGCCGGTTCTGGCAGGTCTTGTCGCCCGGAGGTTATTTGTTGATCGGGCACTCGGAAAGCCTGTCCGGGCTCAGCCGGACCTTCAAATTCATCCAGCCCACGGTGTATCGAAAATAGGAAGCCGTCGGGCGCGGATCAAGTCCGCCGGCCGTCAAATCGGGCGGCCTTCCGTCGACCAAGGAGGGCGAGAGTGATAAAAGTCCTGGTAGTGGACGATTCAGCCATAGTTCGCAAAATTTTCAACGAGGAACTCTCCAAGGAGCCGGATATCCAGGTGGTCGGGACGGCGCCCGATCCCTTTGTGGCCCGGGACAAAATCATTCAGCTCAAACCGGACGTCCTGACCCTGGATATCGAAATGCCGCGCATGGACGGCCTGACCTTCCTGCGGAAGCTGATGAAGCATTTTCCGCTGCCGGTCATCATCGTCAGTTCCCTGACTCCCAAGGGTAGCGCCCTGGCCCTGGAAGCCATGGACGCCGGCGCCATAGAAGTGATCGCCAAGCCGGGCGGGTCCTATTCGGTGGGTGAAATGGGCGCCCAACTGGCCGACAAAATCCGGGCCGCGGCCAAGGCCCGGCCCCTGCGGAAAGACGTCTCCGAGGCGCCGACCGGCCCGGCCGCCATGCCCAGCCGGGCCCTCAAGGAAACCACCAACAAGATCGTGGCCATCGGCGCCTCCACCGGCGGGACCGAGGCCCTGCGGGAAGTCTTGAGCCGAATGCCCCCCAACAGCCCCGGCATCGTCGTGGTCCAGCACATGCCCGCCAATTTCACCAGGGCTTTCGCGGACCGGCTCAACGGACTTTGCCGGATCACCGTCCGGGAAGCCAAGGACAACGATTCGGCCCTCCCCGGGACCTGCTTGATCGCCCCGGGAAATTATCATATGCTTTTAAAACGGAGCGGAGCCAGGTATTATGTTCAGGTGAAGAGCGGACCCATGGTTCATCATCAACGCCCGGCGGTGGACGTGCTGTTCTCCTCCACCGCCCAGTTCGCCGGCGCCAACGCGGTGGGCGTGATCATGACCGGCATGGGCGCGGACGGCGCCGAGGGCATGGCCAAGATGAAGGCGGCCGGCGCCAAGACCATCGCCCAGGACGAGGCTTCCTGCGTGGTCTTCGGCATGCCCAAGGAAGCCATTAAAACCGGAGCGGTCGATCGGGTGGCTTCCCTGAGGAGCATCCCCCAAGCCATACTGGAGATGTTGTAAGGATTTCAAGCTTGCCTCGAAAAGAACGTAAAAAAGCCGACGCCCCCTCGTGGGAGGAACTGGCCAGGGAATTGGCGGCGGCCGCGAAAGTGGTGGGAAAGGTTGCGTCCGACGACGGAACAAAAGCCCGGGGCCTGGCTTTTCTGGTGGAAGACGCGCCGCCGCCAAAACTGCGCGATTTGCTTGACAAAGTCGACCTGGTCATCCCCCTCTCCAACGATGCCGTCACGATCCTCCAATCCCTCAAGGCCATAGTCTTGGAAAACAGAAAGCTCAAGGAATTGTCCGTCACCGACACCTTGACCGGCCTTTACAATCGGCGTTTTTTTCTGGAACGGCTTCAGGTCGAGCTGGAACGGGTCAGGCGCACGGAAAAACCCTGCGGCCTGATAATGTTCGACCTGGACAAGTTCAAGCAGGTCAACGACGTCCAGGGGCATCAGGCCGGGGACGAACTGCTTCGCCGGGTGGGTGGGCTGATCAAGCAAAGCGTCCGGGCCGTGGATTTGCCGGTGCGATACGGCGGCGACGAATTCGCCGTGATCCTGCCCGACGCCGGTTCCCGGGCCGCTTTCAAAATGGCCGAACGCATCAGGACCAACCTGATCAAGGACCCCTTGATCTCCACCGCCGGCGTGACCGGGTCCTTCGGTCTCGCTTCCCATTATCATCACAGCGTCGAAAGCCTGGAAGACATGGTTCAGAGGGCTGACCAAGCCCTGTACCATTCCAAGAGCCGGGGTGGCAACCAGACCTATTTATTCGAACAGGATATGGAAAAGCCCACGGAAGTCACCGTCTTCGAGCGGGACGAACTTTATTTTCCGTTTGTGGACGATTGATCGGCCCGGTCCCACTACACCGCCCCACGCTTCCGGCCCATCAGTCCGTTCGATACATCCCGGGTTTCCGCTCGGGAAGAAAAAATCCCATCCGCCCTTCCCGCACCTGGGTCAGGGCGTCCTCCCTTAAATCGGCGACAACCAGATCGTCCTCGTTTCCAAGCGCCTGGGCCAGAAGTTCTCCCTTGGGACCGGTTATCAAGGCCACTCCGGCGAAGGAAAGGCCGGCGCCGTTGTCTCCGGCCTGGTTGCAGGCCGCCAGGTAGACCGAGTTGTCATAGGCCCGGGCCGGGAGATACCTCAGCCAGCGCGCGGTTTTTTCCCGGGGAGTCTCCCGGGGCGAGGCGTGGGGGATAAGCAAGACCTCCGCCCCGAGCAGGGCCTGGGTCAGGCTGACTTCGGGAAAATGCCCCTCGTAGCAGAGCTGGACCCCGAATCTGATCCCCTCGGCCTCCATGATCGACAATTCCCGACCGGGTTCGAAGAGGGTCTTTTCCGTGGGGCCGAGGTGGGTTTTGCGGTGGGCGCCGACCAGGCCCGCGGGGCCGGCCAGAAACTGGGTCAGGTGCAGGGGGCCGGAATCGGCCCGTTCCACCAGGCCGGCCAGAATGAAGAGGTTGTGGCGGGACGATATGTCGATCACGGCCCGAGTCAGGGGGCCGGGCAGGGGTTCGGCCCAGGGCGCCATGGACGTCCTGACGGTGTACCCGGTCAGGCAGGCCTCGGGCAGGACCAGAAGGCGGGCTCCCTGGCGGGCGGCCCGGGCCGCGAGGGACTCCACCCGCTCGAGGTTGCCGCTCTTGTCTCCCACCACGGACCTCATCATGGCCGCGGATAAACGAAAATCGCGCATGGCTTCCCGGTTGATCGGCGGACCGGGCGGAAATACCCGGGGGAAAGGCCGGGAGCCCCCGCCGCGAAAAGGGGGCCCCCGATAACGACCTGCTAGAACCGGAGCTGAAGCGCGGCGGTCAGCCGTTCGATCAGCTCCGGTTTTTCCTTGACGTCGCTGTTCCGGAGGAAGTCGATTCTCTGCTGGAACCGGTCCTTCAGGGTGGTCAGGTAGTCGTCGCGGTTTTTCACGGTTTTGGGATCGTATTTGTCATAATAGCCCGGCAGGATTTTTTCCACCGAGGCCCGGCTGGGAATCTGGGTCCCGGGAACCAGGTCCCAGTCCTCGAATTCCAGGGTCCCGCACAGCAGCGCGGTCTGGAGGGTCAGGGAGGTCTTGAGCGGGGTTGGACGGGTCTTGGCGTCGGACTCGTCCCACATCCCGGCGCCGCCGCCCGACCACACGAAGCACTCGCAGCCGGACTTAAAGACTTCCTCGTACCCCAGGCAGTCCTCGTACAAGGGATACACCCGGAAGGGATTGGCGAAGGGCATGAAGACCAGCTTGCGCATCTCCTCGGCGGAAACGTTCTCGGCGGCGGTCCTTTTGGTCATGAGGGTGGCGCCCATGGCCACGGCCAGGGAGATGTCCGTGACTTTCAACAGGGGCGGCAGGGTGACGTCCTTCATCAGCCAGCCGATGAAACTGGGGAACCCGATGGTGTTGGTGACTTCGCCCAAAAGTTCCCGGGTGAAGATGGCCCGGCCGTTCTTGTTGCGCACGTCCTGGCCGTAGGGCAGGATTTTGCCGCCCACGTCGCAGACCAGCATGTTTTGGGTGGAAATGCAGTGGTTCCAGTCGGGATGGTCCAGTTCCCGGGCGTCGGTCTTGTCGAACAGGGACGGTTCCCACACGTAGCAGGTTCGCTTCTTGTAATCGATCTGGAAGGCGTCGTCGTGGGCGATGCGGCGCTTGAATCCCTGGGGAAGGGTCCCGTCGTTATCCAGGGAATTGGTGTGGGACGACTTGCCCGAGCCGGAGAGGCCGTAAAAGGCGATGACTTGCTTGCCCCGGTGGGAAAAATCCTTGGTCTCGGACAGGTCGATTTCCTTGATGCCGCCATGGGCCGCCACGGCGCCCAGCCGCATGCCGGAGGTCCAGGCCATGGTCAGGGTGCCCTTTTTTCTTTCGCCGAAATACCGCAGGCCCAGGTTGAAAATGGTCATGTGCTGCTCGTCCACGGCCACGCAGCCCCGGGCCCACCGCGGGTCGCTCGACTTCCATTCCGGATAGGCCACGAAGAGGACGTCCTGCATGGGCAGCTCGCGGGAATTTTCATATTCCAAAACGGCGCTTAGGGGAGTGAAGTTGGCCAGCCAGTTGAACATGTTGGAACAATCTTCCTCGGGAGCGATAAGGCGGGCCTTGATCATCATGTCGGGATCGAGGCCCAGGACGGCTTCGCAAATTACCAGCTTGTACTTATGCTGAAGGTCGTAAACCGCTTCCCGGAGCAGCAGTTCCAGGGCCGTCTTTTCCGCCGGCGTGGACCGGTTGTAAAAAATCCGGGCCTCGGCCGACCGGCCGACCGTTCCGCCGTGGTTGTCGTTGATCACTTTCGCGCCGGTCGGAAGCCCCAGGCGCTGGATGGCGGCCGGGGCCATGGGCAAGTCGGTCACCGTGACCCAGGGCATTTTGCAGGCCAGGGAGTAGGCTTCGGAAGCGGAAATAACCCTGGGGCTGTCCGTATTATTACGGCCGTTGAAGACCGACTCCGCCAAGGCCCGCAAAGGGGACATGTCTCCCAAGCGCTTGTAATACTTGAATGATGGTTTGCTGGACATTACCAACTCCTTACAGTCAATAAGATAAAATTTTACTAAAACATGCCGGCCCCGGGAGGTCAAGCAATTTTCCAAGCCTCGGATATTTCAACAACAGTAAGTTATTTTGATGGCGAACCAAATTCCAAAAGGCGCTAAAACCGACATTTATGTCGGACGGCCCGACATCCCCCCGGGCCAGGCCGTCCGTCCGGGGCGCGGCGTCGGTTTTTTCCGGCCCGCGCCGCGGGGCGGCCGCTTCAGGCCAGCAAGGCCTCGGCCAGACGGATCATCACTTCCACGCCCACGAGCATGGCTTCCTCGTTGGGGTCGAATTCGGACGAATGAATCATGGTCACCGGGCCTCCCGGCTTCCGGCAGCCCAGGTTGTAATTCACTCCGGGGACTTCTTTCAGAAAATAAGCCATGTCCTCGGCGCCGAAGGACGGGGCGTGTTCCACCACGTTGGCGGGTCCCACCGCCAGGCCCGCCGCCTGTTTCAAGACGGCGAGCATGCGGTCGTCGTTGACGAGCATGGGGTAGCCTTTTTCCAAGTTCAGCTTGACTTCCAGGCTTTTTTCCCGGGCGAAGTCCTCGACGGTTTTGGAAAGTATTGCCAACAGTTTTTCATGATGCGGCTCGGACAGGGCCCGGAGGGTGCCGGTAATAACGGCCTGGTCGGGTATGATGTTGCTTTTGGTTCCCGCGTGAAAGGTGCAGATCGCCAGGAGCGCCCGGTCGAGGGGCGCGGCGGCTTTTTTCAATCTGTTCACGAATTCGGCCGCCGGGGCGATGGGGTCTTGGGCGTACTTGGGGTGGGCCGCGTGTCCACCCCGCCCCTGGAAATGGATGGTGAAGTTATCCACCGCGGCCATGGCGACTCCGGGCGTGTACCCGATCAGGCCGGTCTCGAGCTGGGGCGCCACGTGGGCGGCGAAAATGGCGTCCAAGGCCGGGTTTTGCAAAACTCCATCGTTGATCATGGCCAGGGCGCCCCGGCCCCCTTCCTCGGCCGGCTGGAAAATCACCTTGACGGCGCCCCGGAGCGATCTGCCCAGGGCCTCGTCCCGGGCCAGGACCCTGGCCGCTCCAAGAAGCGTGGCGATATGCAGGTCGTGACCGCAGGCGTGCATCAGGCCTTCTATTTCCGACCGGCAGAAATTTTTCGGGGACTCGACGACGGGCAGGGCGTCCATGTCGGCCCGTAGTCCCAGGACCCGGCCGGCCGGGGAAAATCGTCGCAACCCCGCGACCCCGGTTCGGCCGAGGCCGGTTTTAACGTCGTAGCCCAGGGCCCGCAGTTCGCGCGCGACCAATCCGGAAGTTCTTTTTTCCTCGTAACCCAGTTCGGGGTGGCGGTGAATATCCCGCCTGATTTCAAACATCCACTCCCCAAGGGCCAAGACGCTGGGGCGAATTTTCGGCATTCCGCACCTCCCAAAATTTTTTTGTACCATAACTCCCTGGACCGGCTCAAGTATGTTCGGAGGGCGCGGTCGTTTTTTCGGAAAAAACCGGGGGTCGGGGCCGCGGGTGAGCCCGGGGCGGAAGAGACCGCTCAGGCCAATCCCATCTCCAGGGCCCGCATCAACTCCCGGGCGGAAGTGAAGTCCGAGTTGAGGGCCAGGGCGCGCGTCAGGGCTTCCCTGGCCTTTCCGTATTCACGGATATCCAGAAGGGCCCGGCTGAGGTTGAAGTAAATGTTCTCGTCGTTGGGGTTGACTTTCAGGGCCTTTTCGAACTCCGCGATCGCTTCCGGGTATTTGCCCCGGCGGCGGAAGAGAATGCCCAGGCTGTTATAAACGTTAATGGTTTTCGGCTTGACCTGGATAATCTGATCGTAGATTTCCTTGGCTTCCTCCTCCTGACGGCGTTCCATATAGATATCCGCGGCCTTGCGGAGGCAGCGGTCGGACATTTCGGGGTTGCCCATTTTTTCGTAGACTTCAGCCATTTGCTTGAACGCCCGGGCGAAATTGCCGTTTATCCTGGCGGCGCGGCGGAAGCACTGCAGGGCCTGGGGGTATTCCTCCTGGACGGTTTTCAGATACCCCATGTTAAAGTAGACCTCGGCGTTTTCATGGATGGTCAGGCAGGATTCGAAGGTTTTCAGGGCTTCATCGAGCCGTCCGGCCTTCATGAGTTCGGACCCCTGGTTGAAGGTCTTTTCGAAAACGGCGTGCTGGGGGTCGTTTTCCTCCTCGAAGATGTTCAGGACGAGGTTTTTCAGGGCTTCATCGGTGTAGGGCGCCACGATGACATGGGTCCGTCCGGCTTCTCCGACTTGAGCCACGAGTTTGGCCGTGACGTTGGAGGCTTCCAGGACAAAGGCCTTGAACTCGAATTGTTCCCTGGTATTGATGACCTTGAGCAGGGTCAGGCCGCCGATCCCGGGCAGGTCTTGCCTGGCGAGGACCACGTCGATGTGGAAATTATCCAGGATAGCCAGGGCCGACGGTCCATCCGGGACTAGAAAACAGTTGGTGAAACCCAGGTCGGCCAGGCTGTCCCGCTTTCTTTCCAGGGCGGCCTGGTCGGAGTCGGCCAGGAGGAAAAAGGGCCTTTTTTCCTCGTCGCCCAGCGAGCGGCGGTCAATATCCAACTGGGTCCCCTCGCGCAGGCCGGTCAGTCCGGCCGGCCGGGGAAGACGGCCGGTCAGGGCTTGTATCAGGGCGGTTTTGAGGTTGCGGGCCGCGCCGGCCAGGAAGCTTCCGGACGGGGCGAAGACATGCAGGCCGGCGGCGCGGACGTCCCCGATCCTCGTCGCCCGGTCGGCGGCTTGCAGGTATTTTTCGGCTTCATCCTGTTCCAAGCGGAACCGTATGAAGTCGTGAATCATTTCTCCCCAAACCGTGCGGTAGACGTAATCCACGGTGAGCAATTTTGTTTCGTGCCAGGCTTCCTCGAGGTTGAGAATGGCCAGAAAGGCGCCGCGCCCCTCCTTCAGCCAGACGCGTTCGCTCTCCAACTGCCGGTAATCGGGTCGAGGAAAGAGCGCGGTCATGACGTTGAGGAGTTCCTTCATGGTTCCCAGGCTCACCGGACCCGGTCGGGGTTGGAGCCATAATTTGAATTTTTCGTTATAAAGCTGATTGTGAACCAACCAGGCGGCGGCCCGGGCGACCCGGGTGAAGCGGATAATGCGGCGGTCCCCCAGGTGCTCGGTTTCGCCGGTCCAGACCAGGACCCGGCCGCCGAACAATTCCCAGCCGACTTTTCGGGCCGCCAAGGTCATGGCCTGGGGCATGGTCCGACGGTCGACATGGGACGGAAGGTCTTCCACCGCGGACTTGTGACCGGAAAAACGGGCCAACAACTTGGCCTTTAACCTGATCAAGCCCGGCCCATCGGCCGTGACCCGGTCGGGGTATTCGGTTATCAACAGATTGGAAATTTTGGAAAAAAAACTGAAAAGCAGGTTTTTAAGCTCCCGTCCCAGTTGCAGTCTTTCCCAGTCGGGCCAGCCGGCATAGTCGTTTAAATGACTGGCGCGAGCCTCGGACCAACCCCATTCGGAAACAAGTTGGGCCAGCAATCTCGATTTGGGGGAATCAGGAGGCAAGGCCCGACCCGGCGCCAGCATTCCCTGTATTTTCAGGTAGGCCGAGATTCTGACCAGGTCCAGGGAATCGGGCGGCAGCCGCCTCTGGGCGTATCCCAGGGTCTGCCGGATCAACAGGCCATAGGGGTCGACCAGGGATTCCAGGCCGGAAGACTTGTTGATCTGTTCCTTGACCAGGTCGCAGAGAAGCGGTGGTTCAAACCCCAATTCCACTTGTTCCAGGATCAGAATCATCTTCAAGACGGCCTTGAAGGGGTCGGCCTGGGATTTTTCGGACAACCACATGGCCGCGGACAGGTATTCCTGCGGTTCCGGCCGGCCGGGGAAGCCCAGGTCCAGGAAAAAGTCGGGGTTATAGCCTGTTATCAGGCCGCCTTGCAGTTTGATATTGGTCCATTTGTATTGTTGGTGGTCCGCTCGGGGCGGCAGGACCGTCCACAAGGGCGCCTTCCCCGCCACATACAACATGGTGCGGTAAAATTCTTCCTTGAGAAGCAAGGGCGCCACTTCCCCTTCGGTTTCTTCCCCTTGTGGTTTCAACTGGTTGGCGGCCAGGTCGGCGATGTCGATCAAGAAAAAATTGACTTCGGTGGCATGGGTTTTATGGGCCCAGGAGCTGATTTTTTCCGTTTTTTCCCGGAGGGCGGCCCATTGTTCCTCCGTAAAAATCTTCCGGTTCAGGCAAAGCCAGTAGTCGAGGTCCGAGGAGGCCGTGTGGCCGACGGAACCGGAACTGCCCATCAACAGGAGGGATTCCACCGCCGGCCGCGGAACGGTCACCGCTTTTTCGAACTGCTTGATATTGAGGGAAAAAAGCTGGGGGCCGGCCTTGATATAATCCGAATAGGGGTATCCGTGAATTCCCCTGGGGATGTTTTCATTCTCGACATAACCGGGGACTTCGGAAATATTGAGCTGCAGCATAACCGGGACCCGAAGAAACACCTTCCAGGCCCCTCTCGTCCCATATTCCTGAAAGGCCTTGATTCTTAAATCATTGTTTCTTTTATAGGCCGTTAGCCCCTGGGTCAGGGTCTCCGCTAGCTTTTCGTCCATGTTTTTTTCCGATTCAGGCTCGGTTCCGCGCACCCCCATGCGGCGGATTGATTGCTCCCGATCATTCGCCCAACCGACATGACCGCGGGCCATGTCGGTCAAAACAACCAACGGAAATGTCCTTCGGTCATTTTCCTACAAACCCTAATGCCGGACATATTACCTCTTTTCAGGTAAACGGCAAGTTTTAAAATGTCAACTACTTAATAATATAATACAAATTTTCGTAGACATCTATTCTTTAAATAAGAAAAACGCACCCGCCAAGCCTTGCTCGATGAAACGGCCCTTCCGGCCTGCCTGGCCTAGGTCGACCTTAATCCGGTGAGGGCGAGGGGCGCCGATTGCCCTGAAACCATCCTTTTTACCAGCGTTTACCCCAGGGTAAGCGCCCGTCGGACCGCTGGGGAACCAGCGAACAATGGATGTCAGTAAAAATTGTAGGGGCGCCTCCCCGTGGGCGCCCTAACGGGTGCGGGCAAGATGCCCGCGCTCCCGGGGGAATGGGCGCCTCCCCGTGGACGCCCTAGCGTGGCTTCCATCCATGCGCCAAGCGTGTCCGCGGCCATCTGATAATGCCTAAAACCTGGCCGCCTGAAATTGTATTGTTTCTTTTATTCTGATGGCCAAATGGTTGCGCGGGATACTATTTTCAAAAACATCCAATATCCGCTGGTTCCCAAGCTCTAGCTTGGGAACCCGGGAAGGGGAAGCTCTAGCTTCCCCACTTTATCCGTAAAGCAACCACGGGGAATCAACGCGGCGTTTCAATTCCGTAGTCCTAACGCGGCGGTGAAGGTATCGATATTAGTCGGTTTGAAATTTCATCCGTCTCGTTGAACCCATGCCTGAAGGCTCGCCGGGCAAGGTCTATCCCCTGGCCGGCGATTATGGGCAAGGGCGGGGTGCTACATCTCTAGAGTGGGGAAGCTGGAGCTTCCCTGGCCGAGGTTCCCAAGCTAGAGCTTGGGAACCAGCCTTACTCATTTGGCCATTTTCCTAACATTTTCAACCGGCCGCTGACAAGGCGTTGTCTTGCGGAATAAAAAAACAAGCCCGGGTCGATTTTTCTCCCTCTCCACCCATTCATGGGGGGAGAGGGCGGGGTGAAGGGGGCTTTTTCGACCACCTTGCCTAGGCCTCGTCCTTCACCATTCCTGGAGCGTGGGAACCTTGCCTCGATGGCCGCGGTCGTGGTTTCTTGTTTTTAAAAATTTGGATGTCGTTATCTATATTTGATATGACAACAATTTAACCTTCTTGACATTCGGTCTATTTATGGTTAATCTGGGGAGAATGTTGTTCCCCAAGGGAGGCTTATTATGATTTCACAAGCCATTTTGGATATTGCGCGCGGTCTGGGCCGCGTCTCGGGGAACGTCCGCCTTTAATCCTCCACTACTTATATTCCAAAAAAGAGGGCGCTCCTCCGGTCCTATTGATTTCAATCGTTAGGAAAGGCGCGGATATCCTGTCGTCGCCGGCCAAGGACTAGTCGTTGTTGACGGCCGCCTTGCGCTGTTTTCTCCTGGTTTTTCAGAAAAGGGATATCAAATTGAAATTCTTACATCAAATGGGGTGGGGACCGTTTTTTTCCCAATCCTTGGATATTCAAGAGCTCACTGACTTCCTGCCGGCCCGGATTATCCGGGAAGACAAAAGCCATTATCGGGTCGTCGCCGAGACCGGGGAGCGCCAGGCCGCGCTATCCGGTCATCTGCGCCGCGCCGCCGCTGAATCCGGCGACTGGCCGGCCGTGGGGGACTGGGTCCTGGTGGACCCCGCCGCCGAAGGCGACCAGACTGTTATCAGAAGGACCCTACCGCGGAAAAGCCTCCTGGCTCGCGGCCGCGTCGATTCGAATCGCTTGCCGACCAGCGGCATTCAGAGCCAGGTTTTGGCCGCCAACGTGGACCTAGCGTTTATCGTGGAGGCCATGGGCGAGGCCGTCAACCTTAACCGCATCGAGCGTTACCTCGCGCTCGTCCATGACTTGGACATCCAGCCGGTGGTTTTGCTGTCCAAGGCCGATGTTATCGAGGATGTCATCGATAAGGCCGCCGCGGTCAACAAACGGCTGCCCGACGTGGAAACCGTCGCCGTCAGCGCTCGAACCGGCTTGGGGCTCGACCAAGCCCTGGCCTACCTGGAAGTAGGACGAACAGGCGTGCTGCTCGGGCCGTCGGGAGTCGGAAAATCAACCCTAATTAATCGTTTTCTAGATTCAGAAGTCCAGGCCGTGGGCTTGGTGAGGGAAATTGACGGCAAGGGCCGGCACACCACCACGGCCCGGCAGTTGTTTATGTTGCCCCAGGGAGGATTGATCATCGACACTCCCGGGTTGCGGGCCGTGGGATTGACCGGCGAATCCGCCGGCCTTCAAACCGCGTTCAAGGAAATAGACCAATGGGCGGCAAGATGCCGTTACCGGGATTGCCGCCATGAAGCGGAGCCGGGCTGCGCGGTGCGCCAGGCGGTGGAAGAGGGCCGTCTGGATAGAAGCCGGTTCGAACATTTTCTGACCCTGCGGAAGGAGGCGGAGCAAGCCCTGGCGCGGACGGACCCCGAGGCTCTTAAAAGAGCCGGCCGCCGAATGAGCCGCATGCAGGCGGAAGTCAAGCGCCTGGAAAAACGAAGGTTCGAACGTTAACGCCTCCGAGGCGATAGGCCAAGGTTTTCGATCTTCGGTTGGAAACCTTGGCCGTCAAGCCATGCCAAATTATTCATATTGGATATCCAGTTTTAGAGCGGACACCCAGTATTAGTAGTTTACTTTTTGTTATAAAATTGGATGTCCTTTTCAAAGCTCACTAGCTTGGGAACCCGAGAAGGGGAAGCTCTAGCTTCCCCACTTTATCCGGAAGCAACCACGGGGAATCAACGCGGCGTTTCGATTTCGTAGCCATAGCGGCGGTGAAGGTATCGATATTAGTCGGTTTGAAATTTTATCCGTCCCGTTGAACCGATGTCTGAAGGCTCGCCGGGCAAGGTCTATCCCCTGGCCAGCGATTATGGGCGGGGGCGGGGCACTACATCTCTAGAGTGAGGAAGCTGGAGCGTCCCTGGCCGAGGTTCCCAAGCTAGAGCTTGGGAACCAGCCTATCGGGTTGGGGCAAGGTGTTGTCTTGCGGAATAAAATATACAAGCCCGGGGCAATTTTTCTCCCTCTCCACCCATTCATGGGGGGAGAGGGCGGGGTGAGGGGGGACGCAACCACCTCGCCTAGGGCTCCTTTTAAAAATAGAAGAGATCACCCGCCGGTGGGGGCGCCAAGGCTTAAAAGTAGCTGGACCCGTCCCAGCAGTGGGTGCAGAGTTTTTCCTTGGGCAAGCCGATGGCGGCCACCAAGTCCGGCAGGTCTTGGTATTTTAGGGAGGTCAGCAGCAACTTTTCCCTGATCCATTCCACCATTCCGATGTTTTTTTCCGAGCCGGGCGTGGCGTATTCCTCCAAGCGCGGGTCCGGGCCGGATTCCAGTTCGCTGATGGCCTTTCTACCGGCCAAGTCCAGGGTCGACCGGGACGTGGAAAAATTCAAAAATTCACAGGGGTAGACCAAGGTCGGGCAAGCCGGGCGCATATGGACCTCCCTGGCCCCATAATCGAATAAAATTTTGACGCTGTCCCTTAGCTGAGTCCCCCGCACGATTGAATCCTCGCAAAAAAGTATCCTGCGCCCCTCGATCAAGCGCTTGATGGGTATCAACTTCATTTTGGCCACCAAATCCCGCAGGCCCTGATTCTGGGGCATGAAACTGCGAGGCCAGGTGGGGGTGTATTTAACAAAAGGCCGGAGGTAGGGAATGCCCCGCCGGTTGGCGTACCCGAGGGCGTGACCGATACCGGAATCGGGAATGCCGGCCACCTGGTCCACTTCAATTTCGTCCTTTTCGGCCAGGGCCGCGCCGCACCTGTTGCGGACCCATTCCACGTTAATACCCTCGTATTCGGAAGCCGGGTAACCGTAATACACCCACAGGAAGGAACATACCTGCATGGCCTTTCCGGGGGCCAGGCGTTGCTCGCATCCATCGGCCGTGATGAAAACCATTTCCCCCGGCCCCAAAAACCGCTCGACTTCAAACCCCAGGTTGGGAAAAGCGCAGGTTTCGGACGAAACGGCGATAGCGCCCTCCTTTTTACCGATGGCCAGGGGCGTCCGCCCCAGCTTGTCCCTGGCGGCGTAAACCCCGTCCTTGGTCAGAAGCAGCAGGGTGCATGAGCCCTCGATGGCCTCCTGAACCCGCCGCACTCCCGCCTCGAACGATTCCGACCCGCTGATCAGCAGGGCGGCGATCTCCGTGGGCGTGGTCGCGCCTCCAGCCGTTTCCGTGAAGTGCAGCCGCTTGGAAAACGCTTCTTTTTCCAGTTGTTCCAGGTTATTGATTCGACCGACCGTGACAATGCCGAATTTGCCCAGGTGCGAGCCCACCACCAATGGCTGGGGATCGAAGTCGCTGATGACCCCAATGCCTTTCATTCCCTGAAATTTGTTCAGGTCCTGCTCGAATTTGGACCTGAAATAATTATTTTCAATATTGTGGATGGAACGACTAATTCCTTCTGAATTATGAACCGCCATTCCGCCGCGCCTCGTGCCCAGGTGAAAATGGTAATCAGTCCCGAAGAAAAGGTCGTTCACGCAATCCCGCTTGGAAACCACTCCGAAAACGCCGCCCATGCCTATCTCCATCCCGCTCTTGATTTTTAGCACTACTTAATTTATCAATTACACGTTAGTTTTGCAAATTCGTTTGACCGCAATCAAAAAGCGCCTCAACCAGGCAGTCGGCGGAGAGACGGGCCGCGGCCCGCGCCGAAAGGAGTTCAAATGCCCCAACGCACGGACATAAAAAAGATAATGATCATAAGCTCGGGCCCCATAATTATCGGTCAGGCCTGCGAATTCGACTATTCCGGCACCCAGGCCTGCAAGGCCCTGCGGTCTCTCGGCTACGAGATAATACTGGTCAACTCCAACCCGGCCACGATCATGACCGACCCGGGCATGGCCGACGTCACCTATATCGAACCCTTGAACGTCAAGGTGCTGACCGAAATCATCGACCGGGAACGCCCCGACGCCCTGTTGCCGAACCTGGGCGGGCAATCGGGATTGAACCTATCGTCGGAGCTTTATAAGGCCGGGGTGTTGGAAAAATACGGCGTCAAGGTCATAGGCGTCAACATCGACGCCATTGAGCGGGGGGAGGACCGGCAGGCCTTCAAGAACACCATGACCCAACTGGGCATCGAGATGCCGCGCAACCTGACGGTCACCACCGTGGCCGACGCCGAGGCGGCGGCGGAGCAGCTCGGCTACCCCGTGGTTATCCGGCCGGCGTACACCATGGGCGGGGCCGGAGGCGGCCTGGTCTACAATGTCGAGGAATTGAGGACCATCGCGGCTCGCGGCCTGGCGGTCAGTCTGGTCAAGCAGGTCCTGGTGGAAGAATCGGTGCTGGGCTGGGAGGAATTGGAGCTGGAGGTGGTCCGGGACGCCAAGAACCAGATGATCACGGTCTGCTTCATCGAAAACGTGGACGCCATGGGCGTCCACACCGGAGACAGCTTCTGCACCGCGCCGATGCTGACCATAGCCCCGGAGTTGCAACAACGGCTAGAAAAATATTCCTACGCCATTGTCGAGGCCATAGAAGTGATCGGCGGGACCAATATTCAATTCGCGCATGATCCCGTAACGGGCCGGGTGGTGGTTATTGAAATAAATCCGCGGACTTCCAGGTCATCAGCCCTGGCCTCCAAGGCCACCGGTTTTCCCATCGCCCGGGTGTCGGCGCTTCTGGCGGGGGGGCTGACCCTGGACGAAATCCCCTATTGGCGGGACGGGACCCTGGAGAAATACACGCCCTCGGGGGACTACGTGGTGGTTAAATTCGCCCGGTGGGCCTTCGAAAAGTTCGAGGGCGCCAAGGACGCCCTTGGGACTCAAATGCGGGCCGTGGGCGAAGTGATGAGCATCGGCCGCAACTTCAAGGAAGCCTTCCAAAAAGCGATTCGCAGCCTGGAAATCGGCCGGTACGGCCTGGGTTTTGCCAAAAATTTTCACAAAATGAACCTGGTGGACCTGCTGAACGTCCTGGGGACGGCGAGCAGCGAGCGATATTTCCAGATTTACGAGGCCCTGCGGAAAGGGGCGGCCGTGGAGGACCTGTACCGGATCACCCATGTCAAGCCCTGGTTTCTCCGGCAGATGAAGGAATTGGTGGAACTGGAGGAAGAGATATTGACGTTTCGCGGGCGCGCCCTGCCGGACGCCCTTTTGGAAAAGGCCAAGAAGGACGGGTTCTCCGACAAATACCTGGCCCAGGGGCTGGGCCGCGCGGAAACGGAAATCAGGGAGCATCGCCTTGGGCTGGGAGTTCAAGAGGCTTGGGAGCCGGTCCCGGTCAGCGGGGTGGAAAACGCCGCCTATTATTATTCCACGTACAACGCTCCGGACCAGGTCCCGGTCAGCTCGGCCCGGAAAATAATGGTGCTCGGCGGCGGTCCGAACCGCATCGGCCAGGGTATTGAATTCGATTATTGTTGCGTTCACGCGGCCTTGGCCATCCGGGAGATGGGGTTTGAATCCATAATGGTCAACTGCAACCCCGAAACCGTTTCCACGGATTACGACACTTCGGACAAGCTGTATTTCGAGCCCTTGACCGTGGAGGATGTGCTTAGCATTTATGAAAAGGAAAAACCCGAGGGCGTGATCGTCCAATTCGGCGGACAAACGCCGCTCAACATCGCCGGGGAACTGGCCGCCGCCGGAGTCAAGATACTCGGCACGACCCCCGACACCATCGACCTGGCCGAGGACCGGGATCGTTTCCGTCAAATAATGCGCCGGCTCGGCATCCCGCAGCCGGAATCGGGCATGGCCTCGAATATAGACGAGGCCCTGGTAATCGCGCAAGCCATCGGCTACCCCCTCATGGTCCGGCCGTCATATGTCCTGGGCGGGCGGGGCATGGAAGTGGTCCAGGACGAGGACATGCTGCGGCAATATATCGACGCGGCGGTGGAGCTATCCCCGGAACGGCCCATCCTGATCGACAAATTTCTGGATAACGCCATAGAGGCCGAGGCGGACGCCATCGCCGACGGGACCGACGCCTTCGTTCCGGCGGTCATGGAACATATCGAACTGGCCGGGATTCATTCCGGGGATTCCGCCTGCGTGATCCCGCCCATCAGCATTCCGCCCAAGCACATTGAAACCATAAGCGAATACACCAGGAAAATAGCCGTAACCCTGAACGTGATCGGCCTCCTGAACGTGCAATACGCCATCCACGATAACACCGTTTACGTCCTGGAAGCCAATCCCCGGGCCTCCCGGACCGTTCCGATCGTATCCAAGGTCTGCAACGTGTCCATGGCCCGGGCCGCCACCCAGGCCATGCTGGGCCGGCCGCTGGCCGAACTGGGTCTGAAAAAAAGACACATTCCCCACTTCGGCGTCAAGGAAGCGGTTTTTCCCTTCAACATGTTTCCGGAAGTCGACCCGATATTGGGGCCGGAGATGAGGTCCACCGGCGAGGTCCTGGGGTTGTCGCATTCCTTCGGCCGGGCGTTTTTCAAGGCCCAGGAAGCGGCCCAATCCGCCTTGCCCCTGGAAGGAACGGTGCTGTTCACCATCGCCGACCGGGACAAGGCCGCGGCCCTGGAACCGGTCCGGCTTTTCCGGGACCTGGGTTTCAGAATCATGGCCACCAAGGGGACCCACAACTTTCTCAAGGAGCAAGGGATTGAATCGGACCCCATCGGCAAGGTCGGTTACGGCCGCCCGGACGTGGTCGACGCCATCAAGAACGGCGACGTCCACCTGCTGATCAACACGCCCAGCGGTCGGGAAAGCTCCCGCGGCAGCGCGGAAGTCCGCAAGGCCGCCATCAAGTATAAAATTCCCTACGTCACCACCACCGCCGCGGCCCGGGCCGCGGCCAAGGGCATCGCCGGCCGCCGGGAAGAGGCCCCCAAGGTCAGGCCCTTGCAGGAATACCATCGCAACATCGGCTGACCCCGCCCGGGGCCCGGGTGAAGCCGGGCCCCAGGGCCTCGACCAGGCGCCGCGCCGGCGCCGGCGCCCCCGGCGACCCCCGGCTCTTTTTTGGGAGAACCCGCCTGGCGGCGGTTTCACGCCCCCGAAACGTCCTGTTTCGAGGGCGGAAAGGGCGGGCGTCCAGGCCCGCCCGAAGAGGCCCGGGGCGCTTGGAATTGCTTGGCCCGACTCATTCTTGTGTGCTCAAAAGAAAAGTTATATTCGTATGTTGGATTAGCGAAGCGTAACATCTCGTTGGCTCCGTCGGCCCGGGTGAACCAAATACCCCCCTCACCCCAGCCCTCTCCCCCCGGTGGGTGGCGAGGGAGATAATAGTCCGGCCCAGCCTATGCCCCGTCGGTTTTGGGCGGGGTGTTGTCTTGGAGAATAAAAGAAACAAGCGCGGGGCAATTTTTCCCCCTCTCCACCCATTCATGGGGGGAGAGGGCGGGGTGAGGGGGGTATTTCAACCACTTTGCTGCTACCCCCGGTCAAGAATGGACCCTTTTTGGCGGCTTAAGTGGACCCAGTTTGTAGGGTGCGCCACGCGCACCATCTTTTACTATTTTGCGGGCCTGGCCGCGGTAAATTGGAGACGCTGGCCACGCCTTGCGGGCGGGGTTGCTCCGCCCCTCGCGCGGCCGGAGTGGGGTTTCGAGAGCCTCCTTCCCGTCCCAGGGTCAGGGGCGCGCCGGAGCCGGCGCCCCTGACAACCCCCGGCTCT
>JAZDGM010000048.1:0-7866 GCA_043806915.1 Pseudomonadota bacterium | reverse complement strand
AGATAATTGTCCGGCCCGGCCTCGCCTCCGTTTGGAACAAGGTATTGTCTTTCAGAATATAAGGAACAAAACAGAAGTGATTATTCTCCCTCTCCACCCATTCATGGGGGGATAGGGCTGGGGTGAGGGGGGCTTTAAGTTAGCAAGGACATCCATTTTTCTAGAGTGAGGAAGCCGCCGAAACTTCGCCTCAAACCGTCAAGTAAAAACTTGATCTGTTTGTAAAGAAGTTGAAGCATATAGGTGTCTAGAGCTTCCCCTTCCCGGGTTCCCAAGCTAGAGCTTGGGAACCAGCGGATATTGGATGTCTTTGTAAAAAGTCTCCGCGAAACCATTTGGCCATCGTTTAGCCCTCCCTGGCCGATGACAAGGATACAATTTCAGATGGCCAGGTTTTAGGCATTATCAGACGGCTGTCTTCGCCGCCGCGCCAACCCAAGGAAAAACACAATAATAACTGCCACCTAATCTCTATTCTCCATGTTTTTTCGGAAGAATCTTCTTGCCTGAATTTATCCTTCCATGGTAGCGGACGCGGCCGGCTTTAGGTTATAGTCCGCCCAGCCCGAGCCATGCGGCCGGAACAACGGTTGTTCCGGTTTCACCCTGGCTCCGATTACCGGAAAAGCTCCATGCACCCGACATTATTGATCGTTGTCGACGGCCTGCGGCCTGACGCCTTGTCCCGGGCCGATGTTCCGAACATACAAGGTCTTCTTTCCCGCGGGGCTTATAGTCTCGAGGCCCGGACCGTGACCCCGTCGGCAACCCTGCCCGTTCATTTCAGCATCTTCACCGGCCTGAAACCGGTGGACCACGGGGTGCTGACCAACGTCGCCCCGCCTTCCCTTGTTCCGGGACTGTTTTCCTCGGCCCGGGCCGTGGGGCTCAAAACCGCAGCTTTTTACAACTGGGAACAGTTACGAAGCCTGTCGAATCCAGGCGACCTGTGCGCCTCGTTTTTCCTGGACAACGCCGGGGAACCGGACGGGGACGTGGAACTTGCCCGCCTGGCCGCCGGTTATTTCGCAAACCGCGCCCCGGACCTGGCTTTCGTCTATTTCGGCGGCCTGGACCTGGCGGGGCACGCCTATTCCTTCAACTCCACGGAATACCTGGAGACCCTGGGAAGGGCCGACCGGGCCTTGGGGATCGTCCTGGCGGCCTGGACCGCCGCGGCCCCCGTTGGACGAGTGCTGTTGTTGAGCGACCATGGCGGGTGCGGCCACGATCACGTGGAAGACCGGCCCGAAAACATGACCGTGCCCTTCATCGCCGCGGGGCCGGGTATCAGGGCGGCCTGGGAGATCAAGGCCCCGGTCTCGATTCCGATGGTCCGACCGCTGATCTCCGAGTGGCTGGGGCTGCCGGAACGGACCTTCGGACCGCTTAGTCCCCTGGCCGAAATTTACCTCTGAAAAAAAGGAAGGTCGACCAGCCGGGGCCGGCCAGGCCTCCGGCTCGTCTGGTGAATGTCATTTCCCGGGGCCGTTCGTTCCTTCCAGGGGCGTCCAGCCGCCGCCCAGGGCTTTGTACAGAGCGATCAGGTCCGTGGTCACCGTTCCCTGGCTGACGGTCAGATCATCCTGAAAGGAAAGCAGGGAACGCTGGGCGTCCAGAACGTTGTTGAAATCCACCAGGCCGGCCTTGAACAGGCCCCGGGCAATTTTTTCGGCCTTTTCGGCGGCCTGGACCGCGGCCAGGAGCCTTTCCCTTCGCAACTGCTCTTCCGCGTAACCTGAAAGAGAGTTTTCCACTTCCTCCAGGGCCGAGAGGACGGTCGCTTCGTAGGTGATCAGAGCTTGTTCCTGCAGCGCGTTCCGGACCTCGATATTCTTTCTTATGGCGCCGAAATCGAACAACCGCCAGGAAACCGAGGGGCCGACGCTGAAAAACAGCGCCTCTTGCTTGAGAAAATCCCAGCTTTCCAGCGATTCCAAACCGATGGTCCCGAGCAGTTTGAACTTGGGATACAATTCGGCCTCGGCGACGCCTACCTTGGCGGTCTGAGCGGCCAGAGCTCTTTCCGCGCTTCGTATATCCGGCCGCCGCCGCAACGCCTCGGCCGGTACTCCCACCGCCATCTCGATGGGGGGAACGGGGATGCCCCGGTCTTTGGCCAGAAGTTCGGACACACCGCCCGGGGCCTGGCCCACCAGCACGGACAAGCGGTTGGCCGAGGCTTTCATGCCGGCTCGCAGGGTTGGAATTTTGGACCTGGTGTTTTCCACGTTATAAAGAGCCTGCTGCATGGGCAGTTCGTCGGTCAAGCCGGCCTGAAAACGGGACCGGGTCAACGCCAGGGTTTCCTCCTGGGCTTTCAAGTTGGCTTCGGCCACGTTCAGCCGGGTCTGGTAGGTCCTGAATTCCACATAATTGCGGGCGGTTTCCGCCGCCAGGGAAACCAGGACATCCTCCAGATCGGCCTGGGCGCCTTCCAGGCCGGCCTGGGCCGCCTCGACCGACCGCCGGACTCCCCCGAAGACGTCAATCTCCCAACCGGCGTCGAACTCCCCTGAATACAGCATTTCTTCCACGCCGTACCCGGTGAACTCGCTGGTCCGGTATTTTTTCAGCGAGCCCGACATGTCCAGGGTCGGGAACTGGGCCGCCTGGCTGACGCCTCTTTGAGCCCGGGCCTCCCAAAGCTTGGCCTTGGCCATTTTCAGGTCCAGGGAGCCGGCGATGGCCCTCTGGATCAACTCGGTCAAAACCGGGTCGCCCAGGGTCGTCCACCATTGGGATAAAAGGTTCGGGTCCGGGGAGGCGTTTTTCAGGCCGTCTTGGAGTTCGGTGTTCCAAATCGCCGGCGCCTGGTCCTCCGGCGGCCGGTAATCAGGACCCACCGAGGCGCAGCCGCTTAATATCATTAGTAATATGGCCGCCAGGGCGACATGGGGCCGGCTTTTTTTTCTTTTCGGCCCTCGAGGAGGGCCCGGTTTGATATTTGAACGAATCATGTCTTTATTCCTTATATGTTTTCCAAGGGCGCTTCCCCGGCGGTCTTGTTTCTCCGGAACAGGGCCCGGGCTTTTTCCCTGAAATTCTGACAAAGCGCGTACAGGGCCGGTATCAGAAAAATTCCCAGCATGGTGGCGGCCAACATGCCGAAGAAAACCGTGGTCCCGATGGCCCGGCGGCTGGCCGCGCCCGCTCCCGCGGCCACGACCAGGGGAAACACGCCCAGAATGAAGGAGAAGGCGGTCATCAGCACGGCCCGGAACCTCAGCCTGGCCCCGGCCAGGGCCGCTTCCACGATGCTCGCGCCGGCCTCGCGCCGGGTTTTGGCGAATTCCACGATCAGAATGGCGTTTTTACTGGCCAGGCCGATCAACAGAACCAGTCCGATCTGGGTATAAACGGACATGGACTCTCCCACGGCCCACAACCCGGCCAGGGCGCCGAGCACGGCCGCGGCCAGGGAAATAATGACCGAGAGAGGAATGGTCCAGCTTTCATACTGGGCCACCAGAAAGAGGTACCCGAACAACAGGGCCAGAAGAAGAATCGAGGCTCCCCCGCCGCTTTTTTTCTCCTGATAGCTGAGACCCGACCATTCGTACCCGTAACCCGCGGGCAGGGTTTTTTCGGCCAATTTTTCCATGGCCGCCATGGCCTGGCCGGAACTGAATCCCGGAGCGGTGCGTCCGCTTATGGAGGCCGTCATGAATTGGTTGTACCGGCTGATGGACTGCGGTCCCAGAATCGTGGACAGGGTCGCCAGGCTGGACATCGGAACCATTTTGCCGTCGGTGTTGGTTACGTACAGCTTGCCGATGTCTTCCACGGAGTCGCGGTACGGCGCGTCGGCCTGAATCTTGACTTGAAAGGACCGGCTGAACAGGTTGAAGTCATTGACATAACTAGAGCCGAACTGGTTTTGCAGGGCCTGAAACACACTGTTGACCGGCACATTCAAGGCTCGGGCCTTCTCCCGGTCCGGGTTGACAAAAACCTGGGGAACGTTGGCCGAGAATCCGGTGAAGGCCGCCAGAATGGCCGGGTCCTGGTTGGCCGACCCGAGCAAGGCGTTGGTCGCGGCGGCGAGTTCCTGGGGCGTCTGGTTTCCGAGAGCCTGAAGCCTGAAGTCAAAACCGCCGATCATGCCCAGCCCGGAGATGGCCGGAGGCGTGAAGGCGTTGATGGAGGCCGAGGGGATGATCGCCACGGCCGTTCTGATCCGCTGCATGACGGCGTTAAGCTGCTGGTCCGGGGCGGCCCTTTCGTCCCAGGGCTTGAGAGTAAGGATGGACACGCCGACGTTTTCTCCGGAGCCGCTGATAAGGCTCATGCCGTCGACGTTCATGACACTATCCACGCCCGGAATTTGCTTTATTTTGTCCAGAAGCTGCATCGAGACCGCCTTGGTCCGGGCCAGGGAAGAAGCATCCGGCAACTGAATGTCCATGAAAACCACGCCCTGGTCTTCATCCGGTAGAAAGCTGGTGGGCCGGCTAGTGAAGAGGAAATACACCCCGCCGAACACCAGCACAAAGATCAGGGGAACCAGAATAGTCCGGCGGATGAACCAGCCCGAGGCGGCCACATAGCCGTTGCGCGAGGAGTTCAAGGCCCAACTGAACCAGGCCAGGGGCCCTCGCTTGATGCGCTTGCTCGGCCGCGGAAGGATCGAACACAAGGCCGGACTCAAGGTCAGGGCGCTGATTCCGGAAAGAAGCACGGCCACGCAGATGGTCACCGCGAACTGTTGATACAGCCGGCCGGTAATTCCCGGCAGGAACCCGACCGGAGCGAAAACCGCCAGTAGAACCAACGTGGCCGCGATGATGGCGCCGGTCACCTGGCCCATGGCCTTGACGGCGGCGGACTTGGAGTCCAGCTTCTCCTCCTCGATGACCCGTTGCACGTTTTCCACCACCACGATGGCGTCGTCCACCACCACGCCGATGGCCAGGATGAGGGCGAAAAGAGTTATGATATTGGCGCTATACCCCATTACCAGCAAGACCGCGAACGTCCCGACGAGGGAAGTGGGAATGGTCAGGGTGGGGATCAGGGTGGCCCGCCAGTCCTGGAGGAAGATGAAGGTCACGAACACCACCAGAAAAAAGGTGATGAGCAGCGTCGTCACGATCTCCTGGATGGCGGCTTGGACGAACCTGGTGGAGTCGTAGTTGATTGTATAGGTCAGGCCCTTGGGGAAGCGCCGGGAAAGTTGCTTCAATTCCTCCCTGACCCCGGTCATGGCGTCCAGGGCGTTGGCGCCGGATGATTGGTACACGGCCATGCTGACGCAAGGCGAACCATCGAGCCGGGAATTGGCGCTGTAGGAATTGGCCCCGAGTTCGACCCGGGCCACATCCTTGATCCTGAGCATTCCGATCCGGCTGTTGGTTTTGATGATGATATTTTCGAATTCCTCGGCCTTGTCCAGGCGACCCTTGGCCCGCAAGGTGTATTGGACCTGCTGGTTATCGTTGCCCGGAGCGGTCCCCACGGACCCGGCCGCGACCTGAACATTCTGGTCCTGGATCGCGGAGATGACGTCCTGGGCCGAAAGCCCCAGGGCGGCCAGGCGTTGCGGATTCATCCATACCCGCATGCTGTAATCCTTTGACCCGAAGATCGAGGCTTCGCTGACGCCCTTGAGCCTTATCAGGGCGTCTTTAACATTCAGGCTGACGTAATTGGAGAGGAAAAGCGCGTCGTATTCCCCATCGGGAGAAGCGAAGCTGATGATTCCCAGCATGTCCGAGGAACGGGTCCGGGCCGTGACGCCCTGGTCCGTGACTTCCGGGGGCAACTTGGGCTCGGCCTGCTTGACCCGGTTCATGACGTTGACCTGCGCCATGTTTGGGTCCGTGCCAACCTCGAAAGTAATGGTAAGAGTGTATTCCCCGTCGTTGGAACTGGTGGACGACATGTACATCATATTGTCGACGCCGTTGATCTGCGATTCCAGCGGGGCGGCCACGGTATTGGCCAGGACTTCGGCGTTGGCGCCCGGATAGGTCGCGCTGACGTATATTTCCGGTGGAGAGATATCCGGATACTGGGATACCGGTATATTGAGCAGGGCCAAAACGCCCACGATCAGAATAACCAGGGAGACAACCATGGCCAAGCGCGGCCGGTGGATAAATAGCTTGGAGATCATATCATTCGTCCTTTAACGCGCGTCCTCGGTGGTTGGGGAAACTTCCTGTCCGGCCGTGACTTTTTGGACGCCCTGGACAATAACCATTTCCCCGGACATCAATCCCGATTCCACGACCCAGCCCGTTCCGACCACCGGCCCGGTGGCGATTCTCCTTTGCACGGTCCGATTGTTTGAATCAACCACGAAGACGTATCGTCCTTCTTTATCCTCGAGAACGGCGGCCTGGGGGACCACCGGCATCTTTTGCCCCTGCCGGGCGCTGTCGACGACGGTCACGAATTGCCCGGGCATCAGCGAGCCGTCGGGATTGTCAAACAGGGCTCGAATCGCGATGGTTCCGGTTTCGGGGTCGACTTCGTTGTCCACGAAGTCCAGCTTCCCGGTATGATCGTATAGGTCGCCGTTGGCCAGGCGCAGCTTGAATATTCTGGCGCCTTTTTGATAGTCCACGGGATGCTCCCGCATCTCCTTTTGACGATCCGGCAGTTCGGTTTCGCTGAAGGAAAAAACCACCCGGATGGGGTCCACCTGAACCATCTTGGCCAACGACCCGGAATCGGTTCCCACCAGGTTCCCGCGCGTGAAGGACGTGGCGCCGATCAACCCGCCGATGGGCGCCTTGATAAGGGTGTAGCCCAAATCCAACTTGGCTTGGGTGAGCGTCGCTTGCGCTTCCTGCAACGCGGCCTTGGCCTGAAGATGGTCGCTGACCGCGGTTTCGAGGTCCGAGGCGGACACGCCCCCCGAGGTCACGTTCTTGAGCCGGGCCAGATATTGTTCGGCTTTTTTCAGGGCGGCCTCGGCCGAGGCCGCCTTGGCCTGGTCTATCTCCACCTGGGCTTGGTACGAATCCTGCTCTATCTGAAAGAGCAGGTCGCCGGCCTTGACCAGGGACCCTTCCCGGAACAGGACTTTTTCCAGAAAGCCCCGCACCCGGGCCCGAAGGTCCACGGCCTGCACCGCCTCGACCCGGCCCAGGAATTCCAGGGGCGGGTTGACTTCCTGTTCCTTGACCGGACTGACCAGGACCACGGTCGGGGCGGATGGGCCGCCGGCTCCCGGGCCGGGCGAGCCGGCCCAGGCCGGGCCGGGTCCGGACAAGGTCAGTATGATCGCCGCCATAAGGTTTAGCGCCAGTAAAAAGTCGGCGTTAAAAGGGGAGCCCCAGCCGGTCGCGCCGGAGTGGAGTTTTCCGACGCACTCGTCAGAGGCGCCCTTGACGCCGTTGGTTGTCGCCTCGGTTTTGTTTTTGAACATTTTCACTTTCCTGCCTTACTTGAGGTTAAATGAGCGAACCGGGGCGGGCAATCAATTCCTCCGCCCAAATGCAGTGATAAACCAGCCCGAATTCTTTCAGGCTATTGGCCAGGCGAAGCCCCAACTCGCTTTTTTTCGGTTTTTCCATCACCTTTTCCCAAGAAAGGTGAATACTGATATCGGTTTCGATCTGGACGTCCCGAAACAGACTTATCTCCACGTCGTCGATCTTTCCGAGGCTGTCCTTGAGCGCCTCCCACTGATCCTGGGCCCTGCTTTCCCGCCAATCGAAGTTCGCACGTAAAACAATTATTTCTAGAAACTTCATCTGAAGCCCTCCCTGAAATTGCCGCCCCTCCCCCGGAGGCTATCTTGGTAAGGGCAAGAATGGGGCCATATAAAATAGGTAAATTATTTAGGTAGTTACCTTGAGAGCTCTCTGGTTTTTCCTCCAGGGGGTGAAACGGTTTACGCCGGGGCGGGTTTTG
>JAZDGM010000047.1:0-21423 GCA_043806915.1 Pseudomonadota bacterium | reverse complement strand
AGATAATTGTCCGGCCCGGCCTCGCCTCCGTTTGGAACAAGGTATTGTCTTTCAGAATATAAGGAACAAAACAGAAGTGATTATTCTCCCTCTCCACCCATTCATGGGGGGATAGGGCTGGGGTGAGGGGGGCTTTAAGTTTGTAACGACATCCATATTTCTAGAGTGAGGAAGCCGGCGAAGCTTCGCCTCAAACCGTCAAGTAAAAACTTGATCTGTTTGTAAAGAAGTTTAAGCATATAGGTGTCTAGAGCTTCCCCTTCCCGGGTTCCCAAGCTAGAGCTTGGGAACCAGCGGATATTGGATGTCTTTGTAAAAAGTCTCCGCGAAACCATTTAGCCATCGTTTAGCCATCCCTGCCCGATGACAAGGATACAAGGGGCCACGCCGGCAAGAAATCAAAAAGAAAAAAATGAAGTAGTCAATTTTTTTGAACTGAAAAAGAAAGGAATAATACAATTTCAGATGGCCGCTGACGGCTTGAAAACCCACCCTTGAGGCGGTCCGGTCCGCCGCCTTTTTTGGCCTCTCTATTGCTCTTATCAAGTCAGGACTTGAAATGCGGCAAGGAGGGACGCCATGACCAGAGTGGGGGAAAAACGGTATTTGGTCCTTGTGGACGGTTCCGGCCAGTCTCTGGCCGCGGCCAGGTACATGGGCCGAATGTTGGCCGGAAAACCGGCCGAAATGGTTCTATTCCACGTCTACAGCGCTATTCCCGAAGCTTTCTGGGACCTTGCCCAGGACCCTCTTCTGACTGTCCCCATTGAAAAAGAGGGCGGCTGGGAAGTGTTCCAACGTCGTTTGGTTCATGAATTCATGGAGGAAGCCAAAGGGGGCGCGGTCCAGTCCGGTATGGCGCCCGAGGCGATCCGGGTCGTGGTCAAGGACAAAAAGGATGGAATAAGTCGCGACATTATCGCCGAGGCCCGGCAGGGGTACGAGGGCGCGGTGCTTGGCCGAACCGGGTTGAGTAACCTTAAGCGCTTGATCTTAGGGAGTAATTCATCCAAGGTCCTGGGCGGCGTCGGCCCGGTTTCCTTGGGGGTTTGCACGGGCCGGCCCGAGGGGCGGGGCGCCCTTATCGGCCTGGACCCTTCCGAGGGGGCCATGAAAGCCGTGGCTTTCGCCGGGCAATTCCTGGCTGGGACCCAAGACCCGGTCGTCCTTTTTCACGCCGTCAGGGCCCTAGCCCCACTTGGCGGGGAGGGCAAAAAAGAATATGACGGTTTGGAAAAAATTCTGACTATGGAAAGCGCGGCCCTGATGGCCCCGGTCTTCGACAAGGCCAAAAAAATGTTGATCGAGTCCGGGATCAGGGAGGGCTTGATTTCCATCAAGGCCGTGTCCCGGGCGTCGAGCCGGGCCTGGGCCATCGTTTCCGAGGCCAAGAGTTCCGGCCGCGGGACCATCATCCTGGGCCGCCGGGGCATGTCCAAGGTTCGGGAATTCATGGTCGGACGAGTCAGCAACAAAACCACGGCCCTGGCCGAGAACGCCTGCGTTTTTGTAGCGGGTTGAGGCCGACGGACTTTTTTGCTAAACTTCCTTCAAGGGTTTTGAACCCTGCCCGATCGCGCCTTCCCTAGGCGCGGAAACGGGGTAAATTCTTGGGGTTGGACAAGGGCATGGTAAAAAAGGCCGCGAGGCGCGACGACAAACCGGTTGGCCCGGGTTTTTTCGAGGCCGGCGACTCTCGCGGCGGGGGAAGCCGTCCGGCGGCGGAAGGCGTGATTATTAATGAAATTCAACTGCTTCTGGCCGAAAAAAGGACCAGCCTCGCCGCCCTACGCACCGGCATCGCGGTTTTCGTTTTGCCCTTGTCCGTGTTGAGCGTCTTGGTCGGCGCCTCCGGTTTCGTCAGCCTCGACCGAGCCTGGCCTTTTCTGGTCCCGTTGCTGGGGCTCTGCCTGGGCCTGGTGGTGTTGGGAATATACCTGGTCACGCGGTCGGTGCGGCGGATTCGCCATCACGACGAATTGATCCTCAAGCTTAAAAGAAAAAATTCAAAATTGGCTGAATTCATTGACTAGGGTTTTGTATGAAAATGCCCGAAGGGCATTTTCATTGGTTGTTGCGACCGACATGGCCCGCGGCCATGTCGGTTTAATGGCGCTGCTTTTCGTCCTGGGGGCCTGGGATGTCCCGGCGGCCTGGGGGCAAGCGGAAATGCGGCAGGCGTCGGGCTACGTGGATTTCCGCGTCGACAACCAAGCCCGGACCACCCGGGCCAAGCGCGGCCAATTCACCCTGGAAACCCAGGACGGCCCGTATCTGCTGTTATATGACCTGGAAAAACCGGCGGGCGTGGATATCTACAGCGTTTTGAAGCTGGCCTGGCGGCGGGGCTGGGCCGTCACCGTGACCGGCCTCTTCTCCCAGGACGAGCAAAATCAGAAAAGATTGCGGGTGACCGGAGTATACGACAGGTACGGAGTCAGCATCCTGAAGGGATACGGGATAAACTATATCCCCCGCCGGAAGCCGGCCGCCGGGACGGCGGAAAAGGCCGCCCCCAAGCCCCAAGCCGGTGAGGCGGGGACGGCGGCGCCGAACAAGCCGTCGCCGTCCGCGACCCCGACCGCGCCCGGGGCCGCGCCGGGGACCCCGGCGGCCGGGGCGCCGGCGAGCCAGTGAAGTCCCGGTCGCCCGGAACGAGGTTGTCAGACATAAAAGTCGAGGCGACCGGAAACGGGCGGGGTCGGCGGGGGACGGCTCCGGTCCTCGGTCAGGGCCTGGTAAGGGTTGGGGCGGGAAGCGGCCGCGGCGTAATTTCCGGTCGCTTTCTTTTGTTCCACGGCTAACTGGGCTTGCTCGGAGTTTTGTTCGGCCAGGTCTTGCCGGGCCTGCGCTTCCATTTTGGCGGCCTCGGCCGCTATTTTACGGTCCTGGGCCGAGGGCTTGGCCGGGGCCAGGGCGGCTTTCCGCACGGTCTGGGCTTTTTTGATGGTCGCTCGCGGGTCGGACTCGGCGCTCACGTCAATGCTGACTTCTCCTCCCACGGCGTATTTTTTTCCGTCGGGGCCGGTTTGGTATTCGTAGCTGGCGCGGCCGGACGTGTATTGGCCGCCCGCCGCCAAATGGGCCTTTTCGTGGGCTTGAACTTCCTGGTCCCTTTTCCGCAGCTTGGCGACTTCAGTCTTTTCTTCCTCGGATAGTTTTTGGAAAAGGGCCGAGTCGGGATCGGTCCCGGAGGCGTCGACGAGGTTGTCCCGGTCCCGGTCCCTGGACCGGTCCTGGTCGCCCTTTTTTTCCGAGGTTTCGTCTTTAGGGGCGGGGGGGACCGCCTTGGAGGAGAGTTCGACCCGGTCCCCGACCGCGGCGACGGCCTCGGGCGCGACGGCCTCGGGCGCGGCGCCGGGATTGGATAGTCGCGCGCCCCCGAATAGAGGCGGGCTGGGGACGCCTAGTGGTCCAATGGTCATGAACTTTCCTCCCCGGGCCTGGAACGCCGGACTTCGGCTTGGTCCGGCCGCTGGCGGCGGTTTTCGACTATTCTATTTATCGGCGCCGACCTTGAAAACCTGAAGGTCAAAACGGCGCGGGAAAGCCGGTCCCGGCCGGGCGACTGGGCCGGACGCGGCCTAAAGCGAAGCGGTCAACCGCCGCGCCCGCTGATTTTTCTTGCCTTTCAGCCCGGGGCTTACTAAATTTTAAGGTGAATGAAAAAAAAGTTAGGATGTTATCCTGGCAGACCGGCCTTGCGGGGGGCGGCCCGGGCCCAGGCGGGAGTCGCGAGGCTGTTCCCTTGAAAATTATTTCATGGCTGGGAAAAAATCGATTTTTTTTCGTCTTTATCCTGATTTCGGCCGCGGCCTTATGGGGGCGGACCTGGCTGTACGAGGCGCGGGACGACATCGTTACCGGCGGCCTGGAGTCGAGTTTGACGGCGGCGGACGATAAAACGATAATCTTGCATTTTCATGACCGGCCGCCTTTTTATTATTCAATTTTCGGGGAGGTCCGCGGGCTTTGCGCGGACCCGGCGGCCCGGGCTTTTACCGGGGCCGGGATGCCATTCCTCTGGCGCCTGACTCCGGCCCGGCGACAGATGGAAATAATTAAGGCTGATAAGGGGCGGGAATGCGCGGTGGGGTGGTTTAAAACACCGGACCGGGAAAAATTCGCCAAGTTCACGGACAGCATCTACCAGGAACGCCCCCTGGGGGCCGTGGGGCGGTCCGACAACCCCTGGCTCGGGAACGGCCGGCCGGTGGAGGAGCTTCTGGTCAACCCCCACCTCACGCTGCTCCGGAAGGACGTTTATTCCTACGGGACGGAGCTGGACGCCCTGATCGCCAAATTGAAGCCCCGGCAGGTCCACACCACTTCCGAAAGCCTGAACATGCTGCAGATGATCCACGCCGGCCGGGCCGACTATTTTTTTATTTCCCCCGAGGAAGCGGACCCCCTGGTTTCGGCTTCCGGGCTGCCGGCCGCTGATTTTCGGATCATCGATTTTTCAAATATCACCGAGGGGAACCGGCGCTATATCATCTGCACGCCCACGGTCGAGGATGAAACGATCGAAAAACTGAACCTGAAGATTAGAGAAGAGGCGGATAAAAACCGGACGAGAGGATAAATGGGCTTTCGCGGGGTCAAAAACACCAACATTTTTCCCTGGCTCCTGGCTTTACTGGGACTTTTTTTCTGGATTACAACTCTCGGGTTCGAGTATCAGGCGCGCCGCCAGGCCGAGGCCGCCATCAGGGACAACGCCCTGGTGATTTCCGACGCCTTGTGGAATTACAATTATCAGGGCGCCTCGGACTACCTGGCCCTGACCGCTAAAACCCAGCGGTACAATCGCCTGGTGGTCCGGGACGACAGCGGGAAGGTTTTTCAATTCATTTTAAGCCAGGGACGCGGGCGCCTGGACGATTTTTTGAAGAAAATAAAGCTGGTCCCCCTGGTCAAGCTATCGGCCCCGGTGGTCCGCGACGGCCGGGTCATCGGCGAGATTTCCGCCGACTGGGAATCGGGAACGGTCTATTTCGCCTTGTACGCCTTCTTCGCCCTGGTGTTGATCGCCGTGGCGCTTAATTTGTACGCCCGGGTGCTGCGGTCCAAGATCGAACTCGAGGACCGGGTCAGGGCGCGGACCGAGGAGCTTTTCCAGTCCAACACCAGCCTGAAACAGGAAATCCTGGAAAGGAAGCAAGCCGAGGGCGCCTTGCGCCAAAGCGAGGAAATACTGCGGGCCACCTGGGAATCCATCGAATACGGGATACTGGTGGTCGCGGAGGACGGCGGCATTACTCATTTCAATTCCCGTTTCGCCGCCCTCTGGTCCATCCCCGAGGAAAAAATCAAAGGGGGCTCGGACGAGGAGCTGCTCGGGCTGGCGCTGCCGAACGTGGCCGACCCCAAGGGCTTTGTGACCCGCGTGGCGGAAATTTACCGAACGAACCACGATTCCGAGGACTTGATCGCATTCCGGGATGGGCGGGTCCTGGAGCGCGTTTCGGCCCTGCTCCGCCGGTCGGACAGTCACCGGGATCGGGTCTGGATTTTCCGGGACATCACGGACAAGAAGAGGGCCGAGGAAGAAAGAAACCAACTTCAAGCTCAACTGAACCAGTCCCAAAGGATGGAAGCCGTCGGAAACCTGGCCGGCGGCATCGCCCACGACTTTAATAACATCCTCCAGGCCCTCTCGGGCTACATTCAGCTTTTTCAGGCCGGAATAAACCTGGACGAAAAATACAATCGGTATCTTGCGGAAATGGCCTGGGCCGTGGAAAGGGCGTCGGACTTGGTCCACCGGCTTCTGACTTTCAGCCGCAAGGTCGAGCCGGTCCTGAAAACCGTCGACTTGAATCAGGTGGTCGAGGGCGCCGTGAAAATACTGGAACGCACCATACCCAAGATGATTCGAATTCATTGCCGCCTGACCCTGGACCCCTGGACGCTTCAGGCCGATCCGGGACAACTGGAAAGGGTGGTGATAAACCTGGGGACCAACGCCCGGGACGCCATGTCCGAGGGTGGGGAACTGACCATCGAAACCGAGAATGTGGTTTGGGATGAAAGCTTTTGCCGGCAGCATGTCGGCTATCAGCCGGGTAAATACGTTTTACTGAAGGTTTCCGACACCGGGTCCGGCGTGGATCAGGACGCGGGGGACCGGATATTCGAACCCTTTTACACCACCAAGGGCGTCGGCGTCGGCTCGGGCCTGGGCTTGTCCACGGTTTACGCCATTGTCAAGGGCCATGGGGGCCGCATAACCTTTTACAGCCAACAGGGGATGGGCACGACCTTTCTCGTCTACCTGCCCGCGGGCGGGGTCGCGGAAGGCCCCGCGGTGGATGAGCCGTTGGAAGAAATCCGGCAAAATGCCGGGTCCGGCGAGACGGTCCTGGTCATCGACGACGAGGAGCCGATCCTGGGAATTATTCGCGACAACCTCGAAGCGTTCGATTACCGGGTCATAACCGCCCAAACCGGAGAGGAAGGGCTGGAGATTTTCAAGGTCGCGCGAGGAATGATCGACCTGGTCATTCTCGACCTGGGCATGCCGGGCATGGGCGGCCGGGCCTGCCTCAAGGAATTGCTGGCCCGGGACCCCGCGGTCAAGGTCGTCATCGTCACCGGTTATTCCGGACTCCGCCAGGCCGAGGAAATGTTCAAGGCCGGCGCCAAGGCCTTTGTGAGCAAGCCCTTTCGCCTGGGCGACATGCTGAAAAAAATCCGGGAAACCCTGGACGACAAGAACGTTCCGTCCTGATGAAGGAGTTAAAGGGGGGAATTGGCCCCTTTGCGGGCCCGGCGCCCCGCGCCCCCGACGGGGGAGAGGAGTCGGGGGCGGGAAGGGGTGAAACCGCGGGTCCGGGAAGAACGGCCCCGCGGCGATAAGTTTGGGGGCCGGCCGCAACCGCGCCCGCGCCGCGGCCAGGGTCAGTTGATTTCGACTTTCCTGGCCGGCGTCGGGGGTTCGTCCTTGGCTTCCAAGCGCTCGATGCCCATCTCGATCAGGGATTTAAAGCCCATGAGCACTTCCTTGCGGGCGTTCCGGAAATGACGGGCGGCTTCGAGACGCTGGATTTTTTTCATGGCCCGGCAGATGGGGCAGGATTCCATGGGTTCTATTCTATCCACCATTTTTCTTCCCTCCAAAGGTCAGCCTTAATCTCTGGTCCCGGAATTCGGCCTGGAGAAGTTCCAGATTGGCCAGGGTCCGGGGCAGGACCAGGTTGCGTTTAAAGTTTTTATACCTGACGACGAGTTCATCCCCGTGAATCCAGGTTTCGAGTTCTTCCTTGGCGGCGTGGGACACGGGAATTTCCATCAGGTAACCGCCGTGGTCCAGGGGCGTGATGGCCAGGGCCTTTTCCCGGTGGAAAACCCGGGTCGGGTCGAGGTCCCCGTAGATTTCCGCGGCCAGCTTGGACAACAATTCCAGGCCCACGATTTCCCGGTCCCACAAGCGGGCCGTCAGGATCGGCAAGGGGTAGAAGGATTCCTTGATTGTTTCGAAATGTTCGTTCTGGATAGTTCGCCAGTGGTCGTAGTACGGGTCCTTGACTTCTTCGGGCAGCATCCGGTTAACCACCACCGCGTCGGTCCCGAAATCGAACAGACCCAGAAAGGTATAGGCCCGCTGGGCTTCCTTGACCACCATTTTTTCGGGGTTCAGGACCAGGCGCATGGATGTTCGGTCCCGGTCCACCAGCAGTTCCTTGACCGCCATGAGCTGCCGGTACAACTTTTCCACGGCCTCGAAGACATCGTCGGTGGGCAGGGGCAGGTCCATGAAGCGTTGGGCCAGCGGCCGCACGGTCCGGATCAGGGCCCGTTCGATTCGGAAAATTTTTTCCATGTACCAGCGGGCGATATCGGGCAGGGCCAGCAGCCGGGCCGTGTCGGCCGTGGGGGCGCAGTCAATGACCACCAGGTCGAACCGGGGGTCGAGGGCGTGGTCCTTGACTTCGAGCAGGGAAAAAATTTCCTCCATGCCGGGCAGTATGGCCAACTCGTCGGCGATAATCGAGTCAAAGCCCTGCCGATGAAGGAATTTCGTGAAAAAATTGTGGATGGGCCCCCAGTTTTTTTCGATCTGCCGGTTGACGTCGATTTCCTGGGCCCACAGGTTTTTGGAAATTTGGGTGGGAATGGAGTCCACGGGCAGGTCGAAGGAATCGGATAGGGAATGGGCCGCGTCGGTGCTGACCACCAAGGCGCCATAACCCATTTCGGCGGCGCGCGCGGCGGTGGCGGCGGCGGTGGATGTCTTGCCCACGCCGCCTTTTCCGGTGAAGAGGATGATGCGGGCGAGGTTGTCTTTCGGCGCTGAGTCCAGGCAGTCGGTCATGATATGTCCTCCCGGATTGATTATATAAGACCGGGTCCGGCTTGGCAATGCCGGCGGGGGCGGGCGGAGCGTTCTAGCGACCGGTCGGGAATCGTTGAAACCAGTTGTCGCAGGCGTTGACTAGCGCGTCCCAAAATTCGGGCGCCGCGGACCAGTGCCCGAAGGGGATTTCGAGCAACTCCCTTGGTCCGGAGAGTCTGGCGAAGTTGCGCCGGGTCACTTCCGGGTCGACCATCCGGTCGCGGGCCTGGTTTATCACCAGGATGGGGACCCGGTTTTTCTCGAAGGGAACAGCCGGGGGGGTGGTCAGGGCGGAGGCCAGGGACCTGGGGCTGACCCGGCGGGGAGGAACGGGGTCCGCGTCCCACTTGGCCTGGAAATCCCGGTCCCGCTCGTCCATCAGTTTTTCGAAGGCGCCCGCCCAGCCGAAGGGAAGACCCGGGCGGCTCGAGTTTTGGAATAAATAGGCCAGGGCCCGGGCGATCCGGACCGCGCCGGGGAACTTGGCCAGGCCGGCCAGGCGGGAAATGCCGAGTCCATCCCGGCCGACGCCGAAATCGAATAGATTGAGGCAGGCGGCGGCGTTGGCCTTGGCCCCGGCCGCGGCCGCATAATAGGCCAGGCCTCCGCCCACGCTGCCGCCGGCCAGGAAGAGCGGCCCCTCGTACCGTTGACGGGCCCAATGGCAGACGTCGACAATGTTCCGGACGCATTCGGAAATCGTGTAATCGCCCCGCCGGCCTTCCGAAAAACCCTGGCCTTTCTGGTCCGGAAGGACGACCGTGTAGCCCCGGTCGTGAAAGGCCAGGGCCAGGTTGACGAAAAGCCGGCAGTATCCGGCGGCCCCGTGGTTAAAAACGACCACCGGGGCGCCTGGTTTTGGCTGGGCGTACACGTCGATATGAATTTTCACCCCGGCGGAGAAAAGACCGTGTTCCTCGCGCTGCTTGTTCCCGCGTTCCAGGGTTTGTTCGTCATAATATATTTTCCAGTACTCGTCCCTCATGGGGGCGTCCCCTTTTTTTCGGTCGGTGGAAACGCCGGTCCGGCCCGGCGGTCCTGCTCCGCGGGGCCGGGACGCCGTCAGCTTCCCGTGGTGAAGGAAAAGACGTAGTCCTTCTGGAAGGGAGTCCCAAAATAGTCCGTGAAAATATATCCAGGCCGATAATAGCCGGCCGGGTTCAACACAAAGGTCATGACGGTCTCGGCCGGAAGCGGCTCGGCGGTCTGGTCCCGCGTTATGGTCAGGGTCCGGCGGTCGGAGGACCATTTGATGTCGATGATGTCTCCAATCCAGTTATCGTCAATGTCGATGACGTCATGAGGCCCCATGGCTTCATTGAAGGTGAATGATATCTCGGCCGCGTTCCGGTCGACCCCGGCGGCCCCATTTTCGGGCGAGGTCGAGGACATCGTCGGGGCGCCGTCCTGAAAAAGCAGCCCGGTCAGGCTGTATAGTCGGTACGTCGTATAACGAACGTAGGGCTTGACTGCCCCGTCCGTCCCGAGGTCGGACGACAAAACGGGTTGCCGTTGCGGCTTCGCCGGCGGGTCGACGTCGGAAAACACAAGGCCGTCGGTTTGATCGAGGGCTTTGGTCGCGGCCGCGGCCAGGGAGGCCGGACCTAGGTCCAGGGTGGGAACCTCCCGGGTCAAATCCAGGGGGATCGCGTCCGGGGTCCCCGCGGCGTCATCGCGACCATCTCCGCTGAGTTGATGGTTTTCATTCCGGTCCTCGGAGATGACGGCGCCGTTTTTCTGGTCGGTGTAATAGGTTCTCTCGCTCCGGATGTCGCCGTAGTCGCCGTCCTTGTTCCAGGCGCCCGGCCGGAATTCGGCCAGGTCGTCGGGCAGTTCCGGGAAAACGTAGGTTTGGGCGCCCGAGGGAAGCTCAACCTCGAATTTGTAAATCCTTTTATTGTAGTTCACTTCCGCGTCCCCGCTTTCCCAGGAAAGAGACAGGGACGCTTGCTCGTCGCCGCCCGTCCAGGCGATGGTCGGACGGTCTTTTGCGGGGTCGACGGCCTCCGAGCCGGTGATATCCGCGCCTACCTTGGTGAAGTCGAAGAGGTATGTCCGGCCGGAAGGATCGTCCATGCGCCGGCGGATTCGATGCCGCAGTCCGTCCGGCCGGTGGGCGAATGTTTCCAGATACCAATAATCCTGCCCGGTCGAAACCGTTGATACTCTAAGGTTGATGTTCGGGATCGAAGAAAAAAAATCGCCGTGCGAACCTAGCGTGATCACGCCTTTCTTGATCCGACGCCATTGTCCTTGCAGATAATAGGAGTCGGCGGGTACATCGACAAAGCTTTCGGTAAAAGTCGTCAGGTCGGTCCGGGTCAAGTCCATGCCCCCGGCCCAGTCGGCGCTTTGTTCCGCCAGGCCGTAAATTTCCTCCCGGCCGTAACCGGCCCAGTCGAAGTTCACATAGTAGCCGTCGGCCATGAGCGTGACCCCGCCGTCGGTCTGCACGTCGGCCTGTAAAAGATACGCGGTGAGGCTTTGGGCCGTCAGGCCCAGGGCGCCTCCATGCCAAAGGCGCCAGAATTCGATGTCGGGAAGTTTGCTTCTCACGTACATCCGGACGGAGCCGAGAGGCGTGTAGTTGGGGAGAATGAAACCCACGGAAGAGCTGTTCACGTTGGTATAGCCCTGGACAATGTAATAGGTATAACCCCAGGCGTCCGGGAATTTCGCCAGCGCGTAAACCTGGGCGTTGGGCCGGGGATTGGCGAGGGACGCCCGGCCCTCGGCGTCGGTGACGGCGTGGGACTCTTGGACGCCGGTCCCCTCGTCCGCGGAAGGGGCGGGAGGCAGGTCCCCCTGGGCGTCGGTCAGGACGATGTCGACTCCGGCCATGGGTTCGCCGCGATGGTCGGTCACGGTCACTTCCAGTTTTGAGTTCGGGATTGTCGCGAGCGGTTCATCGTCGCCGAATCCCCCGCAGCCGACCAATACGATTAAGGCGAGAAGGATCGAGCCGGGCCCCGCGACTAGGGGCGCCCACCGCTGTTGTTGTCTCATGTTTCCTCCGGTTGGGAATGGGGGCCGGGTTATCTCCCGGCCGGCCGGTTGTAAAATCAGAAAACCTCGGCCCAAAATCTTGTCCTTAAACCGGCCTTCTGTCCGACCGGCTCTTTTTAGGGTGTTTTTTGGATTTGATGACGGCCGTTTCGCCCGAGGGAAACGGAATCGCCGCCGGCCGCTCCACTGAAAGGGACATCTCCTCCATTCAGGCGTGAAGGCGTTGTATTAAATATAGTAGACCAAGACTTGATCTGTCATAAAGGTGGAAACATTGTCAATAGAGCCAATTGCAAAACTTCGGTCTTTGCCCCAACTCGGCGTCAGGCTCAATTTTAACTCCTCGAAATACCGCGGTATTCCCGCGGGTTAAAATTTTCGCTTTCCTTGATTTGGGGCAAATCTCTGTGTTTTGCAATTGGCTCAATATAAAATGAATTTTTTCGAACAGGCGGGCCGCGGCGCCGGGACGCGAGGGCCGGCGGGCCTTTCGGGCGATATTTTTTCTTTTATTTAAGTGGTTGCCCGGGCCGTGGTCCCGTGTTAAGGTTTTTGGCAATGCGTTGCTTTTCATGGAGGCGAATATGTCTTTTGATCCCTTCAAATACAAGGATGTCGACCCGGGCGAACGGGTCCTGATGGGACCGGGGCCGAGCGACGTCCCGGCCCGGGTCCTGGGCGCCCTGGCCGCGCCCTGCATCGGGCACCTCGACCCCCGTTTTCTGGCCCTGATGGATGAAACCCAGGAGCTGCTGCGTTACGTTTTTCAAACCGAAAATTCCTTGACCATTCCGGTGTCCGGGACCGGCAGCGCCGGCATGGAAACCTGCTTCGTCAACCTGATCGAACCGGGAGACGAGGTGGTGGTGGCCATTAACGGCGTGTTCGGCGGCCGCATGGCCGACATCGTCGGCCGGATCGGCGGGGTGTTGACCAAGGTCGAGGCCGAATGGGGCCGGACCATCGACCCCGAGGCGGTCCGCCGGGCCATGGCCGGAAAAAAGGTCAAGGTCCTGGCGGTGGTGCACGCCGAGACGTCCACCGGGGTCCGCCAACCCCTGGAAGACCTAGCCGCCCTCGCCCGGGAAGCCGGGGCCTTGTTCCTGGTGGACATGGTCACCAGCCTGGGAGGAATCGAGACGGCCATCGACAAGATCGGCGTGGACGCGGTTTACAGCGGGACCCAGAAGTGCCTTTCGTGCCCGCCGGGCCTGTCTCCGGTCAGTTTCAGTTCCGCCGCGACGGCGGCCATGGAAAAACGTAAAAAGCCGGTGGTCAGTTGGTACCTGGACATGACCATGGTCCGGAGTTATTGGGGCGGCGAAAGAAAATACCATCACACCGCGCCGATCAATATGATTTACGGGTTCAGGGAAGCCCTCCGGATCGTCGCCGAGGAAGGCCTGGAAGCCCGGTTCGCCCGGCACCGCCAAAACCACCTGGCACTGGTCGCCGGCCTGGAAGCCATGGGACTAGCCATGTTGGTCGAGGAGTCTTGCCGGTTGCCCATGCTCAACGCGGTGCGCATCCCCGAGGGCGTGAACGACGCCCCGGTCCGCAAGGCCCTGCTGCAAGGCTTCGGCCTGGAAATCGGCGGCGGCCTGGGGCCCCTGGCCGGTAAAATCTGGCGGGTCGGCCTGATGGGCCACGCTTCCCGCCGCAAGAACGTGTTCCTTTTTCTGTCCGCGCTGCAGTCGGTCCTGAAGGCCCAGGGCTTTTCCGTGAAGCCCGGAGGCCTGGAAGCGGCGGCGGCGGTGTACGAGGGGTAAGTTGATCTCGCCGGACCTCATCAGCCGGCTCGCCCGGATCGTCGGCCCGGAAAACGTTTCCGTCGCGTCGACGACCAGGGCGGTCTATTCCTACGACGCCTCCCTGGCGGAGGGGCGGCCCGAGGCGGCGGTCTTTCCGGAAAACGCCGACCAACTGGCCCGGGTGGTCAGGGCGGCGGCCCGGGCCGGGGTCCCCTTCATCCCCCGCGGTTACGGAACGAACCTTTCCGGGGGAACGGTCGCGCCCTTCGGCGGCTTGATCGTTGAATTTTCCCGGATGAACCGGATATTGTCCATCGACCCGGCCGCCCGCCGGGCCGTGGTCCAACCCGGGGTCCCGAACCTGGAACTGCAAAACGCCCTGGCCAAGTTCGGTTTTTTTTACGCGCCCGACCCGGCCAGCCAGAAGGTCGCCACCCTGGGCGGCAACGCGGCGGAAAATTCCGGGGGGCCGCGGTGTCTTAAATACGGCGTCACCACCAATCACCTGCTGGGGTTGGAAGTGATCCTGGCCGACGGGACCCTGGTCGAGTTGGGCGGCCCGGACGGCGATTCCGCCGGCCCGGACCTGCGCGGCCTGCTGATCGGCAGCGAGGGGACGTTCGGACTGATCGCTTCCCTAACCGTGCGCATCCTGCCCCTGCCCGAGGCCGCGATCACCCTGCTGGTCATCTACGATTCCCTGGAAGCGGCGGCCGAGTCCGTGGCGGACGTCATCGCCGCCGGAATAGTGCCGGCGGCCCTGGAAATGATGGACCGTCCGGTCATGCACGCGGTGGAGGACAGCCTGCCCTGCGGGTATCCCCGGGACGCCGAGGCCGTCCTGATCGTGGAAGTCGAGGGCCCGCCCGCCGGCCTGGCTTCCCAAGCCGGGAGAATCCGTCAAATATGCCGCGACCGGGGCTGCCGGGAGGTGCGGGAAGCGCGGGACGCGGGCGAAAGAAATCGGCTATGGGCCGGAAGGCGGGGCGCTTTCGGCGCCGTGGCCCGGCTGGCGCCCAGGTATTTGGTGGCCGACTGCACGGTCCCCCGGAGCCGCCTGCCCGAGGCCCTGCGGCGGGTCCGGGAAATAGCGGAACGATACGGCCTGGCCGTCGGAAACGTTTTCCACGCCGGCGACGGCAACCTCCACCCCCTGCTGCTGTTCGACCCGCGGCTGCCCGGCCGCAAGGACGACGTCCATGCCGCGGGTTGGGAAGTCATGGAAGCCTGCGTCCGCTTGGGCGGGACCATCACCGGCGAGCACGGCGTGGGCCTGGAAAAAAAGGAAGCCCTGCGCCTGGTTTTTTCCGAGGACGACCTAGCCCTGATGAAGCGGATCAAGGGCGCTTTCGACCCGGACGACCGGCTCAACCCCGGCAAGGTCCTGCCGGACGACATCCGGCCCCCGGACCCGCCGGCCCCCCGGGATTTCGACCCCGGGCCTTCCCGGGTTTTGACGCCCCGGGATGAAGCCGAGGCGGCCGCCATCGCGCGCTGGGCCGTCCGCGAGAAGATCGCCCTACGCCCCTCGGGCAGCGGGTTTGCCGGGGATTACGGCAACCGGCCGGCCCTGGAGCCCTTGCGCCTTTCATCCCTGGGGCTCGACCGGATACTGGCCGTGGACCCGGCCAACCAGACGGTCACGGCCCAGGCCGGGGTGACCTTGGGGCGGTTGCAGGAGGCCCTGGCCGGGAACGGCCAGTGGCTGCCTCTGCGGCTTCCCGGCGGCGGCGGAAGGACCCTGGGCGGCATCGCGGCCCTGGGGGCGTGCGGCCCGGAACGATTGGCCCACGGGGCGCCCCGGGACCTGCTGCTGGGCCTGGGTTTCGTTTCCGGGGAAGGACGGATCATTTCCGCCGGCGGCCAGGTGGTGAAAAACGTGGCCGGATACGACCTGACGCGGCTGCTGGTCGGGTCGGCCGGGACCCTGGGCTTTCTGACCAGGCTGATTTTTCGGACTTTTCAGCGGCCGGAAGCCTGCCTCATGGTCTCGGCCCCGGGGAAGTTGGAAGCCTGCGCGGCGGCGGCCTCGGCTCTGCTGGTTTCCACCGCCGAACCGACTTTTATCACGGCTTTTCCCGAACCAAACGCCGGCGGAGGACCGACCTGGCGCTTTCTGGCGGGGTTGGAGGGCCTGGCCGATTCGACGGCGGCCCGACGGGCCCGGGTCGGGGCGATCCTGGACGGCGCCGGCCTTTGCGCGGCCGAGACCCTTGAATATTCCTGCTGGCCGGGGCCCTGGGATGAAATCCTCGGGCCGGTTTACGCCCAGGAGTTCGTGGTTCGCCTGGACCTGCCCCTCAACCGGGTCCGCGACGGGTTTGCGATTTTGGAAAAAGCCGTTGGAAACGCCTTGTTTTTTTTGGATTTCGGGCGCGGCTTGGTCCTGGCCGGCGTCGACGACCTCGACCCCCGGGCCTGGGCCGGGCTGCCGGACCGGGCGGCCGAGCTGGGGGGGCGGACCGTGCTGGTCCGGGCGCCCGGGGAATTCAAACAGGGCCGGGAAGTGTTCGGCCCGGCCCGGTCGGACCGGGATTTAACGACTCGAATCAAGAACGCCCTGGACCCGGCCGGGATTTTTTCGCCGGGCGCTCTGCCGGGGGGCTTATGAGCCTGGCCGAACGAAACGACGCCCTGGTAACCTGCAACCACTGCGGGTTCTGCCAGGCCGTGTGTCCCATTTTCCAGGTCACCGGCCGGGAGGAAGGCGTGGCCCGGGGCCGGGTGGCGCTCATGAGCGCGCTGGTGGAAGGGACCCTGCCCTGGTCGCGGGAACTGGAAGACGTCCTGTACACCTGCCTGCTGTGCGGCGCCTGCACCGCCGGTTGTTTTCCGGCCGTTCCGGCCGCCGACCTGGTGCTGGAAGCGCGACGGGAATTTCTGGAAAAAACCGGGCGAAAGACCTTCCATCGCCTTTTGTTCGACCACCTGCTGCCCTACCCGTCCCGGCTCCGCCTGGCGGCCCGCCTGGTCGCGGCGGCCGGTCGGCCCGCGTCGCCCCGGCTTACCCGGGCCTTGGGACTGCTGAAATTTTTAGGCCCGGACTTCCCCGAAACCTTGAAAATACCGGGGGAGCTGCCGTCCGTCCCCCTCCGGGACCGCCTCCGGCCCCAGGTCCTGCCCGGCCGGGGTAAATCGCTGGTCGCGGCCTATTTCGTCGGCTGCGGGATGGACCTCGCGGTCCCGGAAGCCGGCTTGGCCACGCTCCACCTTCTCCGCGAAACCTGCCGGACCGTGGACCTGCTGCCCAATTCCTGCTGCGGGCTGCCTCCGGAAACCTACGGCGACCGCCCGGCCGCCCGGCGCCTGGCCGAAAAGAACCTTAAACTCTTTTCCGCCAAGCCCTATGACCTGATCGTGACCGACTGCTCTTCCTGCGCCGGGTTTTTGAAGAAATACCCCCAGCTTTTTCCCGAGGGGGAAAGCGGTCGAACCGCCCGGCAAGTCGTCGGGAAAATCAAGGACTTGGTCGAAATCCTGGACCTGCTGGACTTGCGGCCCAAGTCCCTGCCGGAACGGCCGTCCCTGACCTATCACGACCCGTGCCACGCCTGTCGGGGCCAGGGCTTGTTTCGGGAACCGCGACAGGCCTTGCGGGCCCTCGATAACGTCGATTTTTTGGAGTTGAAGGAAGCGGACTGGTGTTGCGGCGGCGCCGGGTCCTACAGCCTGGCCAATTACCGGCTGGCCCGGAAGGTCCTGGACCGGAAGGTGGATAACATCCTGGCCGGCGGCGCCGAGATGGTGGTCACGTCCTGTCCGTCCTGCCTGATTCATCTCAATTACGGCCTGCGGGAGCGTGGTTCCAGGGTCCGGGCCCTTCACCTTTCCCAGGTGTTGCGGCGCTTGACCCAGGGCTCCCCACCCGGCTGACCATGGCGCCGGCCGCCCGTGATTTTCAAATATTCGTGAAACCGGGCGGGGCCGCCTGCGGCCTGGCCTGCGGATACTGTTATTACCGTTCCCGGGAAGGGCTGTACTCGGGGGACGTTCCCGCGAAAATGCCCGACGAGGTCCTGGAAAGCTACATCCGGCAGCACATTGAGGCCGCGCCTTCCGAAACAATAAGTTTTTCCTGGCACGGCGGGGAACCGACCATCCTGGGGCTAGGTTTTTTCCAACGAGCCGTCGCCCTTCAGAAAAAATACCGGCCGCCCGGGCGGCGCCTCGTCAACGGCATCCAAACCAACGGCATGCACTTAAACGAGTCCTGGGTCAGGTTTTTCCGGGACGAAGGCTTTTGCGTGGGGCTGAGCCTGGACGGCCCGGCGAAATTCCACGATTTCCACCGGCGGGACAAGTCCGGCGGGCCGACCCACGACCGGGCCCGGCGCGGGTTCGAACTGTTGCAACAGCACGGGGTCCGGACCGATATCCTCTGCGTGGTCCATGCCGTAAGCGTCCGCCGGCCGGAACGGGTCTATCGTTATCTGAAACGCCTCGGCGCTTCCCGAATAAGTTTTTTGCCCCTGGTGGAGCGGCGGCCCGACCGGCCGGGAGGCGTCGGGCCGGATTCGGTCCCGCCCGAGGCGTTCGGCGAATTCCTTGGCGTCATCTTCGACGAATGGACCCAGCGCGACATCGGGCGGGTGCAAGTCGAGGTATTCGAGGAAGCGGCCCGGGTCGCCCTGGGTCTCGAACCCACGGTCTGCGTGTTGCGGCGGACCTGCGGGGACGTTCCGGTAATCGAGCGCAACGGCGATTTCTATTCCTGCGATCATTTCGTTACCCCGGAACACAAGGTGGGCGACATTCGGACGACCCGCCTCAGCGAGCTCCTGGACAGCCCGGCCCAGCTTGCCTTCGGCCGGGCCAAGTTCGCGACCTTGCCGCAATATTGCCGCGACTGCGAGGTCCTGGCTTCCTGCAACGGCGGCTGTCCCAAGGACCGCTTCATTGCCGCTCCGGACGGCGAGCCGGGCCTGAACTACCTCTGCGCCGGATACAAAAAATTCCTGACCCACTGTCGCCCCTTTTTGACCGAACTGGCGGCCCTGCGGCGCGCCCGGGAAAAACCCTTCCCGCAAACCGCCGGGGCCAGGACCGGGCGGAACGACCCGTGCCCCTGCGGCAGTGGGAAGAAATTTAAAAAATGCTGTGGGGGCCGGTGATCAGAAAAAAAGACGAAAGAATTTGTACTTTTTAACGAGAAAAATAGAAATAATACACCCCCCAAAGCCTGTTGACCTTGTTCGAACAAATGATATTTGTCTCTGGTGCATTGTAATAATCATACCAAGCGACAATTCCGATCGCGCCTGCGAGGGCAGGCGCCGGGACTTGCCCAGGCAAGTCTTAAACAACCGCCACCGGCGGTGGAATGTAGGGGCGCCTCCCCGTGGGCGCCCTTCTTTTTCCCGGATGCACAACCGGGAATATGGTAAAAACAGTTCGTTGACGTGCTAACAGTTAGGTCAAGGGCGGATATGTTGAGATAGCAGTTGGGGGCCGGGAAGTCGGATCGATCAGAATCCGCAAGCAGAGGCGTGATAAAAAATTTGACAAGGAAGGGGCGGCTATGGTGAACTGATATGGCTGGGTAAAACGAGGCGGGCTCTGCCGGAGGGCAACACGTCAAGGGATAGGCCGGCGTGGCTCATCGGAACGGAAATGAATAGACGCCATCCGGCGTACGAAATGCTGTGGACGAATTTTGAGAGGTGTCTTACCCCGATCCGCATAACATGCCGAGCTAAATGGACCGACAAGCAGAAATTCCTTGAGTCACAAGGAGTTAAGTCATTTTATGCGGGGTATCTGAAGGCGTCTTATATGGCCGGAAACGAGAAATCCCGCATCTTATGCGGGTCAATCTAATTATTGTTGGAGGGCCAAGGGAGACACGCAACTTGCAACAGGAAACGCAATTTAGCGCCGATGGGATCGAGGTTGCCCACGGCGATACCCTTGAAGTCCTCGATCGCTTGGTCGAGGATGGGTCGGTGAAGCTTGTCTTCGCTGACCCCCCATACAACATCGGGAAGAGCTTCGGCGCGTTTCGGGACAAATGGCCTTCGGATAAGGCGTACGCCGATTGGTGCTATCAATGGCTTGCAATCTGTCTACGGAAGCTCGCCGACGAGGGCAGTCTGTACGTCATGACAAGCACGCAAGCGATGCCATATCTCGATCTCTGGCTGCGTGACAATTGCTCGGTTCTCTCTCGCATCGTCTGGCGCTACGACAGCTCTGGCGTACAGGCCAAGCGGTATTTCGGCTCCATGTACGAGCCCATACTATTCTGCGTGAAGGATCCCAAGCGTTACACGTTCAACGCGGACGACATCGCGGTAGAAGCTCGTACGGGGGCGGTCCGGAATCTGATCGACTACCGAAAGCCCACGCCAACCACCTACAACGCGTCCAAGGTGCCGGGGAATGTATGGTACTTCCCTCGCGTGCGTTACCGGATGGATGAGTACGAGGTTCATCCCTCACAGAAGCCGGAGGCGCTTCTTGAACGCATCATCCGAGCCAGTAGCAACCCGAGCGACCTCGTTCTGGACCCATTTGCTGGAACGTTTACGACTGGCGCAGTCGCGAAGCGCCTCGGTCGACGATTCGTTGGAATCGAGCGCGAGCGTGAGTTCATCAAGATCGGAGTTCGACGCCTCAACCTGCGCCAGGAGCTTGACGGCGAACGGCTGGCAGCGCCCGAGAAATCCTACGTCCGCCGAAACGGCCCAGGTCGTGGTCATGACGACAGCAGTGGTGACCTCTTCGGAACCGGCAAATGAAGCATCCGTTCACAGACGCCATCCTTGATGTTCTCCATCGGCATTTTGGCGATGCAGCGGAGGACCTACTGGCGAAGAGTCCGCTACTGCAATACCTGAACATCAAGACTCGCTCGGCCAACCGCGGCTCAAAGGCGCGCGGCGCATTCGCCAACCATTACGCGCTGTACGTCCTCGTCGAAGACTACATTGCCAAGGGCTACCTTGCGGGGAAGCACGGTCAGTATAAGGAATATGAAGGCGCACGCTTTGCCGACCTATCTCGGCGCCAAAAAGAGTTGCCCTTCGGAGCCAAGCTCCAGAATCACGCACTGAACTCCCGTCTCAACGACGAGTTCGCCAAGTACTTTCCTGCAAGTGATTTGCGCCCCATCCTTCGCGACCAGGCCGAGCAGAGATACTGGGTCAACGAAGGGCTTCTTATAGTGCAGGCTGGCTCAGGCCGCGAAATGCGCGAAGTCAATATCGCCGACGCGGTGATCGAGATCATCGACAAGTACGTCGAGGCTAGGATATCCGCCTTCGAGCAGTTCATTGACGCATGCAAGAAGATCGCGGCCTTATCCTCGGAAGACCCAAGGGGGGCAGTCGCGTTCGTCGAAAGCCAACTCCAGCCAAATGTAGATGCGCGGGTCTTTGAGATCGTCAGTTTCGCGATTCTGAAAGCGCACTACGGTGAGCAGTCGATCTTCTGGGGGTGGAGTGCCGAGGAGTTACAGCAGGACTTTCTCATGCTCTACAAGACTGGCAGAACAAACGCCAACGACGGTGGCATCGACTTTGTAATGAAGCCACTTGGTCGCTTCTTTCAGGTCACGGAGACCATCGACGTAAACAAGTACTTCCTGGATATCGACAAGGTCCACCGATTTCCCCTGACATTCGTTGTCAAGAGCATCGCCTCCGAAGCTGATGCGCGGGCGCGGCTTCAGGCGGAGGCGCAGCGGAAGTACTGCGTTGACGCGATCGTCGCGCGCTACATGGAGGCGGTCGAAGAAGTCATAAACATCCCTCTTCTGGTAGCGCTGTTCGAGGGGCTCGTGGGGACTGGGAAGCTGCGGCAGATCATGGATGAGATCGTGCTGCAAAGCCGAGTGGAGTTCAACGTGGACGATGATGAAGAGGATGATGATGATGCTTCCGGAGCAGAGTGAATGGCCCTCAAACAACCGGTTGCAGCGGATGCCCCTGTGGACTTCCGCCATCTATCCGACCAATGATCTCATCCTGATCCAACCAGGCCGAAGCAGGCATTGTGGGCGCCCTGTTTGTCAGATCCGGACCATCGTAACTGAAAAAATCGGAGCGATCCGACTTTTGGACGCTGGGACTTTTTGCAAAGACATCCAATACCGCTGGTTCCCAAGCTAGAGCTTGGAAACCAGCCTTACTCATTTTCATTTGGCCATTTTTCTTACATGTTCAACCGGCCGCTAACAACGCGCACCATCTTTAACTATTTTGCGGGCCCGACCACGGTAAATTGGAGACGTTGGCCGGCGCCTTGCGGCGGGGCTGCTCCGCCCCCCGCGCGCCTGGCGTTGGGCTTCGAGAGACTCCTTCCCGTCCCAGGGTCAGGGGCGCGCCGGAG
>JAZDGM010000046.1:0-30324 GCA_043806915.1 Pseudomonadota bacterium | reverse complement strand
GTCGGGGGCGAGGGAGATAATTGGCCGGCCCGGCCCTCGCCTCCGTTTGAAACAAGGTGTTGTCTTTCGGAATAAAAGGAACAATACATTTTCAGATGGCCAGGTTTTAGGCATTATCAGATGGCCGCTGACAGCGCATCGTTGGATGCCTTGTTAATATGCGAGAAGAGGGCGCCCACGGAAAAAAGCCTTGACATATTAAACAATGTTCGATAAAAAAACATCAATCAAGATGCATTAGGGTCGGACATGAACCAATTGAGCAGCAGAATGGCGCGGCGCCAGGAAATGGAAAGGCAGGAACGAAAGGACAGTATTCTGGCCGCGGCCAGAAAAGTATTCTTCAGCAAGGGATATTTAAATGCCACCATCAGAGACATTGCTCTGGAAGCCTCCCTGTCTCCCGGTTTGATCTATCATTACTTCGCCGGTAAGGACGACGTTTACGGGGCCATCTGCGAGGAAGCCTTCCATTTGCTGATTACCGAATTGAGCAAGCCGGAATTGATTAAGGCGACAATTAGGGAAAGCATGGCGGCCTTGGCCCGGTCATATGTGAGTTTTTACCGTAATCACAGCGAATATTTCGACATTATCTCATTTCGGGACCTGGGCTTCAAAAAAGTCGATCTGTCACCGGAGATACGAGACAGACTGAACCTATTGAGCCTCAAGGCGTTGGAGCCCATCAAGCTCCTGGTGGAACAGGGCGTCACGGACGGCGTCATTAGGCCGGCGGACAACTCCTGGGAGGCGGCTCTGGCCTTGTGGGCCCCCATCGAGGGCTTGCTGTTCATCCACAAGCGTGGGTATCTGGATAATTTTTCACTGGATTTGGACCGGTTGGTGGATCTGGAATTGGCGGCCATCCTGGATGGCGTTACGGGCTAATTTTTTTTGCCGGGTCGTTAAACAATGTTCAATAAAAGAACAGCGATCAATATGTCGTCGGGGCGGCTTGGGGTCTTGGCCGATATCCATGCCAACCTCGAAGCGCTAGAAGCGGTGCTCAAAGACATGGAGGCCCTGGGAATCGACCGGTTCATTACCCTGGGAGACGTGGTGGGATACGGACGGAACCCTGGGGAATGCCTGGAATTGGTCAGGGAAAGGGCCATGTTCAACCTGGCCGGCAACCATGATCGGGCCGTGGCCGTTGGTGAAGGGGTTGATGAGATGAGCCCGTCCGCCCGGCAAGCCGTTTCTTGGACCAGGGGCCGGCTTTCGGCGGCGGAACTGGAATATCTGGGAAATCTTCCCTTGGAGCATCAGGCCGGCCGGTTGCACTGCGTCCATGGCTCGACCCTTGATCCGGCCCTGTTCAATTATGTCCTTTCCGCGGATCACGCCCGTCAGGCCTTGGCCGCCACGATCCGACAAGTGGTTCTGGTCGGACACTCCCATATTCCGGCTATTTACGTCGAGGTGGAGTATCGCCGGATATTCGCCGGTCTGATCCACCGGGTGGAATCAGTTGGCGGGGATGAAGTCAGGCTGGAAACTTCCAAAAGATACGTGATCAATGTGGGCAGCGTGGGGCAACCCAGGAACGGCGATCCACGGGCTTGTTACGGTCTTCTTCATTTCGAATCCCAGTGTTTTCGCTTGATTAGGGTCCCATACCACGTGGAGGCTGTTTCCGAAAAATCCAAGCTCCCCGCGGCAGGCGGCGAGGAAGGAGTTTGCTTGCATGTTCAACCGAGCCTGGCTAAGCGGGAGTTTGGCGGATGGCCGGTCGTGGGCGGGGGCGCCGCCATGAACCTGGAACCCCAAGGCGGTAACCTCCTCTTGAGCGACGAGGCCGGGAAATTGGCGGCCCGGTATTTCAGGGAATGTCTTGGTCTGGACCCGGGTTGGATCTCGGAAGTCCGGTTGGAGGCGGCCGGGGATTCGACCTTGATTTTTTTGGACGCGGCTCACCCCAAGGCGCCGTCCCTCTTGATCGTCCGGACAGATCATCGCCCTGGCCTTGACAAGATAGTACCGTATCATGAGATTCGGGAGCATCCGGTCCGGCAGGCGGTCAGCTTTTTTTGCGGCCGGGGTCTGAGCAATCTGGCTGAAATCAAGGAAGTTGGGGGCCGTCTGTATTCCAGGTCCTGTATCAGCTACAATTCCGAGGAACTGCCGCACGGGGGACCGGTGAGGTCTCGCCTCGGTTTATGGGTCCATGACTGCCTGACCGAGGATTTGGATCACCGCCACGACTTGAACCGGCACACCCTGCCGGACGGGACCAGTCTGTCCTTCGATTTCGGGCTGGCCTTTTTCTGCCGCTATTATCCGCCGTTTTACACCCACGAACTCGGGCTGGCAGACGGGGATATCGTGGAATGTTGGCGCTTTCTAGTAGAAGTCTTGAACAATTACGCCCAGTCAACCATCAAGCCGGAGTCGCGGCGCCTGGCCGGGATCAGGAAGGAATACCCCGGAATTCCCGGCGAGTCCTTGATCCTCTATTACCTGCGAAATTTCAAAACATATTTTCCTCGGCGGCTGGGGTGCGGAGGCTTTTTCGGCAAGCTAAAAGGCGTTCCGTTCGAGCCGGGGCGAATTACGGGCCTAGCCGAGGCGGTCGGGGTCGGGCTTAAGAGGGTTCAGAGCTGGCAGGATTTCCAGGCGGCGATTTCTGCTCAAAAGTTGTCGGCCCTGGACCTTCGAGGCCTTAATTTGTCCGGGGCCGATCTACGCAGGGCGGGTTTGGTCGGGGCGGATCTGCGCGAGGCGGATTTGACAGGCAGCCGTTTGGCGGGGGCTGATTTGCGGGGCGGCGACCTGCGAGGCGCTTGCTTGAACGGGGCTGATTTCACGGGCGCAAAGCTGGACGGGACCAAGTGGCCGTCCGGCATGGTCAGGTCTTAACACCCCGCGGGAGGCGAGCTGTACGCAGCCGGTATCCCGCAAAACCAAGGAGGTATTCGATGACCAAGGAAGAAAAGACTCACCTTTCCAAGGATCACTGGATCGAGCAGGAAGGCATCGGCTGGGAAGCGGGTGTGACGGATGATGATTTCAGCCCGCACCTACCCAGGGAGGAGTTCGAGCGGCGTACGGCCAGGGCCAAGGAACTGTTGGCTAAACATGGGCTTGACGCCATGATCCTGTTCGCCGAGGAGAACAAGTATTACTACGGTGGTTACCGGGACGCGGCCTTGATGTTCACCGACCGCTGGCGACATTGTTTTGTGATTTCCCAGGACCATGACCCTGTTTTCGTGGGTGAATCGGTTTTGGACAGCAATGTGCGCAAGACCACCTGGGTCAGGGATGTCCGTTACTGGTGTGGTGTAAAGAACTGGCGCCTGCCCCTGAAGTTCAACGACTTGCTGGTGGACGCCCTGGCGTCTCTGAAACTGGACAATAAAACCATTGGCCTGGAACTTGGCGCCCACCACATCAGCCAGGTAGGTATTGATGAAATCAGGCTGTTGGAGTCCTCCCTGCCTAATGCCAGGTTCGTCAGCGCGGAAAAGGTCCTTTGGGAACAGAAAATGATCAAAACCGCCTGGGAAATAGCCCTGATGCGGGAAATGTGCGCCAAGACCACCCGGGTGCTGGAAAAAGGGTGGAAGGCCATTCGTCCCGGAGTGACCGAAAGGGATGTCCATCGAGTCATCTGGCAGGAATGGGTCAATGAGGACATGTTTGAAACACCGTGTCTGAGCAACCCTGTTTTATTCATGTGCGGCAGTGACGGGCCCGGAAAGTGGCGGATTGTGACCACTCCCTTTTATGACCGGGTCATCAAGGCGGGAGACCAGGGATTTTCCGACTGTGGTCCTTCCTACAAAGGTTACTGGACCGATGTGCAACGGTGTTTCTATGTGGGTAAAAAGCTGCCCCCCAGGCTCGATGACCTGTCCAAGTGGGGACGGGACGCCTATATGAACACGGTCAACAATATTGTCCCGGGCATGCGGGCCTGTGATGTCTTTAAACTGGCTGAAAAGGAAACCTATCGACAGGATTGGAACCAGTTTGTACCGATCGAATTCGTGGGTCATGGCATCGGCACTCTCAACCACGAACCCCCCTGGCTGGCCGATGATGATTTGACGGAAATCAAGCCAGGCATGACGCTCTGCCTGGAAGTCGGTTGTTACGATGCGGAAATGGTGTTTTATGGCAACATGCCGGAAGACATCTGGCTGGTGACCGACCATGGGTTGGAACTCCTGGGCATCGACCTGCCAAGGGAAGTCTGGCTCTGCGGTTGAACCTGGCGGCCAGGGCCTGCCTCGCGGCGGGTTACGGGGAGCATCATCCGTACCCGGCGCCCGGTTCCGGTTAGCCGGGCGCCGCGGCAAGACAGGAGGGAGATCATGACCATCGAGCTGACCCTGGAGGAACGCATTGGGTTTCTGACCATCATGGCCGGCGCGGGCCATCGGGCCTTGTCGGAAGTCTATCGCGATGGCGACCAAGGAACCAGGGAGTTGGTGTTGTCGGCCATGGCCAAGACCATGGCCGATTTGGAGCCGATTATGGTTTTATACGGTCTGGACAAGGACGCCGCCGGGCTGGCCAGGGCCATGGTCTTGACTGAAGACCTGATTGGGTGTCGGCCGGCCGGGGAATTAGTGACCGCAACCCCGGCGGAAGCCGTCCGTAAGGTTACATCCTGTCCCTGGGCGGCGTCATTTTCGGCTGATGGCTCGACCTGTCGCCTGGTCATGGCGGCTTTGGAAAAAGGGTTGGCCGAAAAATACGGGCTGAAGGTGGTTTGTGAGCAGAGCCTGGCTGAAGGGGCGGAATATTGCATCTGGAAGGTGATTGGGAAAAACACCTAAAAGGACATCCAATTAAATAGCTTAACGATTCCATCCTGGATGTCCTTATAATACCTACATGTACCGCCGGCGGCGGTGGTTGTTTTAGGCTTGTAGGGGCAGGTCCCCGCGCGCGTCCTCTTGTGCGCGACCGGGATTGTCGCTTGGCCTATCGTTGGATGCCTCGTTAATATGTGAGAAGAGGGCGCCCACGGGGAGGCGCCCCTACATTGTACCGTCGTCGGTGGTTGTTTTAGGCTGGCAGGGGCAGAACCGGAGATGTCAGCGGCCATCTGATAATGCCTAAAACTTGGCCATCTGAAAATGTATTGTTCCTTTTATTTCGAAAGACAACACCTTGTTCAAAACGGAGGCGAGGGCCGGGCCGACGGGGCCGGCCAAGATGTTGGGTTTCGCCGGCGGCTCAACCCAACCTACGGAGATCACATTGTTTTTAGGCTAGCGGAAACGCGCCGGGCCAAGCAATTCCAAACGCCCCGGACTTCTTCGGGCGGGCAGGGACGCCCGCCCTTACCGCCCTCGAAACAGGACGTTTCGGGGCGTGAAACCGCCGCCAGGCTGGTTCTCCGGAAAAAGAGCCGGGGGTCGCCGGGGGCGCCGGCTCCGGCGCGCCCCTGACCCTGGGACGGGAAGGAGTCTCTCGAAGCCCAACGCCAGCCGCGCGGGGGGCGGAACAGCCCCGCCGCAAGGCGCCGGCCAACGTCTCCAATTTACCGCGGCCAGGCCCGCAAAATAGTAAAAAATGGTGCGCGTTGCGCACCCTACTTACTCATTTTCATTTGGCCATGTTCCTTACATTTTCAACCGGCCGCTAACACTTGTGACGCGGTCACAACGTTCTTGCCTTTCCTTGAACAATTTTAAGGATTAAAAAGACAACCCCATCTTGACCTCCAGGGACAACAGACTTTTACCGCCCCTTCGTTGCTGATTAGATTTAGTGTATCCCGCCAAAATAATTAAAAAATATTATGAGGCTCGAAGGACTGCGATATAGGCGGCCGCCAAGTGGGCAATGCCCCCGATTCCTTGGCCGGGGTTGAAGGCCATTCCCCCGCCGTTGACCCGCCTTTTTCGGCCCGGGCGAAGCGGCCCCGAGCCTGGCTTCTCTCGGCGCGGTGTAGCCATGATGGGCGCGCCTAGGTTCTGACTCTGGCGCGAATACGCGCCTGAATCTGGTTTCGCGCTTGAGTATAGAGCCGGGCTGCCTCGTTTTCCCTGTCGCGCAAGCTGACGACCAAGGCATAGCCCTCTTCCGTATCGCAAAGGGGCTCGCCCCAGGAGAAATCGTTTCGCGTGACCACGACGAAAAGCTGGTTGTTTTTAAACCTGGAGTTTTTATTGAATTGGGTAAACCGCCAGGCGTCCGCCTGAACCGTGCCCTTGCCGCGAACCTGCCAACCCACCGCGGCGTTGCCCAACTCCGGGATTCGATCATAATCATCCTTCATGGTGGACTTGTCAAACCTGGTGGTTACATGGCTTAGGTCTTTAGCGGTCAAAAGCTTGAAATCGAGACGCGTGGCCCGGTATTTCACACGCGTCGACCGAACGGCCGGTGTATAAGCCAGGGCAACCGATATCTCCCTCGTGCGTCGACCGGCGCCGACGAAGTCCGCTGGTATGGGTATTTCGTAAAAATGATGGCGCTTGTTGGCGATACGTCCCTCCGCCACAAGGGTCACCGAGTTTTCCACCGAGCGGAACAAGGTTGCGGGGTTTACTGCTCCATAACCGCAGATGCTTCTCGTTTCCTTGGGGGCTTTCTTTTTATTCCTGGAGTATGACAGCAGGTCTTGGCAGGCCCGGGAAATGGCTGCATTGGCGCAGAGCAGCGCGCGCAGGAGATTTACATCGGCATCGGGCCGCTCATTGAGGATCATTGCCGCTAAATGAGCCACCTGCGGCGCGGCCATGCTTGTTCCTGAATCCACGGCAAAGGGCCTTCCATTGGGCGGGGCGAATTCATGGCCGGCGGAGATGACGCCCAAACCGATGTTTCCATTAATGAGGCGATTAGTGCGAGTCTCCACTGCCCAGTTGCCGCCGTGGGCCATAAGTTCAGGCTTGATGGCCCCGTCCACCGAGGGGCCATGGAGAGTGAACGGCGAGGGCTGATCCGGCTTGGCGATGGGGACCTCGGATGGGTCTGTTTGGTACCGTTGACTATTGAAGGTCCGGTCATGCCTGGCCAGGCTGCCAACAGTCAGCACATTCAAGGCCGGAGCTGGTTCAATTATGGTCCAATCATTTTCAAGAAGGTAATGCGGATAGCGCTCTCGCCACTCCAAGCCCTCGGGGGAGCCTTCCGTGATCCGATGGTTTCCGGACGAGACAACGAATAAAACGCCAAGTTCACGCGCCAGTGTGTCAAGAGTAACCGACAGCACCTTCAAATGCCCGCCTATGTAGGGCTTATTCCAGTCTCCAAAAGACAGATTGAATATCTTGCAGCCATATTTCTTGAAAAAATACCTGACGGCCTTTTCAATGAGGTTCTCAACAAAGCCCGTGGCGTTCCGGTTGTCCCTGTCGAGTATGCGACCGCTGAAAAGTCGCAGCATGGGGATAAATAGACCGTTCCTTAAACTTGTCTCGAAGTCGCCATAGAGCGCCAAACCGGCGACATGGGTCCCATGGCCATTTTCGTCATTCGCGTCCTTCCCGGGCAAATAGCTTTGGGCGTCGCCAACGGCGGGACCGAGCAATGGGTGGCCTGTTTGCACCCCGCTATCGAGAACCACGATCCCGGCCACGCCGTCTGGGGGAGGTGAAACCGGGGGAAAACTCTGAATATCTTGAAAGACGAGCGCCCGGTCCAGGCCGAAACGGGGAGGCAGGTCGACGGAACGGACATCCCGATGGGATAATAAGAGATGGGCTTTATCCGCGTCGCATTGAACGCGATAAAGGCTCAAACCTGGCTGAAAAACCTTGTCGACAATGGTCAGGCCCGCCTGTTGGGTCCACGCCTCAAAGGCCTGGCGGATGTTGTTTTGTCCCTCGGACCGATCTTCCAGCGGCCAAAGTTCCACATCAAGCATGTAGGTGGGCTCGACAGGCAGCCCCCAGGTTTTTAGCGCCCAGCCCTTCCGGTCATCCTCGCTCCAACTTCCAACTCCCTTCAAGGCGAAGAGAACTTGCTGATTGGTAACCTTTTCACCTCGCACCAAAATGGCAAGTCGTAATTCAAACTCAGCGAGTGCCGCATCAGTGGCAAAACCAACGGCGATCATTTCACCTTCCTGGCTAACGAATTCTATTTCCGGAGATATCTTCCGAAGATCGTCCGGGTTAAAACCCTTTTCGACAATGAAGCGAAAAAGACGCCGTTCATCGAAGCCTCCAACTAGTTCGGAAGCCTTTTGCTTCGCCGTTTCAAGCGCTTGCTGAACCATTCTTCCATGGGCGGGGATATCATTGGGAATTGTGGTCCGAGGATTTCTCCCGGGGCGCTTCTCGTTGACCGGGGTCTCGCGAGTGATTCGTAGATGCGGGAAACTCTCGCTCATTTTAACCGATTGCATAACTTCGGCCCTTGACCCGACTTGTCGTCAGGCTCACTTTTAACTCATCGAAATACTTCAGTATGCCTGCAAATCAAATTTATCGCCCTGCTTGATTTAGCCCAAAACTCGTGTTTTGCAATTGGCGCATTTGTTTTAACTCCGCTTGGCGCGAGCCCGACGAGCATCTTCACGCCGAATTGCCGACTTAAGATGGCGCTCATTTAAAAACTCATGTCCGGAAAGGACCATCTCCTTTGCGGCCCTACGAAGCACCCGCTCCACGTCAGCATGACTCATACCCTTGAAAAGGCAAACAATGTCGTTACTATCCACTTCAAAGTCGCGTCTAATCCCCCGTAATTTGCATAGCAATAGCCTTCGAATCTGCTCAAGGTTGGGCGGTTCAAAAAGCAGAACTTCATCGAAACGACGCCACACCGCCGAATCCAAAATGCTCTCGTGGTTTGTCGCGGCAATGAGGATGCTTCTGCCACAATAAACATCCAGCAACTGCAAAAATGCATTGACAACCCTCTTGAGCTCTCCATGATCGGCCATGTCTTCGCGTTCTTTTGCCAAGGCGTCAAATTCATCAAAAAGAACGACCATGGGCACGGCCGATACGAAGTCAAAGACTTGCCTCAGATTGGACGCCGTCTCACCAAGATATGACGAGATCACACTGTCTATTCTAACTATCGCCAAGGGTAGACTAAACTCCGAGGCCAATACTTCGGATGTCAAGGTCTTTCCGCAACCAGGAGGACCAAAGAACAAAAGCCGGTCCGACGGTGAAAGACCATGGCTTTTTAATAACTCTTGATGATGATACTCTTGCAAAATTTCATCTATCAATGAAATGTTGTCATCGGAAAGTACTACATCTTCCAGACGTCTCAACGGCTCCTTAATATATAATAGCGGCAACCCCCTTTCTTTGTCCGTCGGCGCTTGTTTAACCAAGGATATTAATTGATTGCCCTGCCTACTCGACCTTCCGTACAATATTTTTTCGAGGTCATCCGCCAGAAGATGATGTCTCTTTTCTCGTTCTTCTCGTATAACATCTTCAGAAACATTTTTAAAAGCCTCAAGATTTCCTTCAGATCCAGTCTTGATTAGCTTTCTTAATAAATTCCCGGATGCCATTGGGTCGCCTCTTTTCAAATTACACATTACCATCACATAGTGACGCGCGTTTGGCAAGGAGGTATTGATCCCGAATACATTTGCCTGGGACCTTTAGGAACAGGCCCCACGATGTTATTGCGATTACCGCTTCGTTCCTCGGGCCGGAACACAGCTTCCACGGCCGGAGCGTCCCTGCCTAGGCCGGCGAAAATGACCTTGGCGCGGGGCAATATCAACCAAGACGGGATGACTGGCTTCACCCGCGCCGGCCGACGATTTCATCCTCGTCGATAATAGCGAGGCCGGATTAGTCTTCCTTTTTCCGAGATTCGTCCACAGCGGGGTGAATAATCCGCCGTAAGCGCGTGTTTTGGATGTGGACGACCCGAGCGACGGGCTTGACGGGCGTAACCTTGATCATGGCCATGAGGGGCCTCGAAAAAAAGAGTGAACCGACTTCCGGCGCGCGCCCGAGGCAGGTTGACGCCTTCCCGCGGACGGGCGAACCGGGTGAAGAGGCCCCCCGGGGGGGAGTCGACATGGAGGCCCCATGGCTTGACGCCAAGGGTGAGGCGGCGGTCGAGCGCCATCCGCGAAGAAGGCCATCCACGCGTTTTCCGGAACAGTTCTGCCTCTTTCATGGCCGGGTCTCCTTATTTTTCAAAAACCCTTTTGCCCGAGGTGGGGGGTCACCCTCCAGCCTTCATCATAAACATATATTGGCGGGGCCGCAATAGGTGGAGTTAAGGGCGCGCGGGGAGGCTTACGCTTGGCGCGGGCGCGGGCCATGCTAAAAAGCAGGTCGGCCGGCGTTCCTCCCCTTGGCCATGCCAAACAGGGAGAAAACCGGCGTTGGAATTAAATTTTCATATTACGGAGCCAACTGCATACCTTCAGAGCTTGACCCAACTTGTCCTCGGGCTCAATTATAACTAATTGAAATAATTCGGCGGGCCTGCGGGAAAAAGTTATCGCCCTTTTTGATTCAGCCAAAAAATCAGTGCGTTGCAATTGGCTCTATGATGGGAGGATAAAGGCGACTACCAATTTCCGACTTCTAAACAAAGGCCCGGTCTGAATGCCTTCTCTTTTCCCTGATTTTAAAAGGGCGCTTTGGATACTGCCCAGATCCTCCCACAACTTGGCCGGGTCCTGAAGGAAACCCACTAGCGGAAAAACAAGCACCGGGGCGTCCTATTTATAGGCCGCGTGGCATTCATCCCTCATCCGGGCCATGGATTGGAAAAACCCCTCGAAAGCCGCCAAGTCCCCGGCTTCCGCCGCCTCGCCGAGCGCGGCGGCCAAGGCGCCGAACGCCAAATAGTGTTCGTCCCCGTAGCCCTCGAAGGCGGTCAGGCCGCGGCAATCGTCCAGGAAGGCGGCGACGGCGTCTTCCGGAGGCATCTCGCCCCGGGCCAGGGCCGCGCCCAAGTCGTCGAATTCCCTTTTCATCCTTTTCTTGAGCTTTTTATATTCCTTCTTCTCCAGGGGCTGATCATCGTCGCCGACCTCGACGCCCGGTGTTTCCACGGACCCGTCATCCTCCGCGACCGTGATTAAAAACGCGTCCCTTATTTCGGATCGAACAGACTTCATCTTCAGTTTCAGGCTGAATTTGCCGCCCTTGGCCTTGATCGCGGCTTTTATCTTCACTTGCCCTTCAACCGCTTGCTCCACCGGACCCAGGGCCAGTCGTCCCTGTTCCAGGCCCGACGCCAGTTTTTGAAAAAACCCGGCCGCTTCGTGAATCGAAAAAACGGCCTTCAACTTTTTGCTTCCGTCCTCGCCCATGACGATGTCGCCATTTCCCTTCCGCCCCGTTGCCCGGGGCCCTTGAGGTTATCTATCGGATAATAGGTTCGAGACCGAATGCACTATAGGCTTTCTCCATGGCTTGAGTGTGTCGACCCGCCGGCGTTCCGGCGAAGCCCCGTTTACAGGGACGCCAGTTCGGCCAGGCAGAATTCGGCGGCCCGGTCGAAATCGACGCCTCCCGAAATCTCATAAACCGGCGTCCGCCGAAAAAGTGATATGTACACCGCCGCGGTGAAATCCTGGCTGTTTTTTTTGGGCGCATAGAATAAACCGGGGTTCTTCCGCACCGCGGACAAAAGTTCGAGCCGCCCGCTCAAATCCACCCGGTTCATGCGGGCCGGGCTCTGGTCCCGCCGCCAGTTGAGAATGACCAGGGCCGACAAGGGCGAGGCCAGCTTGAAGCGGTCGGGGCCGAAACAGCGTTCGATGCTGACGTCGTATTTATGCTCGAGGGTCCAGATTTCCTCTTGGTTCAGGTGGATGAACTCTTCCTGCTCCTCCTCGGGAACCACCGAGGACAGGTCCGGATTGTTCAAGGCTGTTCCGGGATTAATCCGCGGCAGCTTGGGCAGCCCCCGCATGACCGGACCAGACTCGGCGTTTTTAATCATCAGCCGGTCATTACTCACGAACCTCATCCCCCGACTCATCAAATGCAAGGCCAGGGTTGATTTTCCCATCCCGGAAAAACCCGCCAGGGCCAGCCCCCGGCCGCCGCATTCGACCCCGGCCGCGTGGGCCAGGACGGCGCCGCGGTCGAGTTCCCACTGAATCACGCGATTATTGATGAAATTAACCACCTGGTTGTCATTGGCCAGGCAGGGTCCGACAGCCAGGTTGACGCCCGGTCCCAGCAAAAAAACCATGCCGGTCAGGCGTTTCCGGACCACCCGTCCGGTCGGGGCGTCGAAAAATTCCTCCTTGATTTTTTCCTTGCCGGGGTCGGGTTGGGAGGGAATCAAGGGGACGTCGAGCCGCAAGGGTTCGCACTCCAGGGCCTCGACCATTATTTCCGGGACGGCGTCCGGCCCGGCTTGAAACCCGGAATAATACTCGGCCAGGCGAGCGATCAAGTCCGGGCTGTTGGAGGCCGCCTTGATAATCAGGCCGTCGAAATCGAGGTTCAGGTCGGCCCGGGAAGGGTAGCGCTCCCGCAGCCCCAACACGGCCGCCCCAAAATCAAAATTGACCGTCATGTCGTCAACTCCCGCAAGATATATTCCGCATAGGCCTTATCGGCCTCGATGCCGCAACCTTCCTTGAGCCCCCGGAACCCGCCGAAGGCGGAAACCTCGAAGACCACGGGCCCCCGGTCGGTCTCGGCCACGTCGACGCAGGTGAAATCCAGGTTGAAAATTTTTTGGGCCCGGTCCGCCAGTTCGATCAGTCCCGGGCTCGGCTCGTAGGGTTGGTAATATCCGCCATTGGCGGTGGTGGTGTTCCAGGCGCCCTTTTGACCGACCCTGGCGTACGTGGCCAGGTATTTACCTCCCAGGAAGACTATGCCCAGGTCCCACCCCGGCAGCTCGATCAATTTCTGGACGTATAACACCGAGTTTCCGGAATCCTTGTAATTTTCGATCTCTTCGCGCATGGCCGGGCTGTCCTCGATCACCACCATGCCCCGGGCCTTGGAAGTGTAAAGAGGCTTGAGGACCGCCCGCCCGAAGTTCCTGACGGCCCGGGCCGCTTCCTCGGGGTTTTCGGTCACCACGGTCGGCGGGATCGGAATCCCCGCCCCCACCAGGCCAATGGTGCAGCTCAAGCGGTTGAGGACTCGGAAAATATTGTCCGGCGCGGAAAACACCCTGACCCCGGCGGCGGCGATGAACCGAAGAAATTCCAAGCGGTCCAGCAGCTTGGGGGAATAGGAATGACCGACCTTCTTGACGGCCAGGCCGTCGAGGGCGGTCAACTCCAGGTCGTGGAAAAAGGCCTTGCCCCGGGAGAGGTCCAGCCTGACCTGGGCCAGGTCGACCAAGGCCCTGAAGCCGGTCAACTCGCCCAAGCGGTCCGCGAGCTGTTCCGAGGACCACCCTCCCGGCACACCGATAACGGCTACTTGTTTCAAATCCTTCCCTCGTCTTGCTCGCGCCCCCCGCCGCTTCCGGGCGAAGTCCCGCCTCGTCCGGACCGTGGGGCGGCGCGGAAAAAAATAGGCTTCATCCAAGGCCTCGCGGCCGTTTTTTTCGTCAATAAATCAAGGCTTCTCCAGGCAGTTCGAACTCTTCCCAGGGCTGTCCGGCGCGAGCCGAGATTTTTTCCATCAGGTAGATCGACAACAGGTGCATTCTCTTGGCGAATTTGCGATTCAATTCAAAACGGGAAGAAGTGAATAGGGAGCGGCCCAGGCCCAGGGCCAACCGGGCCTCGAACGTGGGATCGTCGAAACGTGATGAAAAATTCTTGGCGAACTCGAAAAAATCCATAATGGCGTAATTAAGGCGCCCCCGTATGGCCGGCTCGAAAAAGGGGAGACGGAACAGCGAAATCAAAAAAACGGAAACGTCCTGGATATAATCCGTCTGCCGGGAACGGTGCAGGTCGATGAAATGAATGCGCTCCAGATGGGAATCGTAGATTATGTTGTTGATATTGAAATCGCCGTGAATAAAGACCGAGAAAGGAGCGGTCAGGCCCCGCTCGATCTGTTCGATACCCCGGATCAACTCCCCGAAGGACCGGATGTTCAACCCGCCGATCTGGGCTGACTTACTAAGAAATTCAGGGTGAACCCGGTAAACGGCGTCCATGCGGTCCCGAATTTGACTGACGAACCCGGCGCGCACCGGCTCGCGCTTCATGGTCATGCGCCAGGTTTGTCCCACCGTTTCCTCGATCATGAACAAGGCGTCCATCACCATGGCCATGTCGCCGTTGACCACCAATTCCTGAAAAGTACACCCGGCCAGGTACTCGAGCAGGATCGACCCGTTCCCGTCGTCTCCGGCCACGAACCCGCAGACCTCGGGCGGCAGGCCCGGCGCCAACTGTTCCCACCGCTCGATGTTGTCCTTTTCCTTTTCCAGTTTTTTCAACTCGCCGTGCTTGAAAAGAACCGGACGGGCGGAATCGGCCTCGTCCTTTTCCCCCACGATCCCGATGCGGCAGCCCGACCGCGTGCCCCAGATGGATTCGAATTCCACTTCCGAAATGGGGGTATCCAGCCCCGAGGAACTCAAGGTTTCGGTCAGGGCGCGGTATTGCTGTATTTTCATCTTCTCGCCCACCTGGGCGAAAATTATGGCCTCGCCGATGTTGAGCAGGCTGTCGCCCATGCGTTCGAGGTAATGCAGAATCAGAAGACAGGTGATAAGATTGCCCGTGTCGCCTCCGGACCGCAGCGCGGCCAGGATTTTCTGAAAGTTCCGGCCGTAAAGCTCGTCCAGGTTGAATTCACACTGGCAGATGCGAAAGGCCAGCCCCATCTCCCGTCGGTCCAGGGCCGACTGAATCCGTTCCAGGCCCGCCAGGACTTCCTCGAAAAAAACCTCGTAATCGAAATTCTGCAAAAAGAAAAAATCCGTGAGGTGCTGGGCCTGCCGGATCATATTGACGGAAAAATCGGCGATTCGTTCCAAGTTGTCCGCGATGGTGTTGAAGGACCGCAACAGGTTCACCTTGGACTTATCCAGGGCCGGCTCGTGAAGAAGAATGTCGTAAATCTTGTCCAGGATAAGGCTCTTGAGTGAATCCACGTAATTGTCCCGGGCGTTGATCTTATCCACCAAGGTCCGGCTAGGTTCGGCGAAGAACTGGAGGGTCTGCTCCACCTGGGCGACAACTTCGTGAACCATGAACCTGGTATTCTCGCTAACGGTTTCAAACTTGGGCATAAAAAGGCCGACCTTTTTCCTTTCAGGCGTTTCGGAGCGGCTCGATGGACAAGGTCTTGGGCTTGGGCTCGGGTTCCCCGGGAGCTTCGTTCCAGCGGAACCGCAAGGTGATCTTGACTTTTTCCCCTTTTTTCTTGGCGTCGATCTCCATGTTGATCAAACCGGCCGGTTTTATGACAAACCTGCGGTCATCGGTGGAAAAAACCAGGGACCCATTGTGGAACCCATCCTGCAAGGCCCCGAGGTATTTGGTGATCGATTCCGAATCTTCCAGTGATTCATGCTTGAAGTTGTCAGTGGACATGTAGTCTCCCCAAGGGCCTTGTTTCCCGGGAGGGATCAGGCCAGTCTTTCCTGGTAAAGAGTGATGATGCGGCTCCGCTCCGCCCCGGTGAGGCTCAGGGTCTTCCTGATGGCCACATCGTCCCAGGCCGGTTGGAACCCGACCTCGCGTTCGACCTTCGACCGCTCCTGACGGCTGGGGTCCTTGATCTTCTCGGACATGTGGGTGTCGTCGCCCATGAAAACGAGCAAGGGCTTTCGTCCCGGCCGGGAAATCTTGTTCTGGTTGTAGAGGGCCCTAATCAAAAACTCGGTGTATTGATTGGACTGCGGGTTCCAGACTTCCCAGCCGTCCACGTCGTAATCGGCCAGCAAAATGGGCCAGAACTGTTCCGGATGGGGGATGACCACGCCGCCGCCCAGGCCCCGGACTTCCTCGATCACTTCCGAGGCCCGGAAAAAATATTTGAGGGAAAACCGTTCCTTGACGATCCTCTTGACCGACGCGAGCAACAACAAGGCCCGGTTGATCATCACATCGGGGTGGCGGGCCCGCTGGACCTGGATAAAATCGGAAAAAAGCTTGTTTTTAATCATCTCCACCGGGGTCTCGCCCTCATGGTCTTCGAGCAGCCTGGCCAGGCGGGCCGCGTAAAACCGGGTCAGGGCCGCGGTCTCCGCGTTGGCGCCCGTTTCCAGGGCCGCGGCCTGAAGGCGGTCCTCCAGTTCCGGATTGGTGACGCTTTCGATATATTCGAAAAGCTGGCCCGAACGGTATTTGAAGGTATGGTCGAGCATGGACTTCAAAACCGCGGCCTTGGCCGTCCGGTCCGCCTTGAAATGCAGCAGAAGTTGGACCTTGCGGTTGAACCCCGATGAATAGCAATCAACCTCGACCCCGGAATAGTCGCCCATGGTGGTCAACTGGTTATGCTGGGTCGGGATGACCAGGCTTTTTTCCCGATTGGGAAAAAAGGCGTCGAGGCGATGTTCGATCAGGTCGAGGGGAATCCATTCCGGATGCCAGTGAATGGCCAGCACGTTTTTTTGCCGGGGAAAAACGCCGGCGGGCGAAACCACCCGCTGGACTTGTTCCGGGCTCAGGCGGGTCGAAATCAAGTCCCTGAACATGGCGAGGTCCCAGGGCGAGATATCGTTCACGGCCCGTTCCAGGCTGAAATCCGGCGGCGGAATGGGGCCGGTGGTTTCGATCATGTCGGCCGGGGCCGTTTTGTTTGCGTTCATAAACCGACTCATTCTCCCTTCGCCCTCCGGAAAGCCAAGCGGGGCTCGCGACTTGGCGCATCGGCCGCCTTTCCGGCGCGGGCGTCATTTCATTAGGTTATCTCCCAGGCATGCCCATTACTGTTACAACTATATTACATTTCGAAAAACTAAACCTCGGGCGGGGCCATCCGACAGCCGCTTGTTTTTTCGTCCCGGTTCACGACCCGGATATTTCCGACAGGAATCCCAGGTATCCCCGAACCGAATTCGCCATGAAAGTCAATTCCCGCTTCCTCGCGGCCGCGGGCAGGCCGGGGACGCCGGACAGCTCGGGGTCCTGGTCCAGCAAGGCCCGAACGCACCGATCCTCGGTTTCCGCGGGAGGGCCGTCGCCGGAAGACGCCGCGGCGATGATGTCCCGCCAGCGGAGAAGCTGGTCCCGGAAACGTCGCAGCATGGTCCGGGAGCTGTCCGCCTGTTCGAAATGGGCGTAGTAAATCGGCTGGTCCGGCAGGGCCAGGAGTTTATCCACGCTGTCCAGGGCGGTCTGGAGAAAAAAGCGGGGGGGCGTGGCGGGGCGCAGGTATTTTCTGTCCCCGGCCCGCAGGAGGTTGCCGCCGGCTTCCCCGGAAAAGAGACGACCTTGCCAGGTAAAGGACAAGTGATGCGGGGCGTGACCGGGAGTTTCCAGGATTTCCAGGCCCGGGACCGGGTTGGCGATGTGCGGGATCAACTTCCCGGGGTCCACGTCCCCCGGACGTCCATACTGCTCGGCCAGGTTTTTCAGCACTTGCCGGCTGCCTTCCCACAACTTGGCCGGGTCGGCCACGTGCCTCAGGCCCGCCTCATGGCAGATAGCCCGGGCCATGGGGTAACGATCCAGCACGGCGGCCAGGCCCCCGGAATGGTCGATATGAATATGGGTCAACAGGACGTAGTCGATCCGGTCGACGCGCTCCCTTTCCAGGGCGGCCAGAAGTCGGTCCGCGCTGTTCGCCGGTCCCACGTCCACCACCAGGCAGACTTCGCCCGGGACGACCCAGGCGCCGAAAAAACCCTCGAAACCCGGTTCCTTCTGCTCGATTTCCAGATGCAAGGGAAGTCCAATCATTTCTAACGCCGCCTTTTATTTTTCAAGATTACCAAGGTTAACCGACCAGGCCAAGCCCGGGGGGCGGGAACGGCGGTTCACCTCGGGCCGGAAAAACCGCCTTCACGACCTCGTCGTGCATATACGGCCGGAATGTTTTGATCGACTGGTTCGCGGCGGTCGGGTGAACCCGGTTGGTCAACAGGATCACGGTCAGGTCCCTTTCGGGGTCATGCCAGAGCGAAGTCCCGGTGAACCCCAGATGTCCCACCCCAAGCCGGGAAAACAACCGCCCGGCGCTGGAATCGACCGCGCTGGGCATGTCGAACCCCAAGGCCCGGGTGGACCCCGGCGCGGTCCCGTCCCGGGTCCAAAACACGCGAACCGTCCCGGGAACGAGCCCCAGGCAATTGGTTTCGCCCCTAAAGGCCCGGCGCAGCTCCGCGAAAATCCGCCAAATCTCAACCGCCGGCGCGAAAAGCCCGGCGTGCCCGGCCACGCCCGCAAGGGACCAGGCGTTGTCGTCGTGAACTTCCCCCAGGATGACGCCGCCCCGGCGGGGTACATCCTCGGTCGGCGCGAGGCCGCGGTTCGGCCCCCGGGGGCGATCCAAGGCCCGATACCCGGTCGAAGTCAGGCCCAGGGGCCCGGCGACGAGGTCCTCGAACAGCCGTTCCTGGCGGCGCCCGCCCAGTTTTTCCAGGATAAACCCCAACAGCAGGAAATTGAGGTCGGAATAGACGGCCCGGGCGCCGGGCCGGGCTTCCAGGGGCTCGCGCAGAATCGCTTCCGCGGCGGCGGACCGGCGCTCGCTTTCAGGCAAAAGGACCAGGCTTTCATAAAACGGGCGCCAGGCCGGAAATCCCGAGTCGTGGGCGAGCAGCCGCCGCAAGGTTATCCCTTGTTTATCTTCCGGGACCCGGCCCGGCCAAAGCCGGCTCAAGGGATCGTCCAGGTCCAAAAGGCCCCGGTCGAGAAAGACCATGGTCAAGATGGTCGTGGACAAAATTTTGGTCAATGACGCCAGGTCGTAAACGGTCGCGGCGGACGCGCCGGGGGAGCCTGGCCCGCGGTCCAGGGTCCCGGCCGTGACTAGCGCCGGGTCGCCGCCGCCCCGAGCGACCAACAGGACCCCGCCGGGAAACACTCCTTGATCGACGCCCTGTTCGAGGGCTTTTTGCAGGCGAAAGCGGTCCATGGTCTAGGCCAGGCAAGGCTCCATTAAATCCAGGAACCCCGCGCCGGAATCGAACACGACCCGGGGCCCCACCGGTAGGGCCAGGTTGCGGGACCGGTGCCCGAAAGGAAAACCGGCGGCCGCGGGTCCCTTGAAGAAGGATAGGTTTTTTTCCAGGACCATCCGCATCTCCTCCTCGGTCCCGCCGCCGTCGAAATCACCCAGGATCAAGCCGGCGCAGCGGTCCAGGACCCCGGCCAGGCGGAGGGCGGTCAGCATTCGGTCGACGCGGTACGGACTCTCGTCGACATCCTCCAGAAAGAGAATGGCGCCTTCCAGGTCCGGCAGCAGCCCGGCCGCGGCGAGGTGGATGATCATGGTCAGGTTCCCGCCCAGCAACGGCCCCTCGGCCCGGCCCGGGACCAGGACCTGGAAATCGGTCAGGGACAGGGGAAAGACGGGACGGCCGGTGACCAAGTCGACCAGGCGGCCGACGGTCTCGTCATCCGCCGCGGCCAGGGTGGTCACGACCGGGCCGTGAAAGGAAACCAGGCCGGCTTGGTCGTACAGGGCGAGCAACAGGACGGTGAGGTCGGAGAAGCCCACGAAAATCTTGGGGTGTTCGCGAAAAAAGCCGAAATCGAGGCGTTGGACAATCCTCAAGGCGCCGTACCCGCCCCGGGCGGCGATAATCGCGCCCACCCGGGGGTCGGCCCAAGCCTCGGTCAAGACCCGGGCCCGGGTTTCGTCCGGCCCGGCCAGATACCTATCCTTGAGGAAAATATCGTCGGAATAGATGATCCCGAAGCCCCGGGTTTCGAGGCGGGCCAAGCCCAGCCGGAAAAGGTCCTCGGCGAAGGGGCCGGCCGGAGCCGCGGCGCCCCAATAGCCGCCGTCGGCCAAGGGCGGGGGCGCGACCAGCTTTTTATGATTCATGTCTCGACCACTTCCCTTTTTTTCGGACGCCGCCCGCCGCCCCTCCACCGACCCCCGGAGGACCTAGGGCTGGTTTCTTTCGTAAATGATCCGCAGTCCATCCAGGGTCAGGTCCGCGCTGACCTCGTCGATGGTCTCGGATTCAGCGGCCACCAGGACCGCCAAGCCTCCCGTGGCGATGACCCGGGGTTTCTCGGCCACCTCGGCCATGATCCTCCTGACCAAGCCGTCCACCAACCCTACGTAGCCGAAGACCAGGCCGGCGTTCATGCTGCTGATGGTGTCCTTGGCCACGACTTTTTTCGGCCGGGCGAAAATTTCCACCCGCGGCAGCTTGCTGGCCTTCTGAAACAGGGCCTCGCTGGAAATAATCAATCCCGGGGCGATGGCGCCGCCCATGTATTCGCCCTTGGCCGAAATATAATCGAAGGTGGTGGCCGTGCCGAAGTCCACGATGATCAGGGCCTGCCGGTGCTTCTCGTACGCGGCCACCGCGTTGACGATGCGGTCCGCGCCGACTTCCCGCGGGTTGTCGTAATAAATCGGCATGCCGGTCTTGATCCCCGGCCCCACGAACAAGGGTTCGGCGCCCACGTATTTCCGGACGAACCCCTCCAGGGTGTTCTGCATGGGCGGGACCACGGAGGAAATGATGATCGCCTTGACTTTCTTGAAATCCATTTCCCGGGATTGAAACAGGTTGCGCATGAGCATGCCCAATTCATCCACGGTAATGTCGCGTTCGGTGCGAATCCGCCAGTCCGCGACCAGCTTCTCGCCCTTGAAGGCCCCGATGACAATATTGGTGTTTCCGACGTCAATAGCCAGCAGCATAATGGATCACCCCAGGGTTTCCTCGATACAGGCCGCGGTTTCGCGGGCCAGGTTGTTGATTTGGTCGTGGTTCTCGCCTTCCACCATTACCCGGACCAGGGGCTCGGTCCCGGAAAAACGCACCAGGAGCCGCCCCTTGTCCCCCAAAATTTCCTTGACCCGCCGGCATTGGTCCTCGATGCGGGGCTCGCTCGCGAGGTCCACGCGACGGTTCACCTTGACGTTGATCAGCACTTGCGGGAAGGTTTCCATGATCGTGGATAAATCCGCCAGGCAGCGGCCCTCCCGCACCATGACCGCCAGGACCTGGAGCGCGGTCAGAATGCCGTCTCCGGTGGTGTTGTGGTCCAGAAAGATCATATGGCCGGATTGCTCGCCGCCGAAATTATAGCCGTCGGCGCGCATCCGTTCCACCACGTAGCGATCCCCCACGGCCGCGGCGACCAGGTCCAACCCCAGCCGGTTGAGGGCCACCCTCAGCCCCATGTTGCTCATGACCGTGGCCACCACCGTGTTCCGGGCCAATTTCCCCCGTCCGGCCAGGTCCCGGGCGCAGATGGCCATGATGTGGTCGCCGTCCACGATCCGGCCTTGGTGGTCGATAAAGATGACCCGGTCGGCGTCTCCATCCAGGGCTATCCCCAGGTCGGCGCCGACTTCGAGGACCTTGCGGGCCGCCACTTCGGGGTGAAGGGACCCGCAGTCCTTGTTGATGTTTTCGCCGGTGGGCTGAACGCCGAGCAAATGGACTTCCGCGCCCAGTTCGGAAAAAACCGCGGGCGCGCATTTATAGGCGGCGCCGTGGGCGCAATCCACCACCATTTTTATCCCGTCCAGGGTCCTGGATCGGGGAAAGGTGTGCTTCAGAAAAACCACGTACCGGCCGACGGCGTCGTCGATCCGGAAAGCCTTGCCCACATCCCGGGCCGTGGGACGCAGGGAATCGATGTCGTTGGTGAAAATAAGCTCCTCGATTTCAAGCTCGACCTCGTCGGGAAGCTTGAACCCGTCGCCGGTAAAAATCTTGATCCCATTGTCCTGGAAAAGGTTGTGGGAAGCCGAAATCACCACGCCGGCGTCGGCCCTCATGCTGTTGGTGATAAAGGCGATGCCCGGCGTCGGCAGGGGCCCGACCAGTAGAACGTCCACGCCCATGGAGCAGACGCCGCTGGCCAGGGCGTTTTCGATCATGTATCCGGACAACCGGGTGTCCTTGCCGATGACGATTTTATGGCGACGGGATATTCCCGTCTTGGCGATATAGGCGGCGGCCCGCCCAATCTGCATGGCGACTTCAGTGGTCATGGGATGGACGTTCGCCACGCCGCGGATTCCATCCGTCCCAAAGAGGCGTCGACTAGTGCTGCTCATGGTAAGTTTCCAACATCTCCTGAAATATTGTCGTCTTGACGGTATCCGGCTCGACCCGGACCACTTCCATGTCCGGGGGGACATCCACCTTGACCGGACGATCATACTTGCCCGGGTTCAATCCGGACAAGTCCAGCTTGACGGAAAGCCCCTTGCCGGTCACCAGTTCGGTGACGGTGTTGACCGGGCCCCGGAGCACCAAGTCCACGGTTTCGGGTTCGGTCGAAAAGAAAAAATCCGTCCCCACGCCCTCGATGGGCACGGCCTTGAAGGGCCGGATAACGACTTTTTTCCCGATTTTAAGGCTGATCTTGACCATCGTCGGCTTGATCAGGGTCATGGACACGTCCGGGAGGACCGGCGCGACGGTCAGGGTGTTCGAATCCTTGAGCTTGGTGACGTCCACCGGCTCGGTCCAGATTATATCCAACGGCTTGAGCACGCTTTCCGGTCCGCGCACTTCAACCTGCCGCGGTTCCAGGTTGATGTCGTCGATGATATACCCGGCCACGGGCTCGCCCTTGATGACCGGCAACAGATTGATGGTTTTGTTGATCAGCCCCTCGAGCACCACGGTGACCGAGTTGGGGGCCAAGCGGGTCACTTCCAGTCCCCGGGGCAAGGCCAGCGCGTCGGGGACCAGGATGAAATCGTTCGGCCCGGCCTTGGCCCCGGCCAAATCCAGGCTGAACCGAAGCTTCCGGTCCGCCGCCTGCCTAGTCAGGGGCACGGACCCCCGGATGCGGACGCTTATCCCGTCGGGAACCGCGTTGGATATTACCATTTCCGGCGGAATATTGACCATTTCCAGGGGGACCTGGAGACCCATTTCCGCTGTTTCGCGACCCACGGCCACGAACCAGAGGACCACGGCCATTACCAGGGCGAAAAATTTCAAGCCCAGGTTTTTAAAAAAAATATCGCTCAGCCGCGGCAAATCAAGTCTCCTGGTTATCGTTTTCCACCCGGACCGGACCCGTCAGTTTAAGCAATCCGGCCAGCTTGTCCCGTAACTCGTTTTGATCCAAAATCACCGTCACGTCCCCGTCCAGGACCAGGGACACCACTCCCCGCTCCTCGGACACCACCACCACGGCCGAATCGGTCTCCCGGGTCAGGCCGATGGCCGCCCGATGCCTGGTGCCGAAAAGGCGGTTGATGGTGTCGTCCGAGGACAAGGGTAAAAAACAGGCCGCGGCGGCGATTCGTCCGTCCTGGATCACCACCGCGCCGTCGTGCAGGGGGGACGCGGTGTTGAAAATGGACAACAGCAGGTCGTCGGACACCTTGCCGTCAATGCCGGCGCCGATATCGATATAGTTTTTCAGCCCGACTTCCCGCTCGAAGACGATCAGGGCGCCGATCCTCTTTTCCGCCATGGTGAAAGCAGCCCGAACCACCTCGCCGATGGCCGACAAAAGTTCCGGACTGGTGCGCCCGAAGGAAATCTTGGCCACCTGGGTCAAGGCCCGCCGGATGTCGGATTGAAACAGAATCACCAGTATCAGAATGATATAGGTCAGGAAATTGCTCAGAATCCAATTCAGGGTCAGCAGGTCGAACTTGGCGGAAAACTCGTACGCCCCCAGCACGAAAGCCAACCCGACCAGCATCTGCATGCTTCTGGTGCCGCGAATCAAGCGGAGGGCCTGGTAAATGATCACGGCCACGAAAAAAATGTCGGCCCAGTCCTGCCAACGCATGGCCCGGATAAAGTCCAAGACTTCCTTGGACTCAGGCATGCTCCGCCATGACCGCCCGGACCACGGTCATGGTTTCCCGGACCGGTCTTACCTGGTGAACCCGCAGTATGTCGGCGCCATTATAAGCGGCCAGCGCCGCGACAACGGCCGTGGCCCCGTCCCGCTCCCTGGGGGGAGCCCCGCCCAGGACATGCCCCAGGAAAGCCTTGCGCGAAGGCCCCACCAGCAGCGGCTTCCCCAGGGTCTTGAATTCCCCGAGGCGATTGATCAGGATTAAATTATGATCGTAGGTCTTCCCGAACCCAAGGCCGGGGTCCAGGATTATCAGGTCCGACCGCACGCCCGCCTCCTCGGCCCGACGGACCGCGTCGGCCAAAAACGCCTTGATCTCCCCCATGATATCTTCGTAGACCGGGTTTTTCTGCATGTTCCGGGGTTCGCCCTTGATATGCATCAACGCCACCGGGACCCCGGCCCGGGCCGCGACCCGCAGTATCTCGGGCTGAAACAACCCGGCGCTGATGTCGTTGACCATGGCCGCGCCGGCCGCCAGGGCCGCCCGGGCCACGCCCGCCTTGTACGTGTCGATGGAAATGGGAATGCCGATCCGGCCGGCCAGGGCCTCGATAACCGGCAGCACCCGGGCTTTTTCCTCCTCCTCCGACACGAATTCCGCTCCCGGCCGCGTGGATTCCCCGCCCAGGTCCAGAATGTCCGCGCCGGCCGCCGCCAGGTCCAGGCCTTGCCTGATCGCCGTCTCGGCGGCGAGAAAGTCGCCGCCATCGGAAAAGGAATCGGGAGTGACGTTGACCACGCCCATGACCAAGGGACGAACGGACAGGTCCAGGGACCAGGTCCCCCACTTCAGAACAAACCCAGCCATTTCCCGTCCCTTTCTAGGCGGAGGCCTTTCCCGGGGAATTTTCGGGCCGAGCCTGGCCGGCCAGTGCTTCCTCGGCCTCGACGGCTTCCCTGACCAACTCGTCGATCTCCGGACCGTCCAGGGTTTCCTTTTCCAGCAAGGTCTCGGCCAGTTTGTGGAGGACGTCCAGGTGGCGGGACAGCAGGTCCCGGGCCGTTTTATGGCCGCCGACCACCAGCCGCTGGATTTCGGCGTCGATCTTCTGGGCGGTTTCCTCGCTGTAGTCGCGATGTTGGGCGATCTCGCGGCCCAGGAATATCTGTTCCTCGCGCTTGCCGAAAGTCAGGGGGCCCATGGCCTCGCTCATGCCCCATTCGCAGACCATCTTGCGGGCCAGTTCCGTGGCCCGTTCGATGTCGTTGCCCGCTCCGGTGGTCAGATGGTTGAGCACCAGTTCCTCCGCCGACCGGCCGCCCAGGAGCATGGCCAGGGTGGCCATGAGGAAATCCTTGGGGTAGGTGTGCTTTTCATCCATGGGCAGTTGCTGGGTCAGGCCCAGGGCCCGTCCCCGCGGTATGATCGTGACCTTGTGGATGGGGTCGGTGCCGGGGATCAGCTTGGCCACCAGGGCGTGCCCGGCCTCGTGATAGGCCGTGTTCTTCTTTTCGAAATCGCTGATGATCATGCTGCGGCGCTCCGTGCCCATCAGGACCTTGTCCTTGGCCGCTTCCAGGTCCCCCAGGTCGACCTTGTCCTTGTTTTTCCGGGCCGCCATCAAGGCCGCCTCGTTGACCAGGTTTTCCAGGTCGGCGCCGGAAAAGCCCGGGGTCCCGCGAGCCACCACGGCCAGGTCCACGCTCTCGTCCAGGGGAATGCGGCGCACGTGCACGGCCAGTATCTGTTCCCGGCCGCGGATATCGGGCACCGGGACCACCACCTGGCGGTCGAACCGGCCCGGCCGCAGCAGGGCCGGGTCCAGGACGTCCGGACGGTTGGTGGCGGCGATCAGGATCACGCCCTCGTTGGACTCGAAGCCGTCCATTTCCACCAGCAGTTGGTTCAAGGTCTGCTCGCGCTCGTCGTGACCTCCACCCAGCCCGGCCCCGCGGTGACGGCCCACGGCGTCTATTTCGTCGATGAAAATGATGCAGGGGGCGTTCTTCTTGCTCTGTAAAAACAAGTCCCTGACCCGGGAAGCGCCGACTCCCACGAACATTTCCACGAAATCGCTGCCCGAAATGGAAAAAAACGGGACCCCGGCCTCCCCGGCGATGGCCCGGGCCAAAAGGGTCTTGCCGGTCCCGGGGGCCCCCATGAGCAGGACGCCCTTGGGAATACGGCCCCCCAGCCGGGTGAATTTCTTGGGGTCCCGCAGGAATTCGATTATTTCCTCAAGTTCGTCCTTGGCTTCCTCGATGCCGGCCACGTCCTTGAAGGTGATTTTCTCGGAAGTCTCGGTCATCAGGCGCGCCCGGCTCTTGCCGAAGGACATGGCCTTGCCCCCGCCCGCCTGCATCTGGCGCATGAAAAAAATCCAGACGCCGATCAACAACAGCATGGGGAACCAGGAAATCAAGACGGTCATGTACCAGGGGGAATCCGCGGGCGGCTCGGCGGAAATCTGGACCCCCTTTTCCCGCAGCTTGGGCAGGAGGTCGAAATCCTGCGGCGCGTAGGACTTGAATTTTCGTCCATCCAGGTATTGACCGGAAAGCTCGTTTCCCTGGATGAGCACGCTGGAAACCTCGCCCTTTTCGATGTTGGACAGGAAATCGCTGTACGACACCCGGTCCTTGACCGGCTGCGGCTTGTTGAACAGATTGAAAAGCACGACCATCATCAGGCAGATGATCAGCCACAGCGCCAGGTTTTTATAATTTGGGTTCAATATATCCTCCCCAGGGCGCCGGCCCTAAACCGGCCGTCCCTGTTTCAATACATAATTTTTCAGTTTAATATTTATCCCAAGAAAGGTCAATCTTCAACTTTTTTCGGCGTGTTCCCGGAATAATACTCCCCGGGCGCCGAACCGCCCCCCGCTTCCTCGCTCAGAGTCAGCATGACGACGCTTGTCGCGCCCGGTCCCACGCGGGTCCTTTCGGCGGAACGAAAACCCCCGACCCAGACCACGCCGTCGCCATCGCAGACCAGGGGCACGAAGGGCCGCCGCGGCGCCGGTATTTTTTTGTCGATGAAAAAATCCGACAACTTCCTGGTCCCGGAAAACCCCAGGGGCTGAAAGCGGTCCCCCGGCCGGACGGAACGAACCGTCAGGGGCGGGCGCAAACTCCCGGCGTCCAGGACCGCCCGGTCCGGGCCAAGCTGGTGTAAAACCGCGGGTTCGGGGACCGCGTCGGACCGCCGGGCCGTGATGACCAACCCCGCCTCGGGCACTTTTAGGCGCCCCGGAACCGGCAGGACATAAGAGAACCCGGTGGGCTTTCGGGCCGGAGGAATTCCGAGATAAAGCCGGCCGCCCTCCACCCAGGCCCGGGCCCGGCCGGGCAGATCGAGGCGCCCCCGCCCCTCCGCCGCCAAATCCAACACCGCCTCCACGGCGTCGAGCCCCCAGGCCCTAATCGTCCCCTGGACCTCGAGAACCGCCGCTCGAATCAGGCGCCGGGCCACGGCCCGCTCCCCGGCGGCCAGGGCCGCGGCGTCAAAGGAAACGGAACCCGCCTCGGTCCGTCGCCCGACTTCCCGACCGGCCGCGGCCAGGAGCCCGGTCCAGACCCTTTCCTCGTCCCGAATCAACGCGGCGGTGCGATTCAAGGCTTCCACCAAGCGGGGGTTGAAATCCTCCAGCAACAGGGGAATCAGGCCGCGGCGGACCCGATTGCGCAGGAAACGCCGGTCCTGGTTGGTTTCGTCCTCCACGAAGGCCAGCCCCCTTGCGCCCAGATAGGATAATATCTCGCCCCGCCGAAAGGAGAGCAACGGCCGTAGAATCCAATCCCGGCGGGGAGGGATTCCGGAAAGGCCCAGCGGTCCGGCCCCGCGCAACAGGTTGAGCAAGACCGATTCGGCGTTGTCGTCGGCGGTATGCCCCACCACGACATAGCGGGCGCCGATTTCCGCCCGAACCTCGGTCAGGAAGGCGTATCTGGCCTGCCGGGCCGCTTCCTCCACGGAGAGCCCGCCGGCCCGGGCCAAGGCCAGGCAGTCGGCCCGGTCGGAAAAAAGGGGATGTCCACTAGGCCGGACTGGGTCCGGCACCACTCCCGGTCCGACTCTCCGGCCCTTCCCCGTAGGCCGTGGTCGAGGTGGGCGGCCGCCAGCCCGAAACCCATTTTGTCCTTGAGGCTTAGCAGTCCATGCAGCAAGGCCGTGGAATCCGGACCGCCCGAAAACGCCGTTAGCAGCAACTCCCCCCGGACTTCCCCGGCCAGTTCCGTCAAGCGGTCCTCGAGCCTGGTCTTGAACTCCCACGAGTCAAATCCCCGGCCCGGCGTCCCAATTAATTCCATGAGTAACTTCTCCCCCAAGAAAACAACGCCGGGCCCGTGATCGACGAGTCCGCCCCGCGGGAAAAAACCCCGCCGGGATATTTTCGGGGCCGCGCCCGCCGGCCAAGGTTAAAATTTTTGCGGCCCGCCGAGAAAAATGATACTATCGTTTGAGTGATAATCGCTTTCCCCCTAGCCGTCAAGGACGTATGTTATGAAAAAACGGCTTCTCGCCGGCGCGGCGGTCCTGGTGTTCCTGTTGGTCGCGGCCCTGTTATTGCTGATTTCCCGGGACTATTTTCACGACGGCGGGAAGGCGGGCGATCCGGTTCAATCCGCCTCGCGGCCCGCGCCCGCCTCGAAAATCAGGGTGGTCCTCGGTCCGGATGAACGGCCGGGTCTTTTTCCGCCGGTGGCGGGGTGGAAAGGAGTGAGGGATTGGCTGCCGAACAGCGGCCGACTCGTGTCGCCCGACTACCGCCGCGCCGTCATGATCCTGGCCGAGGAGCCCCCGGGCGGGCAGGTCGGGGTCGCGCCAACCCAACCCTCGGTCCCGCCGGTGGTTTCAGCGGACGAAACGGCCCCACTCGCCGTCACGTCCGGGACCATCCCCCACGGCTTCAATTTCTTCTCGATTCACCTCTCCAGCCACATCGCGGAGATCGAAGCGATTTACGAAAACTATCGGCTGTTGGAACAGGGGCTCTCGACTTTCCATTACGAGCATCGAATCGACGGCTGGACCTGGTTCAGGGTCTGCCTGGGCTTTTTCCCCACTTACGACCGCGCGGCCCGGGAAGCCCAAGCCTTGCGGGGCCAAGGGCGGATACCCGGCTACCGGATCGTCCTGGTCGAAAGGCCGCGAAAAAACCCTCCGCGGGTGAAATGATCAGTTCCGCGCGCCGCCCATGACCAAACCGGACGTCTCCCGGGCCGGTTCCTTCAGCTCGAAGGGGTTTTGCGGCGGGGCCGCCGCTCGGGCCAGGCGGACTCTTAACCTTCCTTGCGGCCAAAAGCCGTTCCAACTCCGATACGACAGTTAATTCGGCCAAAATTTTCCGGTAAGGCCAAAGCCCAATTTTTAGCCTTTGAACTGTGGTCCGAGTATTTTTCTCTTAAAGTAGTGCATTATAAAATAAAAAATCACGACTAAGCCAATAAAAAGCAAAATTAGTTTAGATTTGTCTAATTCTGATTCGGAGCCCGTGGATTGCAGCCTCCATTGAAGGCAATACTCCCGGAAAGCGTCTACCCTATGACATTCACCCAAACATTATTTCAGCATAGCTCTTATATCCTTGAGCAACCGGTGGAGTACGAAGGGCTCGCCCGGAAACGGCTCAAATCCAAGATGCATGTAGAAATCGCGGGCTGTCGCATCCTTTGCGTGGATTAGCATGGCGCGCACACCCGCAATATCGGCAACCTGAAGAGTACGCCGCATGGCGTCGACCACAAGCGCGGCGCCAAGCCCCTTGCCTTGCCGGCGTTTATCGACGGCAAGGCGCGCAAGCAGCAATGCCGGAATAGGGTGTCTTGGAATCCCCTTGCCAAGACGTTCGGGTGCGCCTTCGTAAACGACGCTTCCGACAACGAGGGTGTGATAACCGGCAATCTCCGCCCCTTGGACTGCCGCGTAGGTCCGAGAGATGTTTGCCCATTGTCCGGCCAGTGCGTAACGGTTGATAAAATCGTTCAGGTCCTCTTGGCCGCAATCAAAATTCGCCGCATCGTGTTCAATCGCAAGCTTCGCAATAAGAGGCCGTTCATTCATGGTCAACCGTCAGTCAAGGATCGTGGGTTCGTTCAACAGGCGCTCCATGCGAGGGTGACGACGGGGCGGGGCGTCGAGGGCCTTGTGGAAGGCCTCCCATTGCTCGGCGTCCAAGGCAATGCGCGCCCGTTCGGCCAATACCGAATTGGCCGAACGCAGGGCGCTTTCAAGCACGAATTGGCTGATGGTCGTATGCTTCTCCCGGGCGGCTTGCTGCAAAAGCCGCCGCGCCTCTGGTGTAATACGAAGGTCGAGGCGTTCCGTTTTTGTCGCGTGTTCCATGTTGTCACTCTCCATAATTGACCAACTTAGATTTGTAGGGTCAATGTACGTACACACTATACCCCTAACCGGGGGGCGGCGCAACCTCACAAAGGTCGCCTTGGCGATTAGTATATGTTAAAGGTATTTATCAATTTATATCGGACATCCAATTTGATTGCTGAACATCCCGTGTTACTGCCTGGATGTCTAATCATAATTATTTTTGTATGTGTTCGCGGCCGGTTGAAAATGTAAGGAAAATGGCAAAATGAGTAAG
>JAZDGM010000045.1:0-46128 GCA_043806915.1 Pseudomonadota bacterium | reverse complement strand
GTGAGTTTAAGCCCCTGGCCCAGGGCCGAATGAATGACGTCCGGGACCGAAGCGTCGATCACCTGTAACAAATCGACCAAGGCGGCGTAATTTTCCCGGCTTACCGCGAGATTTTCTTCCCGGCCCCCGATCCCGGCCAAGGCCTTGGTTATCGCGCCCGTCGGCCGTCCAATTCCCACTGTATGATCGTTCATAATGTTTCGCGCCCGTGACTCATTTTGAGCCCCCTTTTCAAGGGTTCGTCTATTAAGCGGTTATTTTTGTGACTGTTTTCGCCGCTTGAGCTTCGTGAAATTCACCAGTCGGCCGCGCGGGTCGTCGGCCGCCCCGGCCGATATCCGAAACCGCGGGCGCGCCATCCGGCGCCATACGACCTAAACCTTGCATTCCTTGAGTAATTTATCCAACATCAGGGTTTCGAAGGTTTCCTTGACCGCGCCGCTCAACGGGGCGACGTACAAATTGCCGCCGTTTCCCTGAAACCGTTTGTAAAACATCAGGATTTTTCCGATGCCATGGCTGTTGATCCTCCGAATGCCGTTGAAATCGAGCACAACGTCTTTTTCGCCCCGATCAAAAAGCTCGGCGAGGGCGGTCTTGAAGGCTTCGCCGCTCTTCAAATCCACGATATCGTCATGAACCCTTAAAATGGTTTTATTCCCGCGTTTTTCAGTGCTGTTATTCATGTCGTCGTTTTCTCCATGATGGCCTCAAGCGGGCCGCGCCCGCTAAAAGAAGGTTACATCCGCGTCCGAGGCGTCATCCTCGCCCGCGGCGGCCGTTTGCAGGCGTTTATTGGACGAGTCATTGAGAATCCGCAGGTTTTTGTTGGGGGCGCCAATGTCGGACGACAGTCCCGGTCCAAGGTCGGGAGTCTCGTCCGGCGCCGCGCGGTCTCCGCCGGGGAAATGGTTATTGAGGCGCCCGAGTCGTTCGATGACTTTTTCGAGCTGCTGGCTGGTCAAATCCTGAAATTGAAGCGAGACCGTGGCCTTGGAAATATCCAGGGAAATATTTTGGTAATTTTGCGTCAACACTTCTATGGCCTCGGAGACGCTCGCCAGCGATATTTTGAATTTATTGAATGTATTAAGCAAATTACCCTCGGCCGCCTTCATGTCTTCCACGTCTTTAGTCACCCGGGCCCGCATTTTCCCTTCCAGGGCGGACACGATTCGGGAAGACTCCTCGGCGGTGCTTTTGATGTGCAGCGCCGCGTCGTTTGATCTTTCCGCCAGGACCCGGACTTCTCCCGCCACCACGCTGAACCCCTTTCCGCGCGTTCCGGCCCGAGCCGCCTCCAGGGCCGCGTTTAGGGACAGGATGCGGGTTTGGAGGGCGATTTTCTCGATCTGTTTGACGAAGTCGTTGATACCCATGACGCGTTCGATAACGGCCGCCAACTGAGTCAGTAGCTCTTCGTTAAAACGGCTGAGCTGGACGAAGACATCACCGGTCGATTTGATGGCCCCTTCGTTGCTGCTCATCAGGTTGGCGACCAAGCTGGCGCCGAATACGCCCACGGAACCAATTTTTTCCCTCATGAAATATTCAACCACCGCATCGGCCTCTTCCGACCCTTCCTTGCTTTTTTGGACAATGCCTTGGAGAAGAGTTACGACGTTCATGACGGCGGATTCGGTTTTGTCCCGTATCGCCCTAAGGTCCAGCAAGGCTTCCTCGATTTCGCCCCGGTAAAAAACGTTGGCTTCGCGGTCGGCCATTTTTAATTTTTCGTCGGATTTTTCCAGTTTCAACCGCAGGTCATCGACCTGCCTCCCTAGCTCTCGGGCTGAACGACCGGACCGGCGGAGGCTCAGTAGCAGCGCCGATATCCACAGAGCGCTCACGGCGAGACCGCCGATCGCCGACAGGGGGACGCGGCCCCAACCGCCGACCGTCAAGCCGACCAAGGCCGCGACGAGACCCGCGGCCAGAAGGGCGTTAATATAAACAACCGGTTTTGAATCCACGAAAAACACCTTAAAAAGCCTCCCTTGTCGCCCTACCGGGCGCCGGTCGCGGAAAAGAATGGCTTGCCAAAGCGGGCTGCCGCCCACAAACCGTTAAAAAAAGACGACGCTGTCATCGTTCTCCTCGTCCGGGCTATTGTCACTAGCACTCATGACAATGGCCTTTTTCATTTGAGGCGGCGAATGACGCGGGTGGAGCGTCCGCGCCGGCCGCGGCTTAGCGTCATGGTTGACCCGAGTCCCGGAGAGGACCCCGACCAGCCCGCTCAATTGCGCCTGGATATCGCGCAGGCCGGTCTTGACGTGGGCTATTTCCTGACCGGTGATGTCCTGGAATTGGAGGGTGACGGCGGCGTTTTCAATTTCCGTCGAAATAGTTTGATAGCTCAGGGTCAAGACCCCGATGGCCTCGGACACGTTGTCGAGGGAAGCCTTGAACTTGTCGAGGGTGGTTCCGAGGTTCCCCTCGGCGGCTCTCATTTCGTCGTTGCCTTTAGCCACGCCGCGGTCCATGCGGATTTCCAGGTCGTTCAGGATAGTTTTGGCCTGTTGAGCGGCGGTGGTGATGCCCTCGGCCATGGCCTCGGAGTGGATGGCCAACCGTCGGACATAGTCCGAAACCACGGCGAAACCCTGTCCGTGTTCTCCGGCCCGCGCGGCCTCGAGAGCGGCGTTCAGCGATAAAATTTTCGTCTGGAGGGCCACTTTCCGGATTTCGGCCACAAAATGATAGACATCCTCGACGTTGGCCTTGATTTTTTTCAGTTCTTCCAGAAAAAACTGATTGGCGCGGCTCACTTCCCGGAATACCTTTCCGGCCGAGGTCACGGCCGCCTCGTTTTGGGCGAGCATTTTGGACACGAAACTCGGGCCGAAGGCGGTCCGCTGGGGGCTTTCCCCGCCGATAAAATATTCCACGACGGATTCGGCTTCTTCCGAGCCGTCCTTGGATTTTTTCACTATCCGGCACAGAACGTCGATGACCTCGATGGTCATTTCCTCGGTGCGATCATTGATTTGGGTTAATCGCCCCTCCAGGTCCGACAGGAAGGCGTTGGCTTTGGCGGCCGCTTTTTGGGCCTGGCGGCGATAGATAAAAAATCCGAGGATGAATCCGCCGATAATCAACCCGGCGCCCACGAAGGCCGGCCCGGCGTCGGCCAGGTAAAACATGTAGGCCCCGCCGGGGAGCGGGCCGAAAACGAGGGCCGTGACGACCGGCCAGTTGAGTTTGAACCTATTTTTCATTTTAGAAGCCGCGTTTTTCATTGACCGTTGACCAGATAGTCCGGGTTGAGGATAAACAGCACTTTGCCGTCGCCCATCAGGCTGACGCCGCTGTAGAGTTTGATGTCGGCCAATGAGGGGGGAACCGGTTTGATGGCCAGTTCCATGTTTCCGACCAACTTGTCGACCATGAGCCCGAATTTCCCGAGAACTGATTCAATGATCACCACCAAGGCGGCATCGTCTTCATCCAGCCCCGGGAGCGGGGGCGGGGGCGGACCGTCGCGGCGGTCGCCGCCGTTGAGCAGGTCGGTCAAGCCGGCCAGGGCGATGACTCGGCCCCGATAATGAAACACGCTTTGGCGGCCGGCCCGCCGGATTTTTTCGGTTCGGAGCTTGAGCGTTTCACTGACCGCGTCCAGGGGCAGGGCGTAGGCGGTCCCGGCGGATTCCACCAGCAACACCGAGCTGACGCCCATGGTCATGGGAATCGACAAAACCACCTGGGCGCCCCGGCCTTCCTCGGAACTGACCTGCACGGCGCCGCCGAGGGATTGAATGGCGTTCTTCACCACGTCCATGCCCACGCCGCGGCCGGAAACCTCGCTGACTTCATCCCGCGTGGACAGGCCCGGTAAAAAGATGTAGTCCAGCAAATTGGGATCGTCCGGTCCGGAAACGTCGCGGCCCATCTGAATTACTTTTTCATATAGCTTCCGACGGTCTATGCCCTTGCCGTCGTCGATTATCCGGATGGTCAGCCGACTGCCTTCCTGGGACGCTCGGAGCAGAACCGTGGCTTTTTCCGGTTTCCCGGCCGCTTTTCGGTCGGCCATGCTTTCAACGCCATGATCGCAGGCATTCCGAATCAGGTGGATCAGCGGGTCGGCCAGGGCGTCGGCCACTTTTTTATCTATTTCCAGCTCATCGCCTTCGGTAACATATTGGATGTTTTTTTTCTGCTTTCGGCTGATGTCGCGGACCACGCGCTGAAAACGCTGGAAGATGCCGCGGATGGGGATCATGCGCAGGGCCATGACCCCGTGCTGGATGTCGTTGGTCAACCGGGAGAGCAGGTGTTGGTTTTCCATAATGCCTTTAATGAGTTCCCGGTGAGTCCCATCGAGATCGCCCAACTGCTTGAGCAGGTATTCGTAAGTGTTGCGGACGACCAGCAGTTCGCCCACGAAGTTGCCGAACTGATCGATCTTGCTTTCGTCGACGCGCATGGTCCGGATTTCGGGTTCGGCCGCGATTGCCGGCCGCGCCTCCCTGGCGGCCTCCATGAGGTTTTGCTTGTTCAGCGCCCGTTCGACGTCTTCCCGCCTAACCTTGCCGCCGGCCACCAGAATGGCTCCCAGGGGCTTCTGCTGGGACAGGCCGGCCCGGAGGTCATCCTCGGTGATCTTGCCCTCTTCAATCAGGATTTCACCGAGGCGCTTGGGCTCTTCCTCCAGTCCGCGGATGAAGGCCAACACTTCGGCCGCGCGCTCCCGAAATAGCGGCGAGTCGCCGCGGTCCAATTCGGACAAGGCCCGTTGAACCGGCGCTTCCAGTGAACCAAGGCCGATCACCTCGGCGGCCTTGCCCAAGCCGGTCAGAACCCGGCTAAGGTTTCGAATATCCTTTTCGTCGAGGGATATTTTTTTCAAGTAGGCCTGGAGCATTTCCGACTTCTGGCGCGCCTGCTCGACAAAGGCCCGCCCCAGGTGGTTTTCGTATCCCCGGGGTTCCGCCGGCGCGCCGGCCGGGAGGTCTTCATGGTTCAAATACCGGCCGAGCTTGTCGAAAATAGGGGGCAGCTCGGTGATGAGCCGTCCCTGCTTCAAGGCATTGACGCTCCGGCGCAGATAATCGGCCGATTGCAGCAGGATGTCCCCGATTTCCGGAGTTCTGGTGATGATCCGGCTTCGAAGTTGTTCCAGCATTGATTCCAAGGCGTGGCTGAACATGGTCAGTTCCCTGAGCCCCAGGTAGTCGGAATCGCCCTTGATGGTGTGCACGGCCCGGAATATTTTATTGAGCGACTCGGAATCGCCCCGGGCTTCGTAGGCCAGGGCCGACTTTTCCAGGTTGTCGAGCAGTTCATGGGACTCCACCAGGAATTCGTTCAGGTCCTCCGGATCGATGTCGAGCCCCGCCGCGGTCAACGATTGGTCGGCCGGCGCCGGCCCGATGGGGGTGACGGATAACAAGTCGGGATCGAAAGCCAGGTCTTCCAATTCTTCCCGCGCGGCCCGGGTGGACACGACCAGGGATGGACTTAAATAGAGGTGCAGCGGCTCGAACTCCCCGAGTGAAGGCGGAAGAGGCCCGGTCTGGAGAACCCGATAATAGGAACAGAGTTTTTTCAGGTTTTTGAGAAGAGTCAGCGGGTCGTACCCATGCTCCAGGTGTTCGCGGCTGAAATGCAAAACCAGCCGGTACGGCTTCGCGTCCGTGTCGGCAAGCCCTTTCAGGGCCGATTGAATGTCATCGGGAAGGTTCGAGCGAACTTCCGCCGTCGCGGTTGCTGGGGCAACCGGTTGTTCAGTCGGCCGGGCCAAGGGGCTGACGGTGATCAGGTCCGGATCGAAGGCCAGGTCCGCCACGTCCCGGGCGGTCGCCGCGGTGCTGATATACAAGAGCGGGGACAGATACAGGTCCAAGGGTTCAAAGTCGTCCAGGGACGGCACGGAAGCAGCGGGGCCGGAAACGCAGTACCGGGCGGCTTTTGTCCTGATGTTTCGGAGCAAAACCAAGGGGTCGTACCCATGAACCATATGTTGGCCGGTGAAATGGGTTTTGACTTCGAATATATTGAGCCCGTTGTCCCGGTCCGATTCCAGAAGGGCGGACGCCCGAGCCGGGACCGTTGTCTCCCCGGAAATTTCCTCGCCCCTAATCGTCTCGCGATCGACGGCGTCGCCGGGCGTCGGGGCCGGGGGCGACTCGGGGGCGGTTTCCAGGAAGGCCTGTAAATCGGCGACTGTTTTGGTCGACGCCAAAAGCTCGCGCCCGGCCGCCGCGGCTTCGAGCAGCGAATGAAGTTGGTCGAGTCCGGATAAAATAAGGTCCACCAGTTCCGGAGACAAGGTCAGGCGGCCGTCGCGAAGTCGATTGAGCACATTTTCCAGATGGTGGGCGAATTCGGACACGGCATTGAGGTCGAACGACCCGGCGCTGCCCTTGATCGTGTGAACGCCTCTGAAAATGGCATTCAATATTTCCCTGTTTTCAGGGTCGGCCTCGGCCCGCAACAGGTCGTCGTTGACCTTGTCGAGTATTTCCCTGGCCTCTTGAAAAAACTGACCTCGATAGTACTGAGTGGCGTCGTCCATTTATATTTCCCGAGCCCATCCGCTCCGGAAGCGGGCTGAAGATTATCCGATTATCTTTTTAACGACATTGAGCATGATCTCCGGCTTAAACGGCTTGACGATCCAGGCCTTGGCGCCGGCCATCTGTCCCTGTTTCTTCTTGGAATCCTCGCTCTCCGTGGTCAACATGACGATGGGCAGGAATTTGAAGCGCGGGTCCGCCTTGAGCGCCAGGATCAGCTCGATGCCGTTCATATTGGGCATATTGAAGTCGGTGACCACCATGTTAACCTTCTGTCCGCTGATTTTGGCCAAAGCATCTCTTCCGTCGGAAGCTTCGACCACGCCGTACCCGGCGTTTCGCAAGGTCATGCCGACCAGTCCACGCATGGAGACTGCGTCATCAACAATCAGAATGGTTTTCATTTTGAGAATGCTCCTGTTGTTTTCGATCTATCATATTGTCAAGACCTTAAAATACAATGCCGTACAATTCAGCCGCTTCGGCCAGCGCCGGCGAGTCATTGGTCAGTTTGAAAGGCACGCCCAGTTCATGGGCCGTGGCCCGGAGGGACAGGATCAACTGAAAATAGGCCGTGTCGAGCTCCACGAGGTCCTTGAAGCTGATTTCGACGCCGTCCACTTGTCCCTGGGCGAAGCGCGAGCGCATCTTGTCCGTGTCGGACTCCACCTCGGCGATGGTGCATTCCCCGGACAGGGTCAGTTTAAGTATTCCGTTGCCGCTTTTTTTCAACATGATTCGGCTCCCAAAAGCATTTTGAGGTGCAGTAACAAATCCGTGGGGACGGCCGGTTTCACCAGGTAGAGGTTGGCGCCGGCTTCCAGGGCTTCTTGCCGGTTAACCGCCCGCTCCTGGGTGGTCAGGACGATGATGGGGGTCAGCTCGTTGATTTCCCGATACTTGGAGGTGAAGGCCAGGCCGTCCATTTTGGGCATGTTGATATCGCAAATAATCACGTCGTATGTCCCGGACAATGCTTTTTCCAATCCTTCGGCGCCGTCGTGGGCCACGTCGGTCGCAAACCCGGACTTGCGGAGAATATTGACGTGGAATTTACGAGCCAGCGGCGAATCGTCTATGATCAATACTTTTTTCATTTCTCATTCCCTCTATCCGATTATCGGCTCAAGCGGGCTAGCGGCCGCGCACCGGAGCGGCGTTAAGTATCCTTTCTTGTTTTCCAAACAGGAAAAAATCCTTAACACACTAATGTCACTCGCGATAATAAACCAAGTGGTCGCCGGTCCTTTTCACTTTGAAGGCCGTGTTGATCTGGCCCACGGACTCGCTGGACCCCAAAAAGACGAACCCGCCCGGGTTCAGGGCCATATAAAAATGATCGACCACCTGTTTGCGGGAAACCTCGTCGAAATAGATCAACACGTTCCGGCAAAAAATGAAATCAAAGCCCTGATGCTGTCGTAACGCGGTCTTGTCCATCAAGTTGAGATATTCAAAATTGATCATCGGAGAGAAGTCCGCGCATAGTTTGTAGTCCCCGTTGGAGCCCGGCATGAAATAGCGACGCAAATATTCACTGGGCACGTCGCGGAGACTGGTTTTGGAATAGCATCTTTTTTTGGCTGTATTGACCACGTTGCGGTCGATGTCGGTGGCCAGGATCGTAATGTCCCACTCGGAAAAGTCTTCCAGCATCTCCCTTAAAATAATGCCCAGGGTGTATGGTTCCTCGCCGGTGGAACAGCCGGCCGACCAGATGCGGATTCTTTTTTTCCGGGCAATCCGTTTTTTCTGGGCCACCTCCTCGAGACAATGTTCGGCGAAGGCGGTCAGTTGTCTGAAATCGCGGAAGAAATAAGTTTCGTTGACCGTGAGAAGCTCAATGAGGCTTTGGAGTTCCTGGCCGCGCGGGTCCGAATATTTCAGTATTTTTACATAATCCTCCAGCGTGGCCAAACCCAGGGTAGTCGCGCGCTTTTCGATCCGCTTGGACAGGAAATACATTTTTTTGGTTTCATAGCGCAAACCAGTTTGGCGATAGACCACGTCGGCAATTTTTTCAAAGGTGTCAAGGGTTAGAAGCACGATCTCAACTCCGTTCGGGCTGGTGGGCCTTCTCCGGTCGATGATGGTTCCGCGCCGGCTAGAATTTCCCGGCAAATTTCCACCAACATCCTGTCCGTGCTCGCTAGGGCGAAGGCTTTGAGCCTTTCCCTCGAGCCTTGATGTCCGGATGCGGCGATCAATTCCAAGCCTACCGGAGCGGTCGCGACCACCTCGGCCAGTCGTTCGCCCAAGGTGAACAGGGCTTCCGGTTCCATTCGACCGGGGCCGTGGGCGGCCAGCATCCGGCCGGCCAGGAACTGTTGTTCCGCGTCCACGGATTCGTCCACAACCAGGGCCATGAGTTTGGCCGCCAACTGGTAGTTGACTATTTCCGAACCCGGGGTTTCGAAATAGTACGAGGCGGCTCGGACGAGGTTTTCCGCGTACAGGGCTTGATCCGGGAGCGCGATCATCACTTGGATCATTTCGGGCCCTTGTCCTGAAATGGCCAAAAGTTCCAATATTTGAGGCAGGTAGAGGTCATCGATTCGGCTGTAGTCGCTATCCGGGGCGAGTGTTTTCAGCGCCTTGGCGATGACGTCGCGGCGCCGCGGATGAGTCAAGGCGTCCAGGACGGCCAGGGTGAGCATGGGTTCCGGATTGGTTCGCAACAGTTCGACCATCAGCGGGGCCGCGTCGCCGTCTTCCAATTGCCCCAGGTATTCCACCGCGGTCACCTGAACGTTGATCGCCGGGTCTTGGAGGGCCTGGCGAATCGTCTCCCGCGCCTGGTCGTCGCCGATCTCGATGAGAGCGTCCAGGATGAATTTTCGGACTTCCCGATCGGCGTCGCCGGCCCGGCGGCCCAGGAAGTCGGAGGCTCGTTCTCCACCCGCGCCGAAGATTTCGACGGCGGCGTTACGCAGATAAGCATCCGGCGACCGGAAAAGGTGGAAGATTTCGGGGTAAACGCTTGTGGCATCCATTGTTTTCAGGCGGAAGGCGATGGCGGCTCGCACGGCGGCCGACGACTCCTTGACCAGCCGGTCCAAAAAAGTTCGGGCCAGGAGCAAGGCGTCGTCGCTTTCCGCGTCCTGAACGGCGTAAAGCCGTCGCGCTTCATCCGGGCTGTTGATTTCTAGTTCCAAATAGGCCATGTCGGCGCCCGTCATTTCATCGCCTTGACAATTTCGGAAACAATGTCCCAACTGGAGACCACAATGTCCGCGCCGCCGCGCTCGATGGCTTCCCGCGGCATGCCGAACACAATGGCGGTGTCCTCGCTTTCGGCAATGGTCACGCCTCCGGCTTGTTTGATCCGGACCATGGCGTTCGCGCCGTCATCGCCCATGCCGGTCATCAAAACCCCCACCGTGCCGGCGCCATAGACTTCACGAACCGAATCCATCATCACCTCCACGGACGGAATGAACGTGTGCGGAGGGTGGGTGGGGGTGCGGAGGGTCACCGTTCCGGACGGTTTTTTGTAGACCGTAAGGTGGTATCCCCCCCGGCCCAGGTATATGACCCCGGGCTCCACATTCATCCCGGCCTCGGCTTCCACGCATCTGAGAGGGCCGCAACCGTCGATCCGCTTGGCGAAGGAGGCCGTGAAGGTCGGAGGCATATGCTGAACGATAAAAAAAGGCGCGTTAAACGTTTCGGGCATCAAGGGTAAAATTTCCAACAGGGTTTTGGGACCGCCGGTGGAAATTCCCAGGGCGACCACTTTTTTGCCGGCCTTGACCGCGACGGTCGGGACGAGCCGTCCGGCCGGCTTGGCCGGCTTGGCCGGCTTGGCCGTGGTCTCCTGGGCCCGGGCGATGTTCGTCCGAGCCAGCCTGGACATCACCCCTGTTTTGGCCGCGGCCTTGATTTTGAGGACCAGTTCCCGCGAGACCGAGGCCATCTGACCCGAAACCGTGCCGCCCGGCTTGGGCACGTAGTCGAAAGCGCCCAGGGCCAGGGCTTCGAAGGTGGCCGCGGCGCCTTCCTGGGTCAGGCTGGAAACCATCAAGACCGGGGCGATTTTTTCATGGACGATCAGTTGCAGGGCGGTCAGGCCATCCATGCCCGGCATGTTGATATCCATGGTCACCACGTCCGGGTTGAGTTCCCGGCATTTGACAATGGCGTCCTCTCCGTCGCGAGCGCTGCCGATCACATGAAGGCCGGCGTCCGATTCGATGATCTTTTTCAGGGACCGTCTCATCAGCGCCGAATCGTCACAGATAAGGACCCCGATCTTCTTGGCCATGATGTTATCCCGCCCTTCGTTGATTCAATCGATCGCGCGATCAGACCTGGTCGTCGTCCGACGGCGCGTCCGTTTCGTCTCGCCCGGCCTCGACCGGCAAGTCGGCCGGGGGCGCCCCGCCATCCGACTCGTCCCTGTCCAAAGCCTCCGCCTGACGGTCCTTCATGGCGCCGAGCTGGGCCGTTTCCTTTTGATCGAGTATCTTTTTGATATCCAGGAGCGTGATTATTTGGCGACCATCCTTGATCTTGCAGACGCCGACCATGAACTTGTTGGCCCCGGAGGCGGTGACGATGCCTGGAGTTTTTTCGATTTCGCTTTTGGGCAGCCGGAGGACTTCGTTGACATTGTCCACCCGCAGCCCGGTCTTGTTCCCGTCGATATCGACAATGATCACCCGGGTTCGGTCGTCGATGTCCTTGCCGGGCAGCCCGAAGAGTCGACGGATGTTGATCACCGGAATAACGTGCCCCCGTAAATTCGTGACGCCGTCGATAAAATAGGGCGCCCGGGGGATGGCGGTGATATCGCTGATTCGATTGATTTCCTGGACTTGCATTATCGGAACGCCATATTCCTGTTCGGCGATGCCGAAGGTGACCAATTGTTCCTCTTCAATGTTTTGCCGGCCCGCGGCGCTTGATTTCCCAATCATGTTTCCACTTCCCGACTCGCCTTGCCGGTCCCTGATTTTTTCGATCGCCCGGCCGGCCTCGCGGGTGACCAGGGTCTGTTCATCCATGATCATCACCAGGCGTCCGCCTTCTTCCAGGCGGGCCACGCCCTTGACTTCCTTGCGCTGGGAAGCGGCCATGGTCGGCGTGTCGTCGATGAAGGTTCGGGGAATGCGCATCACCTCGTTTACGGAATCCACGAGATATCCGACGTACAAGCCCGCGGCTTCCACCACCATGACCCGTTGGTCCTCCCCGTGGTATTCCGCGACGGCCTGTTTCACGGCCATCATGACATCTAGTACGTTTTGGGATAGCGCCCCGACGTATTTGCCTGGCTCGACATCCGCTCCATCCTTGACCGCGCTTCTCGATTTAATGACCTCTTGGGCGTGGAGATGAAAATCTTCCCGGCGCTTCTCCAGTCTTTTAATGCCTTGTTCGATTTCCACCGAGGAAGTGTCGTACCGGCTCAACCAAGTCCCAAACCAAGTCTTGCCTGGATGGGGCGGACTGGTCGACTGCCGCCCAAGTTCCAGATCGTTGATGATTTTCTCTCCCAACCGCCGCTGTTCTTCCATGGCCCGGTCTAAAACCAGATGGTATTCAGTCACTAGTTCGGGCAAACCCAGCATGCGACGCAGGTCGATGATGGGCAGCAACTGGTTGCGAATGGTAAAGAGCCCCTTGACGTACTCGGGCACATTGGGAACGGCGGTAATTTCAGGGACCTTGAGTATTTCCCTCACCTTGGCGATATCGAAGGCGTATTCCTCGCCGGCCAGGTTGAAGGAAACCATATGCGCCTCTTCCATCGATTCGGCCTGGTCCGGGCCGCCCCGGTCCCGAGCGCCGACCGGGCCGCCGCCGGCCCGAGCGCCCCCCGCCGACTGACCGTCGATGGCCACCACTTCCCACATGTTCAACTTCAGCACCAGTCGCCGGCCATCGTCCATTTTGACCACGCCGTCCAGGAACTTGCTGTCGACGCCCTCGCAAACCGCCGGCGGGGGTTCCACCAGGGAGTTGCTCATCCGCATCACCTCGCGCATGGCGTCCACGATCAAACCCATGTAGGCGCCGTCGAGGTCGACGACCAACAGCCGGGTATGATCGGATTTTTCACCCGGGGGCATGGAAAACCGGGTCCTGGTGTCAATGACCGGCAGGATGTTGCCGCGCAGGTTGCAGATGCCGGCCACGAACTCCGGGCTGCGGGGCATGGGGGTGATTTCGGGCATGCGGACGATTTCCTTGACCATGCCGATATCCACCCCGAACTCCTCTTCGGCCAGACGAAAGACAACCAGTTGCCCTTCCTTGGAAACCATGGCGGCGGATTTATCCGCTTGGTCCAGGTTTCGTGCAATTTCAGCCATCCGGCGTCTCCTTTATCCCATGTTCTGCATTTCATCGGCCTGGCCGGCGATGTCTTCCACGGCCTGGGCGATGAGCTGCATGCCTTTGTGACTTTCTTCGGCGGCCTTGCCGGCTTCATTGGCGGCCTTGGACGCTTCCTCGGCCGCGGCGGCGATCTGTTCGACCGCCTTGTTGGCCTGTTCCATGGCGGCCGACGCTTCAACGGCGCCTTGGTTGATGGTCCGAATCCCCTCTTGGACGGTATTTACGTCGGTTTCAATGGTGTTGAGGTTTTCGGCGGACTTTTTGGCGCCGTCGGCTTCCTGGTACGCGGTCTTGCCGGATGCTTCAATATCCGCCGCCACGATGTTGATCTGGTTTTGCATGGCCCGGACCATGTCCTTGATTTTCTCGGCGTTTTGCGCGGAATCATTGGCCAGGGTCCGAATGTCTCCGGCCACCACGGAAAAACCGCGGCCGAACTCCCCGGCCCGGGCCGCTTCCACCGAACCGGTCACGGCCAGCATGTTGGTCTGCAAGGCCACGTTGACGATCTGGTCGACTATTTTATTGATGTTGTTGGTCCTGTCTTCGAGCTTTTTAATATTGGTCGAGGACGCGGTCGAGGAGTCGGCGGCTTTCCTGATATTTTCGATGAGCTTATCCACGTTGGCTTTATTGCGGACCACGACTTCCTTGAGGTTGGTGATGATGTCCACGGACTGCCGGGACTTGTCCGCCATCAGCGTGGCCGCCCTTTCCAACTGTTCCCCGGCCGCCCGGTTTTCCTCGCAGGCTTGAGCCTGGTTGGCGGCGCCCTTGGAAATCTGCTCCACCGCGACCATGGTCTGGCGGGCCGACGTGGCGGCCTCTTCCACGTTGGAAGACAATTGTTCGGCCGCGGAAGCTACTTCTTCCGAGGTTTTTTGAGTATCCGTGGTGTTCTTGAGATTGTCGGTCAATTCGGCCAGGTCCTGGGACGCCGCCTGCATCTCGGAAAAAGCCTTGTTTTGCTCCTGAACGGCCCGGCTGGCCTCTTCCGCGGCGCTACCTTGCTCCTCCGCGCTGGAAGCGATGATCTCGGAGCCCTTCAGGAATTCATTGGCCCCGGATAGGGCCTCGCCGGAACTGTTTTTGATTTCCACGGAACCCTGGACGACTTTCTCCATGTCCCTGGCGATCTGTTCCAGGTCAGCGGTAATGGATTTGGCCTTTTCCACTTCCTCGTTGGCCGCTTGGACCGCAACCTCGATGTCCCCCACCACCTGCTGGACCTGGCCCTGAATCTCGTCCACGACATTGCGAATTCCGCGGGCGCTTTCCTCGGATGTTTCCGCCAGGTTCCGCACTTCGTCGGCTACCACGGCGAATCCGCGGCCGTGCTCCCCGGCCCGGGCCGCTTCGATGGCGGCGTTGAGGGCCAGGAGATTGGTCTGGTCGGCGATTCTAACCACCGCCCCCACGATTTTCCCGATCTCCTCCGATTTTTGCTCCAACTCGCGGATCAATTTGGCCGATTCCATATTGGCCGTGGACGAGGCCATGACTCCGTTGATCAGGGATTTGATATCCACCGTGGTGACCGTGGCCAGTTGTCGCAGGACCTGCCCCTTGTCCAGGCTGAATTGAGCCTGTTCCGCGGCGCCTTGAGCGGTTTTCTGTATCTGGTTGATGGCCGCGCGGGACTCCTCGGCAGCGGCCGAGGCCTCTTCCGCCATGGACGCGATCGCCTCCATGCTTCGGCCAAGCTCCTCCGACGCCCCGGAAGCCTGTTCCAGGGACGACGTCATTTCCTCCACCGCCGAAGCCAGCCGTTCGGCTATGGCCTGCTGCCGGGCCAAGGTCCTGGCGCGGGCCTTTTCCTTGGCCAGGCGCTTGGCCTGTTCCCTTTTGCCCGACAAATCATCTTGATCGTCGATGCGGGCCGTCGCTCCTTTTCCGGCCGCCGCCGGATGAGTCTTGTTGAGTGCTGAATCAGGTCTCGCCAACTGTTTCGGCATTTCTTCCTCCTGGACGCTAGAGTGAATTAATGATTAACGTCGGCGGCCTGAAGTGGCATTGCGCTTCGTCCGCCCGGCTTTTTCCTTCCCGACCCGAGGTCCGATGAGACCTCTACAAAATCCTGGAAACGATTATGGCCAATGTCTCGGCCTCGGTCCGGCCGTTGCCGATAAAACGGGCTCCGAGGTGGTGGCTGAGGTTTAAAGCGTCTTCAGTGGTCTCGGCCAATAAAACCAGAATGGAATTGGAACGGAACAAGTCCTTCCGGGAGTCCAGCAACCACAGTTCCTCGATTTTATTTATAAAAAATACAAAAACCATCCTCTCGGCAATCGGTTCCCGCAGGGCCTGCATCATGTCCATGACCGTGGTGAAACGGCGTCGCCCCACCTCTTGGTCAAGGGACGCCATCTGTTCGAGGAATCCGTCGGCCGCGGCGTTGTCCTTATCCGCAAACACCATGAGCTTCAAATGATTTCTCCCTCGTCGAAGACACTCGCCCCCTAATACCCAAGAACGGCGCCAATTATTGATTGATAATAAATATCACGCATTTTTAGATAGTTGGATCACCGCCTCCCGCTGGGCTCGCCCTTCGGGACAACCCGGCGCCTGAAAATGTTCGGGAAAAGGCATGGATCGATAACCGAGCCATGGCGTTGATAATTTGGGTGCGCGGTTTCCGGGGGTACAAGGGCGACCGGCCGGTTCCGGTTGCATTGATGATGGAATCCGGTAATTTATCCGGCGCTGTTCGAAAAACGGAACAGGCGTTCCCGATTCGGAACGCCCGGGAGCATGGGCCGGCCTCTAATGTCATGCATGGCAGTCGTTGAACCAAGACTCCGGTTCCCAAGCTCTATCTTGGGAATTAAAGTGAAAAAACATCCCGGGCTTGTTTCTTTTGTTCCTCAAGGCAACACCTCGCCCAAAATCGACGGGGCATGGGCCGGGCCGGACTATTGTCTCCCTCGCCCCCGACGGGGGGAGAGGGCTGGGGTGAGGGGGTGGCTTTGGTTCACCCGGGCCGACGGGGCCGGACAAGATGTTGGGTTACGCTTCGCTAACCCAACCTACGGAAATCACATTATTTTTAGGCGAGCGGAGGCGCGCTCGGCCAAGCAATTCCAAGCGCCCCGGGCCTCTTCGGGCGGGCATGGACGCCCGCCCTTTCCGCCCTCGAAACAGGACGTTTCGGGGCGTGAAACCGCCGCCAGGCGGGTTTTCCGGAAAAAGAGCCGGGGGTCGTCAGGGGCGCCGGCTCCGGCGCGCCCCTGACCCTGGGACGGGAAGGAGTCTCTCGAAGCCCAACGCCAGGCGCGCGGGGGGCGGAGCAGCCCCGCCCGCAAGGCGCCGGCCAACGTCTCCAATGTACCGTGAACAGGCCAGGAAATAGTAAAAGAAGATGCGCGTTGCGCACCCTACAAACTTAACTGCCGTGATAACCGGGATTTCTGTCTCAACATGTTGAGTCAAGGCTAAAACGGGCGCCGCGGGCGAGGCCCGTACGTCCGGTTCCGGGCGAGGGATGAGGTAATGCTGATCGCATTACCTCACCCTACTCGATACTCGATGCTAGCAGCGGAATCTTCCCTGCCCAAAACCGCTCAAATCCAGGGAAGGCTTTCCGTCCACTATCCATTCGGCCATCAGCCGGCCCACGATGGGCCCCAGGCAAAAGCCATGGCCGGAAAAACCGGCGGTCAGGAAAAGGTTTTCGAAGCCGGGCGCCTGGTCGAGGATGGGCAGCTTGTCGGGCGTGGAATGGATTATTCCGGTAAACGCCCTGATAATGTTGACGTTCCTAAGGAAGGGCAAGTAATGGGGCGCCCAACGGCCGATTTGGACGAAGAAGTCGAAATCCACGCTTTTATCGAAATCGGCGATGGGGCGGCTGGTGATGTCGCCGGCGAGGTGGAAATTACCTTCCAGGGCCTGGCGAAAGTAAAGCATCTCGGTCTGGACGAACTGCCTGACCAGGGGCGGCAGTGGTTCGGTGACCATGATGGCTTCCTTTTTCATGATTATGGGCATATCGAGGCCGACCAGGTGGCAGAGCCCCTTGGCCCAGGGGCCGGCGGCGTTGACGAAGACATCGCCCCCGTATTCGCCGTTTTCGGTCACGGCTGCGGTCACGCGGTTGCCTTGGGTTTTGAAGCCGCGGACGGGGTTGTATTCGTGGATTCGAACGCCCCGGCGGCGGGCGGCCCGGCAGATGGCCTTGACCACCAAGAGGGGGTTGGCCGTGCCGTCGGAGGGGCAATGCTTGGAACCGAACAGCTCGACTTCCGTGGATAGAAGCGGCGTCAGGCGCCGGGCGTCCTCGGGGGGGAGCATCTCGACTTCGAGACCCAGCCGGGTTTCCCGCTCGGCCCGGTGTCGCAGTATTTCCAACCGTTGTTCCGAGAGGGCCAGGTTGATGTTGCCTCCCCGGCGATAGCCCACGTCGCAGTCCAGCTCGTCCTTCATGTCGGCCCAGATTTTTATGGCTTCCCGGGCCAGGGGTATTTCCACCGGGTCCCGGTCCTGCTGGCGGACGCCGCCGCCGCAGCGGCCGGAGGCTTCCTCGCCGACGCGTCCCTTTTCCAGCAACAGGACGGAACAGCCTTTTTCGGCCAGCCGGTAGGCGATGGAGCTTCCAACGATCCCGCCTCCAATGACGATTATTTCGGCGCAGTCAAGGTCCATGCGATTTACCTGTCGAAGCCCCGGCGCGGGGCTATTTTTCGGTTTTCCGGCCGGCCGCGGCGAATTTTTCGAGCATGAAAAAGGGCAGGGGCCGAAGCGGCGGCCTAGGGTTAAGGTATCCGATCTCCTCGATGGGGAGGCCTTTTTGGAGCATCAACGCGGCGGCGATGGACTCGCAGGTCCGGCCTTGGCAGGGTCCCATTCCGAGCCGGGTCCTTTTCATCTCGTTGATATTCCGGTAGCCCATGTCCAGGCCGGCTTCCAGGTCGCCGACGGTGACGCCCTCGCACCGGCAGACCACGAGGTCCTTGTCGGAGAGGTCGAGGGAATCGTCGTGGGCGTAGACATCCCTTAGAACGGCGGCGTAGCGGCGACAACGTTCCCGTTCCCGTCGCAGGGGCCCTTGGCGCCGCTCGAGTTCGGAATTCGATAGTCGGCCCAGCTCGGCGGCGATGTGGAGGGCGGCCAGGCGGCCTTCCACCTCGGCCAGTTCCCGGCCGCCCAGGCCCTTGGAATCGCCGACGAGATAAATCCCGGAACCGCCGGCGCGCAAGGCGTCATCGGTCCGGGGCCGCCAATAACGTTGCCGCGAGTCGAAGACATGGTCGCAGCCGCAAAGGCGGGCCAGGCGACCGAGGGGGGAAAAACCGTCGCTGACGCCCACCACGTCCACCTGGAACCGTCTTTCCGAGCCGGGGACGGGGCGGCCCTGGCGGTCCAGGGCGGCCACGCGGGCTTCCTCGACCCGGGAACCGCCCGCCGCGGAGACGATGGAGAACGGCCGGAGGATCGGGGTCCCGTTTTTTATAACGGGGTAAAGATAGGACCAGGCCTCGCGGGCGAGTTCCCGTCGTTTCAAAAATTCCAAGGCGAGCTTTAAATAGCGCCGGGCGGGGACCGGGTCGCAGATGGCCGCCACACGGCCTCCGGCCTTGATGATGCTCGCCGCGACGGGGACCAGCAGCGGACTTCGTCCGGCCAGCAGGAAGTCCCGGCCGGGCAGGGTCCTTTCCTGCACCACCAGCTTGTGCAGGCCGCCCAGGGTCAGGATGCCGGGCAGGGTCCAGTTGGGGAAGGGCCGGGGGCGTTCCATGGCGCCTTCGGCCAGAAGCAGTTTTTTGAAGCCGATCCGGAAGATATCGTCCCCCCTGGCCAGGGACAACGAGCGGCTTTCGAACACGCCCCAGACGTCGGCGTCGTTGAAAACGGCGCACTGGTCCCGGACCTCGTTGAATTCCTTGATCAGGCGCTCGCCCTGGCGTTGCTTGCGGCCCAGAAAGCGGGGGTTGGTGATCAAAAAACCGGGGGAGGGGCGTCGATAAACCTGTCCGCCCGGTTCCGGGTTTTCGTCCACCACCGCCATCCGGACCCCCAGCCGGCCCAACTCGGCGGCGGCGGCCAGGCCGGCCGGTCCGAGGCCCACGATCACCGCTTCAAATCGTTCCATCGTCCCCGCCGCCTTTTTTAAAATGTCGGCTTTCCACCCGGCAGCCCTCGGAAACCAAGGTCCGGCAGATGCGCACGTTCGAAACGCCGTTGACCGTCATCACGCAGGAGTGGCAGACGCCGATGTTGCAGAAAACTCCCCGGGGCCGGTCGTCCCTGGTCCCGGAAACGAAAACCCCGGCCCCCAGGAGCGCGGCGGCGATGGTTTCCCCCTGGTAGGCCGGAATGGCCGCGCCGTCCACGATGATTTCCAGCGGCTTGCCCCTGGCGACTCCTTCTTGAAGTCGAACGGCGTTGTTTTCCTTGTTCATGATTTCATCCTTTCCGCGGGCCCTCGTCCGGTCCCGGCCGGGCCGAACGGCCCCTGAAAAAAGACGCGGCCGCCTTTCATGATTAGGGCGACGCGGCGCAGGGCGTCTAAGTCGGCCAAGGGGTCGCCCCGGACGGCGATGAGATCGGCCGCTTGGCCCGGGGCCAATAAGCCGACTCGCCCGCCGAGGCCGCAAGCCTCCGCCGCCAGGCTGGAAGCCGCCTCGAGTATTTCGCCGTTGGTCATTCCGATCTCGGTAAGGACCTCGAGACCGTCCACATAGGCGTCAAAGGGAACGAAATCTACTCCGGCGTCGGTCCCGGCGATGAACCTTATGCCAAGTTCCCGCATGCGGCGCATGACGCGGTAACGCGGTTCCGCCTTGGCCCCGGCCAGTTTCCAGTCCCGGCTGGTGGTGGAACAGACGAAGATTCCCTTTTCCGCGATCATTGCGGCGGTGGGTTCGTCGAGGCGATACCCTTCCGGCGTCATCCAGGAACAGTGCTCGATGGTATCGACCCCGGCCCGGGCGGCGTTATGGATGCCCGCCGGGCCGTGGGCGTGGGCGGCGATTTTCCGGCCGAGGCGATGGGCCTCGTCCACGGCGACTTGCATCTCCCTCAAGTCGAATTGACATATCCAACCCGCCGAGCCCTTGGTCATCACGCCGCCGGAAGCCATGATCTTGATCCAGTCGGCGCCGGCCTTGACATGTTCCCGCACCGCCCGTCGGACCGCGTGATGATCGTCGCATTCGCGACCCATGAACCAGCAATGGCCTCCGGTGATGGTAATGGGCCGGGTTGAGACCAGCAGGCGCGGGCCCGCGGCCAGGCCTTGCTCGACGGCGTCCCTGATTTCCAGGTCGAGGTAGGCCCGGGCGCCCATTTCCCGGGCCGCGGTCACGCCCGATTCCAACAGGATGCGGGCGTGGCGGGCCATCCGGAGGAGCAGTTGGTGGTCGCTGTCGCTCTTCATGCGGTCCACGGGGTTGGCGCTCCCGTCAAAGCCCAGATGGACATGGCCGTCGATCAGTCCGGGCAGGAGGGTCAGGTCCGCCAGGTCGATCGTTTCCGCCGCGGGGTCGGCCGCGGCCGCCAGTTCGTCCCGGGCGCCGACCGCCGTTATTTTGTCCCGGTCCACCAGCACGGCCCCGTTACGGATGACTTCGTTCCGTCGACCCGTCAGGACCATTCCAGCTTGAAGCAGATACACGTCAGTCACCTGTCGCGACCAATTGGCGCGTTAATTAATGGTTTTCGGGCGACGCCGGCCGTATTCGGGCCGGCCGTATTCGAGTCTCCCCGGGCGCCGCGCCTTCGTTCCACGAGTCCCATTATTGGGGTCTAGCCCAGGCCTCCGGCCCTCGCGCCGATGGCCTCGTCCAACCAGCCGACGCGCAGGTGGGGGACGGAAGCCATGAGCAGCCGGGTGTAGGGGTCTTCCGGGTTGGTGAGAACGCGGTCGATGGGTCCTTTTTCCACCACGGCGCCCAGGTGCATGACCACGACTTCCTGGGCCAGGGAGGCGATGGTGGAAATATCGTGGCTGATGAACAGGAACGTAATGCCGAGTTGGTCGTGGAGGTCCCTGATCAAGTCGATGATGGACATGCGCACCACGGTGTCCAGCCCGGAAGTGACTTCGTCGCAGATCACGATGCTGGGATTGGCGGCGAAGGCGCGGGCCAGGTTGATCCGCTGCTTTTGACCTCCGGAAAGTTCCCGGGGACGCCGCGACGCCAGGTGCGTCGGCAATTGCACCATATCCAGCAGGTCCGCCACCTTTTCCTTCCGGCGGCGCCCGGTGACGCCCTGGAAATATTCGATGGGCCGGCCGAGTATCTTCTCGATGGAATGGGCGGGATTCAAGGCCGTGTCGGCCATCTGGAAAACCATTTGGATGCGGCGCAGTTCATCCCGGCCGCGCTGCCGGACCGTGGGCTTCAACCGGCGGCCATCCAGGTGGATTTCGCCCGCCGAAGGCGGCAGCAGGCCGGCGATGACGCGGCCGAGCGTGGTCTTGCCCGACCCGGATTCGCCGATGACGCCGACGATGGTGGAACGGCCGATGGACAAGTTGACATCCTTCAGTATCCTGTCCCGGGGCAGGCCGTCGCTCCCCAGGCGGCCGTACCCCGCGACCAGGCCCCGCACTTCCAGCAGGGGCCGGTCGGAGTCGGCGTGCCGGTCGGGGCCGGTTTTTTCGTTGCTCGCGGCGGCGTGGGCCCGGGCCGCGGACAGCCGGCTGCACGCGCCGGCCCGCGCGGCCATGAGTTGCTCGTTGGCGCCGGCGAGGGCCGAATCGGGGTCGCAGGCGGCGAGCAACATGCAGGTATATTCGTGTTGGGGGCGGTTGATGATATCGTCGACGAGGCCTTGTTCCTGGATTTCCCCGTTGAGAAGCACGATTATCCTATCGGCGATCTGGGCCACCACGGCCAGGTCATGGGTCACGTAGATGGCCGCCACTCCTTGTTCATGGATGACGTCCTTGAACGACTTGAGCACGTCGATCTGGGTGGTGACGTCCAGGGCCGTGGTCGGTTCGTCCAGGATCAGCATCTCGGGGCCGCAACACATGGCCATGGCCGCCATGAGCCGCTGAAGTTGACCGCCGGACACCTGGTGCGGAAACCGCCGACCGATATGGTCCACGTCCGGCAATTTCAACTGCCGATAAAGGTCGACCGCCCTGGCCCGGGCCTCCCGGCGCGACATGACGCCATGCACAATGGCCGGTTCCTCGACCTGGGAATTAAGACGGAGGCCGGGGTTGAAGGCCGCGGCCGCGCTTTGGGCCACGTACGCCACCCGCCGGCCTCGAAGGTCCCGCAGGCCCTGGCCCTCGAGGGCGAGGACGTCGGTTTCCCCGAAACGGACGCTCCCCGCCGAGAACCGGAGACCGGGGCGGGTGTAGCCCATGGCGGCCAGGCAGACGGTGGTCTTTCCGGAGCCTGATTCCCCTATCAGGGCGACCACTTCCCCGCGGTTGACCGTGAGGTCGATGTCCTTGACGATGGGCAGGGGACCGTCGGCGCCATCCGCGTCGATGCGCAGGCCGCGTATTTCCAGCAAGGGTTCCATTAGGTTATCCTCTTGGCCACTTCCTGGCCGGAACGGGCGATATGGTCGTCGACGATCAGGTTGAGGCCAATGGTCAGGCTGGCGATGGCCAGGGCGGGTATGATCGGGGCCAGGGAGGCGGCGTTCAGTCCGATCAGGTTCTCGCGGACCATGCTGCCCCAATCGGCTTGCGGCGGTTGCACGCCCAGCCCGAGAAAGCTCATGCTGGCCATGAAGCGGATGGCGAAGGAAAGGCGTATGCCGAAATCGACGATGAGCGGTATGGCCGCGTTGGGAAATATTTCATGCCCCAACACCCACCACACCCTTTCGCCGCGGGCCCGCGCGACTTCCACGTAGTCCATGACCATCAGGTCCATGCCCAGGGCCCGGGCGATGCGAAAGACGCTGCACGCATAGACGAGTCCGGTGGTGCAGATGAGAATGGGGATCGAGGCTCCCAGGGCCGCGATGACGACCAGCCCCATCATTATTCCGGGGATCGACACCAGGGCGTCGTTGACGCGGCATAGAAGCATGTCGATCCATCCGCCCTTGATGGCCGAGAAGATGCCCAGGGCCGACCCGACCGAGCTGGCGATCAGGGTGGCCAGGACGGCCATGCCCAGGGTCAGCCGCGCGCCGTGAAAGAGTCGCGACAGTATGTCGCGGCCGATATAATCGGTCCCCAGCAGAAAGGCCCGGCCGAGAGGCATAAAACTATCGTCGGAAACGAAATCGGATTCCTTGAAGGGCGCGAGGAACGGCCCGAACACGGCGATAAACAGCCAAAAAACAAGAATGGAGACGCCGGCCCAGGCCGCGGGGCTAAGCTTGAAAGTCCTCTTGACGACCGCGTCGCTTCTCGCTTGTATTGCTTCCATGATTATGAATGCTCTCTTTTTTCCATCGTCAACGCGGATGCCAAAGTTTCGGGTTGGAAACAATGGCCGCGATATCCGCGAGCAGCATGAACAGGATATAGGCGGCGCAAAACACCATGGCGCACGATTGCACCACCGGAAAATCCCTGGTCGAAACGGCGTCCACGATGAGCTTGGCCAGGCCGGGATAGGCGAAAATCGTTTCCACGATCACCACCCCGCCCACGAGGAAGGTCAGGTTCAAGGCGATCACATTGGCGATCGGGCCGATGACGTTGACGATGGCGTGTCGAAAAATAATGCGTCCCCGGGAAACGCCTTTCAAGAGGGCCATCTCGATATAGGGCGAATCCATGATGTTTAAAACCGTGGCGCGGGTCATGCGCGCCATTTGGGCCGTGATGGTGAAGGACAGGGTCAGGATGGGCATGGCCAGGGAAGAGAGGAGCTGGCCGATGGACCGGTATTCCGTTATATAGGCGATGGCGGGCAGCCAGCCCAGATAAACGGCGAAAACCAGCACTAACAGGCTCCCGGTTAAAAATTCGGGCACCGCCACCATGAAGAGAGTCAAAATGGAAACCACGCGGTCGAAATAACTCCCCGGAAACATGGCCGCCAAGAGGCCGAGCAGAATGGCCGAGGGAACGGCGAGGAGCGCGGTGATGGAGGCCAGGAACAGGGTGTTGCCCAACCGTTCCTTGATGAGTCTCGAGATGGGGGCGCCGCTGGCGAGGGACGTCCCCAGGTCGCCGCTGACAAATCCGGTCAGCCAGCAAAGGTAGCGAACCCGCGCGGGGCGGTCCAGGCCGAGCTGGGCGCGAAGTCCGGCGACGGTTTCCGGAGTGGCCGACTGCCCCAGTATCGCCTCGGCCACGTCGCCGGGCAGCAATTCCGTGCCGGCGAACACCAGGACCGTAACCACCAACAGGGTGACCATGCTCACGGCCAGGCGCCTGGCGATCATTTTTATCATCATGCCCGTTCCCCGCTTTCCCGGCCGTGGGGCCGGCGCGCGCGCCCAACGCAAGAAGGGGGCGCGTCGCGAAAACGCCTCGACAAATTGCCGGACAAAACTCCCCGCGGCCGACCGCGGGGAGCGGGTCGGCGCCCCGGAAACACGGACCAAGGCGGCGTTTCCCCCGGGCGTCGGCCCGTGTTCCCCGGGCCGGACCTAACCGTCGAGCCAGGCCGTGTCGGCGAAATTAAAACCGCCAAGCCCGCCGGTTTTACAACGGACCAACCCCCGCACCTTGTCGTTGATGGCGCCGATGTAGTTAGTGAAGCAGGGAATCACGTTGCAACCGTCCTCGTAAAGTATCTTTTGGACCTCGCCGTAAATTTCCTTGCGCTTGGCGAGATCGACCGTGCCGCGGCCCTCGTCGATAAGCCGGTCCAGGCGTTCGTTCTTGTACTGACTCTCGTTCCATTTGGCGTTCGAGGTAAAACCGATGGAAAGCAGAAGGTCGTTGGTCGGACGAGCGTTCCATTCGCCCGCGTGGAACGACCGCTGCCGCCAGATGTTCGACCAGTAGCCGTCAACCGGTTCCCGCCGGAGTTCGATGTTGCATCCGACCTTGGCCGCCTCGTTTTGCAGCATCATCCCCAGTTCGACGCTGGCGTACGCGGCGTCGCTGACGTGGAGTTCCAACTTGGCGTTTTCCATGCCTGCTTTCTTGAGGTAATACTTGGCTTTTTCCCGGTCCAGCCCGCGCTGGGGCAGGTCGGAATTATACAGGGGATCGTCCGGGGCGAACAGATGGTCGTTGCCGAGCTGCCCGTAACCCTTCATGATCGTCTTCAAGACCCTTTCCCGGTCGAAAAGATGTTTCATGGCCAGGCGGAGGTCGGGGTTGTTGAAGGGCGGGCGATCCGCCATCATGACCAGGCTGGTGAACCGGGGGGCGGGGGTGGAAAATACCTTCACTCCCGGCCTTGATTCCACTTCCGCCACGGAGGCCAGGGCAATGCTGATAATCATGTGGACGTCGCCGGAATAGAGGGCGTTCAGGCGGGCCGAATCATCGGCGATGCCGAAAAATTCCTGTTCCTCCATGTACGGCCGACCTTCGTGGAAATAATTCTCGTTGCGCACGCCGATGGACCGGATGCCGGGCTTGAATTCCTTGACCTTATATGGGCCGGTCCCGATGCCCGCGGAAAAATCCGTGGTCCCGTTTGGAACGATCATGAAATGGTAGGTCCCCAGTAGAATGGGCAGGTCGCCGTTGGGGCCGTTCAGCTTGATGACGACCGCGTCCTTGCCGTCGGCCTTGACCGATTCGATCAAATCGGCCAGTCCCTTGGCGGCCGATCCCACTTTGGGGTCCTTGTGGCGCAGGAGGGAATAGACCACGTCGTCGGCGTCCATGGTCTTGCCGTCATGGAAGGTCACGCCCCGGCGCAGCTTGAAGACCCACTCCGTGGCGTTCTGGTTCGGTTCGAAGGATGTCGCCAGTTCCGGCTGGGCCTGGGCTTTTTCGTCCAGGCGGGTCAGGCCGTTGTAAAAGGTGAACCCCCGGGAATAATCGGTGCTGCAAGTGAATTTGGCCGGGTCCAACGATTCCTTGACGCTGGTGGCCTCTCCGGCCACCCGCAGCCGTCCGCCGCGCTTGGGGGTCGTCGTCGTCGCCGCCTCGCACAAGCGCGTCACCAGGCCGCCGGCGGCGACCGCCGAAACACCCATGGCCATGAACAATTTCATGGCCTGCCGACGGGTCATCCCGCCCGTGGAAAGTTGACCGGTGAACGCCTCGCGGTCGCGCGGGGTCAAGTCGACGTCCGCAACCGCTGCCGCTTTTTCCATTTTTTCCGTGTCCCTTGGCCTTGTGCTCATACCGTCATGCTCCTAATCGTGAAGGTTTATCGCGTTCCCATTAAAACCCCTGGACTCGATTCCGGCTTTTGAGGCGACGAACCCCTGTTGAAACCCATGCCGCCTGATCTCGAGAAAAAGTCGCGATCCGGAATTTGGATACGTTTATGTATACATAACTTTGATCACACCGCGCCGCGCCTGTCAAGAAAAAAACCGACCCTTGGATAGAGGGCGCTGGGTGATCATTTCGGTTAATAATATCGATGACATATCATTACCGCTAACATCCGGTCGGCCCGACCGTTCCCGGGGGCCGGCGCCCGCGGGAACAAGTGTTCGGGGCAACCAGGCCGGCCGGAAAAATCCATGTCGGAAACTCATGGTTGCCGGCGACGGTTTAGCGCCGCCTGATCTCCCGCACGCCTTGTCCGATCCGGGCCAGCCCCTCCACGAGTTTTTCCTTGTCGGAGGCGAAGGACAGGCGGAAATAATCGTCGCCGTCCCGGCTGAAGGCGCTGCCGGGCACTATTCCGACTTTTTGGGTTTTGATCAAAAAATCGGCCAGGTCCCCTGATTTGGTCTTGGTTTGGGAAATATTGACATACATGTAAAACGCGCCGTCGGGAGGGCGACAGGCCAGGCCGTCGATGTCGGCGAGCAAGGCGCAAACCAGGTCCCGTCTCGCGCGGTATTCATCCGCCATTTCAATAATCGAGTCCCGGGGGCCCTGGAGGGCGGCCAGGGCCGCGCGCTGGGAAACCGCGGTCACCCCGGAACAGAGATGTTCCATCAGCTTTTCCATCTCGTCGATTATTTCCGGCCGGGCCGCCACATAGCCCACCCGCCAGCCGGTCATGGCGTATGACTTGGAAAAGGTGAACACCGAGACGGTCAGGTCCCGCATGCCTTCCAAGGCGCCGATGCTCACATGGCGGCCGTTGAAAACGATATCCTCGTACGCCTCGTCGGACAGGACGAATATGCCGAATTCCTGGGCTATCTTGGCGATTTCGAGCAGTATTTCCTCGTCCTGGACCGCGCCGGTGGGGTTGGAGGGAGTATTGAGGATAATCAGCCGGGTCCTCGGGGTGACCGCCTTCCGGAGGTCTCGCGGGTCGATTTTAAAGCCGTTGGCCTCGCGCGCGAAGACCGGGACGGGCACTCCTCCGAACAGGCGGACCTGGGAGTTATAGATGAAGCCCGGGTCGAAGACGATTACTTCGTCCCCCGGATGGACCAGGACCAGGATGGCGGTAAAGATGCCCTGCATGGCCCCGACGCCGACGAAAATTTCCGTCGCGGGGTCGGCCTTGATCTTGTTTTGCGACCACAACTTCCGGGCCAGGGCCTGCCTCAGGTCCTCAAACCCCTTGGAGGGAGGGTACCGGGTGTAGCCCTGGTCGAGGGCTGTCTTGGCCGCTTCGCGAATATGCCGGGGCGTGTCGAAATCTGGTTGTCCGACCCCAAGGGAGATCGCGCCCGGGCCCGCGGCGGCGATCATCGCGGAAATAGTCCTTATTCCCGACCATTCGACCCCGTGACTCCGTTCCGAAATAAACCGATCGTCGCTCAAATTCATTTTACCCGCACCTCTAGACAACCTGGTCGGTTGAGGGTTGGCCAGCTTGGCCCTCGCGGCCCGCGGGAAAGCCGCGGGGCGGTTTTGGCGTCGGCGGCCGGTGTTATGTATTTTTTAATGTATACATTTAATTACAAAAAACATCGCCCATTCCCCCGGTTCGTCGCGCCGGGCCGCTCCCGCCTCGCGCCGGGCTTATTTCAACCCGAGCAGGACGTTATAGGAATATTGGATGTGTTCCCGCACCAATTTTTCGGCCGTCGCCGGGTCCCGCCTTTCGACGGCGGCCAGGATTTCCGCGTGCTGCCGGGGCGTAATCTGGCGAGGCAGCCGTTGTTCCTTCTGGCGCCTGGAATAGAAAGAGTCGAAATAAAAGATATAGAAACTGGAACGCCGGAAAATATGGCGGCAATAACGTTCGAAATAGATGTTGCCCGAGGCCTTGGCCAGGGCGAAATGGAATTCCTCGTTGGCCAGGTAGTACCCGTCCTTGTCCTGGGAAGCGAGGGCCCGGCTTTCCCGGTCGAGGATCAGCCGCAGGCCGGCGATATCGTCGGCGGAAGCGTGGGCCGCCGCGAGGGCCGCTACTTGCCCCTCCAGTATCTCCCGGGCTAGGAAAACCTGCTTGGCGTCCTCGGGTCGCGGGAGGGGGATGACGCAGCCCTTTTTTCTCTTTTTTTCCAGCAGCCCTTCCGTCACCAGCCGGCCCAGGGCTTGGCGGACCGGGGTCCGGCTGATCCCGAGGAGGTCGGCCATTTCGGTTTCGAGGATGGCGTCCCCGGGTTTGACCTGGTTTTCCACAATCATGTGAATGATGTAGCGGTAGGCGAAATCCTCCAGGTCTTCCTTGTCGTTTTTCAGTATCATTTCGGCTCTTGGTCTAGGGTTGGGATGGGCCTTCGGGTATATATGCATTCATTTTTGGATACATTCTACGGCCCCTGATCCCGTCCTGTCAAGTTAAAAGCCGCGCCCCGCCGACCGCCCCGCCCGCCGACCGACGGCGTCCCCCCTCAGATTTTGCCCAGGTATTGCAAGAGGGAACGGACCTCGTCGCGTTGAAAGTCCTCGGCCGGGACAAGCGGGGGGAGGCATTGGGCCGTCTCGATTATCCCCAGGAGTTGCAAGGCGATCTTATGGACCGACTGCCAGCAGTTATAGAAGCCGATGTCGTTCCAGTAAATGATGCTGCGCCGGTAGAGGTCCCGGGCCTGATCGACGGCGCCTTCCCCAACCAACCTCACTAGGTCGCTGCATTCCCGCGGGAACAAGGCCGCGGTGGCGATGGAAATCCCCTTGACGCCCATCAACAGGTGCCTGAGGATGAAAGTGTCCGCGCCGGCGAAAATGTATAGTTTATCGCCCAGCTCGTCCATGATCCGCCGGAGGGCGGCGCAGTCGTGGGGTCCGTATTTGATGTGTTTGATCAGGCCTTCCCCGACCAGATGTTTCAACACTTCCAGGGGAATGGGATCGTCCAGTTGGGAATAGGGCACGACCGGTATGTTCACCGCCTCGACCAGGGCCGAATAATGGCGAACCAGGTGCTTGAAGCCGTACGGGTCGAACCCCTTGTACTTGGGGTTGAAGGCCAGGATCGCGTCCGCTCCCCAATCCTGGGCCCGCCGGCTGGATTCCACGGCCGCGATGGTCCCCATGGCGGGACAACCGACGATCAAGGGCCCCCGGCCCCCCATGGCCGCGGCGGCGACGCGCACGACTTTCTCGGTTTCCTCGGCGTTGAACAGGTAGCCCTCGCCGATGGCCGCCAAAACCCCGACGCCGTCGCAGCCGTTGGCCAAGTCGAAATCGATCAGGTTTCGCAGGCCGATTTCGTCCAGCTTGCCCTCGGTCGTCAGCGGCGTGGGGACCAGCGCGATCACGCCTTGCAGTTCCTTCATTTCGTTCTCCTTGAATAGTTGAGGTGTTCACCATTCGCCCCGGCCCCGGCCGTGGGCCGACCTTGCCGTCTTGATGAATACTTTGATGTATACATTGTTGATTGTAAACCGCGGCCTCTTGCCTGTCAAGAAAAAATCACCGCGAAAACAGGCGGGCCAGGGGGCGCGGCGTTTTGGCGGGGCCCCGGCGGGAGACGCGGGCTTGTCGTCTCAAGCGTCCAGGACCTCCCGCACCTTGGCGGTCAGGGAGCGAACGGAGAAGGGTTTCGGTAATAAATTAATATCGTTTTCCATGACGCCCAGATGGGTGAGGACATCGGCCGTGTGCCCGGACATGAAAAGCGTCCGCAGGGTCGGGTGCGATTTCAGGAGTATATCTCGTAGGTCCCGGCCGTTCATTTCGGGCATCACCACATCGGTGAGAAGCAGCCGCGGGCCGTCCCGGATCATGTCGGCGAGAAAAATCGCCTCGTTGGGGCTGTTGGCCGCGTAGACCCGGTACCCGTGTATTTCGAGGATCGACTTGGCCAGCTTGAGAATGGCCGGTTCATCCTCCACCAACAGCAGGGTCTCGGACCCGCGGGGCGACCTGGTCGGCTCCGGCGGCGAAGGTTCCGGGGGGGCGGCGGCGGCGCGCGGGAAATACACCCGGATGGTCGTTCCCTCCCCGACTTCGCTATGGACGTTGACGAAGCCGTTATTTTGCTTGATTATGCCGTAAACGGTCGCCAAGCCCAGGCCCGTGCCCTTGCCTTCTTCCTTGGTGGTAAAAAACGGCTCGAAGACATGGGGTAAATGTTCCCGGTCAATGCCGGCGCCGGTGTCGCTCAGGGTCAGCAGGACGAATTCGCCCGGCATAAGGCCGGGGTGGGCCGCGACATAGGCGTCATCGAAGGCCATGTTTTTGGTTTTAATGGTCAAGGCGCCCACGCCGGAAATCGCGTCGCGGGCGTTGACGGCCAGGTTGGCCAAAATCTGGTCTACCTGGGCGGGGTCGATTTTTATGGGCCAGACCACCGGCCCCGGCTTCCACAGCAGGTCGATATCTTCTCCTATAAGGCGCTGGAGCATCTTGAGGGTGTGCGAAACGGTTTCGTTGAGGTCGAGAATCTTCGGTTTCACCGCCTGTTTACGGGCGAAGGCCAGGAGTTGCCGCGTCAAGGCGGCCGACCTTTCCGCGGCCTTGACGACTTCCTCCAGGATGTCATGCAGGCGTTTATCGCCTTTCAAATCCATCATGACCAGCTCGGTATTCCCGATGATAACGGAAAGCATGTTGTTGAAATCGTGAGCCACCCCGCCGGCGAGCCTGCCCACCGCTTCCATTTTTTGGGCCTGGCGATATTGGTTTTCCAATTTTTCCTTTTCTTCCCGGGCTTTGATCCTCGGGCCGATATCCCGCACCGCGACCAGGCGAACCGGGATGTCTTTCCAGGAAAAGCTGCTTTCGGATATTTCCACCGGAAAAACTGTCCCGTCCTTTTTGCGGTATAGGAGGTCCCGGTCCGGCGTGGTTCCCGGTCCCGCCGTCAGATGGGCGGCCTTGAGGGCCAGCAGCTCGTCGCGGTTGTAGCCGAACAGCCGGACCGCCGCCGGGTTCGCTTCCAGAAGGCCGTCGGTTTCCGTTTCCAGCAGCAGGATGGCGTCGGACTCCGCCTCGAACAGCCGCCGGAATTTTTCCTCGCTTTCCTTGAGTTCCTGCTCGATTTTCTTCAGCAGGGTGATATCGGTTCCAATGGCCAGGATTTCCAGCAGTTGGCCGCGTTCATCCAGGGTGGGCCTGTTGGTCCAGGCCATCCAGACCCTCCGGCCATCCCGGCAGATATTTTCATTGATGTTGTTTTGGTATTTTTCGGGATGAGCGGCGATGTCTTGAACCAGGGTCCCCAGGTCCTTGCCCGTGGACTCGGTATTCGGCACGATAATGGATACCGGCCGGCCGACCGCCTCTTCCAGGCCGTACCCGAACAAGGCCTGGGCGAATTCGTTGAAGTAGACGATATTCCCGTCCCGATTCCAGCGGATGATGGCGCTGGCGGCGTTCTGGACCAACTCACGGTAGTTTTTCTCGCTTTCCCTAAGGGCTTCCTCGGCCCGCCGCCTCTCGGTGACGTCCAGAAACATGGCGCGCGTCCCGATGACGGTCCCGTCGAGGCCGTATTCCGGCATGGCCCGCAACAAGGTTTTAACAATTCTTCCATCGGCGGCCACCAATTCCCGTTCCGCGTCGATTAAAATTGATTCCAGGGCCTTTTTATATCCGCCCCGTTCGAGCAACTGCCGCTTGGATTCGGGCGTGTAGAAATCGGACAAGGGGCGGTCGATCACTTCCCGGCGTTCCCGCCCCAGGGTTTGAAGAAAAGACCGGTTGCAGTCGGCGACAATGGGGCGGCCGTCCCGGTTGTGGGTGGTGATGTACATGGCCGGAGCTTCCTCGAAGAGCATCCGGTAGCGCCGTTCCGCCAGCCGCAGTTCCTTTTCCGCGTTTTTGCGGTCGGTTATATCGGTGGAAACATGGATCACCTTTTCCAGTTTCCCTTCCCGGTCAAGGATCGGAGTGCAGGCGACCATGTAGGTCCGGCCGAGGATTTCCGATTCGATATCCGCGCTTTCGGGTTTTCCGGTTTGCCGCGACTTGGACATGGGGCACGAGGGGGGCGGCTCGGCCGTTCCATGCATAATTTCGAAACAGAAATTACCGCGCAATTTTTCCAAGGGTTGGCCGATAGTTGACGACGCGGCCCGGTTGGCGTCCAGGATGCGGTGTTCGGGGTCCAAAACCAAGGTGGGGTGGCCGATGGCCTGGAATATATCCACCCATTCCTGCCTGGCCCGGACGAGGGTTTCCTCCGCGTCTTTTCTCTCCCGGTCCACCGCCGCGACGTAGCGGGCTGTTTCCGCGGCTAGTTTAAAGTCCTGGTCCTGGAACGGCGCGGGCAGGAATATGAAGGGAAGCGTCGACCCGGCGTTTTCGGGAAACCCGGGACCCGCGGGGGAACCGAGGAACACCACCGGAACGCCGAACTTGTGGTATATGGCTTGCCCGGCGGCGAGGCCGGTAAGGCCGCCGGGCAGGTCGGCTTTCAGGAGCGCCAGGTCGGGATGCAGTCGTTCGACCAGGCTCAGCGCTTCTTCCCCGGCGGCGGCGGTCCCGGCCAGGGTGAAGCCTAGGGCCTGGAGACGGCTTTCGAAATTTTTCGCCAGGGCGGGGTCAGGCTCGCCGAGGACTATCCGAATTTTTGAATTCGTTGTCTTCACCCATGAACCCTTGTTATGTTTCGAAAAACCGAAAAACCGCGGCCGCGCGCCCTGGGCCGGTCCGCCAGGGGACGCCGGCCCGGCCTTCCCGCCGGGTTTGAAGGCAAATGTGTTTTAGTAACTAGCGCGGCGCCCTGGCCGGCCGTTGTTTTTAAAGGGAGTTCCCGACCTGGCCGGGGAAAAAAGGCGCGTCGTGCTTTTAGTTTATTAAATTCAGGGGAAGAATTCAAATGGGCGGTTTTTTGGTCGCGGGGAACAAGGCGGCCAGGCCCCGCCGGGGTCGGCGTTAAAAAAGCCCGGCCCGGGGAGGCCGGGCCGCGGGCGGGGAGGACCGGAACGCGAGGCTATCTCCACCTTTTCTTGCGTTTCCAGCGTTGGTACCCCTTGACCGACTGTTCGGAGCGAATGCCTAGGTAAAATTCCCGCACATCCTCGTCCTCCATCAGGGCCTGGGGCGTGTCGGCCAGAACGATCCGTCCGGATTCGATCACGAACCCGATGTCGGCCACGCGCAGGGCCATGCGGGCGTTCTGCTCCACCAGGAGGATAGTGGTTCCTTCCTTGTTCAGGTCCTTGATGATATGGAAAATTTCCTGGACGAGCAAGGGGGAGAGGCCGAGGGATGGTTCGTCGAGCATCAGGAGTTTGGGACTGGCCATCAAGGCCCGGCCGATGGCCAGCATCTGCTGTTGGCCGCCGGAAAGGGTCCCGGCCCACTGGTTCCGTCGTTCCTTCAAGATGGGGAAGTGAGCCATGACGCGGTCGTAATCGTGCTTGACGCCGGCGGGGTCTTTCCTGGTGTAGGCGCCCATGCGCAGGTTTTCGTCCACGGTGAGTTCGGGGAAGACTTCCCGGCCCTCGGGCACGAAGGCCAAGCCCATGGAGACGATTTCGGCCGTGTCCTTCCGGTCGATCCGCCGTCCGATGAACTCGATGGTTCCCTTGTCGGGTTGATCGTCCAGGAGTCCCATAATGGTTTTGAGAATGGTTGTTTTTCCGGCGCCGTTGGCCCCGAGCAAGGCGGCGATCTGTCCTTCCCGAACTTCCAGGGAGACGCCTCGAATCGCCAGGAGCGGTCCGTAATAGGTTTCGATGTTCTTGACGCTAAGCATCCTGGTCCTCCTCGTCCTCTCCCAGGTAGGCCTTGAGGACCTCGGGGTTCTTCTGGACCTCGTCGGGGGTTCCGTCGGCGATGACTTGGCCGTAGTTAAGGGCCAGGACGCGGTCGGAGATGTCCATGACCAGGTTCATGTCGTGTTCGACCAATATGATGGTGACGCCGTACATGTCCCGGATGTCCTTGATCCAGAACATCAGGTCGCCTTTTTCTTCCAGGTTCATGCCGGCCGAGGGTTCGTCGAGGAGCAGGAGGCGTGGTTCGACGGCCAGGGCCCGGGCCAATTCCACCAGTTTCTGGGTCCCATAGGGCAGATTGACGACGAAGTTGTTCCGCGCGGACTGCAAGTCTAAAAAGTCGATGATCCGCTCGACCTTTTCCCGGTTGGCGATCTCTTCCCGGGCGGCCCGGGAGCCGCGCCACAGCAGGGACGCTCCCCCCCAGACGCCTGTTTTCATGTGGAGGTGCCGTCCGAGCATGAGGTTGTCCATGGTGGTCATGTGAGAAAAGAGTTCGATGTTCTGAAAGGTGCGGGCGATGCCCTTGGCCGCGATCTGGTGGGGCTTGAGACGGGTGACCTCTTCCCCGTTGAACATTATGCGCCCTTTGTTCGGGCGATAAATGCCGCTGATGCAGTTGAAGATAGTGGTCTTCCCGGCGCCGTTCGGGCCGATGATCGAATAGATGGCCTTTTCGGGAACATCGAAGCTCACGTCGGTCAGGGCGTGGACCCCGCCGAAGGATAGAAAGACGTTTTCGACTCGAAGATGCGTCATGGCCTCACTTGAATAGGGGGAGAGGCTGGGCCTCTCCCCGGTGACAGGGTTATTTGGAAATGGTGATCCAGTCGGATATTTCCGTCATCACGCCTTCGTCGCCGGCTTTAAGCATGAGCACGCTCTTGCAGCCCAGGTGGTCGTCGGCGGTGTAGGTGAGGGGCGGACCGATGCCCTGCCAATCCTTGAGGGTTTCCATGGCCTTGATGAAGGACTCGGGATTGAGGTCCCGCCCGGTCCTTTGGAAGCCTTCCAGCATGGGTTCCAGGTAAACCAGGCCGGCCAGGTAGAAAGTGCCCCAGCGTTCGTTGGGGGCGAATTTCTGTTGAGCGGCGCGGTATTCTTCCACCAGGGGCATCTTGGAATCGACGCTGACGCCGAAGTTGGAGGTGATGACGCCTTTCCAGAGGCCCTTGGTGATCTTGAACATCATGGGGCCGTCGGACAAGGTGGTGCAGGAAATCCACTGGGGTTTGTACCCGATTTTGGCGCATTCACCCAGGATGATGGCCGCGTGCTTGGGCAGCAGGAACATGATGACCACGTCGGCCTCGGACTGTTTCAGCTTCAAGGCGTGGGACGACAGGTCGGTGTCGGGGACTTCCACGGCGACCTGGGCCGCCAGGGTGGAGCCTTGTTCCTTGAGGTACTTTTCCACGCCGATGACGCCTTCCTTGCCGTAGTCGTCATTCTGGTAGAAAATGGCGATCTTCTTGCCGATGTTTTCCCAGGCGTACTTGGTCAGGAGGTAGCCGTCGTCCTTGTACAGGGGATAGGCGGCGAAGATGTTTTTCTGGAAAGGCTCGGTCCAGTGGGTGGAACCGGTGGAGGGGGCCACCCAAATGACGTTGTTTTCCATCAAATAGTCGCGGACGGCCATGCCCGGACCCGTGCCGACGCCGTCGACAACCCCGAACACGCCGATGTTTTCCACGAGTTCCTTGGCAATGGCCTTGGTCTTGGCCGGGTTGTAGCCGTCGTCACGGAGGTAGTATTTAATTTGACGGCCGTGGACGCCGCCCTTGTCGTTGACGTGCTTCACCAGAAGGTCCGTCCCCCGGGCCACGGCCCCCCACAGGGCCGCCGGGCCGGTCTGGGGGCCCCACTGGCCGATCTGGATTTCCGTGTCGGACACGCCCCGCACGGCGTCGGCCGCCAGGACCGGCCAGGCCATGAGCAGAACGGCTAGAAAGATCAAACCGCCGAATGCCTTACTCCGTTTCATCAGGTTCCCTCCTTGGGTTGCAATTAATTCCCTTTTTATTCCCTCGGTCGCCGAGGGCGGAAAACATCGACCATAACCATCATCCTCGAAAACCGGCTTTTCAGCCGCCGCCGCGCACCCCCTTTCCCCGACCGAACGTTTTTATTCCCGCGCCCCGGGGATTGAACCCCGCGGGCGTTGTCAGCCCTTGTACCACTGGCCGCCTTCCTTGACGAAGGTGAAGGACGTCCGGCGGCTGGAAGTTTCGCCGGTCTCGTCGAAGACGACCGTCACCAGGACCTTGACCTCCGCGATGCGGTCCACGCCCCGGTAGTAGTCGTAGTCGAACTGGGACGACAAGCCGGAAATGTCCTCGATTACGTAATCCTTGATCCGGCCGCGACCCTGGGAGGCCATTTCCCGGTACATATCCAGGGTATAGCCTTTTTTAAAATCGGAGCTGGGCGCCAACAGGTTCCACACGCCCTCCACATCGCCGGCCCGCTCGGCTTCCAGGTACGCCGCGGCGGCCCGGCGCACTTCCCTTATTTCCCCGGACTCGCCCCAGCCGCAGGCCGAGGCGAGAACCAGGACAAGCGCAAGCGGGATAAGATAGCGGCCCTTGTTCATCAGACCTTTTTCACGTAGTGGTGGGCGAAAAGTCCGCTGGGCCGGAACACCAACACCAGGACGATGATGGCGAAGGCCACCACGGACTTGAATTCCAGCGAAACGTATCCGCCGAAAAGATTTTCGATGACCCCGATCATCAACGCGCCCGTCGCCGCGCCGGGAAGGCTGGTCATGCCGCCCATGACCGCCCCGGCGAAAGCCTTCATCATCGGGTCCATCATCGTGTTCACGTCCAGGGGGTAGGTGGAGGCGATGAGGATGCCGGCCATGGTCCCGACCAGGGAGGAAAAGGCCCAGGTCAGGGACAGGATGCGCTTGGTCCGGATGCCCATGATCCGGGCCGCCATTTTATTCTGCTGGGTGGCCTTCATGGCCACTCCCAGCTTGGTGTAACGGAAGAAAAAGAAGAGCAGCAGCATGATCAGCATGGCGATAAAAAATATCCAGACGCTGATCTTGCTGACCGAGGCCTCGCCCAGGTGATAAACCTCGATGTTGGAGATGGGAAAGGGAAAGCCCTGCTGGTCCGGGCCCCATTTCCAGCCGGCCAGGCCGTAGAGGATCATTTCCATGCCCAGGGTGATGACGATCAGGCCCAGGACGTTGGGGTCCTTGGCCGTGCGCAGGAAGACCAATTCGACCGTCGCTCCCAGGACCAGGGCGAAGAGAAGGGTCAGGATAATGGCCGCGGCAAAGGGCATTTCATACTGGGACAGGAGGGTGAAGGCCACGAAGGTCGACAGCATGGCCATCTCCCCCTGGGCGAAGTTCAAAACCTCCGAGGTCTTGTAGATAATGACCATGGCCAGGGCCATGAGGGCGTAGCAAGACCCTATGGCCAAACCGCTGACGACTAGTTGAGCAAACATCTCGACTCCTTAAAACGGCCAGGTTTTCCAAAAACGTTTGGTGCGCAGCCAGAATCCGTTGAGGCCCAACGGTTCGAATATGACGATCAAGACCAGTATCAGGCCGATAATAATGCTCTGGATGTTGTTGATGCCGCCGATATTGAAAAAACGTTCCGTTATGGCCGTGAGCCAGGGCCCCACCAACCACATGTCCTGCACCGCGGACAGTTGAATCTGCAGCAAGGTCAGGAGCGCGGCGCCGGCGATGGAGCCGGCGATGGAGCCCAGCCCCCCGACCACGACCATGCCCAGGAAAACGATGGAGAGCATGAAATGAAAATTTTCCGGGGAAATGAAGCCCAGCACGAAGGCCATCAAGCCGCCGGCCAGGCCGGTGTAGAAGGCGCTGATGGCGAAGGCCAGGGTTTTGTAGTAGGTCAGGTTGACTCCGGTGGTGGACGCGGCGATGTCGCTGTCCCTGATGGCGATCAGGGCCCGGCCGACCCTGGTCCGGACCAGGTTGCGCGCGCCGATGGTCAGAATGACGGTGATGGTCATGATCACGTAGTAAATCTCGGCGTCGGACTTGAATTCCCAGACCAGGACCCTCAGCTTGGGGATGTCGATGCCCATGCGCCCGCCGAGGAAGCTCCAGTGGCCGATAATCTGGGTGACGGCCATGCCGAAGCCCATGGTGGCGATGGTTAGATACGGTCCTTCCAGCCGCGAGGCCGGCAATCCCAACAGAAAGCCGAAAAAGGCGGAAATGAAACCCGCCGCCGGCAAGGCGATCAGAAAGGGAAGATGATAAACCTTGAAAAGCATGGCGCAGGAATAGGCCCCAATGGCGAAAAATCCCGCGTGCCCCAGGGAGACCTGGCCGGTGTATCCGACCACTATGTTCAACCCGATGGCCACGATGGAGTTGATGGCGATAAGATTCAAGAGGTAGCAGTAATAGTTCCCCGCTAGGAGGGGGAAAACCGCCAGGACGGCCATCAGCGCCAGAAACCAGAATATTTCCACCCACGAGGGAAACAACTGGATGTCTTCGTAATAATCACGTTTCATGTCCATGGGTTACTTTGTCTCTCCTTTTTCCCCAGCCTTTTTTTCGGACGTGGATATTTTCGATACCACACGTTCGTAATATCTTTCGTGTTCCTCCAGGTTCACCGGGCGCGGCCTCAGGTGGTTCAGCTTCGTCACCAGAAAATTCAACTTTTTGATCTGCCTGTATTTTTCCTTCTCGTCCTGGAGCGACGAGAGTAGGTCCTCGATCTGAATGATTTCCTTTTTAAGCTGGAGTTCGGGCGGCGCGCAGCCGGCGTTTTTCAGGATGGTGTAGGCCATGCGCAGTTCGTCCGGGACCCCGGTCAGATCAGGCAGGTCGAGTGGTTCCCCCCGGCCGGGCAGGTTGTCGAATTCCCCCCGCTCCTGGGCTTCCCTGATTTTTTGTTCAGCGATTTTCGCTATTATTTCGAACATGTGAACCAACCAGTCCGGCGTCTTGACGTCATACTCCAAAAGGTCGCCCCGGGCTTACCCACGGGGAGTCGCCCACGCTGAGGCTGTGGGGAAGGAAATCGGGGGCCAATGCGTCGCCTCGGCCGGCTTAACCCTTCCCACACAGATTTTTCCGGCCTTAGCCGCATTCGGTGTTTGAGGACGTTTACTAATATAACTGCCTTCCCCGTGTCCTTCAAGGGAAAAAACGAGCGGCCGGTCGGCGTTGATCCGGCCGGGGTTCTAATTAAACAAAAAGAAAGGCCGCCGGGGCGTGGACCGCGCCGGATTTGTTCCGGCGGTCCCGGGGTAAATCGGGCGATTAGCGCTGGGCCAGGGTGGGCCAGGGGAAGGCTTGGGGAAGGATTCAGCGGGGTCGGGAAGGGCGACCGAGGAGAAAATCGGCCAAATCGGCCAGCCGGTCGAAGGCCGCGTCCGCGCCGGCCCCGGATAATTCGTCCCGCCCGATCCGTCCGGAAGCCACGCCCGCGGTCATGGTCCCGGCCCGCTGTCCGGTCTCGATGTCCAGGGGGTGGTCTCCCACCATCAGGGATGAATCCGGCGACGCGGCCAAGGCCTTCAAGGCGGTCAGGAGGTGGCCGGGGTCGGGCTTGACCTTGGGGACCGCTTCCCGCGGCAGGAAAACCGGGACAAAATCGTCCAGGTCCGGAAACACGATCCGGACGGCCCGGCCGAAATTCCTGGTTATGATCGCCAGGCCCAAGCCGGCGTTTTTCAAGGCGGCCAGCGCCGGTCTGGTTTCGGGGAACAGCCGGCCCCGGCGGGCGGCTTCGAGTTCGATATCCTCGATAATTCCCTTGGCGCGCGCCGCGAAAAGTTGGGCTTTTCCCGGGTCCCGGGCCGACAGAAGGCTTTCCGCCGCGGCGATCATTTCCAGGACATATTGGCTGGAAAGGCCGTTCCCCACTCCGAACTCGAGACAAAGGCGCGAAATTTCCCGGCGCATCAGGTCGAAATCTATCTCCAGTCCGGCCAGGGTCCCGTCGAAGTCGAAGACCACGGCCTTGACGGGGCGGGGCGGGCCGCCGGCGATTTTGGAGGGGATGGCGATGTTAACGGGCGCGGTCAAAAGCGGTATCGCAGTCCGAAAGTCAAGAAGTTGGAGTCCGCCGTCCCGTTGCCGATCAGCTTGAACACGCTGGACCGGTGGTGGAGCTTGACCACCAGGGAGGCGTCCCGGGACAATTTGGGAAAGCCGACCTCGGTTTCGAAGCCCAGGTAATTAATGCCCTTGGTGGTGCGGTCCCGGGCTTCCATTTCGTATTCCGGCTTTTCGGTGGCGTAGGACGCGCCTTCGCCCACCGCGAAATTGAGGTTGACGTATTCGGAATTGAGGCGCGGGTAATACCTGACCACCAGGGCCAGGGTCCCTTCGTGAAAAAATTGCTCGCCGTAATGGTAGACGTACTGGCCTTCGAGGCCCAGGGTGAAATAGTCCCAGAAAACGAAAAACTCGTTCATCACCCCGAGACCGGTGAAAAAATTGCCGTTCCAGTCGGGATAGGACAAGAAGAATTCGCTGAAATACCTGTCGTTGCAGACCCCTTGATACAGGGTGGCGCTCCAGCCGGTTTGGGGCTCCTGGGCCCGGGCCGGGCTTGTCCACGGCGCGATCAGGGCGAAAACGAGAAAAAAAACCGCCAACTTTTTCATATTCTTGAATTACCGTTCCAGCGTCAAGCCTCCGGGTCCCGGCGGCGGAAATTGTAACCAAGTCGTAATATCAAACGGCTCGAAAAATGGCAACCGTGATCGCGGACCGGCCCGGGAATAGGGGGCCTGGGGGCGGGCGGGTTTTCCCCGGCAAGTTTTTTATTGTCCCGCAACTAAAAATGTGTATTAAATTAAAACCATGGCCAGTCCTGAAACCAATTTTCTGATCGGGGTCCACGAGGAACAAGAGGGCCTGACAATCCGGAACGCCCTGGAAAGCGCGGGATATTTCAATTCCACCGTGGTGGGGACCGGACCCGAGGCCCTGAAAATTCTCGAAAAAAAATCCGACTTTTTTTTTATCGTGTCCTGGGAGCTGCCGCGCCTGGGCGGACTTCGCTTCGTCAAGGAAGTCCGACTTCGGCCCCCCAGCGCCGACCAGCCCTGCGTCCTGATTGTCCAGAGGCATTACGAGAGCGAATTCAACATGTCCGAGGGGGTGCTCGTCAACGGCTTTCTGCCCCGCCCCCTCAACCAACCCGACGTGGCGGCGAAAATCCAGCAACTGGTCAATGAACGGGAAGACTCGAGCTGGGAAACCAAGGGGCAGGCCGAGGCGGACAAGCTGATCGGAAACGGACGAGCCAGGGAAGCGGTCAAGTTTCTGGAGCGCGGCCTGGCGTCCGGAAAAAAAAGGCTGGCCGGGCTTCAGGCGGAAACCGGCCTGGCCCTGCAAAAACAAGGGCGGCTCAAGGACGCCATGGATTACCTGGAAAAGGCCCTGGCCCAGGACCCCACCCAGGCCAGGGCCCTGGCCGGGCTGGGCCGGACCTACCTGGCCGTCGGCCGGTTCGCCGACGCCGGTAAAATGCTGGAAAAGGCCATGGGCCTCGACCCGCGCAACCAGGAAGTCCGGGCCGACCTGGCCGAAAGCCTCCTGTCGGCGGAAAAGCCCGGGCAGGCCGAGGAACTCTTTCGGAAGCTGATAGAGGAAAATCCAGAAAACCTCCATTATTACAACCGGCTGGGAATAGCTCTCCGGAAGCAGGGGAAATACCGGGACGCCGCGGCCAACTACCACCGGGCCCTGTCCCTGAACGATCGGGACGAAAATTTGTATTTCAATCTGAGTCGTTCGCTTTACGAAACCGGGAAGACGGGAAAGGCCCTGGCCGCCGCGAAAAAAGCCCTGGAAATCAACCCCGATTTCATCGAGGCCCAACGGTTGAAGGAAAAAATCCAGAAGGGCCTGAGCCGGTCCCAGCCCCCCAAATAAATATTTAAAGGAAGACAAGCGACAGGCCGGTCATGAAAACCGAACACCTCCATGCAATAATTATGGCCGGCGGGAAAGAGAACCGCTTCTGGCCCCTCGCCGGCAACAACGTCCACGGCCAACCGCCGGCCGTCCTCGGACCCGCGCCCATGCTCGAGGCGGCCCTCGACCGGGTCCGGCCCCTGGTCCCGGCCCGGCGGACCTTGATCGTCGCCGACTCCGGTTTTCCAGCGGAGCGCCCGGGAAAGGCCGGGGAACTGCCTCCCGAAAACATCTTGATCGAACCCCTGGGCCGCGGCACGGCGGCCTGCATCGGTTTGGCCGCCCACGCGGTCCTGGGAAAAGACCCCCAGGCCGTCATGCTGGTCCTGCCGGCGGATCAGGTCATTACCAGGCAAGAGGAATTCTTGAGCCTGGCCCGGGCCGGGACGGTCCTGGCCGAGTCCGAGCGCGGCCTGGTCGCCCTGGGGATCGTCCCGACCGGTCCGGAAACCGGGTTCGGATACATCCAGGCCGGCGCCCCGGGTCCGGAAGCCCTGGGTCGCCAGGCCCGGCCGGCCCTGCGCTTTCATGAAAAACCCGACGCGGAAACCGCCGCCTCCTACCTGGCCGCCGGCGGCTTTTTCTGGAACAGCGGAATATTCATCTGGCGCGCGGATGCGATCCTGGATCGGATCGGGAAATTCCTGCCCGACCTGGCCCGGGGCCTCGACCTGATCGCGCCTCATTTGGGCCGGTCCACCCAGGACCGCATCCTGGCCGAAGTCTATCCCGGGCTCCCGTTCGAATCCATCGACCGCGGGGTCCTGGAAAAAGCCGACGACCTGTTGGTCCTGCCGGCGGACATCGGCTGGAGCGACATCGGTTCCTGGTCCGCCGTCTCGGCCCACTGGCCCGTAAGCGGGTCGAACGCGGTCCGGGGGCAGGCCCTGTTGCTCGATTCCTCGGGGACCATCGTCCACAGCCCGGATAAAATGGCCGTCCTGATCGGCGTGCGCGACCTGATTGTGATCGACGGGCCGGGCGCCTTGTTGATCTGCCCCAGGGACCGCGAAAAGGACATTCGGTCGGCCCTCGGGGAATTGAAAAAAATCGGCCGGGATGACCTGTTGTAGGGCCTCCCGGTCGCCCTCGGCCTTCCACCTTGACCCGGGACAATTTTAGGTTATGAAGCTGAACCAAGCGGAAAAAACGATGCTCGGCAACCCGGTCCGGACCTTTATCCTGTCCCGGATAATCGCCTGGATGCGCGTCGGCCGCCCCCTCGACCCGGGAATGGACATCCTGGAGCTAGGCTGCGGGCGGGGCGCCGGTGTTCGCCTTCTTCAAAAATATTTTCAGCCGCGACGCCTCGCGGGCCTGGACCTGGACCATGACCAGATCAAAACGGCGGTCTCGTATCTCGGCCGGCCAGGCCGCCAAGCGTCCCTGTGCGTCGGGGCCGCCGAGACCTTGCCCTTCGCGGACCACGCCTTTGACGCGGTCTTCTCCTTCGGGGTCCTCCACCATCTCCCGGACTGGCGGTCCGGCCTGGGCGAAGTGGCCCGGGTGTTGAAGCCGGGCGGCTACTATTTTTTGGAAGACTATTACCCCGGAAGTTACGCCAACGCCGTTTCCAGGCATGTTTTGAAGCACCCCCGACACGACCGGTTCGTCGGCCCCGACCTACGGGACGCCCTGGAAAAAGTGGGCGCGCCCCTGATTCGGGCCCGGGAAGTCCGGGGTTTCGGGATTATCGGCGTCTGCCGCAAGAAGTGACGGCCGCGGTGATGAACTGGGTCCCGGCGGGCGCGAGATGATGAAGTCTAGCCGGGCTTGCGGTGGCGTCGATCCGGAACCGGTGGAGGGAGATGTCTCCGGGATTGCCATCAAAGCGCCCGGCAAGCGGCGAAGCTCCAGGCCGCCTGGGTCGGCGAGTTGAGCGGGTCGGAACCGAGGCCGGCCGCCGGCCTTGGGGCTTACTATTGGACATACTTGACACCACGAGTAAAATATGCCTCTATTAATTCATGAGGGTAAACGGCCTAGAGTTCGGTTCGGAAACCATGCAGCGGATACGTCTAACCCTGGCTGAAGAGCCGGCGATTTCCAGGCGGGCGTTAGCTCGACGCATCTGCGAATGGTCGTCGTTCGTCGCTGCCAGCGGCAGGCTTAAAGAGACCGCCTGCCGCAAGGCGCTAGCGGCGCTTAACCATTATGGACTCATCGGCCTATCGCCATCAGTTCCAGGCAATAGGCGTCAAATTAAAACCAAAGCCCCGCCGACCCCGCCCTTCGAGCTTCCGGAAGTCGATTGTGATATCGGGGAGCTTGGCCAGGTTGAAATCGAGTTGGTCGCTGATCGCTTCAGCCAGGCCGCCAAAATATGGAAGGGCATGCTCGACGGCCATCATTATCTCGGCGGCGGTCCCTTGTGCGGCGCCCAACTGCGGTATCTGATTCGCAGTCCGGTCTTCGGCTATCTCGGGGCCTTCGCTTTTAGCAGCGCGGCTTTCGCCCTGGCCAAGCGAGACAAATACATCGGCTGGACGGATGCGGCGCACCGACATAACCTGCCGCGGGTCGTCCAAAACAGCCGTTTTCTCATCCTTCCGGGCGTGCGGGTCAAGAACCTGGCTTCCCACGCCCTGGGCCAGGCGACGGCGCGCCTTGGCCGGGACTGGCTCGAGTGCTACGGCGTCCAACCGGTGTTGGTGGAAACCTTCGTCGATCCGGCGCGTTTTTCGGGGACATGTTATAATGCCGCCAATTGGAAACTCGTGGGCCTGACTAGCGGCCGACGGAGCGCGGAGCGTGAAGACGGGGGAAACGCCAAGGAGATATACCTTTACCCTCTTTGCCGGAACTGGCGGAAAATCCTGTGCGAGGAGCCGCCAAGGGAGTTTTGGCGAATACCGCCGCGACGCGAGGACCCCGTCGACTGGGCCGAAGAGGAATTGGGCGCCGCCGAATTCCACGACCCCAGGCTTGGCAGGCGGCTCGTGGAATTGGCGCGGGATTTTTGCGGTCAACCCCAGGCCCCCATTCCCCAAGCTTGCGGCTCCGAAGCCAGGACCAAGGCCGCCTATCGCTTTATGAACAACAAACGGGTGAGCATGGACAGGATTCTCGAACCTCATATCGCCTCGACGGTCCGGCGCATCAAAGCGCATGATGTCGTCCTGGCCGTGCAGGACACCTCGACCCTGAACTATACAACTCATCACGCCGCCCAGGGTTTGGGGCCGATCAATACCGTCAAGGACGGGCTCCAGGGGCTTTTGCTGCACGACACCATGGCTTTCACCACCAAGGGAACGCCCTTGGGCTTGCTCAATGTCCAGTTTTGGGCCCGGGACCCCGAGGAGATGGGCAAGAGTCACAAGCGCAAGGAACTTCCCATTGAGAGCAAGGAAAGCATGAAATGGTTGAAGAGCTATCGGGCGGTCGCCGAGGCGCAAAAAGCATGCCCCGAAACAATGTTGATCAGCGTGGGCGACCGGGAGGCGGACGTTTACGAACTGTTTTTGGAAAAAGTTAAGAATCCCGCCGGCCCGGAGCTTTTGGTGCGGTGCGAAAAATCCCGAAAGCGTAAAACCGACACGGGCTTTTTGTGGGATGAAATGGCCGCGCTGACCGCGGCCGGGACCTTGGCGGTCCACGTCCCCGGCAATGGCGGCCGAGAGGCCCGAGAGGCCCAGCTCGAAGTGCGTCACAAAAAAGTGCGGCTTCATTCGCCTAAGGATAAGGGTTATCCAAGCATCGAAGTCTTCATGGTCCACGCCAAGGAAGTCAACCCTCCCCTGAACGTGAAAGAACCCATTGAGTGGATGCTGTTGACCACCGTTAAGGTCGAAACCCTCGAGGACGCCTGCGAACGGCTGAGTTGGTATGCCAAAAGATGGTGCATCGAAATATATCATCGCACGCTTAAAAGCGGATGCAAAATCGAGGACCGCCGCCTGAAAACGGCCGACGGCCTGGAAGCCTGCCTGAGCATTGATATGGTGGTGGCCTGGCGTGTTTATCATCTGGTCAAACTCGCCCGGGAGGTCCCCGATTCCCCCTGCTCGTTGTTCTTCCAAGAGGATGAATGGAACGCGTTGTATTATTTTGTTAAAAAAACCCACCAGCCGCCCAGGAAGGAACCCACCTTGCGGGAAGCGGTTCGCATGACGGCTTCCCTGGGAGGTTTCCTGGGTCGCAAGTGCGATAAAGAGCCCGGTGCAACGGTTGTCTGGCGGGGCTTGAGTCGTCTGACTGACATTACGGCTGCCTACTGCTTTTTTCGACCATCCAATAGGGACGGTCCATGACCCGGCCTCATGTGTGTCCAATAGTAAG
>JAZDGM010000044.1:0-14158 GCA_043806915.1 Pseudomonadota bacterium | reverse complement strand
TCCGCCCTCGAAACAGGACGTTTCGGGGCGTGAAACCGCCGCCAGGCGGGTTCTCCGGAAAAAGAGCCGGGGGTTGTCAGGGGCGCCGGCTCCGGCGCGCCCCTGACCCTGGGACGGGAAGGAGTCTCTCGAAGCCCAACGTTAGGTGCGCGGGGGGCGGAGCAGCCCCGCCGCAAGGCGCCGGCCAATGTCTCCAATTGACCGTGGTCGGGCCCGCAAAACAGTAAAAGATGGTGCGCGTTGCGCACCCTACTTACTTATTTTCATTTGCCATTTTCCTTACATTTTCAACCGGCCGCTAGCAGGCGCCCTCTTGGGTTAACCCCAGCCGGGTTCGGCAAGGCGAAATCCCCTCGCCCCTGCCCCTCTCCCGGCGGGCCAGGGGGTTTAAATTCCCCATCAATCAAGCCATTCGCCGCCACCGATGGCGACGCATGTAGGGGCGCCTCCCCGATCACGTTCACAAGAGGGCGTGCGCGGGGACCTGCCCCTACAAGGCTTACACCGCCACCGCTGGCGACGCAGGTAGGGGCGCCTCCCCGTGGGCGCCCTTTCTTTAATATGACATCCATCCATATGCCAAGCGACAATCCCGATCACGCACAAGAGGGCGGGCGCGGGGACCCACCCCTACAATCCTTAAATAACCACCGTCGCCGGCGCCGCGCGGGCGGCGTTGGGCTTCGAGAGACACCTTTTCTTTCAGTCCCGGGGGTGATCAAGACATTTTAACGGGCCGGGCCAGGGCCTTTTTCCGCCCCCGGCGGCCCGGACCGTGTTACAATGTCGGTCACAACAACCAATGAAAATGCCCTCCGGGCATTTTCATACATAGCCAGGGAGGCCCGCCGTGAAAATAATACCGCCATCCCACGAAATCCTGTTCCTGCCCGACGGCCTGGAAATATTGAAGGGTCTCGAGGCGGCGGGCCGGACCTGCTATAAATCCGAGGACCGGATTACCGAGGGATCGGCCAGGTCCTTTGTCCTGGGTATTCTGAAGTCCGGACACCACAGCGTCATCGAGCATTTTTCCATCACTGTGCGCTTGGTCTGCGACCGCGGCGTGACCCACGAACTGGTCCGGCACCGCCTGGCCTCGTACAGCCAGGAAAGCACCAGGTACGCCAATTATTCCAAGGAAAAGTTCGGCCGGGAGCTGACGGTGATCAAGCCGCTGTTCTGGCCCGAGGACTCGCCCGAATACCGGCGCTGGGTCGGGGCCATGGAAGCGGCGGAAAACGCCTACCTAGACCTGATCAACCTGGGCGCCCGGCCGGAACAGGCCCGCGGCGTGCTGCCCAACAGTTTGAAAACCGAAATCGTCATGACCTGCAACCTCCGGGAATGGCGGCATGTTTTTTCCCTCCGGTGCTCCCCGGCGGCCCACCCCCAAATACGCGAACTGCTTTTGCCGTTGCTGCGGGAATTGTCCGAAAAAATCCCGGTGATATTCGACGACCTCGCGGCCCGCTTCCTAGTGTGACCGGCGGGCCGGCGCCCAAACCCAAGAGCCTGGGAACCGGCGAGAGGCGACGACCCCGCGGCCCGCTCAGTGGAGAACCGGCCTCGTTTCCGCCCGATCCTGGCGAAGCAGCCCGACCAAGTCCCCGGAATTGAACCCCTCCTTCATTTCCAGGCAGACCATGTCGTAGCCGTAGGCCTTGGACAAGCGGTTGGCGACATCCAGCAGGGCTTGGTCCAGGTTGTCCTGGGCGCCCACCCGGGGTTCGAAGTATTGCAACCCCCCGGTGGAAAAGGAGACCCGGCCGATGGCCTTCTTGCGACCGGAATGGTCGAAATAAATAAAGGCGATGAAGTCCAGCAGCGTTCCCTTGACCTGGTAAATCTTGCTTATTTTATTATCCGATTCGTTCATGCTTTTTCTCCTGTCCCGCTTCTGGAAGCGGGGTCGCCGGACCGCCTCACGGTTGGAACAAACCGCCGATGAAGCAGCCCTGGTTGTCGTTGCCGCCGGAAGCGCCGGAAATGAATATGGCGCTCGACGTTTCCGCGAAGACGAAGCCGATGGGCTTGAGATTCATGGAAATAAGCTGCTCGACGGCGTCCGTGTCCGGGTCGATGATCGCCGCCTGGTTGGTGGAGGCGTCGCCGACCCAGACCAGGCCGTGTTTATCCACGGCCAGGCCGGTCCTGAAGCCGGAAAGGTCCTTGGAGTTGAAATACGGCAGCAGGTCCCGCCGCTCGTCGTTCCGCCGCAACACGTCGTTGACCTCGAAAAAGTCGCGGCCGGAAAGGCCCGGGATCGGGTCGGACGAAGTCTCGCCCGTGGTTGGGTTGAAGGAATAGAGGTTGCACACGCCGGACGACGAGGCGTTGTCGTACCCGGTGTAATCGATAAAATACCCCTTTTCGGCCGAGGATATGGCCATGGCGAAGATGGAATTAAAGGCGTGGGACGCGGCGGTCCCGGCCGGGACCACCACTTTCGTCTCATAGGTGGAGGGGTTGATGGACAATATGCCGTAGGTGTACCCATTGGCGGAATAGGCCGGGAACATCGGACCGGCGGCGAGCACGTAGATCAGGCCGGTCTCGGACAGGTATTGAATGACTTCCGGATTGCGGAAATTCATGGATGTCCCGGACTCATCCTGGATTCCGTCCAGGCGGATGCCCTTGAGGGTCCCGCCGCCGAGGCCCGGCCCGCCTTTTCCGGTGTCGATCTCCTCCCCCGAGGCCGCGTCGAACACCGCCACGTAGGCCGGGTTGGCCGGGTCCCAATAGGCGTTGCGGTCCAGGCGCTGCATGACCACGAAAAGTTTTCCGTCGACCACCAGGCCGGAAGTCATTTCCGGAATCCCGTCTCCATCCACGTACGCGGACAAGTCCAGTTCCCCGGTCTTGAATTCGTCTTCCTCGTCCGCGCCCACGCTCGGGTTCACTATCCAGGCCTTGGTCAGTTCGTACATCAGAAGGAAGGCGCGGTTGGCCGAGGCGAAGACCAGGTCATGGGGGTTGGGATCGCCGCCGCTCGCCGCGGAAAACTGCCAGAGGGGCGAGGACGGCGCCTGGAGGGCGTATTTGGAAACGTAGTTGGCCCCCGTCCGACCCAGCCGGTAAAAGTATTCCCCATGCGAAGCCAGGGCCGTGTCGTCGGCCGTGGGGTTCAGGTCTTGTCCGATCAGGCTCCTGGCCCCTCCGGACTCGGTCACCGTGATCAAGGCATGGCTGTAGACCGAATAGTCCGACGACCTGGCCAGCACCGCGGCCCCGGACGTCACGCTTGAAGCGTCGTCGGCCAACGCCGGTCCGGAAAAGCCCAGGCAGAAAATACACAGGATCGCCCACAACAACATTTGATCAATCAACCGTTTCATAAATCCTCCTTTGTTTTCGCGCTCGATTAGAAAGAATATTTGATCTTTATCCAGTAGGACGTCCCGGGCAGCGGATACCCGTTGAAATCCTCGTACCTCCGGTCTTCCAGGTTTTTTCCCTCGAAGGTCAGCAACACGGGCTTGAAGTCGAAGGATATCCCGGCGTTGACCTCGCTTTTGTCCCGGGCCTTGAGTAGATTGGCCCGGTCGTAATACCGGCCGGTTTCGCGGTTCTTTTCCACCCAGGCCTTGACGCCCATCCACAAGGCTTCCAAGCGCCCGGCATAGGCGCTTTCGTACCGGCCGGGCAGGCGCTTGCCCCGATATTCCTTTTCATTCCCCTTGTTTTCGGTGTGCTGGCGGGTAAAGTTCCCCTCGAAACGGAATATTTTGAGAAATTCCACGGAAAACCGGGTTTCGAGCCCCTGTATCTCGGCGCGCCCGATATTGATGGAACGCCCGATCCCGCGGGAATCGTAGGCCGGGGCGATCAGGTCCCGGACATCCGACCGGAAGTAGGCGGCCTGGACGGAGACCAGGTTGAATAATTCCAGCCCGGGACGCCAGGTCGCTTCCAGTCCGGCGTCCCAGTTGGTCCCCTTTTCCGCCTTCAAGTCCGTGTTGCCCAGAAAGAACCCCCGATCCCCGAAAAGTTCGTAAAACGAAGGTTCGCGAACATATTGGGCCGCGTTGGCCTTGAGGGTCAGCCAATCCAGGACGAGGAACTTGAGGCCCGCCTGGGGGGTCAAGTAGTGTTTCCGGACCGTCTTGGCCGTGACTTCCCGGTCGAAGATATCGGTCCCGCTCTTCATGTGGTCGATAATGGAGGTGTACCGGAGGGCCGGGGTCAGCGCCAGCCTGTCGTCCCAGAGGACCAGCGAGTTTTGCGCGGCCAGGCCCGTCAGCAGCCGGTCGCTGCGGGGCATGCGGGACTTGTTCAACAAGTCCCTGGGGTGGTATTCCTCCCGCCTCAAATCGCCGGTTAGGCTGAAAACATTCCAGGCGGTCGGCCACTCGAAAAAAAGGCCGCCCCCATACCGGTCGGTCAGGTATTCGGCGTGCTGGGTCCCCAGTCCGATCTCGCCGTTTTTGTCCCGGTATTCCTCTTCCCGTCTCAGGTAATCCAGTTGCAGGCTCGCGTTGAACAAGGCGGGGCCGAGCCTTTCCCCGGAAAAGCGCAGGCGGCTGATGTTTCTTTGGGTGTCCAGATAAGCGGAGGCCCGGGGGTCGTTATCCCAGGTGGGGAGGCTCTGGTCCTTGGAAAAATATTGGTTCAGGATTTCCAGGCGGAAATCGTCGGTAAAGTCGTAACCGGCCTTGACCAAGGCGTTGTATTGCCGGACTTCGTTATTGGCCCGGTCCTGCCACTCGTCATCCCGGGCGTTGAAGGTGGTGCCTTGATCGTTGAGAATGGGATAGTCGTTGCCGGAAGCGAGTTGGTCGAGGGAAACCAAATAATCGAACTTGCCGGGCTTGTGGTTGATGAACCCGGAAACCTCCTGGGTGTTGAAGGAGCCGGCCCCCAGGGACAAGGCGCCCCGGAGTCCCTTCTTCTTTCTCAGGGTCCGGATGTTGACCACTCCGCCAATGCCGCCCCGGGCGAAATTGATGGGCGCGGTACCCCGGTATATTTCAATGGCTTCCACGTCGGCCAGGGACACGCCGCCCAGGTCCACTCCGCCGCCGGAAGCGTCGTTGAGCTGGATGCCGTCCAAAAAGACCAGGACCTGTTCGCTGGAAGAGCCCCGGAGGCTGATGGTGGAGAACCCGCCCAGGCCCCCGGACCGGCTGACCTGGACGCCCGCTTCCTTGCTCAAGACCGAGGCCAGGTCTTCCACCCGGCCGTCGAAGCGGTCCCGGGTGATGACCGTGGAAAATCCCGGGTCGAGAAATTGGTCCACATCCCCGGTCTGGGACTCGTCCGGGTCGGCCGTGACGATGATTTCGTCGAGAATATGGACCCGGCCGTCCGCGGGAGGCGATGAGTCCTGGGCCGGGGCCGGTCCGGGGTTGAGTCCGGCTAATAGAATAAGGGCGACCCACAAAAGTCTGGCCTGGCCGAGCTGGGAAAGGAAGCGGGAACGCATGGCGGTTGTCTCCGTGTTTGGTTAACCTCGGAGACCCAAGCCGAATGGTAGGCCGCGCAAAAAAAGCCTTGAACCCGGGTCGTGACAACCCTGATCCAAGGCTTCGAGCGCGAAAATGGGGTGGAAAATATATTTCCGGAGTCCCCAGGCCTGACCTCGAAGCCTAGATCTCCCAACGCTTCTCGGGCAGGTCTACCGGCTCGGGGATCGATCTACTCGCCGCGCCTTCCCATCGGACCAAGCCGACAGTGGCTGTGATGCGGTTTTCGTCCCCCCTCACGGTTGCGGGCCAGCGCCGGTTTCACACCGGACTTCCCTTTTTATTCCAGGTTCAAAAAAACCCGGAAACCCGGAAGGACTAACAATGTTGCCGGTACCAATAGCAGCAGGCGAAAAGGCCTGTCAAGGATTTTGTGCGGCCGGGGAAGGTTGAAACAAAAAAAAGGTCCCGGGGGGCGCCGGCCGGGCCGGGGGCGGGCCGGCTCGCGCGGCGCCGCCCAACATCTTGAAATACGCCGCATTTCACGGTTATAGGTTTCCTAGGCGGCCGAGGGGCCATGGTTTACGGCCGTTCCGGCGGTATCAGCGTCACCCGGGGGCGGCCCCGGGTCGGTTCACGGTCGACCGCGACTTCCACCCCGAAGGCCCGGGCCAGGATGTCCGGTTGGATCACTTCTTCCGGCCGGCCCCGGGCCAGGGTTTTTCCCCGCGCCAACAACAACAGGCGGTCGCAGAACATGGCGGCCAGGTTCAGGTCGTGGCTGACCAGGCCCACGGCCAGGCCGTCCCGGGCCCGGTACTGCTCCAACAGGCCCATCAGCTTGATTTGGCGGTCCAGGTCCAGCGCGCTGGTGGGTTCATCGAGTAGCAGGACGCGCGGCTCGGCGGCCAGGGCCCGGGCCAGGGCCAGCCGCTGGCGTTCGCCTCCGGACAGGGCCCCGGCCGGCCGGTCGGCCAGATCGGCCAGGCCGGTCAGTTCCAGGACCTTGCGGCCGGCCCGGCGGTCGGCGCGGTTTTCGAACATCCGCCGGCCCATGAGGGCGAAGCGCCCGGTCAGGACGGTTTCCCGGACCGAAAGCCCGGGGTGGATTTCCGGGGCCTGGGGAACCAGGCCGACCAGGCGGGCCGCTTCGGGCCGTTTCCAAGCCGCGATATTTTTTCCGTTTAGAAAAACCCGGCCGCCGTCGGGCTTGACCAAGCCGGACAACAGGCCGATCAGGGTCGATTTGCCGCTGCCGTTGGGACCGACGATCCCGACCATCTCGCCGGGATGTATCTCGAGGTCCACGTCCCACACCACCGGTTCCCGGTTGTAGGCGTAACAGAGGCCTTGTCCGCCGATGAGGGGAGTTGCTTCTACCACCAGCGGCCGCTCTTTCTAGACAGCAGGAGCAGAAAAAACGGGGCGCCCAGGAAGGCCGTGACCACGCCCACGGGCAACTGGGCCGGACTGAGGACCACGCGGGCCGCCGTGTCGGCCAGGATCAGGAAGACGGCGCCGAACATGCCCGCCGCCGGCAGCAGGAGGCGATGGTCATGCCCGAGGGTCAGGCGGACGATATGCGGGACGATCAGGCCCACGAAGCCGATGAGCCCGCCCAGGCTGACCGCGGCCCCGCACAGGACGCTGACCGTCAGGAACAGGACCAGCTTGGTCCGTTCCACTTTCACGCCCAGGGCCGCGGCGGCCAGGTCTCCGGCCCCGAGCAGGTTGAGCTGCCGGGAATAAAGAAACATCAGTATTCCGGACGCCAGCGCCAGGGGCGCGAGCAGCCTGGTTTGGTCCAGGGCGGCGGCCCCGAGGTCGCCGTAAAGCCAGAACATGATGGCATGGATTTTTTCGCCTTCGCTGATGGAGACCACGAACATAATGACGGAACTGAAAAAGGCGTTGACCATCACTCCGGTCAAAAGCAGGGTCGAGACGTCCAGGTCGCCTCCCCGCCGGGACAATCCCAGCACCAGGACCGTGGTCGAGAGCGAGCCCAGGAAGGCCAAGCCGGCCAGGGGCAGGGTCCCGGAAATTCCCGCGGCCAGGCCCAGCACGGCCCCGGCGGCGGCCCCGCCGGAAACCCCCAGGATGAAAGGCTCGGCCAAGGGATTGCGCAAGACCCCCTGAAAGACCACGCCCGACATGCCCAGGGCCGCCCCGATGAAACCGGCCAGCGCCAGCCGGGGCCAGCGGAACCGGGCCAGGATGACGCCGGCGGGGCCGTCCGGGGCCCGGCCCAGGACCCAGTCCCAGACCTGCCCGGGCGGAATTTTCACCGCCCCCAGGGTCAACCCCGCCAGCAGGGACATGGCCAGGGCGACCGCCAAAACCGTCAACACGACCGCCAGGCGGATTGGCGTGACCCTCATCGGACTTCCCCGGAAACGATTTCGGGGTGGATCAGGCGGACCAATTCCTCCAGGCCTTGCCCGAGCCGGGGCCCGGCCCGGTCGATCAGGTCGGACGGGATCGATTCGATCCTGACGTCCGGTCGGTCGCCCACGCCCGGCATTGTTCGCCAAAAGTCCAGCATCTCCGCCAGGACCGCGCCTTTTTCCATGGTCGTGACCACAATGACCCGGGGCGGGGCCGCGATGACGGCTTCCGGGCCGAGACGGGGCCAGCGCCCGGGCGCTCCGGCGGCGATGTTACGGGCCCCGGCCGTTTCCAATAGCAGGTGGTGGAGCGTGCCGGCGCCCACCGAGACCACCGGCCGGTTCTGGATGACCAGCAACACCGGGACTTTTTCCACCCTGGCCAGCCGGGCCCTGATTTTTTCCAGGCGCGCGCGGAAATCCCGGGCCAGGCCCAGACCTTGGTCCGGGGCGCCGGTCACGCGGCCCAGGTCGATGAAGTTTTGTTCGAGCTCCGCCAGGTCCCGGCTCCAGACCACGAAAACCGGAATTCCCGCCCGGTCCAACTGTTCCACGACCCAGGCCGGGTTGCTTTCCCGATCGGCCAGGACCAAGTCCGGGGCCAGGGCCGCGATCAGTTCCAGGTTGGGAGAGACGTAGCTGCCGATCCGCTGTACCTTCCCGGCTTCCGGCGGATAGTCGGACCACTGGGCGACGCCGACGATTTTATCCCCCAGGCCCAGGGCGAAGCAGGTTTCCGCCAGGGCCGGGGTAAGGCAGATGATCCGCCGGGGAATAGCCGGGACATCCACCAAGCGGTCGAGGTCGTCCCGGACCGTCGCCGCCAGGGCCGGGCCGGCGACCGCGAGGGCCGTCAGGGCCAGGAACAAGCCCCGAAATACATTCTTTAAATACGCGGCGCGGAATTTCGGCATGGACCCTCTTTTTTTTGTCCGACGTGGAAAAAAAACAGCCCGACCCTAAAAAAAGGGTCGGGCGACTGCACCCTGGTTCTTGATCACCCCTACGAGGCCAAACGCGCCCTTATCCCGGGGTCGCGGCCGGAATTCAATGTCCGACTCGTCCTCGCGCCAACCGGTAGGTCTTCTGGCTCCCGGATCATGCTCCGGCCGATCCTTCCCGTCCGGGCTTCCCGAACAGTGGTCAACTCGGCCTTCGTCCCCGGTTACAGCGGCGGGACCGCGACGGATTCACACCGTCTTCCCTATTAAGCCCCAAGGCGCCGGCTGGGACTCGGGTTTTTTCCCGGCCGGGGGAGGTTTCGCTCCGCTGCCCGGTCCGACGAACAACCCGAGTCGGCTTCGAAAATATAGGAACGAGCGCGGCTTGTCAACATGACCGGCCCGGCCTGTCGCTCTCGTTCCCGGGGACGGGCGCCGCCGCCGCCCGCGCCCTTAATTTTCGCGGCCCCCGTCGCCTAGTAGCCGACGTTTTCCAGGCCCTTGAGGCCAAGTATCCGCCGGGCCTCGGCCGGGGTCGCCGTTTCCACGCCCAGTTCGGCGGCGATGCGTTTGAGCTTGGCGGTTTGTTCGCCGCTGTTTTTGGCCAGGACGCCCTTGGACAGGTACAGGTTGTCTTCCAGGCCCACGCGAGCGTGGCCGCCCATGAGCAAGGCGTGGGTGGTCATGGCGAACTGGGCGCGTCCCGCCGCGCAAACCGACCATTCGAAATCGGATATCTGTTGGCGGGCGGTTTGCACCAGAAACACCAGGTTTTCCACCGCGGCGGGAATGCCGCCGAGGATGCCCAGCACGAACTGCAGATAGACCGGCTTTTTAATGCGCCCGGTATTGATCAAGTGAGCCAGGTTGTTGATCATTCCGACGTCGTAAATTTCAAATTCCGGTTTTACGCCGTGCCGGGCCATCAAGTCCGTGAACTGGCCGATGGTCTGGAAAGTGTTGGGGAAAATGAAATCCTCGGTGCCCGCCAGGTACGGCCTTTCCCACTCGAATTTCCAACGGCCCTCGTATTTGGGGACCACCTGGAACAGGGCGAAGTTCAGGGAGCCGGCGTTCAGGGAAGCCAATTCCGGCTTTAGAGTGGAAATCGCCCGGCCCCGGTTTTCGACCGTATCGCCCAGGCTGCCGCCCGTGGTGATGCAAATGACGATGTCGCAGCGGCGCTTGACCTCGACCACCACTTCCCGAAAAATTTCCTGGTCGGCCTTGGGTTGACCCGTCTTCGGGTCGCGCACGTGCAGATGCGCCACCGCTCCGCCGGCCTCGTGGACGCTCATGATGTCATCGATCAGTTGCCGGGGGGTGAGCGGCAGATACGGCGACATGGCGGGAGTATGAATGGCGCCGGTCACGGCGGCCGTGATGATGGCCTTGGGGGGCCTGGAGTCGGTCATTTTTTTTCCTTTCCACTGTTGGGGGATTTAACCTTGGCCTTGTCGCCGGGGCAAAATCATCGCCCCCCGGCGACAAGGCGCCGCCGCGCGCAAGGCGTTTTCTACTCGGCGTTGACTTCCCGCAAAATTCGGAGAAGGACCTTGTCGCGCCGTTCGAGCAGTCGCCGCAATTTTTCCGGGGGCCAGGAATGAAAGCCGCGGCCGCTTTTCGCCCCTTTTTCCCCGCGGGCGATTTTGTCGCGCAAGAGCGGGGAAGGCTCCCGGGAATTATCCAGGTGCTGGAGGAGGTCCTGCTGTATTTCACAGGTCAGGTCCAGGCCGGCCAGGTCGGCGGTTTCCAGGGGACCCAGGAAGGCCAGGCGTAGACCGAAGGAGTTTCGCACCACCTTGTCCACATCCTCGGCGTCGGCGACGCCGCTTTCAACCAGTTTGATCGCTTCCCGCCACAGGGCGTGCTGCATGCGGTTGCCCAAAAAGCCGGGGATGTCCTTCCACACCCGCACCGGCTCTTTCCCCACGGCCCGCAGCAGGTCCTGGGCCGCCTCGAAGACCGCGGCGGAAGTGTGTTCGGCCTTTATCACTTCCACGCAGGGCACAATGTGGGGCGGGTTCCAGAAGTGGGTCCCCACGACCCGTTCCGGATGCGCCAAGCCCTCGGCAATGCTGGAAATGCGAATGGCCGAGGTATTGCTGGCCAGGATCGTCCCTGGCGGGACATGGCTTTCCATCTCCGCGAAAAGCCGGCGCTTGAGCTCCAGGTTTTCACTGACCGCTTCAATGATGAAATCCCGGCCCGCGCACATGTCCGCCAGGTCCCTCGCGAGGCTGATCCGGTTCAGGCCTTGCTCGACCTCGTTAGCCGTCACGATTCCCAATTCGAGGAACACATCCAGATTACGGCGCACCCGGGCCAAAGCGCCCGCCAGGGCCCCGGCGTCGCGGTCGAACATGGTCACGTCGCACCCCTTGACCGCGAACACCTGCGCCAACCCGTGCCCCATCAAGCCGGCGCCCAATATTCCGACGCGCGGTTTTTTTTCCCAAGCCATCGTTTTTTCCTCGTTTTCCCTTAATTAGTTCACCGGCGACGGACGCCGCCCGGCCCAACCCGCCGGTCGCCGGTTCCAGGCAAATCCGTATATTTAAACAATAATAACAGGCAATTGTCGAAATTTATCCGACGAACCTATCATTGACGCATCGCGATGTCAAGAAAACGTGACGCCGGCGGTTTGGCCGCTTAATCGGCTATCCCGGTTTTCCGCATGATTTCACCTCATAACCCGACAACTTGACACAATTATGGAGAAAAAGTATGCTATTTACTAGGTTCGCGATTAAGTCGGGAAAAAAACGAAGGGGGCGGGTTCTTTCTCGCTACTTATGAATTTTGTTTTCCTTGGAAGCCAAAGAGGATAAAAAATAGTCGACGCCGAAATAACATATTAAAATGATTCGTATTATAGTTTCCCGCGACAAGAGGCGGGAAACTCGCTCGACCGCATGTTCAGCGCGTCATGGGGCGCGGCGACCGCGAGCGAGAGAATAACCCGTTCCCCGGATTCTATTCGGGAAACCACGTTCGCGGACGTGGGGCAGGCGCGGCGAGAGGAATGGACCGTCGGTTTAATAGATTGGAAAGGGGGTCTTTTGATCGTTTTTAAGGCTTTAAATCGGCCGGTTCGATTCCGCTGGCGTGGACGGCGATTTCCCGGGAGGGGGAATGTCGCCATTTTTTTTCTCAAGACAAGCGAGGTTACTTAAATGCGGAAATATTTCGAAAGCAATTGGCTCGGGCTTTTCTTTTTGATGACGGCGATGCTTTCCCTCATGGCGTTCGGATGCGGCGGAGGCGGGGGAGGCGGAGGCGGCGGGGGAATTATTATCCCCATAGTGAGCGGGACGATCAACGGCCGGGTCGCCGATTCGACCGGGGCCCCCCTGGCCGGCGTCACGGTCCGGGCGGTCGATCAGAATACGATCCCGGTGGTGGGGGCCGCCGACGCGGCCGCGGACGTCACCACGACCACGGACGGGGCCGGCCAATATTCCCTGAACATGACCCAGACCGACAAAGCCTTGGTCACCTTTACTTTTAACGGCTTCATCCTGACTTCCCGGGTCGTTCCGGTCTTCGCCGGAGAGACGTCCACGGCCGACGCGGTCATGGCGCCCGAGGGCGCGTCGGCGTCGATCGACGGCGCCGTCGGCGGAACGGTGACTCACAACGGCGGCTCGGCGACCATCAAGGCCAATAGCCTGGTGGACCAAAACGGCGCCGATTACGCCGGCCAGGTCGAGCTGGCGGTGACCACCTTCGATCCGTCCGTGGATCGGGATTTCAACGCCTTTCCCGGCGAATTCCAGGGCAAGGACCAGAACGGCGACACCGTGCCGTTCGAATCCTACGGGTTCATGGACGTAACTCCGACCGATCCGGCCGGTAACCCGCTCCAGCTCAAAACCGGCCAGACGGCCGACATCGTCATCCCCATTCCGGTCATGCTCAGGACCATGATGGTCGCCTTGCCGGGGACCATGCCCCTCTGGTACTACAATCCCCAGTCGGGCGTGTGGAACCAGGAAGGGACCCTGACCCTCAACGGCGCCTGGGACGCCTACGAGGGCGAGATCGAGCATTTTTCCATTTGGAACGCCGACCATCCCTATGCCCGCGCGTTTGTCAAGGGCCGGGTCGTGGACTCTGTCGGCAACCCCGTGACCGGCGCGGTGGTCAATATCAAGGGCGTCGCCCCCAGGAAGGGCTGGGCCGTCTATAGCCCCACCGGCGGGGGGGGAATCTTCCCCTCCGGCGGGTCAAGCTGGCTGCCCGTGGAGGCCGATTCCAGGTTTGACATCTGGGTGACCAAGGGCGGGGCCAAGGGCGCGGTCACGCGCCGGACCAGTGGGCCCGCCGATTCCCAGCAGGACCTGGGGGACATCGTTTTCCAGGCCACTCCTTCCGGCCCGTATGACGAGACCACCCTTTTGGCCATGGTCGGGTTCGATTTCTCCGAAAAAATGGCCCTGGAGGAAAGCGACCCGCTGTCCGACGGCTTCGCCGCCACCTGGGACCCCTCGGGGCGTCCCGGCGAGACCGGCGTCTGGTATGTGCCGAACGGCTTTACCACCGATGTTTCCCTGTTCAAGGACATGGGGACGCTGCCCTTGACCTCCATCCTCGCCGCTCCCGACGCCTGGGACGACGGGAACTTAATGCCGGCCTTGGTCGCGGGCCGGTCCTACGTGGCTAAATGCCTGGATGGTTACGTGAAGTTCCACGTCCTGGACGTGGTCAATTCCGGGCCGCATGAGTACTACGTCGATATCCAATACTACTGGTCGGCCACGACCACTTTCGCGGAATAAGCCGCATTGTTGAACAGCGGGGGCCCGTCCCTGGGGACGGGCCCTCGCGCCTCCGTCTCGACCTTGACCAGTCCCGGAACCATCAGCCCCCCGGACAATTAAGCGTGATACTCGCCCGTCAGGCGGATTGGAACAGTCGCGCCCAGCCCCCGCGGCGGACGAAAGCGGGGTGGGGAAACGCGGACGAAGCGGATATGACGCGGGTCCCGGTCTTCGGCCCATAAAAAAAGCCCCGGGGGGCGAGACCCTCCGGGGCTGACGACGGGATGGAATTGTTTAATTTTTGACCACGCCGTACTGGGCCCGGTATTCTTCCTTGACCTTCGTCAGGAACAGGACCACCGGGCGATAGGTCAGGTGGGCCCACTTGGCGAAGGGCGCTTCCAGGACCAGCATGGGAATGGCCACTATCAGGTGAATGGCGTAGATGACGTAGGTCGGCATCGGCCAGTTTGTAGGGTGCGCAACGCGCGCCATCTTTTACTATTTTGCGGGCCTTGCCGCGGTAAATTGGAGACGTTGGCCGGCGCCTAGCGGGGCGGGGTTGCTCCGCCCCCCGCGCGCCTGGCATTGGGCTTCGAGAGACTCCTTCCCGTCCCAGGGTCAGGGGCGCGCCGGAGCCGGCGCCCCCGGCGACC
>JAZDGM010000043.1:0-23048 GCA_043806915.1 Pseudomonadota bacterium | reverse complement strand
TCAGGGGCGCGCCGGAGCCGGCGCCCCTGACAACCCCCGGCTCTTTTTCCGGAGAACCCGCCTGGCGGCGGTTTCACGCCCCGAAACGTCCTGTTTCGAGGGCGGAAAGGGCGGGCGTCCATGCCCGCCCGAAGAAGTTCGAGGCGTTTGGAATTGCTTGGCCGAGCACGCCTCTACAGTTCAAAAAGTAATGTTATCTCCGTAGGTTGAGTTGAGCCGCAGGCAAAACCCAACATCTTGGCCGGCCCCGTCGGCCCGGGTGAACCAAGGACTCCCCCCCTCGCCCCATCCCCGTGGGGGCGGGGGAAATAATTGTCCGGCCCGGCCCTCGCCTCCGTTTGGAACAAGGTGTTGTCTTTCGGAATAAAAGGAACAAGTCGGGGGTTCGAGTAACCCCCCGACTTTGTTTTAGGACAAAAAAAGGCCTTGCCGTGTGGCAAGGCCTTTTTTTTAATTATGGCGGGGACGACGGGATTTGAACCCGCGATCTTCGGCGTGACAGGCCGACGTGTTGAACCGCTTCACTACGTCCCCGAATTTGGCTATATATACTAAACCCGTTCTCGCGCCTGGTAGGCGGAACAGGACTTGAACCTGCGACCCCCGGCTTGTAAGGCCGATGCTCTGCCAACTGAGCTACCCGCCCACGCCGGGCAAACATATGTTTTTTCCCCGGCCATGTCAAGAAAAAATTTCATAAAAAATTCAATGAGCCGTCAATTCGTTATCGTTTTCCGCGGGGGAATCGACGCCGGCCGCGAATTCCTTGGCCGGGTCCTCGGGCTTGTGTTCCTGGAACAACGATTCCGTTTCCTTGATCACAATCGCCCGCTCCAAAACCTCGTCCATGCTCTCCACGCTGATGATGGCGACGGCTTTAAGTATCCGGGCCGGAATATCCTTGAGGTCCTTTTCGTTTTCCTTGGGAATAAGCACGGTTTTGATATTACCCCGGTGCGCGGCCATAATCTTTTCCTTGAGGCCGCCGATGGGCAGGACCCGTCCCCGGAGGGTTATTTCCCCGGTCATGGCCAGGTCCCGGCGAACCGGCTTCTTGAGCAGGGCCGAAACGATGGCCGTGGTCAGGGTGATCCCGGCGGACGGCCCGTCCTTGGGCGTGGCGCCCTCGGGGACGTGAATATGAATATCGACCTTGCGGTAGAACTGTTCGTTGAGACCCAGGCGACTGGCCCGGGACCGGACGTAGGACAAGGCCGCCTGGGCGGATTCCTGCATCACGTCGCCGAGCTTGCCGGTCAGGATGAGCTGCCCCCGGCCGGGCATGATCACCGCCTCGGTGTTCAAAATTTCACCGCCCACCTCGGTCCAGGCCAACCCCGTGACCAAGCCGATCTCGTCGGCTTCCTCGGCCACGCCGTAACGGAACTTGGGCACGCCCAGGTATTGGGCAGTGTTTTTCCCTGATATCCTGATGGGTTCCCGGTTGGGGGTCTTGACCACTTCCCGGGCCGATTTCCGACAGATGGAAGCTATTTCCCGCTCGAGGTTCCTGACTCCGGCTTCCCGGGTGTAGCGCCGGATGACCTGCAGGATGGCCGAGTCGGAAAAAGTGACCTTCTCCTCGGTCAGGCCGTTGAAGCGAACCTGCTTCTTGATCAGGAACTGCTTGGCGATATTAAGCTTTTCGTCCTCGGTGTACCCGGGGATGCGAATGATTTCCATGCGGTCCTGCAAGGGCAGGGGGATGGAATAAAGAGTATTGGCGGTGGTGATGAACATGATCTCGGACAGGTCGTAATCAAGGTCCAGGTAATGATCGTTGAAGGCGTGATTCTGTTCCGGGTCCAGCACTTCCAGGAGAGCGGCCGAGGGGTCGCCCCGGAAGTCGGTGCTCATCTTGTCCACTTCGTCCAGGCAGAAAACCGGATTGTTGCTCTTGGCCTTGCGCAGGCTCTGGATGATCTTGCCCGGCAAGGCGCCGATGTAGGTGCGGCGATGACCCCGGATCTCGGCTTCATCCCTGACCCCGCCCAGGGACAAGCGAATAAAGTTGCGGCCCATGGACCTGGCCACGGACTTGGCCAGGGAGGTCTTGCCCACGCCGGGAGGTCCGACGAGGCAGAGGATGGGGCCCTTGATCTTCTTGACCAGGCTTTGAACGGCCAGGTATTCGAGAATGCGTTCCTTGGGCTTGTCCAGGCCGTAATGGTCTTCCTCGAGGATGCGCTCGGCCTGGGCGAGGTCGAGGGTGTCGCGGGTTTTTTCATACCAGGGCAGGGATAGAATCCAGTCGATGTAGTTGCGGACCACGGTGGCCTCGGCGGACATGGGCGACATCATTTTCAGCTTCTTGATTTCGTGCTGAACCTTGACGGACGCTTCCCGGGAAAGCCTCTTTTTCTTGAGCTTTTCCTCGAGTTCCTGGACCTCGTTCTTCAGGTCGTCCTTTTCCCCCATCTCCTTCTGGATAGCCCGCATCTGCTCGTTGAGGTAGTATTCCTTCTGGGTCTTTTCCATCTGCTTCTTGACCCGGTTCTTGATGCGCTGCTCGATCTGCATGATCTCGATTTCCGAGCGCATGAGTTCGTACAAGGCTTCAAGCCTCTGGACCGGGCTGAAAATTTCCAGCAGACGCTGCTTGTCTTCCAGCTTGACCCCGAGGTGCCCCACAATGGTGTCGGCGAGGCGGGAAGGTTCCTTGATGGCGGCGGAAGAAGCCAGGATTTCGGCGGGAACCTTTTTGTTGATCTTGGCGTATTGATCAAAGGTGGAGTTGACGCTGCGGATCAGGGCCTCGACCTCGGCCTGGTTTTCCTCGGGTTCGACCACCGGCTCGATCTCCACGTAGAAAAAGTCGGGGTTGGGGAGAAATTCCACGATCCGTCCCCGGCTTTTACCCTCGACCAGGGCCTTGACGGTCCCATCGGGCAGGCGCAGGAGTTGGAGCACGGAGCCGATGGCGCCGACGGCGTGGATATCCTTTTCCCTGGGTTCATCGATCTTGGCTTCCTGCTGGGCGCACAGGAAGATGCTTTTTTCGAGGTTCATGGCGTGTTCCAGGGCGTTGATCGACTTTTCGCGGCCCACGAACAGGGGAACGACCATGTGCGGAAAGACGACCACGTCCCTCAACGGCAAAAGGGGAAGATGAAATCGGTTTCCCCCCGGCTTGGTACCAGTCTTGGATCGATTCAGGTTGAAAAGCATATTGACACCTTGTTAATTCAAAGAGTTGTTCCGGCTAGGGTCGCGAAACGACCTGGAAGGCTTGGCGCCGGCGCGGCGGCTTCCCGCCGCCCAGGGGAAGCCGCCCGGCTGCGGGCTAGGTTCAGGCTGATTCAGCCTGTTTTTCATATAGAAGAATCGGCTGTTCGTGATTGAGGACGACTTCCTCGCTGACGACGCATTCGCGCACGCTCTTAAGGGAAGGCAATTCAAACATTATGTCGAGCAGGGTGTTTTCCAGAATGGCCCGCAGACCCCGGGCGCCGGACTTCCGTTTCAAGGCTTCCCGGGCCACGGCCACCAGGGCGCCCTCGGTGAACCTGAGTTTGATCTTCTCGAAATCGAAAAGCTTCTGGTACTGCTTGATCAAGGCGTTTTTCGGCTCCTTGAGGATGCGGACCAAAATAGCCTCGTCCAGTTCGTTGAGCGTGGCCACCACGGGCAGCCGCCCCACGAATTCGGGAATCAGCCCGAAACTCAGCAAGTCCTCGGGCTGGCACTGTTCCAGGATTTCCCCCAGGTTTTTTTCTTCCTTGCGTTTGCGAATGTCGGCGCCGAACCCCATGGTCTTGACGCCGATACGGGCCTTGATGGTGTTTTCCAGCCCGACGAAAGCCCCGCCGCAGATGAACAGGATGTTGGTCGTGTCGACCTTGACGAATTCCTGCTGGGGGTGCTTGCGGCCGCCCTTGGGCGGCACCGCGGCCATGGTTCCCTCGATGATCTTGAGCAGGGCCTGCTGGACCCCCTCGCCCGACACGTCCCTGGTGATGGAGGGATTGTCGGACTTGCGGGCGATCTTGTCGATTTCATCGATGTAGACAATGCCCTTGCTGGCTTTTTCCACGTCGTAATCGGCGGCTTGCAGCAGGTTCAGGATGATGTTTTCCACGTCCTCGCCCACGTACCCGGCCTCGGTCAGGGTGGTGGCGTCGGCAATGGTGAAGGGAACGTTCAGAATCTTGGCCAGGGTCTGGGCCAGCAACGTCTTACCGGAACCAGTGGGTCCGACCAGAAGGATATTGGACTTTTGCAGTTCCACCCCATCGGGGTCGGACGGGGTCTCGATTCTTTTGTAATGATTGTGAACGGCCACGGAGAGGATTTTCTTGGCCTTCTCCTGGCCGATCACATAGTCGTCCAAAATGGCTTTGATCTCGGCCGGCTTGGGAATATTGACCGCCGACTCGATCTCCTCCCGCTCGTACTCCTCGGCAATAATATCGTTGCAAAGCTCTATGCATTCGTCGCAGATATACACCGAAGGGCCGGCGATAAGTTTCTTGACCTCGTCCTGGCTTTTTCCGCAGAAGGAACAAAGCAAATCAGTGGTCTTGCCATCGCCTTTCTTCGTCATGGGGGTTACCTCCGGTCCTCGACCTTTGTTTCCCGTTTTCTGATAACCCGGTCCACCAAGCCATAGGTCACGGCCTCGTCGCTGCTCATGAAATAGTCGCGCTCGGTGTCCTGGGCGATCCTGTCAACGCTCTGACCGGTGTTATCGGCCAAAATCTGGTTTAGTTTCTGTTTAAGATTCAGCACTTCGCGGGCCTGAATCTGAATATCCGTTCCCTGGCCCTGGAACCCGCCGGAAACCTGGTGGATCAGGATGCGGGCGTTGGGCAGGGCGAATCGCTTGCCCTTGGTCCCGGCGGAAAGGAGCAGCGCCCCCATGCTGGCCGCCTGCCCCATGCACAGGGTCGAGATATCGGGCTTGATGTAGCGCATGGTGTCGAAAATGGCCAAACCGGAGGTCACCGACCCTCCCGGGCTGTTGATGTAAAAATTGATATCCTTGTCCGGGTCCTCGGACTCCAGAAAAAGAAGCTGGGCGATGACCAGGTTGGCGATGACGTCGTCCACCTGGGTCCCCAAAAAGATGATCCGGTCCTTGAGCAGGCGGGAATAGATATCGTAAGCCCGTTCACCTCGGCTGGTCTGCTCCACCACGATTGGAATAAGGGTCATTATTGATCTCTTTCCGTCAATCGGTCTAAGTAAATAAAGGCCTGGAATCAGGCCTCCGGAGCCTGCTCCGGTTCTTCCTCGGTCCCAGGCGCCACTATTTCGATTTTAGCACTCTCAACGACAAAATTCAAGGCCCTGTCCAGGAGCAATTGGTCCTTAAGGGAATCCAACCAATTATTCTTCTTATAAATTTCCCTGACAACATCAACCGGCTGCCCTGTTTCCGCGGCTGCCTTGACCACCTCGCCCTCCACGTCCTCATCCTTGATTTCGATGCTTTCCTTCTCGGCGATCTTCTCGAAAATCAGGGCCGCCTTGACCCGTTTCTGGGCTTCGTCGCGGTAGTCGTCGCGAATCTTGTTCTCGGAAATCCCCATGGCTTCCAGATCGATGCCCGACCGCCTCAGGTTGAACTTGGTGTTCTGGACCATGGAATCCAGTTCCTGGCCGATCAGCGTATCGGGGGCCTCCAATTCCACCAGTTCCAGAAGCTTGTCCCGGGCCATCTTGTCGACCTTGTCCCGGACCCGGCGGGCGCCGTTTTTCTCCATGTCCGCCCGGACCATCGCGCGGAGCCCGTCCAGGGTCTCGACCCCTTGTCCCAGGTCCTTGGCGAACTCGTCGTTAAGCTCGGGCAAGACCTTGACCTTGACGTCCACGACCTTGACCTCGAACCTGACCTCGCGGCCGGCCAGCTTGGGGTTGTAATGCTTGTCGTCGAAGGTGGCGTTAATCTCCGCCGTCTCGCCCTTCCCCAGGCCGATCAGGGCCGCCTCGAAGCCCACGTGGAAATGCCCGGCGCCCACTTCCATCTGAAAGGACGGGTTGGCCGCGCCCTCGAGGGCCTCGTCGCCCACGTAGCCCTTGTAGTCCACGACCGCCAGGTCGCCCTTTTTCAGGGGGCGGTCTTCTTCCAGGGTCTTGACCGAAGCGTAGGCCTGACGGATTTCCTCCATCTTTTTATCGACCTGTTCTTCCTCGACCTTGAATTCTTCCTGCCGCAGTTCAAGCCCCTTGTAACCGTCAATGTCGAATTCCGGCTTGACTTCGAAAACAACGGAGAATTTGAAGGGTTCTCCCTCGGCGAATTCGGATTCCCGCAGGACGGGCTGGGAAACCATCTTTTTTCCGACCTCTTCGAGGATCGGGGGCAAGGCTTCTTCCACCAGGTTCTGGGAAACTTCTTGCTCAATCTGGGGCCAGAACATTTTTTTGATTATGTTTTTGGGGGCCTTTCCCGGCCGAAAACCCTTTATCCTGGCTTTCTTTCCCAGGTCTTTGAGGGATTTTTCCAGTTCGGCCTGCACGGTTTCCCTAGGAATTTCCACGGAAAGCTTTTTTTTGACCGCCCCGAGGTCTTCGATGCTGAAACTCATGGTGTTACTCCGGGTCATAAATATTTTGGTGCGAGAGAGGGGACTCGAACCCCTACGGTCAGGGACCGCTGGCTCCTAAGGCCAGTGCGTCTACCAATTCCGCCACTCTCGCCTCGGACCAAACCTTATTCATATATATAAAAAATCGGAAAGTCAAGACAAGCTTTCCGACCCAATACAGCCGTCCGAACGGGTCCCCGGAGGGCCGCCGACGCCGCCAAACCGTAACCCGGTCGCTGCCGAATTATTATATCATGCCCGGGATAATTTCAACCCCCCGATTTGAAATGGCTTATGTTTTCTCTTCCCCCACCTCCCCGGCGACCCATTTTTCCGCCCCTAGCCCCGGACCGACTAATCGCGCCCGGGGCGTCGAAATATTACCCGCCCGGGGTTTCCGCCGCCCGTCCCAAACGGTATAATAAAAAGGATGGAACATCACCCGAGGATAACCCGAGGGCTCGGCCGCGGCGGCCGGGAATTTTACCCTGTCGCCGGGGAACCCCGAGAACCCCCAACCCGGAGCGAGGCATGTACGAAATAAGGTTTCATGGGCGTGGCGGGCAGGGGGCGGTCATAGGCTCCGAGATACTGGCCCAGGCTTTCTTTCTCGAAGGCAAATACGTGCAGGCGTTCCCGGCCTTCGGCGTGGAACGGCGCGGGGCCCCGGTCACCGCCTTCTGCCGCGTGGACGACCGGCCGATCCTGCTCCGTAACCAGATTTACGAACCCGACGCGGTCGTGGTCCTGGACCCGACCCTGCTGGTCAACACCCCGGTGACCCAGGGCTTGAAAAAAGGCGGGATAGTCCTCATCAACGGGAGCGAGCCGCCGGAACATTACGCCCGGCTGATCGGTCCCGACTTTCGGACCTTCGTGGTGAACGCCGGGGCCGTGGCGGCGGCCCACGGCCTCGGCTCGGCCGCCAACCCCATCGTCAACACGGCCATCCTAGGCGCCCTGGCCCGGGTCGCCGGCCAGGTGGGGCTGGAAGCGGTGGCGCGGGCGATCCTGAAATACGCTCCGGTCAAAAAGGAAGCCAACAGCAGGGCGGCCCGGGAGGCCCACGACAAAGTGGTCCCGGCCGGCGGCGCGCCCTCCCCCCTTGAGGATTGAGGATGACCCCGAAAAAAAGAAGCGAGTCGGCCCGAAAATTCGAGATGTCCAGTTGGCGCGACCTCACCCCGTTCAATTCGTCGCTTGGTCCCCAACTGCACAACCTGACCGGCGGCTGGCGCTATATCAAGCCGGTCTTCGAGGACAAGACCCCGGCCTGCCAGAACGCCTGTCCGGCCGGAAACGATATCGAAGGCTGGATTCGGCTGCTCCAGGAAGGAAACGTCCGGCGCGCCTACTGGCATTTAAAGCGGGAACAGCCCTTCCCGGCGATAATGGGCCGGGTCTGTTTCCGTTTCTGCCAGGGCCGCTGCAACCGCCTCCCCCTGGACCAGGCCGTGCAAATCAGGGAACTGGAACGGTTCGTGGGGGACCAGGTCGACCCGGAGGCGCCGAATCCCCTGTTGGGCCCGGCCGACGGTCCCGGCCTGGCCATTGTCGGTTCCGGTCCGGCCGGAATGTCGGCGGCGTATTTCGCCCGCCTGCTCGGGTTCAGGCCCGTGATTTTCGAGGCCCAGCCCGAACCGGGGGGAGTGCTGCGGCTGGGCGTCCCGGCGTACCGGCTGCCCCGGAGCGTCGTGGCCGCGGAATTCGAGGGCCTGGTCCGGTTGGGCGTGGAAATCCGGACCGCGACGGCCATTGGCCGCGCTATCTCCCTGGACCGGCTGCGGCGGGAATTCGACTACATCTTCCTGGCCCCCGGGGCCCAGCGCAGCCTGGAATTGAAGCTCGACGCTGCGGCGGGCGGCCCCAGGATCGTCAGCGGCCTGGCCCTGTTGCGACAAACCGCCCTGGGCGAGCGCGTCAACCTGGGACGCCGGGCGGTGATCATTGGAGGAGGCAACACCGCCATCGACGCGGCCCGGACCGCCTTGCGGCTGGGAGTAAAAACCACGGTCGTGTACCGTCGGAGCGAAAACGAAATGCCCGCCCATCCGGAAGAAGTCCGGGAAGCCCGGGACGAAGGCGTCATCTTCCGCTTTTTGGCCGCCCCCACCAGCCTGGAATGCCGGCTGGACGGGTCCCTGGAACGCCTGGTCTGCGAGGAAACGGAACTGGGCGAACCCGACGAAACCGGGCGGCCCCGTTTCACCCCGAAACCTGGGTCCCTCTTCGAAATCGAGGCCGACGTCATCGTCGGCGCCATTGGGGAGCGGGCGGACCTGGATTTCCTGGAGGGCCTGGTCCGGACCGACGACGGCGGCGTCGCGGTCGACCCGCTACTCCGGGCGACGACCGAACCCGGCGCGGGAGCGGCGGTTTTCTCCGGCGGAGACGCCATTTCCCAGCCCCGCACCGCCATCCACGCCGTCGCGGCGGGAAAACGGGCGGCCATCGCCATGGACTGCCTCCGCCGGGGGCTGGACGCGACCGAGGTTTTCCGGGAAATAACCCTGGGGTCGGGCCCGGCCGTCAGTTGCGCCGCGTACCTGGGCTGGGACAATCTCAATCCCATTCCCTTGAATATCGCCAAGGTGGTCGACTCGTCCCAAATGGTCTACGACTATTTCCTGAAAACCCCGCCGGTCCGGCGCCAGGTCCCGCCGGCCCGGGTCCGCCGGACCGATTTCAAGCCGATCGACCCGACCTTCACCCCGGACGAGGCCCAGGAAGAAGCGGCCCGCTGCCTGCATTGCGGCCGCTGCACCAAGTGCGGCAATTGCCTGGTGTTCTGCCCGGACGTTTCCATCCTGGACCAGGGCGAGGGCCGCCGCGGATACCAAATCGACTACGATTACTGCAAGGGCTGCGGCATCTGCGCCGCCGAATGCCCCCGCGGGGCCGTGACCATGGTCGACGAGGGAACGGTCGTTAGGGAGGATTAATTGAGGAAAGTGCTAAAAGGGAACCACGCGGTTTCCCACGGAGTCAAATTGAGTCGGGTCCAGGTGGTGTCGGCCTATCCGATCACGCCCCAGACCACCATCGTGGAAGAGCTGTCCGAGATGTGCGCCACCGGGGAGTTGGACGCCCGCTTCATCAAGGTGGAAAGCAAGCACTCGGCCATGGCCGCCCTCCTGGGCGCCTCCACCGCCGGGGTCAGGACCTTTACCGCCACCAGCGGCAACGGCCTGTTGTACATGCACGAGGTCCTGCATTGGGCCGCCGGCGCCCGGCTGCCCATCGTCCTGGCCAACGTCAACCGGGCCGTGGGCGGGACCTGGAATATCTGGGCCGACCAGACCGATTCCCTGTCCCAGCGGGACACGGGGTGGATTCAGCTTTACTGCGAGTCCAACCAGGAAGTCCTGGACAGCGTCGTCATGGCCTTCAAACTAGCGGAATCGGTCCTGCTGCCGGTCATGATCGCGTACGACGCCTTTTTCCTGAGCCATACCTCCGAAGTGGTGGACGTCCCGGAACCCGAGGACGTGGACCGCTTCCTGCCCCCCTATCGGCCGGAGACCAAAATCGATTTCGACAACCCCCGGATGTTCGGAGGGCTGATGTCCCCGGACTTTTTTTACGAGCAGCGCTACAAAATGCACCGGGACTCGGTTTCGGCCCTGGACCGGTACCGGGAAATATGCGGCGAATTCTCGGAGATTTTCCAGCGGGACTACGATCTGGTGGAAGAATACCGCGCCGACGACGCGGAATTGATTATCGCGACCGCCGGGACCATCACTTCCGTCACGCGCCTGGCGGTGGACCAGCTTCGGGAAAGCGGAATCAAGGCCGGCTTGATGAAGGTCCGGCTATTTCGGCCCGTCCCGGCCGAGCGGTGGCGGTCGGTCCTGGGGAAGGCAAAAAAAATAGCGGTGATCGACCGTAATCTGTCGGTGGGGTGCGGAGGCGTTTTCGCGGCCGAGGTCCAGGCCGCCCTCTTTCCGCCGGCGTCCCGCCCGTTGGTTTTTCCGGTGATCGCCGGCCTGGGCGGGCGCGACGTCACGCCCCGGGATATCATCGGCATCGCCAAGGCGGTCCTGGCCCGGGAAGGTCCGTCGGAAACGCCCCTGTTTTGGGGCCTGCGGGAATAGGGAATTGCAATGCAGAAACTATTCGATTTTCCAAAGTATTTTCTGGAGGCGGACGAGCTGGTCTTTCCGGGGATGTCTTCCTGCCAGGGGTGCGGGTCGGCCCTGGCCATAAAACTGGCGCTCAAGGCGATGGGTCCCCGAACCGTGGTGGTCACCCCGGCCTGCTGCTTCTGCGTCTTTATCGGGGCCTATCCCTACTCCAACCTGGGGGTCCCGGTGATTCAATGCCCGTTCGAAACAGCGGCCGTGGTCGCGGCCGGGGTCTCGGCGGCCCTGGACGCCCGGGGGGAAAGGGACGCGGCGGTCATGGTCTGGGCCGGAGACGGCGGGACCTTCGACATCGGTCTCCAGGCGTTGTCCGGAGCGGCGGAGCGGAACGAAAACATCCTGTTCGTCTGCTACGACAACGAAGCGTACATGAACACCGGCATCCAGCGTTCCAGCGCCACGCCCCTGGGCGCCTGGACCACCACCACGCCCCAGGGGTCGATCAAGGAAGAAAACAAAAAGGATATCGAGCAGATTCTACTGGCGCATCATATCCCCTACCTGGCCTCGGCCTCCCCGGCCCATCCGGATGACCTGGTCAAGAAATTCCAAAAAGCCCGGCGCATCACCGGGACCAAGTTCATTCATATTCTTTCGGCCTGCCCGCCGGGGTGGCAGATCGACCCGGGTCAGGCCATCCGGGCCTCCCGGCTGGCCACCCAGGCCCGCATCTTCCCCTTGTACGAGGTCCGGCGCTGGCGTTTTTCCCGCCGCCGCCAGCGGTTCGAGGAAGATTGGGAATACACCATCAACGTCTTTCCCGACCGGGAAGCGACGGTGGAGGAATACGTCAAGGCCCAGGGTCGTTTCAAATACATGACCGCGGAAATGATCCGGACCCTGCAGGATCAGGTTGACCGGCGCTGGCTCGACCTGGTCGCCAAGGCCGAACGGACGAGCCGTAAAAAAATGGCCGATTCCGCTTGATCGTTTCCCCGGGCGGGGTCTTGCGCCGGTCGCCCGGCGGTGATAAACCACCGGCAAGAATATTCGGAGGTCGCCTCATGGTCCGCAAGCAGATATCGCTGTTTCTCAAAAACGTCCCCGGTGAACTGGGCCGCCTGGCCGTGCTCCTCGCCGAAAACAAGATCAACCTGGAAGCCCTGTCCATCCAGGACGCCTCGGCCTATGTCATGGAGCTTTTCCAGGCCCGGGGGAAATCGATCAAACGCATCGCTTCCACCAACAGCTACGATTCCGTCCGCAAGGATTCCGAGGAATTCGCCTTGATCCGGCTCCTGGTCAAGGAGGACGAGACCGACCGGGCCGTGGAGGTGCTGGCGCAAAACGACTACATGTTCGACGTGCTGCCGGTTATCGCCGTCGGCCTGGACAACAAGACCGGCGCCCTGGCCGAGGTGGCGGCCCGGTTCGGCCGGGAAGGAATCAACATCAAGTATGTCTACGGCTCGGCCCTGTGCACGGACGAAAAAGCCCTCTTCGTCTTCTGCCCGGAAGATATCGACCACGCCGCCAAGTTTTTCGGCGACTGAACCTTCCCGCGCCGACCCCCGGTTTTTTACCACCGAGGGGAGAGGGGAAGGCAACAGCCTTAAACGGTAATACCGCCGCTGCTCCACATTTTCGCTGGCCCACATTCCGCCGCTGGTTCCCAAGCTCTAGCTTGGGAACCAGCCCAAAGTAGATTAAAAGGAGAGGGCCCCCGGCCGGCCTCTTTTGCGTGAGCGGGATTGTCGCTTGGGCATATCAATGGACATCGTGTTAGGGCGCCCACGGGGAGGCGCCCCTACATTCCGCCGCCGGCGGTGGTTATTCAAGGTTTGCAGGGGTGTTCGCGGTCGGTTGGAAATGTAAGGAAAAGGGCCAGATGGAAACGAGTAAGGCTGGATGCCCGAATAATATAGAGAAACCGATGGTCGAGCCGGGGCGGCGCATTCACCTTGTGGCGGTCGCGGGGCTGTGATAAAATTTCGGATCGTGGAAAAACAAGGAGCTTTTAAAGGAGTCAACGTGACCGAGGAGCAAAAAAAAACAGAGTCGGGTCCGGGCGAGGCCGCGTCTCCACGGGAGCAAGCAGCTCCCAATTGGGCCGAAACCCCTGGGTCCGAAACCCGGGTGGAGCCCCAAGCGCTTTCCGACGCCACGGAAAAAGACGATTTCAAGCCCTTTTACGTTAAGGAAGCCCACCAGGGCGCCCTGGCCAAGGGCGTGTTATATTTCCTATTCATCGCTCTCGGGGTCGGGCTGCTCGGCTTTGGGATCGAGATTTTCATCGAGCAGGCGCCCTTTCGGCTGGAAACAGCGGCGGCCCTGGTCATCTGCCTGGCCTTGCTGGGACTTTTATGGAAAAAGATATCCTGGGAAGTCAGGGTGGGCTTGGAAGCGGCCTGCCTGGGATTTTTAGCGGCCCTGGCCCACACGGTGTACGGGGCCGGCGAGATGGGCTTGTTGGGCCTGCCCCCGGCCCTGGTCCCGCCGATCATATTGGGTTTGGGCCTGGCCGCGGCCTTGACCGCGGCGTGGTTGCTCCGACCCGGCAGAATCTGGCCGCCCGTCTTGCTCTCGGTTTTTTTTCTCTACGCGGCCTTGGCCCCTGCTTTCGCCATCGCGACCAAATCCCAGGGGTTGGAAGCCTTGTTCCTGGGACCGGGCTTCATGGCTTCCTGGCCGATCTTTCTCCGCCCGGGCTGGGTGCTGGCCCAGGCGGCCTTGCCCCTCGGCGCCCTGCTTTTCTTGATTCTCCAGACCCGAACCCTGGTTCGGAAACAGTATCAGACCCACTATGGCCATCTTTTTTGGGCCGTTTTTCTTCTGCTGATTTCCACCGTGGGGCTGACGGCCCTGGAACGGGCCGAGGAACCGGTTTTCCCCAGGCTCGATCCGATCCTGGCATTGTTCTACCCGGTGGAAAAACCGTTCTCGCCGTCAGGAGCCGCGCCTGAACAAACCGAACCTCAACCGGTCGCGCCCGCGCCATTAACCCCACCCGGGCCGGCCGTTACTCCGGCCAACCCAGCCCCGTCCGATCAAGCGTCGCCAGTTCCAGCCCCGTCCGATCCAAGGTCGCCCGATCAGGCGTCGCCGAATCAGGCCTCGCCGGACCCGACCCCGGCCCCGGATACGACTTCCGGGGAAAAAGTCGGGTCCGAGGCGCCGAAGCCGCCTGTTCCGGCCGGGGAGGAGGAAGAAACGCCTGCCCTTCCGGCGGAGAGTCGCGAGCTTTTGGAGCTTGAGGAAAAAGTGAATTCCCTGGAGGAAGAAATCCAATATCTCCGGCAACGCTTGATCGACCAGGAAAACCTGATGCGTTCCCTCTTGAATTATTTCGGGTCCGGGGAGTATCTCGAACCCGCCCCGGTCCCCGAGGAAGAGCCTCGGGAATACGTTCCCCCGCCAGGCCGTTCGGGTCCAGGGTCGGAAAATTTCACTTGATTCGCGGCGCCGGCGAGGGCCGGGGGGATTCGTCGTCTTTTCCATAAAAAATTGGGGCGTTAGGCCGGAAAAAAAGGTTTCCGCCCGATTGACCGGCCTGGGTTTTCATGCTATACCCCAAGCGCTTGACAACCGAAATAAGTTTGGGTCTTCCGAACCGGGAAAATTTCTTTTACGGTCAGGCGGGTCGGGACCTTATTGCCGGCCCGGCGGGAAGCGTCGATAATAACAGGCGCCGGGCGTGAGTTAAAGAAGGATAAGTCACCCCGCCCCGGGGTAGTGTTGAATATACAGAATTCGGCCCCGCCGAAATAATAGATCGAGGAGGGTTTCATGATTCAAGGAACGAAGATCATAGAGAGGGCTCAAGAGGCCTATCAATATCCATTGCTGCTCAAGCAGCTTCTTCATACGCCCATTATTTACAGTCCGGACCAGGAAATCGTTTACCGGGACACGAAACGTTTCACCTACCGGGAATTCTATTCCCGGGCCAAGAAGCTGGCCTCGGGCCTGGGGACCCTGGGCGTGGGCCCCGGGGACGTGGTGGCCTTCTTGGATTGGGACTCGTATCGCTATCTGGAAGCCTATTTCAGCGTGCCGGGCGTCGGCTCGGTGCTGCACTGCGTCAACGTTCGCCTGTCTCCGGAACAGATTCTTTTCACCATGAAGCACGCCGAGGACACGGTGGTTTTCGTTCACCAGGATTTCGTTCCCCTGATCGAACCGATCATGAACCAGATGCCGTCGGTGAAGACGTGGATACTGATGAAGGAGAACGCGGAGGCGGAAATAAAATCGACGATCCCGTTCGCTTGCGAATACGAGGAGTTGCTGGCCAAGGGGACCGACGACTACGAATATCCGGATTTCGACGAAAATTCCATGGCCACCATGTTCTACACCACGGGCACCACGGGCGACCCCAAGGGCGTTTATTTCAGCCACCGGCAGTTGGTGCTCCACACCCTGGGCATGCTGGTTTCCACTTCGGCGCTTTCCGCCAGGCCCTTGTCCAAGGTCGGGGACGTTTACATGCCCATCACCCCCATGTTTCACGTCCACGCCTGGGGTGTGCCTTTCGCTTCCACGCTGTTGGGCGTCAAGCAGGTTTACCCGGGGCGGTATGAACCGGAAATGCTGTTGAAACTCCTGGTCAAGGAGAAGGTCACCTTTAGTCATTGCGTCCCGACCATCCTCCAGATGTTGATCGGCAGCCCGGCCATTAAGCAGGTCAATCTCAAGGGCTGGAAAGTCATCATCGGCGGCTCCGCCCTGCCCCGGGGCCTGGCCCGGGCCGCCATGGACCTGGGGATCGATATTTACACGGGGTACGGCATGAGCGAGACCTGCCCCTTGTTGAGCCTGACCAACCTGAAGCCCGAAATGATCGACGCGGACCTGGAATACCAACTCGACATCCGGACGTCCACCGGCCGGGCCGTGCCCCTGGTGGATTTGCGGGTGGTGGACCACAACATGAACCCCCAGCCCATGGACGGCAAGAGCACGGGCGAAATCGTGGTCAGGGCGCCCTGGTTGACGCAGGGTTACTTCAAAAGCCCGGAAAAAGGCGATGACCTGTGGAAGGGCGGCTATCTGCACACCGGCGATGTCGCGTACATCAATCCCGATGGCTACATCAAGATCACGGACCGGATCAAGGACGTGATCAAGACCGGCGGGGAGTGGGTTTCCTCCCTCGAGATGGAAAGCCTCATCAGCCAGCATCCGGCTGTGGCCGAGGTCGCCGTGGTGGGCGTTCCGGACGATAAGTGGGGCGAGCGCCCCCTGGCCATGGTGGTTCCCTCCTCGGGCGACCTTCAAAACTTCCCGGTCGAGGACGTTCGCCGGTTCATGATGAAGTTCGTGGAAGAAGGCAGCATCTCCAAGTATTACATTCCCGACCAGTTCCTGGTGGTGGATTCCATCCCCAAAACCAGCGTCGGAAAATTGGACAAGAAGGTAATTCGGCAGAAAGTCAAGTAAGTACAATACAAGAGGTCCGAACCCGGCCCCCGTCCGCGCGGCGGTGGGCCGGTTGGATTCCCGGTTCGGACCTGGGCAAGGAGCCTTGGCTGTCCCCGACAAAAAATTATTTTTTGGAAGCCAAGGTTCCTCGTTTTTGTTTTTAGGACGTGGCGGTTCCCCCGGCCGCGTTTTTCGCCGGATGGGCTGACGGCCGGCGAGGCGCGGCGGGCCATGGGAAAGTGAATTTCCCGTTCCGGTCCCGGCTTGGCGTTGAAGGCTCGGGCCGGGACGCCGCTCGATTCCCTGTTGACAAAAAAAGAACTATTATATATATCGTGGCCCTTTCCGACCAGGGACCGGAAAGGGAATAATTTCGGAGGAGCGCATGGCCAAGTCAAGTTCCACTAAAGTAACCATCAAAGGGCAGATTTTGCCTAATGAGTGGGATGAGGAAGACAACGTCACCAGCTTGATGATAACCGACGACGACGAGCGGGAATTCCTGATCGAAATGACCGGCAAGGGACAGGAACTTCTTGATTTTATAGACGAATACGTCGAAATAGTCGGGACCGTGAAAAAATGGGAAGGCGATTACTACCTCGGCGTCCGGAGTTATGAGGTGATCGAGGAATACGACGAGGAAGAGGACGAGGAAGGCTGGAAAAACGACGACGACGACTGGATCGGCGACGACGAGGATTGGGGCGACGACGAGGAATACGATGAAGACTGGGAAGACGACGAAGATGATGAAGAGGAGCATGACCACGAATGGGACGAGGACAAAGAACGCTGAATCCGTTCCTTGACTCGAAAACCATCCCCCCCAGCCTCGCGCCGCGGGGATTCGGCGAACCTCGCCCCGACGAGGCCCCGGCGGAGAGTTCCTCCGGCTTTTTTAAACTCACCCTATCCCTTTTGGAAAAATACCTGATTCGGAACGACTGGAACATCGAGGATCGGTTCGCGCCGGAATCGGGGTTGGTTATGTCCGAGGCCTTCCGGACTGGGTCCAACGCGGTCCTGACCTACCATAAGCCTACCTATCATTATATCGGGCGGGACCGCCAGGCCGACCTGAACCGGGCCTTGCTTCGACTCGGTGAATTGGAGCAGGTCGCGGCCAATGTTGTGACGCGAAAAATCATGGCGGAAACCTTCGTCGCCCCGCCAGGGTTTTCCTGCCAACACCGCGGCCGGTGTTGTCATCAAATGAGGGACGCGTACCAGGGTCTGGTTTCTTTAGAAGAGGTGGAATATTGGCAGTCGCTTGGACTGGTGAATATCTTGAATTTGGTTTCGATGGAGGAGCGTGACGGGTACGTCCTTTACGCCGCTTGGAAAAACCCTAAAACCGGCCGATATCTAAAACGATGCCCCTGGCTGACCTTGTCTGACGGCCGGAGTTTTTGCCGCATCCATAAACATAAACCCCTCAAGTGCCGGGTCTATCCACTTTCCCGCCTTCACGGGGAATATACCGGCTGTCGTGGGTTTGAATAGGATCGCGCGGCCGCCTCAAATTACTTGGGAGAACAGGGTCCATGCTTTTAATCAATGCTTCGGTCAGGGAATCGACCATCGCGGGCTTGGGATTGTTCCTAGAGCAGGAATTGAACCGGGGCGAGGCGGCGGCCATTTTTTCTCACGGCCTTCAGGTCATGCCCGAGGAAAATTATCTGGAATGCACTCTGGCGGGAGACGAACTTATAATCAGGACCGGGTGCCGGTGGATAAAAAGCCATTTCATTTACCGGGAAAGCGGCGTGGAGGATGAGGATTTCGTCAATCATTCCCAGACCCCCAACCTCCTGTATCATTGCGGCGTCTGTTTCGCCCGCCGGGATATCCACTCCGGCGAGGAACTGACCCTGGATTATAAATACCTCTTGTCGGAAGCCGAACCCGGCTTTTTCGATTCCGTGACCGGAAAATACGTCCAGGGATTGCCGGGGCGGGACGCGTTGTTGGGGTCCACCAGGGAACTGGCCCGGATTCTTGGCCGTCAGGCGCCCAGCGCCGCGAAACCCGGGAAAAAATCCTATGTCTGGAGGTCGTCCCTGCCGGAAAAGAGGGGCCGGAGCCGGAAACCCTCGGCCCAGAGGGACTGGCTCACCAAAAACAGTCCCGGTCCGGTCAAGCGCGTCGACCCGGACCGGCTGATCCTCGCCGTGGAATCCGGGGCCGAGACCAAGACGATCATGCTGGAATTCGGAATAAAAAGTCAAACGCGCCTCAAGGCGCTCTACCTGGACGCCCTGACGGACAAAGGCCTGGTTCCCGGCTTGTCGGCTTTTCCCGCCAACGCCGCCGGGCCGGTCAGGCTGGCGCCGGCCAAGGCCGGGACGAGGTTTTCGCCAGCCCCGGTCAAGCGGGAAGTCGGGCTTCCGAGCGAGGGACTGCTGGACGCCAAAAAGGTAAAAGCCGGCCTGCGGGTGAAAAAAACACGCTGAGCGAAGATCGGGCTTGGCGCGTGGGGCCGCGTGCTGTATAGGGGAGGGAGGGGTCGCCGAACCGACGCGGCGGCCGGTTGAGGGGCCCGGCCTAGGCTGGGTCAGGTTTCCAACCACAGTTAGGAGAAGATGATGACCAAGGCGGAACTGGTTGACGGCATTGCTCGCGACGCCGGCGTGAAAAAAACCGAGGCTGAAAAGGTCCTCGCCTCGATTATCGCCAACGTGACGGTGGAGCTTCAAAAGGGAGAGAGCATTAATCTCTGGGGGCTGGGAGTTTTTTCCACGAGCGCCAGGGCGGCCAGGAAGGGGCGTAACCCCAGGACCGGCGAGGAAATGGACATCCCCGCCGCCAAGGTGGTCAAATTCAAGCCCGCCAAAGCCTTGAAGGATTTCATCAACTGATTATGAAAGGAGGGTTTGGGGGCGGCCCGGGGTTTTGGCGGCGGACCCGCCGCGCCGGCGGGTTCTTATAAGGCCTTCCCCCGGCTGCCGCGGGTATGACTATTACAGGGGAAGAGGCCGGCAAGGCCAAAAAAAAAGTGAATATCGAGATACGCGAGATGGAGATCGACGATCTGGCGGCGGTCTTTCATCTAGGGGAACTGCTTTTTACCGCCGAAACCGTTCCCAACCTGTATCGCACCTGGGATGAGTATGAAATAATTCAACTTTTTCAATCGGACAGCGAATATTGCCTGGTGGCCGAAGCGGACGACCGGCTAGTGGGCTTCGCCCTGGGCGCCACGCTTGAAAAATCGAGATCGGCCTGGAAATACGGACTGCTGGTCTGGCTGGGCGTGGCGCCCGAATACCAAAAGTATGGGGTGGGCGGTAAACTGTTCAGCCACTTCAAGGAGTTGGTGGTCAAGGACGGAGTCAGGATCATCCTGGTCGACACCGAGGCCGACAACATCCCCGCCTTGAAATTCTTTCGGAAACTGGGTTTCGGTCGGCCGGTTGAACACATCTACCTGAGCCTCAATCTTTCCGGGCAGAAAAAAGCGGCCCATCCCAAAAAGAACCACCGCCACGACAAGGACGATCCCGGCGACGGCGGCCAGGATTGAGGATAAACCGCCCATGATCAAACCCGCCCGCCTCCGACGACTCCTGACCAACCTCCTGGACATCTACAGCCCCTCGGGCAAGGAGGAGGATGTCGTCGACTTTCTCCACGGCTACCTGAAAAGAAGAGGGCTGCCCGTGGTCAGGCAGGAAGTGGACGAACGCCGGAGCAACCTGGTGGTCGCTCCGGCCGGAAACGAGGCCCAGGTCGCCTTTATCGGCCATTTGGACACGGTCGGCGCCTTCGACCTGGAGGATTTCGGGCACGAGGAGGACGGCGACATGGTTATCGGGCTCGGCGCCTCGGACATGAAGTCCGGGTGCGCGGCCATGATCGAGACCTTCGTCTCCCTCTACGAGGACGGCGCGCGGGATTTCCCCCTCATCCTGGCCCTGGTGGTGGGGGAGGAGGAAGAGGGGGACGGCGCCCAGGCCTTGGCCGGGGACTACCACTTTCCCTGGGCCGTCATCGGCGAGCCCACGGACCTCGAAGTCTGCCTTTCCCACTACGGATACATGGAAATCCAGGCCCAGGCCCGGGGGCGCGGCTATCACGCCTCCCTGGCCCGCAACGGCCATAATCCCATCGAGGACATGCTCCGGCTGCTTTTACGCGTGACCGATTACCTTGGGTCGCAACGACCCGAGTTGGTCTATAATATCCGCGACTTGTTCAGCACGGGCGGCGGGTTCGCGGTCCCGGAAAGCTGCGAGACCTGGTTGGACGTGCATCTGCCGCCCACGACCAACGCCTCGGAGATTTCCCTGGAACTGGAGGACCAGTTCGAGCGGGAGCGCCAAGCCAACCCGAGCCTCGAGGCGCGCCTTTGGTTCCACACGGTCCAGGCCGGCTTCACCCTACCGGAAAAAGGCCCCCTCGTGGAAGTGCTGCGGGACGTCTTCGCCGCCGAAAAACTGGCCTGGACGCCGCGGGCCTTTCCCAGCCATTCCGACGCCAACCTGCTCTGGTCCCTGGGGGTCAAACCCATCATCCTCGGGTGCGGCCGGTTGGAAATGGCCCATCGTCCGGAAGAGGCCGTTTCCTTCGCCCAGGTCACGCGGGCGGCCGAGATTTTTCATAAAACCGCCCTGGGCTTGCTTTCCCGGAAGGGCTAGCCCCGGGCCAGGCGCCGGGCGTTGGGCCACGTCTTTTTGAGTATTAACTACAGGCTATTCGTGGAGAACAACGGCAAGACTTGGTCGCGGCAACGCTCATTGGGGATAGCGGCGCGGCTTATCCATAAACCGGCTAATCCAAGGCGCGGACGGGGCGAGCGAAGCCTTGGCCCATGACGCTTGGTCCCGGCCCGGTCGGAGATCATCGGTCCGGCTCGGGCCATTCATCGAGACAACCAGCGAAAGCTGCTCTAAATGAGGCTTGGCATGCCAATCGAGAGCATTGAGATTCACAACTATCGTTTATTTCGTTCGGCTGAATTAACGGAGTTGCCGAACCTCGCTATTGTCGTCGGCGCCAATGGTTCCAGAAAATCGACCCTTTTCGATGTGTTTAGCTTTCTCAAGGACGCCCTGGCGCAAAACGTCGCCGCGGCCGCGGCTCGCCGGGGCGGATTCCGGGAACTGGTCAGCCGCGGGGCGAAGGGGCCGATCAAGCTAATAGTGAAGTTTCGCGAGAGCGGCGGCCGGCTCGCGACCTATCAGTTGGAAGTCGCGGAAGACGCGGGCCGCCCCGTGGTGGAGCGTGAAATTCTTCAATTTCGTCGCGGCCAACGAGGCCGGCCTTGGAATTTCGTGGATTTTAAACGGGGGAAAGGCGAGGCCATTACCAATGAAAACGCTTATGGAGAGGAAGGGGGGGCGGCCGAGCGAAAGACTTACGCCCTGGATGATCCAAGCGTTTTAGCCATCAAGGGGTTGGGCCAATTCAAGGAATTCCGGGTTGTTTCCGAATTCCGGAGCCTGATCGAAAATTGGCATATTTCCGATTTTCATATCGAAGACGCCCGGCCAAGCGCGGAGGCCGGTTACGCCGAACATCTTTCGACACGCGGGGACAACATCGCCCAGGTAGCGCAATTCCTGTACGCGAACCACCAGGATTGTTTCCATAAGGTCCTCCAAGCCATGAAAGCGCGCGTGCCGGGGATGAGCAAGGTGGAGGCCAAGCCCACGGAAGATGGGCGCCTGGTGCTGCGTTTTCAGGACGGCGCCTTCACGGACCCCTTTATCGCCCGCTATGTTTCCGACGGCACGTTAAAAATGTTCGCCTACCTGGTCCTGTTATACGACCCGAAGCCGTTCCCGCTTTTGGCCGTGGAAGAACCGGAAAACCATTTGTATCCGGAATTGTTGCACGAGCTGGTTGAGGAGTTTCGAGACTATGCCAGGCGCGGCGGACAGGTCTTCGTTTCCACGCACTCACCCGATTTTTTGAACGGCGCCGGGTTGGAAGAAATTTACTACCTGGTCAAGAAAGACGGTTTCAGCACGGTCAAGCGCGCGTCCGAGAGCGCTTTGCTCCGGGGCCTGGTCGCTGAAGGCGATTTGCCCGGATCGCTCTGGAAACAAGGACTTTTTGAAGGAGCCGACTTGAAATGAACCAACTGGTGTTTCTTCTCGAGGAACGATCAATGAAAACACTGCTCGAAGGGCTTTTGCCGCGCTTGATGCCCGGCTTGCCCTTTATCTGCATTCCCCACGAAGGCAAAAAGGACCTGGAAAAAAGCATCCCCCGCAAGCTTAGGGCGTGGCGTGATCCCGGAACGCGTTTCGTCATTGTTCGGGATAACGACGGCGGCGACTGTCACCTCCTTAAAACAAGACTGGAAGCCTTGGCTCATGAGGCCAAGCGAGCCGATGTGTTGGTGAGAATCGCCTGCCAGGAGCTTGAAGCCCGGTATTTCGGAGAACCGGCGGCCATGGCTAAAGCCTTTGGAAATGATCGCTTGAAAGAAATCATCCATAAAGCCCAATACCGCGATCCCTACGCAGTTGAAAAACCATCCAGGGAATTGGCTAAATTAATTCCGGAATTCCGTAGCTTTCAAAATACCATGGACGGCGTGGAGCGACTGTACGCCTCCTGTCTGTCAGATGCCATCTGATAATGTCTAAAACCTGGCCATCTGAAAATGTATTGTTCCTTTTATTCTGAAAGACAACACCTTGTTCCAAACGGAGGCGAGGGCCGGGCCAGGCAATTATCTCCCTCGCCCCCGACGGGGATGGGGCGAGGGGGGGAGTCCTTGGTTCACCCGGGCCGACGGTGCCGACCAAGATGTTGGGTTTCGCCTAGGGCTCAACCCAACCTACTGAGATCACATTATATTTAGGACGGCGGAGGCGCGCAGGGCCAAGCAATTCCAAACGCCCCGGACTTCTTCGGGCGGGCATGGACGCCCGCCCTTACCGCCCTCGAAACAGGACGTTTCGGGGCGTGAAACCGCCGCCAGGCGGGTTCTCCGGAAAAAGAGCCGGGGGTTGTCAGGGGCGCCGGCTCCGGCGCGCCCCTGACCCTGGGACGG
>JAZDGM010000042.1:0-29800 GCA_043806915.1 Pseudomonadota bacterium | reverse complement strand
TCAGGGGCGCGCCGGAGCCGGCGCCCCTGACAACCCCCGGCTCTTTTTCCGGAGAACCCGCCTGGCGGCGGTTTCACGCCCCGAAACGTCCTGTTTCGAGGGCGGAAAGGGCGGGCGTCCATGCCCGCCCGAAGAAGTTCGGGGCGCTTGAAGTTGCTTGGCCAGGTCACCTCCGTGTGCCAAAAAATAATGTGATATCCGTAGGTTGGGTTGAGCCGGAGGCGAAACCCAACATCTTGGCCGGCCCCGTCGGCCCGGGTGAGCCAAGCCCCCCCTCACCCCAGCCCTCTCCCCCCGTGGGGGGCGAGGGAGGTAATAGTCCGGCCAAGCCCACGCCTCTTCGGGTTTGGGCGAGGTGTTGTCTTGCGGAACAATAGAAATAAGCCCGGGGCAATTATTCTCCCTCTCCACCCATTCATGGGGGGAGAGGGCGGGGTGAGGGGGGCTTTTGAACCACCATGCCCGGCCCCTCCAGGTATAATAATAATTGATGGGACATCCATTGATATGCCAAGCGACAATCCCGATCACGCAAAAGAGGGCGGGCACGGGGACCCGCCCCAACAAACCATAAATAACCACCGCTACGGGCGCAATGTAGGGGCGCCTCCCCGTGGGCGCCCTTTGATTGTACGCCTTTAATAGGATGTTTGCGGTCGGTTGAAAATGTAATGAAAATGGCCAAGGGAAAATGAGTTTGTCGGGTGGGCCACGCGCGCCATCTTGTACTATTTTTCGGGCCTGGCCGCGGTAAATTGGAGACGTGGCCACGCCTTGCGGGCGGGGTTGCCCGCCCACGCCTTGAGTCATTAGGACTGCGACATTCTCTTTCCCGTCCCAGGGTCAGGGTCGCTTCCGATCGCCGGTCGGCCAGGCGCCATGCCCCGACCCGACGTATTTTTGTTTCCTTTTGACTCGGGTTAGTATAACGGAAAAGGAGCCGGCGAGGGAATGTTGTCGGCGAAGGGCGTCTTGACCGCTCTGATCCGAAAAACGCTCCGCGGCATCCATGTTAAAGGAAGCCTTATGGATGACCTGATTTATCGCGCCCTGGCCCGTCACCTGGACGACATGCCCGGCGGGTTCCCGCCCGCGTCGAGCGGCGTGGAACTGCGCATCCTGCGGCGGTTGTTCGACCCGGAGGAAGCGGCCCTGGCCGTGCACTTGACCTTGCTGGCCGAGCCGCCCCGGGTGATCGCCCGCCGGGCCGGGCTGGACGTCGGAGAGGTTTCTTCCCGCCTGGAAGCCATGGCCCGCAAGGGGTTGATTTACCAGTCCGGCTCGGGGCCGGGCGACCGGTGCAAATACATGGCCCTCCAGTTCGTCATCGGCATCTGGGAATTCCAGGTCAACCGCCTGAACCCGGAATTGATTCGGGACGTGAACGAATACATGGAGGAATTCCTGGAAGCCGGGGGCTGGAAGAGCCTGCCTCAACTCCGGACCATTCCGGTGGGCCGGAGCCTTCACGGCGGGGCCCGGGCCCTGCCCTACGAGCGGGCCGAGGAATTGATTCGCGGCGTTAAACGCGGGCTGGTCGCGCCCTGCATCTGCCGGCGGGAACGGGCCATCATGGGCGAGGGCTGCGGCCGCCTGGGCGAGGCCTGTCTCGTCTTCGGCGGGGCCGTGGATATATACCGGCGCAACGGGGTCGGCCGAATGATCGGCCGGGACGAGGCCCTCGATATTTTAAAGGAAGCGGAACGCCAGGGCTTGGTCCTGCAGCCCATGAATTCGAGGGACGCGGTCAATATCTGCTGCTGTTGCGGTTGCTGCTGCGGGGTCTTGCGAAACCTGAAAAAACAGCCCCGTCCGGCGGATTTTTTCAGTTCGGCTTTTCGAGTGGCGGCCGACCCGTCCCGCTGCCGCGGCTGCGGCTTGTGCCTCGACCGCTGCCAGATGGAGGCCCTGGCCCTGGTCGAGGGCCGAGTGGTCCTGGACCGGGACCGCTGCCTCGGCTGCGGGCTCTGCGCGGTTTCCTGCCCCGCCGGGGCCTTGCGCTTGGTCCGCAAGCCCGAAAACGAGCAGAAAAAGGTCCCCTGGCGCTCGGAAGCGATGTTCCTGCAACTGGCCCGGAAACGGGGTAGAATGGATTTGGTTAAAGCGGCGGGGATTCTGGCCGGGTCGGCCCGGGACCGCCTGCTGACCTGGAAACGGAAAAGCGGCTAGTCGGGAAGAGCAGGAGCAACCCGCCGACCTGGTCGGGAAACCGGGCCGGCGGCGGGAAACTATTCGGGTTCGACGACTTCGACGTCGTCCTTGGACTCGGTTTTCTTGGCCAGCTTCTCGGCCTTTTTACGAGCTTTTTCCCGTTCCCGTTCCAATTTTTCGAATTTTTTCTGAATCGCCATCCGGTCCTTGGACCGACCGCCTTTTTTAGGCATGTTGAAGTCTCCGGTTGTTTCGGCGGTCCCAGCCCGCTCGTGTTTTATAAGCCGTATTCCGGGAAGCGGCCGCCGCGGGACCCGACCGGGGCCGCGAGGGCAAACCTGGAATAGGCCAGGGGTTAAGGTGACGCCCTTGGTCCAGGGCGGATTATTGTCACTCCCGCCTGGAAACGGGGCCATCGACGCGCGATGCGATCAAGCTTTCCAGCGGAACAAAAAAAAAGCCGGCGGACCAACGGTTGCTTCCGGACGAAAATCCGTTGAAGGGCCTGGGCCGGCGGTCGGTCCGTCCGGCCGATTTTTCCGGGAGGCCCGAGGCCAAAAGCGCGCAAGATCGATGCTTGAGCTTCATCGGGCAGGGTCAGTGTCTCTTGATCCATGACCGTTATTTTACCGAAGGCGCGGGCGGACGGGAGCGGGCCGGGCGGCTTCTCTTGCGGTCGTGATTCGACCGCCGGACCCCCGGCGCCGGTTTCGAACGGTCCCTATGTTCGGCCTCCGAACTCGCGTTCCAACCTCGGTGGAACCGGATAACGCCGCGCGCTCATGGCCGCGCCCGTTCCGTCCGGGCCGCGTTCGCGATCGGGACCCGGCATTCGTCCCTGGGAGCGGCCTCGTCCCCGGCCGTTTCAGCGCCGGCCGGCTTAGGTTCGGACCCGTTAGGGGCGAGGGAAACAAGGGTTGGCGATGGTCCGGTTCAGAGCGGCCCTGTTTTCGCGGCAGCCTTCCCGCGAAAGGGCGGCGGGGGGATTTCCGATTTGGGACCCCGTGGATGTACCTGTCTCCATAGTATAAAAATATTAATTTATTGTCAAGTTTGTTAGTTTGCTCTCGAATTACCTGGCCGGCAAACCGGAATGAAAAAAATACAATTTCCTTTTATGTCCGATGGTTTGTATGGAAATGTCCCTATGGTGTTTTCATTGATTGTCGTGACCGGCCAGGCCCGCGGTCCGGTCGGTTGGGGCGTCCCCGGCCGCCGGGGTCCGGCGGCCGGGGGGAACGCCCTAGAAGGCGGCCTCGGGAATATCCACGACTTCCCGGCCGTCCCGCAGGCAGTTTTTTAGATGGGCCGCGGCGTGCGGCAGGGTCACGTCGACGAAATACCTGGCTTGGAAGACCTTGCCCGCGAAAAAGTCCCGGTTCGGTCCATCCTGGGACGCCTTGGGCGCGGCCTTGACGGCCAGGTCCAGCAGCAGCCAGCAGGCGGCCGCGTCGCCGAAGGCCTGGAGCGCGGGGTAGGTCCCGGACGCCCACTGCAAGGGGTCGGTCTTCATCCGGTCCCGCATGGTCTCGGCCGCGGACCACAAGGACCGGCGGAATTCGCCCAGGGCCCGGACCTGGGGGCCCAGCGCGGGGTGGTCGGCTTCCCGGTCGCAAAAAGCGTCCAGGGCCGACCGGAAGGCGGCGAAGGGCCCGCCGTGGTTGATGGTCATCTTGCGGCCCAGCAGGTCCATGGACTGGATGCCGTTGGTCCCCTCGTACAGGGACATGATCTTGGCGTCCCGCAGGTATTGTTCCACCGGATAATCCCGGCAATACCCGTAACCGCCGAGGCATTGGACCGCGGTCTCGCAGACCCTAAAGCCGAGGTCCGAGCAGTAGGCCTTGACTATGGGGGTCATGAATTCCAGGATGTTCCCGCAACGCCGGCGTTCCTCGCCCTCGGGCAGGTGGCGGGCCAGGTCTTCCCAGTACGCGGTGTTGTAGATCATGGACCGCATGCCGTCCACGGCCCCCTTCATCCACAGCAGCATGCGCCGGACGTCGGGATGGTCGATGATGGGAACGTCGCCCGGCTTGCGGCGGGCCAGGTCCGACCCCTGGGACCTAGTCTTGCAGTATTCCAGGGCCGCCGCGTACGCGGCCCCGCCCAGGGCCATGCCGCTGACGCCGGTGTTGATGCGGGCGGAGTTCATCATCTGGAACATCTGGGGCAGGCCCTGGTTTTCCGGGCCGCAGAGAAAACCCTCGCAGTCGTTGTTTTCGCCGAAAATGAGGCGGCAGGTGGGGGAAGCGTGCAGACCCATTTTTTCCTCCACCCCGGCGCAGAAAACGTCGTTGGGTTCGCAAGGGGACCCGTCGGGTCCGACCTTGATCTTGGGGACGATGAACAGGGAGATGCCCTTGACCCCGGCCGGCGCCCCCTCGATCCGGGCCAGGACCAGGTGGATGATATTGTCGGTCAGGTCGTGGTCGCCCCAGGAAATGAACTGCTTGGCGCCCACGACGCGGAACCGGTCGCCGTCGCGCCGGGCCGCGGTCTTGAGGCCGGCCAGGTTGGAACCGGAATCGGCCTCGGTCAGGCACATGGTCCCGGCCCACCGGCCGCCGTACATATTGGGGACGAACAGCTCCTTCTGCGCCGCGGTCCCGAAGGTCTCGATCAGGTGGGCCGCGCCATGGGTCAGGCTGGGGGCCATGGTGAAGGCGGTGCAGGCGCCGTACATCATTTCGTTGAGCACGATGCGCAGCATGGTCGGGAACCCCTGGCCCCCGTACTCGGGGTCCCGGACCGCGGCGGTCCAGCCGTTTTCCCCATACTCCCTAAAGACTTCCCGGAATTCCGGCGGGCAGGTCACCCGGCCGCGGTCGTATTTCAGCCCCCGGGACTCGCCGATGGGGTTGAGGGGCGCGACCCGGTTTTCCGCGAACTTGATCCCTTCCTTCACCAGGAGGTCCAGGGTCATTTCATCTAGTTCCCGGTACCGTTCCAGGTCGCGGAGCCGGCCGTACCGGATTTGTTCCTTCAGAATGAAAAAGATGCTCTTTTCGTCGATCTTGTAACCGCTCAATTCGAAGTCTCCCCAGGGGAAAACGGCCCCGGGCCGTCCGGCCCCGGCCGCCCCGTCAAAAAATTATTTCTTGTTCCCGTTTTCGTCGTATTCGTACCAACCACTGCCGGTCTTGCGGCCCAGGCGCCCGGCCTTGACCTTGCGCCGCGGCAGCAGGGGAGGATACCAGCGTTCCTCCCCCGTTTCGTGGAACATGGCCAGCATGGCCCCGTGGGTCACGTCCAGGCCCACCAGGTCCCCGGTCTCGAAAATGCCCATCTTGCGGCCCGACGCCAGGCGCAGGCCCTTGTCGATGTCTTCCACCGAGGCCACGCCCGCTTCCACCAGGCGCATGGCCTCGATGGCGGAAGGAAAATTGATGCGGTTGATGACGAACCCGGCCACGTCCCGGTGGACCATGATCGGTTCCTTGCCTATTTCCAGGACGAAGCGGCGGCCCTTTTCCATGGTCTCGGCGCTGGTGGCCATGCCCTTGACCACTTCCACGGCCGCCATCATGGGCACGGGGCTGAAAAAATGAAGCCCCAGGAAATTTTCGGGGCGGGAAACAGCGGCGGCGATTTCGGTGATGGGAATGGCCGAGGTGTTGCTGGCGGCGACGGCTTCCGGGCCGAGCCGGTCGTTGATAAGCCGGAAAAGTTCCCTTTTAACTTCCAGGTTCTCGAACACGGCCTCGATGACCAGGTCGGCGGAAGCGACTTCGGACAGGTCGGTCGCGGCGGTCACCCGGTTCATGATCTCTTCCACCGAGCCTTGAACCCGGCCTTTTTCCACCAGCTTGGCCGCGGACCAGCTTATGTTTTTCAAGGCCTTGGCCAGGGCCGCCGCGTCGAGGTCGTACAGGACGACCGTCTTGCCGGCCTGGGCGCAGACCTGGGCGATCCCCGAACCCATCAGGCCCGAGCCCGCCACGAAAATTTTATCCAGACCCATGAGCGACTCCTTTTTTCCGGTCGGTTAATCCCGGGTCAATTCCCGGACGATGACCAACTGCTGAATTTCGCTGGTCCCCTCGAAAATCCGATACAACCGCAGGTCCCGGTAGAACCGTTCCACCCGGGCTTCCTTCATGTACCCCATGCCGCCGAATATTTGCACGGCCATGTCCGCGACCCGGCAGGCCATTTCGGTGCAGAACAGCTTGACCATGGACGCTTCCTTGATCACGTTCTTGCCCTGGTCCCGCAGCCAGGCGGCGTGGTGCAGCATCTGCCGGCCGGCGTAAATTTCCGTGGCCATCCGGGCCAGCATGGCGCCCACGGCTTGATGCCGGCAGATGGGTTGTCCGAACTGGACCCTTTTTTTGGAGTAGTCGAGGCACATTTCCAGCAGCTTCTGGGCGCCGCCCAGGGCCGCGGCCCCGATGGTCAGCCGTCCCTTGTCCAGCACCCGCATGGCCGTCTTGAAGCCCTGGCCGATCAGGGGTTCCCCGCCGATGACCGCGGAAACCGGGACCCGGCAGTCGTCGAAGATCAGCTCGCAGGTGTGGCTGCCCCGCAGCCCCATCTTCTGCTCGATCTTGCCCACGTAAAAACCCGGGGTCCCCTTTTCGACGGCAAAGGCCGTGATCCCGCCCTTGGTCCGCTTCTGTTTGTCCGTCAGCGCGATCACCGTGGCCAGGTCCGCGATGTCGCCGTTGGTGATGAAATGCTTGCGCCCGTTGATCACGAAATCGTCGCCGACCCGCTCGGCGAAAGTCTGGATCGCCGCCGCGTCCGACCCGGCGTCCGGCTCGGTCAGGGCGAAGCAGGTGGTCCATTCCCCGGAGGCGATGCGGGGCAGGTATTTTCGCCGCTGTTCCTCGGTCCCGTCAAAAAGAATGCCCATGCTCCCGATGCCGTTGCTGGTCCCGATGCGGGACCGGAAGGCCGCGTTGGCCTTGGTCAATTCCTCGTACACCAGGCATTCCCCCAGGGTCCCCAGGCCCAGGCCGCCGTATTCTTCCGGGATGCTCAGGCCGAACAGGCCCAAATCCCGCATTTTCTGGACGATTTCCTCGGGGATGCGGTCCTCTTCCTCCACCTGGTCGCTGATGGGGTCGAGGTCCCGCTTCACGAAACGGCCGACGGCGTCCACCATCAGGCGCAAGCTTTCGGGCAACTCGTAATTCATGGACTGTTGTCTCCTTATTGTATTAACCGCCGGACCAGGACCCGCGCGGCCGGATTGACGGCCGGCCCGGCGGAGTCATTGGCGGCGGGCTTTTCCCGGCGCAGCCCCGGCAGGTTCACTATTTATGTTTATCGGCGGGCCGGGCGCGCTCGAAGCCTTGAAGAGCAAACCCCGGGCCAGAAAGACGATCATGACATAACCAGCTAGTATTAAAGGGTATATCCCGGTCGGGGAAACAGGGGCCGGCGGCGGCGGTCAGGCTTGAAACCGCGATGTATAAAAATTTATACACCGAGGAAACATTTCGCCCCGCTTCATGTTTAAAATTTTCTACTTGTCTAATTTTTTAGACATGGGTTCGCGGCGCGCCGCCGGGACTTACGACGTCGGCTCGACCGCGGGCCGGGCGGTCGCGCCGGGGGATGGAGCGGCCCGGGGGGCGTTTCCAGGTCGCCGGGGGTTTGGGATCGGCTCAGAGCAGGCCGTATTTTCGCATTTTCTGGAAAAGCCCGGTGCGGTGAATCCCCAGCAGGGCCGCCGCTTCCCCGCGCCGGCCGTTGGCGGCGGCCAGGGCCTTTTCGATGGCCCGTTTCTCGGCCAGGGCCAGTTCCCGGCGCAGGGTCCGGGGCGGCGTCGGCGGGCCGGCGGTCGGGTCCGGGCCGGCCCCGTCTTCCGGGCGGTCGGGGATATCCGGCGGCAGGTGCTCGGGGGCGACGATGTCTTGACCCCCGGCCATGGCCGCGGCCCGGATGACGGCGTTTTTCAGTTCCCTGATGTTCCCGGGCCAGTCGTGGGCCTGGAGGAGGGCCATGGCTTCCCGGGAAATCCTGGTGGGTCCGGGCCGGCCGGCGGACCGGTGGTTGGCCAGGATATGGTAGGCCAGGCGGGGGATGTCTTCCCTGATTTTCCGGAGCGGCGGGATTTCGAGTTGAAAGATGTTGAGGCGGTAGAAGAGGTCCGGGCGGAACCCGCCCTGGAGCATCATGGTCCGGAGGTCCCGGTTGGTGGCGGCGATGATCCGGAAGTCCAGGGTCAGGGGTTTTCCGCCGCCCAGGCGTTCGACTTCCCCTTCCTGGATGACCCGGAGTAGCTTGACTTGCAGGGGCAAGGGCAGGTCGCCCACTTCGTCCAGGAAGATGATCCCGCCGTCGGCCAGCTCGAACCGGCCGGGCTTGCCTTTTTTGCCCGCGCCGGTGAAGGCGCCGGGTTCGTATCCGAACAGTTCCGATTCGAACAGTTCGGAGGGAATGGCGCCGCAGTTGACCTGGACGAAGGGCTTCTTGCCCCGGGAACTGAGCCGGTGGATGGCCCGGGCGAACAGCCCCTTGCCGGTCCCGGTCTCCCCGGTGACGAGGACCGAGAGGTCGGACTCGGCGGCCAGCACGGCTTTTTTCTTGGCGTCCCGCAGCAGGGGCGATTCCCCCACCACCTGTTCGAGGTCGAAGCGGGACGAGTACAGGCTTTGCAGTTCCTTTTCGTAGAACTGGAGCTGTTCCTTGAGGACTTCGGTCTGGCGGGCCAGTTCCCGCATCCGGTCCACATGCCAGAACATCAGCTTGCCGGCGGCGCCGACGATTTTTCCGTCCGGGCTCCGCAGGGGAATCCGGGCGATGATCCTTTCCCGGCCCTTCATGAGCCAGACCTGCCCCACTTCCGCCTTCCCGGTTTTAAGCACCTGGGGCAGGCTGCTGTCCGGGTTCAGTTCCAAAACGCTCCGGCCGACCGCCGCTTCCGGGTCGACGCCGTAAAACTCGGCCGCGGCCGGGCTGAGGCGCCGCACCACCGCCTGGTCGTCGATCAGGATCAGGGATTCGTGCGGGTTGTCCAACAGGGCGGCCAGAAGGTCGCGGGGGATATCGTCCACGGTCACGCTCCGCTTCGCGGCTTATGGGGGTCCCGGCCGACCGGGCCCGCCCGTCCCCCGGAACGTCCGTCGCGACGGCGGCCCGGGGCAAAAACCTGAAATAGTATAACATCCCCCGCCCGGTCCGGAAAAAATTCCCGCGGTTTTTGCCAAAATAAAAAAAACGGGCTAATATCGCCCGAAACGACCACGGCGGATGTATAAAAAAGTCCACCAACGCCGGACCACGGGAGGCGCGATCGACATGGAGCCCTTGACAACCCCGCCCACGCGGGAAGAACTGGAATCCCGGCTGCGACGGCTTCGTTCCCTGATGGAGCGGGAACAGCTCGACTACTACGCGGCGGCCCACACCGACAACGTCTACTACCTGACCAATTTCGCCTACTTTCCCCTGGAACGCCCCTTTTTCCTGGTGATTCCCCTGGCCGGGGAGCCGACGCTGATAATCCCCCAACTGGAAATCAGCCACGCCGAAAGCCGGGTCCTGATCCCCGCGACCTACCGGTCGTACTATGAATACCCGGCGCCCGCCGGGCGGACCTTTGTCGACGCCCTGCGGGAAACGATCCCGCCTGGAAAAAGGGTGGGAGTGGAATCGTCCCTGGGGTCGGGGTTGCGGGAAGCCATGCCGGGCCGGACGATCTTGACGGACTTGATCGACGAGGCCCGCCTGGTCAAGAGCGATTACGAGGTCGGGCGCATCCTGTACGCGTCCCTGGTCGTGGACGACGGCCTGGCCAAATGCCTGGAACTGTCCCGGCCCGGGGTCCTGGAATTGACCCTGTACAGCGAAAGCGTGCGACAGATGATGGGCCGGGTGATCATGGAAATCCCCGCCGCCAACCTGCTGGTTTCCAAGTTCGTCGGCGCGGTCTGGCCCCGGGCCCTGTCCGCCCAGCCTCATTCCGTCCCGGGCCTGTTCGACCAATTGACGGAAGGCGGCCCCAACGTCATCATCGTCGCGGCCCAGGCCGACGGGTATTCGGCCGAGGTGGAACGGACCTTTTTCCTGGGCGCCGTTACCGACGAGGAGCGCCGGGCCTTCGACGCGGTCATGGAAGCCCGGGCCCTGGGGTTCGAGCTGGTCCGGCCCGGGGTCGAGGCCGCGGCGGTGGACGAGGCCGTCCTGGGGGTCCTGAAAAAACGGGGGTACGGCGACTACATCCTCCACCGCACCGGGCACGGTTTCGGCGTCACCGGGCACGAACCGCCCTGGATCGCCCTGGGGTCCACGGACGTCCTCGCCCCGAACATGGTGATCAGCATCGAGCCGGGCGTCTATATCCCCGGCCTCGGCGGGTTCCGTCATTCCGACACGGTCCTGGTGACCGCGAACGGCTGCCGGGCCCTGACCAAGTCCCCCGACCGACTGGAAGACCTGGTCAAGCCGCTTTAGGACGGAAGCGAACCGCCCGGGCGGCCCGCTTCCGCGCCGCCCGGGCCCCGTCACCGCGTCGGCCCCTCGGCCCGGCCCTCCCGGACCCAGAGCAGAATCGCGACCAGTTCCAGGGCGATCAGGCCGGCGAAAAGAGTGAAGCCCCAGGGGAGGCCGAGGGAGGACCCGGCCCGGCCCAAAAGCAGCGGGCCGACAAAATAACCCATTCCCCAGACGAAGAAATAGGCGCCCGAGACGGCGCCTTTTTGGCCCGGCCCGGCCCGGTCATTCAGAAAGGCCAGGGACGCCACGCAGAAGGCTCCCAAGCCCAGGCCGGCCAGCGTCAGAAGGGCCAGGGTCGCCGTCGTCGACCGGCAGCCATGAAAGGTCGCTAGCCCGGCGGCGGCCGGCAGCAGGCCGAAAACCATGACCGTCTTCCGGCCCTTTCGGTCCGACCAGGCCCCGGCGAAAAACTGGGCCAGGCTCGCCGCAACGTAATACAAGGTGAAATAAACCCCGACCAGCCAGGTTGCGGCCGCGGCGGAGCCGATGAGAAACGCGGGCACGATGGTGATGAAAATGCCGTAACCGGCGCCGTAGAGCGCTATCCCCGCCAGGACGACCAGGTTGGCCCGGTTTGCCGGCAAGGCCCAGGTCCCGGGTCTGACCGCGGCCGCGGCGGCCGGGTCCGGCATGTGATCCTGGACGAAAAGGGCGGTGATCAGTCCGCCGCCGAGGCTCAGGGCCGCGAACATAAGGAACGGTCCGCCTCCTTGAGCCTGGTCGGCGACCGCGATGCTCAACAGTCCGCCCAGGGTGAGGCCGCAATGCAACGACGCGTTGTACAAGCCCATCATCCGGCCCTTTTCCCGGGCGTATTGCAGGGACAACAGGGCCGGGGCCAGGGCCAGGATGGGAACCTCGGCCAGCCCCTGAACAAACCGGCCCAGGAAATACATCCCGGGCGCCTCGGCGCAAAAATAGAGTAGGCCGGCCAGGCCGCACAGCCCGTAACCGCCGACGATGAAAGCCTTGAAGCCGATCCGGTCCGACAGCCGGCCCAGGGGAATCTGGAGCAGCACGTTCGGGATGGCGTAGGCGCCGGCCAGAAAGCCGACCGCGGAGACCGACGAGGAAAGGTCCATTATCCGCCGGGGCAGCAGGGCCACGATCAATCCGACGCCGATCATCAACAGGAACACCGATAGATTTATCGCCACAACCGATCTGTTGTTCGCCATTATTTGTCTCCACCACAGAGTGTGAAAAGCCTTGGTCCGCATGTCCGCGTTTGATCAGGGCGAACCCTACCCTTGATTCCCCGGCCAAAAAGCGGGGAATTATGGACACGCGATCCTCGCGACAGCCTTTTGGGTTGTTCGGCTAGCGGAGGCTTGGTGGAGGCAGGCACGTCGTCATGGACGTCGAATTACCTTTTGTGGTTTATATTTAAAACATAGGCACATTATGTCGGCCCCCCGGTTTCGTCAAGCGTTTAATGTTCCCGGCCCAGGGTGAATTGATTCCGTCAACGAATTGCAATCCGGAAGATAGTTGCCTTGAGGTCTGAACTTACGCCGTCGGATGAGGTTGAATTGTCGGTTTGCGCCGGCTTCGGCGAGGCGTCAGGGAACAGAAATGCTGGGTTTCCCTCCGTCTCAACCCAAGACCATGCGTTGCACGCAACAAAATGCCTGAAAATTTCCATACCCGATTCCCCCCTCGCCCCCACCGGGGGCGAGGGAGCTGATTTCTCGTATCGATGGCCTTGCTTACGCTGTCCCCAGGTTGGGCGCGAAAGGGATAACTTGCCGTATTGGCGGCCATATTGACCCTCTCCCTCTGGGAGAGGGCAGGGTGAGTGGCATTTCAAACCCGCAACATGAAGTTAACTTTTGAACGAATGTACCGTGCTTCACGGCCGCGCCTGAAATATTACCTGCCCAAAAATTGTCAATTATTGATAATTACGCGCGCGGACTTAAAAAAGTTTGTAGTGTGCGCCAAGCGCGCCATTTTTCACTCCAACATTCCCGCTCCCGGGCGCCCCTGCCGGAGTCCGCGAATCAGGACGCCCCCTTATTTTTCTTTCACCTGATTTCCGGGCCGCTGACCGGCCATGGAGAGGGCGCCAGGGTGGAAGAAATGATGTCGGCGTATTGAAAAAAGATTGTCGCCCGGAGAGTTCCGCCTGGGGCCGTCGCCGGCCTGGTCTTATACCCGCGGGTCCGGCGTCCCGTCATAACACCAGGCGGCCCACCGGACCCATGGGGGCGGGAGAGTATTATGCCAGCCTTGCCGAATGCGAAGCCGCCGGCCCGCCCTCTTGCGCCGAAAACCGGCATCACGACAAGATATCCGCCGGCCGCATATTTTCAATGGTCTTGAACCACAGCCTCAAGATCGCGCGAACCGTGTAATACTCGAACAATTTCAACGCCATCGCTGTAAGGCCGATAAAAAATGATGTAACGGCCGACCGGAAAGCTTCTCAATCCTTTTGATAGTTCCTCGCGTACACGACCGACTTGTGGTTGTTCGGCCAGACTTTCAAATTTACAATCAATCATTTTGATGAAAGCATCGGCGCGCTCCTCGCTGTCGGCGGCGATATAATTCCATATCTCCACGAGGTCGCTTTTGGCCCGGGGGCGCTTGACGATTACCGGCATTTAAACGTCAAATTGGTCACCGAAACGGACGGCCCGGATGCGCCGGCCTTCTCGCTTGATTTCCTCGGGGTCCCAAGGCGTGGGCTCGCCGCTTTCCAGGCCCTCGCGAATATCCCGGCGAAGCTGGTCGAGCTTGGCGGCGTACGTCCGGTCCTGTTCCTCCATGAGTCGCAAGGCTTCCCGAACCACCTCGCTAGCCGAGGCGTATAGGCCCGAGGCGACCTTTTGCTTTATCATTTCTTCTAGCCGCGGGGTAAGATTGATATTCACGGTCCGAGCGACTCCTTAATTCCTGATTTTTCCTAGGAAGAATAGTCCCGTTATCAAAAATTGTCAATTATTGATAATTACGCCCGCGGACATAAAAAAGCCATTTTTTGTCCGCGAGTCGCGCCATCCACCGTGGGCCCGCCTTCTTCGACGCCCCCGGCATCCAAGGCTCGAGCGGGCGCCCGACAATCCAATCGACGCCCACGTCCGTTCAAGACCGGACCCATGGGGGCGGGCCGATCCGCAATCAGTCGCCCTCGTCCTCGTCCCTAATCGCTTCCCGGACCACCCGGCTGACCAGCTTGAAAGGGGGGACGGATATTACTTTGAGACCACCAGCAAGCCCTCCACCCGTTCAAAGCGCCGGGTATTGTTGGTTAGGAGAGTCAGGTCGTATTGATGACAGGTCGCCGCGATTAGCAGGTTAAAATTTCCTCCAGCTTCCGGACAATTTTTCCGGCGCCGTTAAGGTAATGGATGACCCAGTCGGTATCTATAGGAAAGCTCATTATCATAGTTCCATACCGGGCCGGTTTGAAACCAGGCGGCTGGAATAAATGTCGGCGATCAGCTCCTCGGCGTCAACCAGCCCCTTCCACGCACCCGCGCTTCTGGTAAAGCCATCCTTGGGCTCGCGCGCCTTGACGGCCTTTTTCATTAGCGCCCGTTCACGCAGGCTTTCGGCCAAGGCCTTGAGCAGTTCAACATCCTTTTCATCAAGATCGCGAACATCGACAAAGTCAATCATGGTCAAACCTCCCGCGTTAAAGACTTGGAAGAAGCCAAGGCGGGCCGCCGCCGGCAAGTCCAACGGCCTTATCGGTCATTTTTTAATAAATAACAAGCAAATGACCCTAAAGACGCCAGCGCCCCCAGCTCATGTTTACTCGCCCTGGTCCTCGTCCCTAATCGCTTCCCGGACCACCCGGCTGACCAGCTTGTAATTTTCCTCGAATGACCCGGGGTAGACCCGGCCGGTTTCGATGAACTTGACGATGATTTCCTTGGCGGCCTTTAAAATCAGTTCTTCTTTTTTGTTCAATGGGAATCCTCCTTGAAAGGGTAATCGCCCGGCGGGAAAACGCCGCGAACGGGGCGGGGCGCTCACCGGCCGCGTCCCATCATCACGCCGATGGGTTTGAGCCCGTCCAGGTGGTCGCAGGAAAACTTGATGCTGGCCGTGACCGGCACGGCCACGATCATGCCGGCCGGCCCCCAGAGCCAGCCCCAGAAAATGAGGGACAACAGCGCGACCAGGGGCGAGATGTTGACGCTGTCCCCCAGTATCCAGGGTTCCACGATGTTGCCCAGGGAAATGAAGACCGCGGCCAGCACGAAAATCAGCCAGAGCGTGGTCGCCAGGTGGCCGTACTGGACCAGGTGGACCAGGGGCGGCATGATGCTGGCGGCGATGACTCCCACCGTGGGGATGAAATTGAGCAGAAAGGTGAAAAAGCCCCAGGTGATGGGGAAGTCCACGCCGAACCCCAGGCAGGCCAGGGTCATGGACAGGCCGGTGATGAGGCTGGTGACGGTCTTGGCCCAGATATACCCCTGGACCTGCCGGCTGATGCTGTCCACGGCCTGGTTGATCTTGGCCGCCTGTTCGGGCTTGAAGGCCAGTTCGATCTTGCCCGGCAGCCGGGCGGAGCCCAGGAGAAAAAATATGGCGAAGACCAGGGTGAAGAGCAGGTAGGTCAAAAAAGTGAAAAAGGAATTCAGGATCGACCCCACCACGGAACTGAGGGACAACCGGCCTAGTTCCTGCCGCAGGCGTTCCTGGCTGATCGGCCCTAGTTCCAGGCGGTCCAGGTTTTCGAACCGGCTGATCATTTCGTTGATCCGGGCCTCGTAATTGGGAAACTGTTCCTGGAAGGACACCAGGCTGTTGAGGATGATGACGCCCACCAGGTAGATCGCCATGACCGTCAGGATGACGGCCAGGGACGAGGCGACGACGTGGGGGACCCGGCGCCTGGTCATGAAGGACACCAGGGGCGAGAGGAGAAAGGCGATGAAGGCGGCGATCACGGCCGGGAGCGTCACGAACATCAGGGCCTTTAGCAGCCAGCCGATGAGGATGACCGAGGACAACCCCACGAAAAACGATAGCGCTCGATGATGCATCCGGACTGATTTCCCCCTGGCGCGATTGCGGGCTTATCCTGGGAGAAAAAACCAACGACCGGCCGGGCGAGGCAGGAAGAAGGCGAAAACCCCGCTTCGGCCCCCGCGGCTTTTCCCCCAGGCTCAAGAAAAACCTTGGCGGCCCTCCTTGCACGTCCCGATTATAGGGCCTGCCTCCCGGCTTGGCAAGTATTCGCCGGATGTGCTATAAAAAGGATGGGGACGAAAACCGGCCGGGAGCAAGCCCTTGCAAAAAATCAAACCCGCGGAGGCGTCAAGATGGTTCACGAAATAGAATACCGGATTGTCGGCGACGACATGCAGGCCGTGGTCATTATCCTGGACCAGAACGAAACCGTCCGGGCCGAGGCCGGGGCCATGATGTACATGGACCAGGGAATAGAAATGGAAACTTCCACCGGCGGCGGACTGTGGAAGGGCCTTAAAAGGAAGCTGTCCGGGGAAAGCTTTTTCATCACCACCTACACTTGCCGGGTCAAGCGGGCGGAAGTGGCCTTCGCCGCGCCCTATCCCGGCCACATCACGCCGCTGGACCTGGCCCAGACCGGGCCGGTGCTCTGCCAGCGGGATTCCTATCTCTGCTCCGCCCACGGCATCGACGTGACCGTGGCCTTCACCCGCCGCCTCGGCGCCGGGTTTTTCGGCGGGGAAGGCTTTGTCCTGCAACGGCTGGAAGGCGACGCGGGCCTGGCCTTCATCCACGCCGGCGGCACGGTGATCGAACGGACCCTGGCGCCGGGCCAGACGCTCAAGGTCGACACCGGCTGCCTGGTGGGGTTCCAGGAATCGGTGGAATACGACGTAGCCCTGGCCGCGGGAGTCAAAACCATGCTGTTTGGCGGCGAGGGGCTGTTCCTGGCCACCTTGACCGGCCCGGGCAAAATCTGGCTCCAGACCCTGCCCTTTTCCCGCCTGGCCAACCGGATTTACGCGGCCGCGGGCGGAGGCCGGGAAGAGACCAAGAAGGGATTCAGCCTCGGCGGACTGATTTCCGGGGACAACGAGTGAGGTTCGCGCGGGGGGGCGGGCGCCATGAAGCCGCGGGAATAACGTGGCCGGCATAAGACTGCTGTCCGAGGGCCTGATCAACCGCATCGCCGCGGGCGAGGTGGTGGAGCGCCCGGCCGCCGCGCTCAAGGAGCTTTTGGAAAACAGCCTGGACGCCGGTGCCGCGCGCATCGAGGTCGAGGCCGAGGACGGCGGCCGCAAGCTCGTCTCCGTCGCCGACAACGGGACCGGCATGGGGCCGGACGACCTTCTTCTGTCCGTGGAAAGGCACGCCACCAGCAAGCTGACCGAGGACGCGGACCTGATGGACATCGCCACCCTGGGTTTTCGGGGCGAAGCCCTGCCCAGCATCGGCGCGGTTTCGCGGATGACCATCGTGTCCGCTCCCGAAAAGGACGGCAAGGGCCGCCGGGTCCACCTGTCGGGCGGCCGCCTCATCGGCGTGGAGGACGCGGCCCGGGACCAGGGGACCACGGTGGAAGTCCGGGACCTCTTCTTCAACGTCCCGGCCCGCCGGAAATTCCTCAAATCCGTTCAGACCGAGGCGGCTCATCTTCTGGAAATCGCGCAGCGCTATGTGCTGGGACGACCCGACCTCCGGCTGGTCTATCGCCACAACGGCCAGGAAATCCTGTCCGCCAACCCCCAGGAAAGCGAGCAGACCCGTTTGGCCCTGGTGCTGGGCCGGGACACGGCCCGCCAGATGTTCCCTTTCGCCGACGCAAAGGAGCCCCTGGCCCTGTCCGGGTTCCTGGGCCGCCCCGAAACCGAGCGTTCCCGAGCCGGCGGCTTGTATCTGTACGTGCTCGGGCGTCCGGTGGCGGACCGCCTGCTGACCCGGGCCGTGCTGGAAGCGTACAAGGGCCGCTTGTCCCCGGGCAAGCATCCTTCCGGAGTCATCAAGATCGACCTGGACCCGCGGCTGGTGGACGTCAACGCGCACCCGGCCAAGGCGGAAGTCCGGTTCCGCCAGCCCGGGGACGTCTTCAACGCCATGGTCGCCATTATTTCCAAGGCCCTGTCCGCGAGCGCGCGGCCGACGGCGAGCCCTTCCCCTGCCGTCGCGGCGCCGTCCCGGCCGGATTCGCCCCGGTTCCCGGCTTTCCCCCGGTTCCAGGACCGGGCCTGGCCCGGGACCGAGACCCGGGTGGCCGAATCCCGGGCCTGGGAAGCGCCGTCCCGGGATATTTCCTTCCCGCCGGTTTCGCCGCCGCGCTGGGTCGAAACCGTCCCGCCTCCGGACGTCGCGGTTTCGCCGGGGGAGTCCGGCCCCGAGCTCCGGCCCATCGGCCAGCTTTACAAATCCTATATCCTGGCCCAGGGCGAGACCGGGTTGTTCATCATCGACCAGCACGCGGCCCACGAGCGCGTCCTGTTCGAAAAACTGAAGACCGGCCTGGCCGAGGGCGGCCTGCCTAGCCAGGCCCTGTTGCTGCCCGAAACGGTCGAGCTTACGCCCGTCCAGGCCGACCAGGCCCAAGCCCTGCTGCCGGACCTGGCCCGGGTCGGATTCGACCTGGCGCCCTTTGGCGGTTCGACCTTCGTGCTTCGTTCCATCCCGGCCATGTTGCCCGTTCCCCAGGCCCTGCGGGCCCTGGACGAGATAATCGGCGGGCTCGGCGGCCGGAGCGGCCAGGCGGCCCTGGACGATTTCGAGACGTTTCTCTGCCAGTCCCTGGCCTGCCACGCCGCCATCAAGGCCGGGGACGAGATCACGCTCGCGGAAATGACCCGGCTGCTGGCGGACCTGGACCGCGCCGCGGTCCCCACCAACTGCCCGCACGGCCGCCCCCTGATTTTCAGCCTCGACCGCCGGGAAATCGAAAAAAGATTCAAGCGGGCCTGAAAAGTGACCGCTTCGGATATTAAACGCTTTAAAATCGTGGTTATTTCCGGTCCGACCGGCGTGGGCAAGACCGGTTTGGGCATCCACCTGGCCCGGCATTTCGGCGCGGAAATCGTCAACGCGGACTCCCTGCAGGTCTACCGCGGCCTCGATATCGGCACGGCCAAGCCCACGCCCCTTGAACAGACCCAGGCCCGGCACCATCTGCTCGACCTGGTGGACCCGGACGAGGACTTCGACGCGGCCCGGTACCTGGACCTGGCCCGGCCCCTGATTCAACGACTCCACGACCGGGGGACCAGGGTCCTGGCCGTGGGCGGGACCGGGTTGTATCTCCGGAGCCTGATCAAGGGCCTGTTCAAGGGGCCGGGAGGCGACGCGGCCGTGCGGGAAAGGCTGAAAAGCCAGGCCCGGGCGGAGGGGTGGCCGGCCCTGCACCACCGCCTGGCCCAGGTGGACCCGGCCGCCGCGGCCCGGCTGCATCCCCACGACCGGGTCCGCATCGAGCGGGCCCTGGAAGTCCACGAACTGACGGGTAGGACCATTTCCAGTTTCCAGGCCGAGCACGCCCTGGCCGACGCTCCGTACGACGTCCTGTTTTTCTGCCTCGACCTGCCCCGGGAAGAGCTGTACGCCCGGATCGAGTCCCGGACCCGGGACATGCTGGACCAGGGCCTGCTCGAGGAAACGGCGGGGCTCCTGGCCCGGGGGTACTCCCCGGACCTCAAGCCGCTCCGGTCCATCGGGTACAAGGAAGCCGTCGCCCATCTCGCCGGCCGGGCGACGCGGGAGGAAACCGCCCGGGAAATCATGAAGCAGACGCGTCGTTTCGCCAAGCGCCAGCTTACCTGGCACCGTTCCCAGCCGGATACGGTTTGGCTCTCGCCCCGGGACCAGGACCGGGCCCGGGAATTGACCGCCGCCTTCTGGGGGCCGTGAACCGCCTGGCCCGCGCGCGGACCAAGGAAAAAGGAACCAAAACTTGAAAATATTCATCGACGCCGACGCCTGCCCCCGGGACGCCAAGGAACTGACCTTCCGGGCGTCCCGCCGCCTGGGGATTCCGGTGGTCCTGACGGCGGACCGCCCCATCGGGCATCCGGCCTCCCCCCTGATATCCATGGTGGTGGTCCCCCGGGGCATGGACAGCGCGGACCGCCGCATCGCCGCCGACGTCCGGCCCGGGGACTTGGTGATCACCGCCGATATCCCCCTGGCCGCGGAAGTGGTCGGCCTGGGCGCCGCGGCCCTGGACCCCCGAGGAGAAATCCATACCGAGGACAACGTGCGGGAACGGCTGTCCCTGCGGGATTTTCTGATGAGCCTTAGGGACGCCGGGGAAAACCTATCCGGCCCCGCGCCGTTTTCCCGGAAGGACCGGCAGAAGTTCGCCGATTCCCTGGACAAGCTTATCCGCCGCCTGCACGGGAATTGAGACGGCCGCCGGCGGACGGCCCGGGCCTTCCTCCCCCGGGGGGCCGGCGCCGGAGGGGGTCGTTTTTTTCTTGACATGTTATACCAACCGGTATAGTATCCCTAGCCATGAGCGATAGCCGCGCCCAAATCCTGTCCCAGGCCCTGGTCCTTTTCGCGGCCCGGGGCTACGACGCCGTGGGGGTCCAGCAGGTGGTGGAAGCCGCCGGCCTGACCAAGCCGACCTTGTACCATTATTTCGGCAGCAAGAAGGGCCTGTTCGAGGCCCTGGTGGAGGAACGGTCCGGGCCGCTCCTGGAAGCGGTCAGGGTCGGCGCGGCCAATCAGGGCGACATCACCCTGACCGTCACCCGGTTGACGTCCACCTACTTCCGGTTCGCCCTGGCCGAGCCGGATTTCTATCGCCTGCTGCTGGCCGCCTGGTTCGCTCCCCCTTCCAGCGATACCGGGCCCGCGGTCAGGGGCGTCCAGGAACGGCAGCACCGCCTGATCGCGGAAATGTTCCGGCTGGCGTCCCGGGACCACGGGAACATGCGGGGGCGGCACGAGCGCTACGCCCTGACCCTGCGGGGCATGATCGACACCTACATCGGGTTGTGGCTTCAGGGCGGCTGCGACCTGACGGACCACGCGATTCTTTTCGACGCGGTGCACCAATTCATGCACGGGATTTTTTCGTGAAATTTTTTTGCCGTCGGGCTATACCGATCGGTATATCAGGAGTGTGCGGCATGACCGATCACTGGGCGAACCAAACCGTTTTTTATCATATCTACCCCCTGGGCCTCTGCGGCGCTCCGGAACAAAATGATTTCAACTCCCCCCCCCAGCCGCGCCTGGCCAAAATTCACGCCTGGCTCGACCACATCCAGGGTTTGGGGTTCAACGGCCTGTACTTGGGGCCGGTGTTCGAGTCGTCCGTTCACGGGTACGACACCGTGGATTATTTCCGGACGGACCGGCGGCTGGGGACCAACGACGACCTGAAAAACCTGGCCGGGGAGATCAAGGGCCGGGGCCTGAGGTTGATCCTGGATGGAGTGTTCAACCACGTCGGACGGGACTTCTGGGCTTTCCGGGACGTGCGGGAAAACGGCCCCGCTTCGCGGTTCGCGGGCTGGTTTCACCACCTGAAGTTCGGGACCGCGAGTCCGTACGGGGACCCTTTCACCTACGAGGGCTGGAACGGCCACCTGAACCTGGTGAAACTGAATTTGAAACATCCGGAAGTGAAGGGGCACCTGTTTCACGCCGTTTCGTCCTGGCTGGATGATTACGACCTCGACGGGCTCCGCCTCGACGCGGCCGACGCCATGGACCTGGGGTTCCTGGCGGAACTGGCGGCCCACTGCCGCGGCCTTAAACCGGATTTCTGGCTGATGGGGGAAATGGTCCACGGCGACTACCGCCGCTTGGTCCACGCGGCGGGACTTGATTCCGTGACCAACTACGAGTGCTACAAGGGGCTTTATTCCAGCCATAATGATTCGAATTTCTTTGAAATCGCCTATTCCCTCAACCGCCAGTTCGGGAGTCGCGGCTTGTACCGGGACCTGGGGCTTTATTCCTTTTCCGAAAACCACGACGTCAACCGGGTGGCGTCCGTCCTGCGGGAACCGGCCCACCTGTTCACCCTGTACATGGCGCTCCTGACCATGCCGGGCGTCCCGTCGCTCTATTACGGCGGCGAATGGGGGCTGAGGGCGAAAAGGACCCCGGACAGCGACCGGGCCTTGCGTCCGGAGTTGGACCTGGGAGAAATTTCCGCCAACCCGCCGGAACCCGGGCTGGCCGAAACGATCAAGCGCCTGATCGAGCTGCGGCGGACTATTCCGGCGCTGCAAACCGGTGATTACAGTCAGTTGCACGTGGCGGCCGAGACTTTCGCCTTCGCCAGGAAGCTGGACGGGCAGGAAGCGGCGGTCGCCGTCAATTCGAGCCGGGCGACCAAGACCATCGAAGTCGGGCTGTCCCGGGGGACGCGGCTGATCGACGTGCTCAACCCGGGGGAATCATTTCCGATCCGGAACGGCCGGGCGCGCTTGCCCCTGCACCCGCGGTGGGGACGGGTCTTGTTGGTGGAATAGGAGGGGGTGGGGCGGGGCGGAAAACCGCGCGCCGGGGCGGGGAGGCGAGAGGCGCGTCTCCCCTCCCGGAAAAAAATCGCTGGTTCCCAAGCTCTAGCATGGGAACCCGAGAAGGGGAAGCTCTAGCTTCCCCACTTTATCCGGAAAGCAACAAAGGGGAATCAACGCGGCGTTTCCATTCCGTAGTCGTAGGGCGGCGGTGAAGGTATCGATATTAGTCGGTCTGAAATTTAATCCGCCTCGTTGAACCCAGGCCTGAAGGCTCGCCGGGCAAGGTCTGTCCCCAGGTCGGCGATTATGGGCGAGGGCGGGGGCGCTACATCCCTAGAGTGAGGAAGCCGGCGAAGCTTCGCCTCAAACCGTCAAGTAAAAACTTGATCTGTTTGTAAAGAAGTTGAAGCATATAGGTGTCTGGAGCTTCCCTGGCCGAGGTTCCCAAGCTAGAGCTTGGGAACCAGCCTTTAGCGGGGCGAGGGGGGCCGCAGTTCACCCGGGCTAGGCGGGGCGATCGGGAAGCTTCGTTACGCCTGGCCGTGCAAAACCTCGGCGGTTTGGGCGAGCAGCTCGAAAACGGCGACGGCCTGTTCCGGGGCGAGGGTCCCGGTTCCGCAGGCCGGAGACAGGACGGCCCGGGCTTTGATCAGGTCCGGGTCCAGGCCTCGCTGGGCCAGGACTTGCCAGCCCTGGGTCAGTTTTTCGGCCACTAGGGCCGGGGTTTCCCGGCCGGTGAAGCGGTGGGTCGGGACCACGCCCCAGGCCACCCACCCGCCCCGTTCCAGGAAGTTCCGGACCTGAAGCGGGTACAGGGCGAAATGGTCCAGGAATTCGTAGGCGTCGAAATTGATGATATCCAGGGTTGTTTCGGCCAGCAGGCCCCAGTCGGTGTTGCCGCAGACATGGGTCCCGATCAGGGCCGGTCCGTCGGACCGGGCGATTTCCGCGGCCTCGTTGAGCATGAGTATGACTTCTTCCCGTTTCAACGTGGAAAAGGCGGACCCGAAGCCGGTCAGCCCCGGTTCGTCCAGAAAAACGATGGGGGTTCGGCCGGTTTCCCTGATTTTTCCGGCCAGCCAGGCGGCCTTGGCCCCCAGGCCCTTGACCATGGCGTCGGCCAGTTCGGGGTCGTCGATGAGGTTTCGCCCGTCCGGGGTCTTGACCGACTGGCCCAGGGTGATGGGGCCGGTTATCTGAACCTTGAGGAATTTCGGTCCGAAACCGGGGTCCGCGGCGGCCCTGTCCAGCAGGGCGACTAGGCCGGCGGCCGATCCGTCGGGCACGGCGAACCAGTCCCAGTCCCGCTCGAGGAATTTTTCGTAAAACAGGGTCAGGTTCCGTTCCCGGTTTTCCGGACGGACCGCGACCCGGCGTTCCGCCGCGACGACTTCCAGGAAGGTCAGGCCGTCCACGGACTGGATCACCATGTCCTCGAGGTTGTTCAGCCGGACGAACTGGGGCCAGAAGGGCAGGTCCGGACAAGTCCGGGCGACCAGGTCCATGGTCGACCGGACGTCGAGAAAGGGGACCGACCCTATGCCGGTCGTGGACAGGGGCTTGAGGACGGGCATGACCTTAATCCTTGGCTCTTTCGATGTACCCGCCGGTCCGGGTGTCGATCTTGAGGACGTCGCCTTCATTGATGAACAAGGGGACCTGGACCACGTATCCGGTTTCCAGGGTGGCGGGCTTGGTGGCGCCGGTGGCGGTGTCGCCCTTGACCCCCGGGTCGCTTTGGGTGACCAGCAGGTTGACGGTGGTCGGCAGTTCGAGTCCGATGGCCCGCCCCTTGTATAACAGGACGGTGACATCGATGTTTTCCTTGAGGAAGTTCTTGGATTCCCCGACCTGTTCCTCGCTCAGGAAGAGCTGTTCGTAGGTGTCGTTGTCCATGAAGCAGAACCCTTGGGGGTCGAGGTAGAGGTACTGCATGTTCTTTTCCTCGAGGTCGGGCCGGCCGACTTTTTCGCCGGAACGGAAGGTTTCCTCGAGGACCCGCCCGTTGATCATATTTTTCAGCTTGGTCCGCACAAAGGCGCCGCCCTTGCCGGGCTTGACATGCAGGAACTCCACGATGACGTAGGGTTCGTCCTTGAATTCTATTTTTAGTCCTTTTCTGAAGTCGCTGGTGTAAAACATGAAGACATTAGCTCCTTGGCTTATTATTTTGAGGCGGTCCCGATGGCGTCCCGACGTCGTCGGGCGGCTGCTTGCAGCCTTTCCAGCTTGCGGGCCGTCTTCATTTTTTGTTCGACGTGTTCGGTCCGCGAATCCGCGGCCGGAAGGGCCGGCCCCGGGGTCGGGGACGCCGTTGGTTCAAGTTCCCGAAGCTTGGCTTGGAGCCTGGGCTCGCCCGGATTTTTTTCCAATAATTTTCGGTAAATCCGCGCCGCCTGGTCCTTTAGGCCCTGGTTCAGGTACAGGGCCGCCAGGGTTTCGGTGGGCACTGGTTCGCCCGGGCTTTCCTCCGGCGGGGGACCGGCTTTGGCGCCGGAGTAGGCGAGCAGGGCGGCGACCCGGCCGAGGCGGTCGGCCTCGGCCAACTCGAAGCGCGCGGCCAGGTCGGCCAACTCGCGCAGGACCGTCGCCAAGCCGTCCAGGCTCTTGACGGTGGAAACGGTCAGCTCCCGGGCGGCGGCGTCCTTGTTCTGTCGCAGCAACGCCAGGGCCGCCAGCGTCGAGGCTTCCAGGTGATAGGGGTGGGCCGTCCTGATCCTCTGGGCCAGGACCAGGGCCGGACCCGCGATTCCCCGGTCCAGGTAGTCGCGGGCCAGGGAGAGCAGCGCCGGCGAACCGGGATCGGTCAGGACCAGGTGCTGCCAAACCTTTCTTTCCTCGGGGCTTATGTTGTCTTCCCGGCGATCGTCCGAGTCCATCTGGACCTCCCTGGGCGTGGAAAAATAACGTTGTTCCGGGTGAACAGGCGCGCGGGCTCATTCCCCGCGGGGGGTTTACATATAATCATAGGCCCTGGTTTGAAGTCAAGGCGAACCTCCGGACCGGGGCGCAAAACTTCGGCCCTTGACCCAACTTGGGGTCGGACGCGGTTTGAACCCTTCCAAATACTTCAGTATGCGTCCGGGCCAGACTTTTCGCCTGCCGTGATTTGGGCCAAATATCGGTGTGTTGCAATCGGCCCTATGGTTGTTCCTTTTGTTCCGGGGGAGCGACCGGTTCATTTTCCAACTCTTCCCGGAGTCGGTAGATGGTCTCGTCCGGGCGAATCAAGCCGAGTTTCTTGCGGGCCTCGTCCTCGATGATCCCGGGGGTCGGTCTTGATTCTTTCTATTTTATGAAGCAGGCGCTGGTTTTCCTCGCGGATGTCCTGGTTGATCTTTTCCAGCCGGGCTTTTTCGGCCTTGAGCCCGGACAGTCCCACCAGGCCTTTTTCGCTGTAGACCAGGATCAGGGTGAAGGCCAGGGCCAGGGCCGCCAGGATGGCGAGGTATGTTTTTTTCCCGTCCAGCCAGGCCATTATTTCTCCAGGCGCTTCCATTGCGCGGCCATGACGGCCCTTTTGAATCCGGCCCGGCGAATGCAGTCCATGACTTCCACCACCCGGCCGTGCAGGGCCTTTTCATCCGCCGCCAACACCACGACGGCGGATTCGGGCGAAAGCGCCGACTTTTGCAGCTCGTCGGTCAGCCGTTCCAGGGCGACGGGCGCGCCTCCGAGGAAAATATCCCCCACCGAGGTTATTTGGATTTCCAGTTTGTCCGCGGCGGTCACCGTCGCGCCCGGTTCGATGCCGGGGAGAATCATTTTGAGGCCGGGGAAGCTGGTGAACTGGGTGGTGACCATGAAAAAAAGCAGCAGCAGAAAGACCACGTCGATCAACGGCGCGATTTCGATGGTCGGTTCCGGGGAACGCTTGACCTTGAATTCCATGATTACAACTCCGGCCCTTTTAGGGTTTCCACCAGGATGATGGATTGTTCCTCCAACTCGGAGATAAGGGCGTCGGCCTTGCCGGAGATGAATTTATGGCAGACCAGGGTGGGAATGGCCACGGACAGGCCGGCGGCGGTGGTCAGGAGGGCCTCGGAAATACCCGCGGCCAGGGCGCCGGGGTTGCCCACGCCGTAATAGGAGATCATGTTGAAGGTCTTGATCATTCCCGAGACCGTGCCCAAAAGTCCCAGAAGAGGGGAGATGCTGGCTGCGGTGGACAGGACCGAAATATACCGGAGCATGTCCTCGGCTTCCCGTCGTCCGACTTCCTGGACGACTTCCTTGATGGCCGAGCGGGGGTGGCCGGAAATTTTCAAGGCGGCGTGGTAAATCCGGGCCATGGAGCTGGGGTGGGCCTGGCAGAGATAGATGGCGTCGGAAATCTTGCGCCGCTGGATAAGGTCGTTGACGTTGCGCATGAGTTCCGAGGGGATGACCCTTTTTCGCCTCAGCTTGATCAGGCGCTCGATAAACACGCCCAGGGCCGCGATGGAGCACAGGAAGATGGGGTACATCAACCACCCGCCGCGCTGCATCAGGTCCGGAAGAATAAAATCCATCATTGGGGGCCGCCGACCCTTATTGGCCTAGTATCGTTCATTATGGGGATACTATTAGAAAAATTATTGGGTGTCAACCGGTTATGCGGTCGTTGTCGGTCAAAAAACGCCCTGGCAAGGGCCGGGCGCTCGGCCGGGGAGGTTTTTATTTTCCCACCTTCGATTCCAGCTTTTTCAGGGAAACCCGCAGATGGGCCTCGGCCGCCCGGGCGTTGTCCGGATCGACCTTTCGGATACGGCCGTAGGCGGACATGGCGTCGTTGAACCGTCCCTGGGCCTCGTAAATCGATCCCAGGTTGAAGAGGATTTCCAGGTCGGTGGGTTGCAGCCGGGAAATTTCCTCATAGGTTTTCGACGCGTCGGACAGCCGGCCCAGCTTGATCTGGGCCAGGGCCAGGATTTCCCGGAAGCGGATGCTTTCCGGCCGCTTGCCGCACCAGTTTTGGGCTTCCAGGAGTAATTGCCGATAATTCCGCGCCTGGTCGAGGTAGTTGAAAATGTATTCGTAGGGACCGTCCTGGTCGGGACGCAGGCGGATCAATTCCTGGGCGGTCTGGTAGGCTTTCTTGCCTTGTTTTTTGGCCAGGTGGATTTCAAAGAGGTATTCCCGAGCGTCGAAATCGTCGGGGTCGTGGTCCGCGAGGGCTTGCATGACCTTTTCGGCTTTATCGAAGGCCCGGGCTTGAAAATAAAGGACGCCCAGGTTGTATTTCAACACCTTGTCCTCGGGTTTTTGGGCCAGCAGGTATTCGTAGTGGCCGATCAAGGGTCCCTTGTCCGGCTTTTTTTCCATGATTCCGACGAGGGCGAGCCGGGCTTCCAGGCTGTCCGGGTGTTTTTCCAGGGCGAGGACGAGTTCTTTTTCGGCCTGGGCTTCCTGGCCGGCGTCGGACAGGGCCTCGGCCAGTTTCAAGCGCGATTCGAGGTTTCCCGGTTCCGTTTCCAGGGCCTGGGCCAGGTAGGCGCGGTATTTTTCCGCATCGCCCCGGCTATGGTGCAACCCGGCCAGTTCGAGCAGCAGGGCGGCGTCCCGCTTGTCCTTCAAGGCGTCGGCTTCCAGGGCGGCGATGGCCTTGCCCGCGTCGCCGGCGGCCTGGTACAAGCGGGCCAGGTTGAGATACAGGTTCGGGTCGTTTTGATCGAGTTCCGCCGCGGCGGAATAGGCGGCGATGGCTTCGGGTATTTTGTCGCCCTTGGCCAGGATGAAACCGAGTTCCTTGAACGGTCCGGCCCGTTGTTCCCGGGGCAGCCCGTCGATGAAGTCGCGGTAGGCGCGGGCGGCGTCGTCGGAGCGTCCCTGCCCGTCCAGGAGGCCGGCCAGTTCCTGGACCAGGGGCCAGGCCAGGTGGGTGGGGACGACGGCGATAAGGCGCCGATAGGTTTCCTCGACTTTTTTCGAATCGTTGGCGGCCCGATGGATTTCCAGGAGGCTCTTGAGGATGTCCGCCTGGCCGCGGTCGTTCCCGGCCAGGAAGTCCTCGTAGGTCCGGGCCGCCTCCCCGAGTTCGCCCCGGGCCTGTTGCAGTTCGGCCAGTTCGCGGACCAGCCCGGTCTTCTCCTCGGGGGACGCGACTTCCAGCAGGCGGCGATAGGCGGCCAGGATCGACGGATAGTTATCCATGGCCCGGTAAATGGCGAGGGCTTCCCGCAGCAGCGGCGGGGAGGCCGAACCAGGGACGGTGGCCAGGTGGTTTTCCAGGGCGTCCGCGGCTTCCTGGAGTCGACCCTGTTCCCGCAGGGACTGGACCAATTCCCCGACCAGGGCGGCTTTTTCCCCGGGCGGGGCCAGGGGCAGCAGGCGGAGGCAGGTTTTTTCCACGCCCGCGGCGTCGCCTTGGCGGCGGTGGAGGTCCAAGAGTTTATGGAGCGGGTCGAAAGCCTGGGCCGGGGGAATTCCCGCGATATAGTCCTCGTAGGTTTGGACGGCTTCCCGCGGCTGGCCGTGTTCCTGGCGCAGCGAGGCCAGTTTTTCCACGTACCCCAGGGAGGTGGATTCCGGACTGGCCATTATCAGCCGTTCCAGGACGTCCGCGGATTTGGAATAGTCGCCGGTTTCCTGGTAGATCGCCAGGATTTTATCCAGGGCTTCCGGCCCGCGGTCCACTGGAAGCCGTCCCAGGAGGAATTCGTAGGTCCTGACGGCGTCCTCGAATTCCTGGTTGGACCGGTGTAGTTCCGCCAGTTCGTTGAGGTAGGTTTCGGCTTCGTCCCTGGGGGCGGCCATGATCAAGCGGTGATAGGTATGCACCAGTTTATTTCGATCGCCGACGGCCCGGTATCCATCCAGGAGTTTTTTGAGGAAAGCGGTATCGTTTTCGGTCAAGGGAATTTTTTCCCGCAGGGACAAGGCGGAAGGGGCGTCGCCCTTTTGGTCCAGCAAATCCGCCAGGTCCTGGACAATGGTCTCGTTTTTGGGATCGAGGGCCAGGGCCAGGCGTAGGTAATGGGTTTTTTTCTCGAGGTCAACGGCGCGCTCGGCGCGGTCCTTCCAATCGATGGCCCTCATGGAAGCCAAAAGGTAGAAGGACGCGACCGGGGTCTGGTCTTCCCTGACCTGGATGACCACCTGTTTCGGGCTGGCGAAGGCGTCTTCCCCCAGCAGGTCCAGAAGTCGGACCGGCGCTTGCAAGGCCGCCATATCAAGGTCCGGGGAAAAAAGGGCGAGGTTGTAATTTCCGATGCGGTTGCTGTCGAACCCTTCCACCACTAGCCGGTCTTGGGGGTGAAGGGTCAGGAACTGCCCGGGGCGGAGGTTTTTTTCGACGCCGTTGACCCTAACGGCCAGGGATTTGACTTCGGGCCGCGTGGGTCGGACCAGGGCCAGGACCTTGTCCAGGTCCTCGGGATGAAAATACGACCAGGCCGCGCCGGCGGCCAGGACGAGCAGCAGGATAAGAAAAACGGTCTTCCCGAGCTTCCTGGGCGGCGGTCCGGGGCCGTAAAGGCTGGATGGACGGTACAGGTCCCTCATGCGGGGCGGTCCTTTCCCGGGGCTCTCGGTTCCAGTCGCGCCGGGGTCCCGGCTAGGCGTCGGAAGTCGAGGCGATTCATTCGGCCCGGCTTGGTCCCCGGCCGGGGAGTGTTCCGCGGAAAGGAGCCGCGCATCGATCCATCCCTAGCAATCGGGGCCTTCACCGAGGGTGCATTGACATTTTTTTCGATTGTCACCACAATAACACACGGGCCGCGCGAATCAATCCCTTTTCCTACCCGCGGCGCCGCCGGCCCAAGCCCCCCGCGTCCGTCAATACCCACCGCGGCGCCGCCGGCCCACCCCCCCCCCGGGCGGGGTTG
>JAZDGM010000041.1:0-10220 GCA_043806915.1 Pseudomonadota bacterium | reverse complement strand
ATCACATTATTTTTTGACCGGTAGAGGCGCGCTGGGCCAAACAATTCCAAACGCCCCGAACTTCTTCGGGCGGGCATGGACGCCCGCCCTTTCCGCCCTCGAAACAGGACGTTTCGGGGCGTGAAACCGCCGCCAGGCGGGCTTGCCCGCTGCAGGCGGGTTCTCCGGAAAAAGAGCCGGGGGTTGTCAGGGGCGCCGGCTCCGGCGCGCCCCTGACCCTGGGACGGGAAGGAGCCCTTCGAAGCCCTCCCCCTGCCGCGCGGGGGGCGGAGCAACCCCGCCCGCTAGGCGCCGGCCAACGTCTCCAATTTACTGCGGTCGGGCCCGCAAAATTGTAAAAGATGGTGCGCGTTGCGTACCCTACAAACTCCAGACACCTATATGCTTGAACTTCTTTACAAACAGATCAAGTTTTTACTTGACGGTTTGAGGCGAAGCTTCGCCGGCTTCCCCATTTTTTCCGGAAAGCAACCACGGGGAATCAACGCGGCCGCTTCCCTGAATGTGGCGTGAACCGACTCCGCGTCGCTCGGCCGGCCCTGGGCGCCAAGAAGACGAATCAACTCCGCGGTCAGGGACGGCGATCCCGGATTCCTTGGCCAGGTTTGGTTGACACGATTGAACGCATCCTCCATGGCGCCGATGGCTCTCGGGCGCCCGGCGTCCCTCAAGGCTGAAATCGCGGGTGGGCCGGGAGAGTCACGCGAAAATAGGAGCGTTCCTCGTCAAAATCGAATTCCGGATCCTGGGAGCCATTATCCCGCATGGCCTTATACAGTTTTGGCAGGCCGGTGTAACGCCCTTCGGCCAGTTTCAGTTCCTTCAGGAACTCCCCGATTCGCCTGTTGCGGGCCGGGACCGCCGGCATCCGGACCTCCTGCCGTAGGTGTTCCGGCTTGATGGCCGGCATTGGTCCGGGATAGCTGATAATCTCGATCCGATCAGGATACAAATGAATCTTGATGGGCTCCGGAACGCCTTCGTAGGAGCGATGATAGACCGCGTTCACCAGCGTTTCCCGCAGGGCCGGAATGGGATAGCTGACCCAGCCCTTGGCGCGAAAGGAGTTCACTTGTTTTTCGAGATGAAATACGACGAAGTTTTCCAAGAAAACAAGGACGTTCTTCAATTGCTCGTGAATCCCGCCCCGGAATACTTTTTCCGAGATGACGTCTCCCGATGGGTCCGCCGGAAACTGGGCGATCTCCAACCGGGCGCCCGGAAACCATGTCTCCGGATTCTCGCTGAACATGAGCAACCCGATATTCTTGGGGGCTTCATTTCCATTGACGGGAACGCTAATCCTCAGCTTGCGATATAGCTCCCTGGCTTCGTTTTCATCCAAGAGGCCGCTGTTGATATCCCGTAAAAATTCCCTCACCTTGCTTTCCCGCAGGTCCTCGACGCGGGCTTGCAGGTTCCGCCGGTCATCAAAGGGGACGCGGGCCGTCATTTGGAGAAGGTCCTGGAGTACGCCGCTCTTCTCGGCGTCAACGGTTTCAGCTCCGATCCGGACGAAGTATTTTTTCTCCCCCTTTTCTCCGTCGGGCGCCCGATGCGGCCGCGTATCGCTGCCCGGCGCCCAAATAACGAGAATGGTTTTCCCGTCGACAAGCTCCGGAGAAAAAACGGGCTGATATTCGGGATCGAGGCGATTGCAATTTCCACGCAACCATTTCTGGATGGAGTCGAGTTCCGCCGGGTTTATCCCCTGGGGCGGGAGGACCGCGCAACCATTGTCCTCGGCCACGCCGATGACAATGTATCCTCCATTCAGGTTCTGGAGGTCGTTGGCAAAGGCGCAAATCGTCTTCAAAACCTGCCGGCCGGTTATTTTTACGTCCCAGCCGGCCTTGAATTCAATCCGCGTCGACTCCACACCCCGGCAATGCAGCAGGTCTTGCATGTTTATCGGCAAAATCAAACTCATCGCGAGGATTCCCCATTTTTTGTCTTCATATTTCGAAATTACCCAATTCGTGATTATTTTACCAGAAAATTCATATTCCAATCAGGTCGTTCCTTTTCCCTTGACCATGCGGTTGGCGCCCGGCCCGAAATAGGTTAGTATTGGTCAACCATCTACTTGGAACTTGCAACGACCACACGGAGGATTCGACGGCATGGAAGAAAAAAGTTGGGGGCCGGTTTCATTCATCCCGGGCAAGAATTCCGGGAGATACCCGTATTGCCATTCCCTCTACATCCAGGCGGACCGGAAAATTATCGTGGACCCGGCCTCGGATCGCGGCCGCCTGCTGGAAATCAAAAACGGCCCGGGAGTGGACCAGGTCTGGCTGTCCCACTTCCACGAGGACCATATAAAATATCTGAATATCTTCGATGACCTGGAACTTTTCGTGGCCGAGGCCGACGCCCCGCCCCTGGGCGGGATCGAGCATTTCCTGGAGTACAGCGGCATGCAGGACCCGTCGTTCCGGGATTCCTGGTCCCAAACCATGGCCGCGAACTTCGGGTACCACCCCCGCCGGCCCGCCGGCTTTCTCGAGGCCGGAACCGTGGACCTGGGAGGTTTGTCGGTGGACGTCATCCCCACCCCCGGCCATACCCTGGGCCACACCTGCCTTTTTTTCCGGGACCTGGACATTCTGTTCCTGGGCGACTACGACCTGACCCGGTTCGGCCCCTGGTACGGAGATAAGTACGTGACCATCGACCAGGTAGTGGACTCGGTCGACCAACTCCGGAAAATCCCGGCCCGCGTCTGGCTGACCGGCCATGAGGACGGAGTCTTCGAAGCCGATCCCGGGCCCCTGTGGGACGATTATCTCCGGGTGATCGACGAGCGGGACGCCCTGCTGCTGGACCTGCTCCGGGAGCCGCGCGACATGGACCAGATCGCCGCGGCCCGGATCATCTACAAAAAGCCCCGGGAACCCAAGGATTTCTATGACTTCGGCGAAAAAGTCCTCATGGGCAAGCATCTGGACCGGTTCGTGGAAAAAGGAATCGTCGTCAAGGAAAACGGGCGGTTCCGGTTGAAGTAAAGACGGACCGTCGCGCCTACCCGCCTGGGAAGTCCGGGAAGTCAATGCTTTTGGGCCTTGACAGAAAAAAAACGGCGTGATATCCAAGACGCCATCGCGGTCAGGAAGACCGTAGTTTAAAAAATTTTGACGAAACATATTGCCACGAAGGCCTGCCCTCCGAAAACCGGACGGGGCGGAACCTTCGTGGCTTTTTTATTTTCCAAGCCCAAAAAAAGGAGCGCGAGAAAAATGAACCGCCTTAAACCACGACATGGACTCATCGCCGGCCTGTTGATCCTAGGCTGCCTCTTGACCGCGGGAACGGCCGCGGGGATGGACTACACCTTGTTCATCTTCGGCAACGCCAACGAAGACCAAAACATCGACCGGAAGGACATCGAACTGCTGGAAGGGATCATCGCCGGGAAAGCGGCCCCGACCAAGCTGGCCGACGCCAACCACGACGGCAAGGTCGACCGGGCCGATATCGAGCAGGTCGAAAAAATCCTAAACGGATCGGCCGCGGAGATCGTCGTCCAGGACGCCTACGGCCAGGCCGTGACCGTGAAGACGCCGGTGGGAAGGATCGTGTCCCTGGACCAGATGATCGCCGAAAACGCCCAGGTCCTGGGCCTGGGGGCGAAAGTCGTCGGCGTGGACCAGAAGACCGCGGACCGGACCATAATCCATCCTGAAATCAGTCGACAGGCCAATGTCGGCTCTTCCGATGAACCCGACATCGAGAGGATCGTTTCCCTCCAACCCGGACTGGTGGCGGGCATCCAGTATTTCGACGAAACCTTGATCAAAAAAATGGAATCGGCCAAATTGAGGCCCCTGGCCATGATCTTTCACGGCGACATCCAGAACAGCCTCGGTTATTCCAAGCTGCTTGGCTACCTGGCCGGGTCCCCGGCTTCCGCCAACGAATATATAGAATGGATGAGCGGCATCCTGGACGGCATCCACAACAAGATATCCACCATACCCTACGAGGAGCGGACCAAGGTCATCTACCTGTACCCCAGGAAGAACGGGGCGTTGGGCAGCGGCGGGAATTCCTGCCCGACCATCAGGGCCTTGCAGTACCTCGGCGCCAACACCATGACGGACAACACCCGGGATTCCAAGGGCGCGATGATGGACGCCGCGTCTTATTTCGAAATCGATCCCGAGGTGGTGATCCAAAAAAACCCCGCGGCCATCGTGATGGAAGACTTCGACACGGCCCTGGGCTACGGCTTCAAGGACCCGGCGGCGGCGCGGGGCGTGCTCGACGCGGTCAAGACCCGGCCCGGTTTCGGCGGGCTCGACGCGGTCAAGAACAACAAGGTCTTTCTTTTGGATGTCAACGTGGTTTCCCACAGCAACTGCCTCGGGGCCATCTACATGGCCAAGGCCCTTTACCCGGAACTCCTGAAGGACGTGGACCCGTACGCCATCCACCAGGAATACGTCGACCGCTTCCTCAAGTTGAGCAAATTCGATATCAAAAAGGACGGCATCTTCATCTACCCGCCGGTCGAATAAAGCAAGCTTCCACTCCCGGTTCGTTTCCAGATCGAACCGGCCGGGGGCGCGTGGTGAACGCGCCCCCGGCCTCCACCAGGCGGTCCGGCTCGGCGGGGCAGCCTTCGGGACCTCGGCTGGGGCCGTAAGTCAAGAAAAACGAGCATGATATATTCCCATAAAAATTTTCCGGCCGAAATCATCGACAACCAGGCCGAGACCTTAAAAAAAACCTTTTTACGTTACCACTTGCGGAAAATTATTTTCCTTTTCGCCATAAGCGCGGGGATCGTTTTTTTAGTGGGCGTCGCCGCCTCCTTTGGTTCGTACGAACTCGCCTTCAAGGACGTTTACCTGAACATCCTGGCGATCTTCTTTCCTGGAATAACCCCCCCGTCGGAGACGTCGGCGACGATAATCAGGGAAATCCGCCTTCCCCGAATCGCCATGGCGATCATTTCCGGCGCCGGTCTCGGAACGGCCGGGGCCATCATGCAGGGCGTTCTTCGCAATCCCCTGGCGGAGCCCTTCACCCTGGGGATATCGTCCGCCGCGGCCCTGGGCGCGTCCCTGGCCATTATCGGCGGCGTGAAAATCTTCGGCTCGTACAGCGTGATCGTCAATGCGTTTATCTCGGCTTTCGCGGCCACAATGATCATCCACGCCATCGCGAAATCCAAGGGCATGACGCCCGAGGCCATTATCCTGGCCGGCATCGCCATCATGTTCCTTCTCGACGCCTGCACGTCCTTCGCCCAGTATCTCGGGACCGCGCAACAGGTCCAGGCGGTGGTCTTCTGGATGATGGGCAGCGTTTCGGTCGCCGATTGGAAGACGGTCCTGGTCGTTTTCACGGTAACCATGCTCGCCCTGCCCTACCTGATTTTCCACGCCTCGGACATAACCATAATCGGCGCCGGCGACGAGACGGCCCACAGCCTGGGGGTCAACGTGGCCGGCCTGCGCATCCGGGTCCTGGTTCTCGGCGCCTTGCTCACGGCCTCGGTCACCGCCTTTTGCGGCATCATCGGCTTTGTCGGCCTGGTTTCGCCCCATGTCGTCAGAATGATCATCGGCGGGGACAACCGCTACGTCATTCCCGGGTCCGCGCTGGTCGGCGGGCTGCTTCTTCTTGGCGCGGACACCGCGGCCCGGACCATCCTGGCCCCGATGATCCTGCCCGTGGGCATCATGACCGCCTTTGTCGGGGTCCCGTTCTTTTTATTCCTGTTCATGCGCCGGAGGAAGGAATTATGGTGACCCTCAAGGTCAGCGACGTCAGTTTTAATTATCCGGGGACGCCCATCCTCGACGGCATCAGTTTTTCCATCGGCCCCGCCGAAATTACCGGACTCATCGGTCCCAACGGGTCGGGCAAGAGCACCTTGCTCAAATGCCTCGACGCTATCCTGCGACCCACGGGCGCGGTGCTTCTTAACGGCAAGGAGGTGTCGCGAATGGAGCGGTTCGAACGGGCCCGAAACATCGGCCTGGTCCCCCAGAACGGCGTCGGGGCCATGGGCGCCACGGTTTTCGAGACCGCGCTGATGGGTCGGCGACCTCATTCCGCCTGGAAGATCAAGGACCAAGACCTGGACATCGTGGCCGCGACCCTGGGGCGCCTGGGAATAGACGATTTAGCCATGCGTGATTTTTCGAGCCTGTCGGGCGGGCAGAAACAGATGGTATTCCTGGCCCGGGCCTTGTGCCAGCAACCGCGGGCGCTTCTGCTCGACGAACCCACCTCGGCCCTGGATATTCGCCATCAACTCGAAGTGCTGAACATCGTGAGCTCCCTGGTGAGGGAAAGACGGATGGCCGCCATTATCGCGATGCATGATTTGAACCTGGGCGCCAGGTACACCGACTCCATGGTGGTGCTGCGCAACGGGAAAATTTACGCCGCCGGCAGGCCCATGGAACTATACACCACCGAAATGATTAAGGAAGTTTACGGGGTCGAGGCGATTGTCATCACCATCCTCGACAAGCCCCACGTGGTCCCGATCAGCCCGCTCGCGGCCGGGGCGGCGCCTCGGACCAGGCCGCCCTGGCGGGTATGCACGGCCGTTCTGTGACCATAAAAACACCCGTGGAAACAAAATAAGGGACATCCAAAGGGAGAAACTACCCTGGTATTTAAAATACGCCTACGACCATCCCACTTATCTGCTAACGGGAACGGCGCGTCGGCCATGAACGGGAGGAAAAGTCGATGAATAAAGACTGGGTGAAGGACGAAATAACCAAGCGATGGGATTACTCGTCGCAACGGTATGATGGCTATCATGGTCACGGAGTGAAAAGCCGCGAGGAAGCCGAGGCCTGGGGGGCGCTTTTTCAAAGGTTTATTCCGGGTCAGGGATTGAAAGTCCTGGAAGTCGGCTGCGGGACGGGGGAGATGAGTCTTCTGCTGGCCGGGCTGGGGCACGATGTCCAGGGCATCGACCTGTCCGCCAGGATGCTGGCCAAGGCGCGGGAAAAAGCCGAAGCCCTGTCCCGGAACAACGGCGGCCCCAAGATCGGATTCGACCCCGGCGACGCCGAGGACCCGCCCTTCGAGGATGGGCGGTTCGACGCCGTGGTCTGCCGGCACGTGCTGTGGACCCTGCCGTCCCCCGAAAAGGCCGCGAGCGGCTGGGCGAGAGTATTAAAGGAGAATGGGACGCTCCTGGTCATCGACGCCCTGTGGAACGACGAGAGCCTGACCACGCGCTTGAGACAAAATATCGGGCGATGGTTGATATACCTGGCCGAAAAAAACAACCTTTCCAAGGACTTTTACTCCCGGGACCTGGCGGCGGCGCTGCCCCATTCCAAGGGCCTCCCCCTGGACCAGGCCCGGGTCTATGTCCAAGGGGCCGGATTTTGCGACATCCAAACCCGGGCACTTGGAGATTTGGCGGCAATTCAGAAGAAGCACATGCCCTGGCGGTACAAGATAAGCTACAACTACGACTATTATTCCGTTTGCGGAAAAAAAAGGTCCGGGGCCTGAGCCGCCATGAAAACCCTCGCGCGACTCCTGGTTTTGGCCCGGCCGCAATGGCCGCTGCTTTCCCTCATCGTCCTGCTCGGCCTCCTGGTCACGCTGATCAACCTGGGGCAGGCGGTCCTGATTTCCAAGGTTTTGGTGGGCATCCTGAACGGACGGTCCCTGCTGGAAGTCGCGGCCTGGTTGTCCGCGGCGGCCCTCCTGCTAGGAGCGCGGGCCCTGGCCGCCGGCCGGGCCGAGTACCTCGGGATCAAGGTCGCCACCAGGATCAAGGGCGTGTTGCGCCGCCGCCTGTATATGAAACTGCTTGACCTCGGGCCGGGTTGGGTCGGACGGACCCGTAGCGGCCTCGTCCAAACGGCCATGGTCGACAGCCTGGAAATGATCCAGGGCTATTTCAGCCTGATAATTCCCAACACCATCATCTCCATCATCGCGGTCGCGGCCCTGCCGATCTACGTGGCGGTCCTGGACCCCTGGGTGGGAGCGGCGGTTATCGCCTGCGCCTACACGGCGACGATCATCCCGGTTTTAACCATGCGGATGCTGCGACGGGCGTCCGATTTCTGGTGGGACAGGTATTTCCCCATGAACGCTGAATACCTGGACAGCCTGCAGGGCATGGCGACCCTGAAAAGCTTCAATTTCAGCCGCGGGCGGGGGTTGGAGCTGCGGGAAGAGGCTTTCCAGGTGCGTGACGCGGCCATCCGTTGGATCAAACTGGAGGGCGCGCCGACCGGGCTGGTGAATTTCCTGATCGGCGTCGGGACCGCGGCGGCGGTGGCGTTGGGGTCCCTGCACCTGGCCCGGGGGACTTTAGGGACCATGGAGCTGATCATAATCCTGCTCCTGGCCGGACAATGCTTCACCCCGGTTTTAACCTTGAAAAAGGCTTTTCATTACGCCTATTACGTCCCCACCATAGCCGACTCGATTTTCAAGCTTCTTGACGCCGAGGCGGCCGTCCCGGAACCGGCGGCCCCGCGTTCCCCGGCCGAGTCGCCGCCCTCGCTGGCCTTTGAACGCGTCACCTTCCGATACCGGGCCGAGTCGCCGCCGGCCCTGGAAAACATATCCCTCACCCTGCCGCCCGGAAAAACCATGGCCCTGGTCGGGAGATCGGGCGCGGGCAAAACCACGGTCGCGTCCCTGGCCTTGCGTTTCCTCGACCCCCAGGAAGGCCGGATCACCCTGGGCGGGGTGGATATTCGCGATATGACCCTGGCCGACCTGCGGCGGCGCATCGCGGTGGTGTCCCAGGACGTTTATCTCTTTCACGGCTCCATTCGGGAAAACCTTCTTTTCGCCCGACCCGACGCCTCCGAGGCGGAATTGATCGCCGCCGCGACCATGGCCGCGGCCCATGATTTCATCATGGCCATGCCGGACAGGTACGAGACCGTGGTGGGGGAACGCGGGTTGAAGTTGTCGGGCGGCGAGCGTCAACGCATCGCCATCGCCCGGGCCCTGCTGAAGGACGCGCCCATCCTTATTCTGGACGAGGCGACTTCCAGCCTCGACATGGCCAACGAGGCGGCGATCCAGGAAGCGTTGAAACGGGCGACCCGCGGCCGGACCGTGCTGGTGATCGCCCACCGCCTGTCCACCATTCGTCGGGCCGACGGCATTCTGGTATTGGACTCGGGACGCCTGATCGAAAACGGCGACCATGAAAGCCTGACCGAACTGGCCGGCGTGTACGCCCGGCTGGCCGCCTTCCAGGGAGCGACGTCATGACCGCGGAAAACAAACCAATCAAAACGGGGCCGAGGAACAGGCCGCCCATGCGGCCCGAAACCGGCTGGGGCGTCCTGGCGACGATGATCCGGGGTTACACCGGCCTCCTTTGCTGGACCATATTGGCCGGGTTGGGCATGTACTCGTGCTCCATCGCCCTGGCCGGGGTCGGCGCCTGGGTGGTGGGCCTGGCGGTGACGGGCGCGGGGGCCGCGGAGTTGTGGCCCTGGCTTTTCCTGCTCGCGGGCCTGACCGTGCCCTTGGCCGTCTTTCCCTGGCTGGATTTGACCCTGGCCCATGTTTTCGCCTTCCACGTCCTGGCGGACATGCGCATTAAAATTTACGACGCCTTCGAGAGACTGGCGCCCGGGTACATGATCGAACGACGTTCCGGAGACCTGGGCACGGCGGCCATGGGCGACGTGGAACTGTTGGAGCTTGGGTTGTCCCATACCCTGCCGCCGCTGATCGTCGCCGCCATCATCCCGGTGGGAGTCCTTATCTTCTTGTGGCGGCAACACCCCTGGCCGGCCGCGACCATCGCCCCGTTCCTGGCGGCCGGCTTCATCCTGCCGCTAGTGTTGGAACGCAAAAGCAATGGCGCGGGACGCCGGGTCCGCACCCATGTGGGGCTGGCCGGAGCGGAAGTCGTGGACGCGATTCAAGGGCTGAGGGAAGTGCTCGCCTTCGGCGCCCAGCAGACCGAACTGGAACGGCTCGGCCGGTACGAAGAAAAACTCTATCGCGCCCAGCTCGACCACGGCCGAACCAAGTCTTGGCAATTGGGCGTCGACCACCTGCTCGCCGGCTTGGCCGCCGTCAGCGTGGCCGCCGTTTCCTGCCTCCTAGTGGCCAGGGGCGAAATTCCCCGGGCCATGCTGCCCGTCTGCGTCACCCTGGCGGCTTCCACCTTCATGCCCCTGCACACCCTGATGGAAGCCGGCCGGAACTTTCCAATCGTCATCTCGGCCATGAACCGCATCCAGGCC
>JAZDGM010000040.1:0-18150 GCA_043806915.1 Pseudomonadota bacterium | reverse complement strand
CCCGAGCCGGGACCAAAGAATGAACACGGCGACATCGACTCTGTTGTCTTCGCTTTTCAAGACCAGGTCTATGCCCTGCTGAAACGAGGCGTCCACGGACAGCGGCAGGTTTTCCCATAGAATGGTTTTCAGCTCCAATTGGCCGGCGTAACGCTTTTGCAGTTGGGCGACGACTGCCTCGGCCTTCTCACGCTCCGCTGTTACATCGTTAGGAGAAGAAATGAAAACGTTGATTACCTTCAGCGCCGCATTCATCGGCCTCCCTCCGTTACGATGCGCCCTGCCAGGTCCAAACGACGGATAGAGAACAATTTTTCACCTTTATTCAACGACGTTTCCGGCTGATGAGAACGCGAGCAACTCCGCATGAACCGCGAGCCAAACCACCGTCACTGCTTGGCTGATCTAATCTTTTCGCGCCGCCCCAAGGCGAGCCTGAATTCCAGCCAGTCGGCCAGACCGGCGTCCAGGGCGTCGTTATAATATTCGATGGCTTTTTCCGGCGCTCCGTCAGCCTCGGCTTTCAGCCCCAGAGCCGTCGCCAGGGTCAATGTCTTCTCGCGGCTGGCCATGAATTCCGGCCGAAGCTCGTCTTCCGTCAGTTCCCCCAACAGGCAACCGGCCATACGTCTATACCAAGGATTGTTTGTCCGGCCGATATACTCACGCAGGGAGGATTCCGCCCTTTGCTTGTCGCCGGCGAGATACAGGCACTGGCATTTTAGAAGGCCCATGCCAAGCATGTTGGCGGACTCCCAGTTCGGCTTCGCCAGATATTGTTCCGAGCTGTCGAGCGCTTCCCGCCAAAGCCCTTTCGCGGCGTAGTCAACGGCTTCGCCGATCAGGTCGGTCCCATTTTTGGAACCCGTCGCCTCCGGCTCGGGCTTGGCCTCTTGCGCGCCAGATTGACCGAACAATTCGGTCAGGTTAATTTCGTCATCCTTTTTTTTGTCGGGCGGCGGTTGATGGTCGGTTTCAGGCTTTATTCCCGCCTGAAGCATTTCAGTTTCGATCAGAAAGGTCAGCGGATCGCCCTGGTTCGAGTCGGCGGCGTGGGCGGCTCGCAACCGCTGGATGCGGGCCGGCGCGGCGCCGCGCGCTTTTTCCAGGCACGCCGCGGTCCAATTAATGAAGGCCGTCTCCTCCGGCCCGTCGCCCAGGAAACCGTCCTCTCTCACCGGCGCGCCCCCTTCCAGCATTCGCGTTAGATAGCTGAACAATTCCTGAGGATTGCGCCAGTCAAGACCTAGCAGATCAGAACGAAAGGCCCGTTCAGCCGGGGCCGCGCCCGTTAGAAAGTCCGCGCGGTACAGAAGAAACTTGGTAAAGTTGTTCCCCGGGTCCAGGGACAAAGCCTTTTCGAGGTGTTTTTTCCCTCGCTCCGTCAGGTCATCCCCTTGGGCCGAAAGTATGCCGGCCCAAAAATACAGGCTGGGATGGGCGGACGAGGCGATCAATTCTTCCATGATTCGCAAAGCTTCATCCTGATCGCCGGCCAGGGCCGCTTCCCGGGCTTTACCGATAGCGGCGTCAAAGACATACATGGGCATGCCGGTCCATTGTGGATGACCCAGGCGAACGTCGTCCAAGAACGGACGAGCCTTTTCGATGGGCAGAACAAAGCCCATGGAACTCTGGGCCTGGGCGCCTTCCGTATTGGCATTGGCGATGAAGAGCGAAGACGCGATGCCAACCGCGAAACCATCCAGGTCGATGACCGGTCCGCCGCTGTTGCCGGGGTGCAAGTCCGTATTGACGCTGATGGCGTTTTCGAACACTCGGGATATGGTTCCATCGGTGCAGCGGGACACGGCGGCGGCGCCGATGATGCTTTCCCTTCCATAGGGAAAGCCCAGGGTGAAGACCGATGCCCCTTTGGATGGGCCTTTTTCGTTTTCGTATTTTCGCAATGGAACAGGGACGGCGCCGGCGGGAGTGGGATAGACCCGAAGAACGGCCACGTCATCCCGCAAACCACCGCTGGCTTCCGCCAGATCCGACGGTTCCGGCATAACGCCCATGATTTCGACTTTTTTCCCATTTTTTCCGTCGCTTCGATAGGCGCTGGAAAGTCGGTATGAGTCTTCGATATTGTCGCTGCCCGAGCCGGCCACTACTCGAAACGCCTGATCACCGTCAAACCAGACAAACAGATCGTATCCCAATCTGATGGCGACTCCTTTCTGGTTGGCCTGTTCAAACGCTTCTTGCAGGCGTTGTCCATCCTTGAGCCAGGGGCAGACGACATGACGATTGGTCAGAAGATAGCCGTCGGAAGAGACAAGAAAAGCCGTTCCGGTCCCGCCGGCGACCGGAAATTTCCGGCCGTCCGCTTCCAGATAGTAGACCGACAAAACAAAGGCCGTGGAGCGGCGATACTTTTCCGTCAGCATGGTCATTTTTTGTTCCGGGAGCATTCCCTTGAGGGAAACCAAAGCTTTTGAAAGGCTGTCCGCGATGGCGGCGTCAAAATATTTTTCGTTTCCCTGGATCATTTCCGTCATTCGGCTGACGGACAACTCGGCTTGTCGCCTGGTCTCCTCGGCTAGCCGCGTCATTTCCACGCTTGTTTGCCAGCGCTGGTAAAGAAATATGGCGACGACCAGCACGGCGACGACGCAGGCCGCGGCGGCGACGTACAACCGGACGGTCTGGCCGATTTTTTTCTTTTTGGTGGGATCGTGGGCGAACTTGTCCCATTTGGCGATATCTTCGGCGGTGATGGCGTTCAGGCTGGCGATGACTTTATCCAGGGAAAGAGGGCGCTTGTCCAGATCATTATCCACCATGGCCCGCAGCAGGCCGCTCAGTTTCCGATGCAGGACGATCGGTTCGAACCGATGATAGATCCCGTCGACCACTTTCCGGCAATCGTCGAAATCGTCCGTTCCGATCAACAGTTCAACCCATAGTCGGCCCAATGTCCAGATGTCGCTTCGATGATCGAGGGGCCGTTGGGCGATCAGGTCCGGATGCCTGGTCAGGCGCGTCGGGTTTGCCGGGGATAGGTCCGGAACATGCGGGATGGGAGAGAGTTTGTAATCCAGCTTGATCTTCCAACCGCCGTCCCCGTCTTTAAAAAGAAGCAGATCATCGAGGGAGAGATGGGGCATGATCCGCCCGCCGTGGTGGAGGACGTTGAGGGCTTCCGCCATTTGGATGAACAGGTCGATCCAGTCCTTTTTTTTATGGGGGTCCCGAAAAAAACGGGAGGCCGTCAAATCTCCCCAGGCGACCCCGTCGATCCATTCGCTCACCCGGAGCAGCCGGCCGTCGCCGGCGCGGCTCGAGGCGATATGCTGGACCACGCGCTCCCGGGATAACTGGCTCACAGCGGTGAATTCCTGGTCGATCCGTTGAACTTCCTCGTTGGACCAGACCGTTTCCGCCGGATAGAGCCGGAGCATGACGTCGCTTTCACCATTTTTTGGCCGGGCGCGATAGAGGACGCCGGCCGAGGTTTCGCGAACGATTTCGACCAGGTCGTAGTCATCGATATGGACCGGCGCCGGTTCCAGCCCGCGGCCGCAAGCCGGGCAGACCTTGATCGTTTCTCCCAGGATGAGATTGCAGTCTGGATTAGGACATTTTTTCATGGCTTCCTCCGGGGGCCGCCGCCCGCCTGTCAGTGTGAGTCGTTCCAGTAGCGCCTGATTCCAGCGTCGTTTCGAAAAGCGAGCCGGTAAAGCGGCAAGTCTTCAGGGCGCAAAAAAGCGTATCGGCTGGACTCCGGATTGAGGGCGATATCTCCTTCACCACGGCACTCCAGGTATAAATTGAGGCAGTGCATCCCCCCCGCTTTCAGGGGCGGACTGTCCTGATAGAAAAGGAACTTCAAATCGGTCGCGATCAGGGCGGTCTCTTCGCGGAGTTCCCGCCGGGCCGCTTCTTCCACGGTCTCCCCATAGTCGATCTTCCCCCCTGGAAGACACCATTCGCCCGCGGCGTATTGGCCCTGACTGCGCTGGAGGACTAGTATGCGTTCCTGGCCGTCGAGGACAATCAGGCGGACGGCGGGGATCGGAAAAAGGTCGTGAGCATGTAGACCCATCAGGTTCTCCTTGAAATCTTCAAGCCCGTTTCCCATAATAGCTTGGGAAAATTGAGCGCCGCCGCGCGGTCATAGTCCTTGATTGCATTGTCCAATTCTATCCAGGGCCTCAGATAGGGACTGATTTTGGCCGGCGCGTCCGGTTCCGCCCCAAGGCGCCAGCCAGCCCTCAGTCTTTCCACATTCCATCGACCATGTTCCATTTCGGCCATGTATTCGATCTCTTCCTTGGTAAAACCGGGATCGACGAAAGCTTCGCCGCTCGCGGCCGGTTCAATATCGAAACCGGCTTGCCGAAGCAGCTCCACCGAGAATTCGACCTGCCGTTTGCTGGAGTTTTGAAAATCCGGGACCAGCTTTTCCCAGGGTTGCATATTGTGATCCGGGCGGGGTTCCGCCAATTTCTTTTTTCGATAAGCTTCATGGGCCTTCATGGCCATATCCTCGATCCGGTCCGGGGGGATCATCGGTTCCGGATTGGTTATAAAAGCCCTGACGGTCATGCGGTCGTTTACAAGACCCAATAGACCGCCGGTCGATGCCCATTCCGCGTCCGACAACAATGCGTCCGCTTCCCGTCCCCCACCCTCGATCAGGCCCACTTGCGCCCCCAACAGTATCGCCAGCCGATACTCGATGGCCGAAATGGCCCCCCCGCCGAGGCCCACCAACTTCACCCGCCCCGGATCGACGCCGGAACCTAGCAGGTCGATCCACATTTGCAGCGGCTCGAGTGGACTGAAATCCTCACCCTGAGTGCGGATATGCCTGCCGTAGCGGGCGTCCGGCCGCGCCTGACGGGGCATGCCCCGGGGGAGATAGCCGACGGCCTCTTTCATTTGGCCGGCCCCATGTTCGACCAGGTCGCCGGCGAGTCGGCCGACGCCGTTGCTTGTCCCGCCTGAAACAATGATCCCCTTAAAATTGCTAAAAGCCTCGATCAACATTTCCTTGTACCGATCAACGTGCTTTTCCTCGGCCTCCGCGCAAGAACCGGCCAATATCACCACCGACCCGTGGTAATCGACGCCCGGCGTCGTCAGCCTCATCAGACGTTCCCGCGCCTTTTTCAGTCGTCGCCAAACGGCGTCATCCGCTGGGGAAGCGGCTTCCCCGGACGAGCTGGGTCCACACGACCGCGGCCAGCCCGAATCACCGCGCCCCGCCTTGACGAAACAAGCGATGATCAATAACCGCAACACTGCCTCGTACGAGGACAACAGATGCTTGAATCGTTCGAGATGATACAGAAAATCGATTTCCTCCTGGATCAGGTCATCGTGGGCCGCGCCCTGTTCACAGAGACACAACCTCAATCCATCCAGATAAGCCAGCAGGCTTTCGCGGGGCCGGTCGAGAAAGAGGTAGAAACGTCCCATGGTGAAATAGGCGCAGGGAATCTCTATCTGGGCCTCGGCATGGGCGCGGCAAGCGGCGATGGCTTGGAGAATGACCGGGCTCAGCAGGGAAATATGGCTCAAAGCGCCCTGGGAAAGAATTTCGCTTTCCAGATAAGCGTTCAGGTAGTAGGGATCGGACGGCTTCAGCTCGTACGCCCGCGCCAAATGCTCATGAATCCTTTGAACATGTTCGGCCTGCCCGCCCTGGCGCAAGGCCCAGGCCAGGCGCGAATGGGTTTCCGCGTCGCCGGGATCTTTTTGGACGGCCTTTTCGAGATAGTCGAGACCTTTCTGGTACTCGGGGCCGTTGGGGAAGTTTTTGCTCGCCCGGCAGAGGGCGTGGCCCAATTCCCGCGCCAGTCGACCATCGTCCTGGGCGGCGAAAGGCGTCAGTTCGTCGACTATGCCGGCCCAGTCTTCGACGGCCCTGCAAATGGCGGCTATCCGCAGGGCATGGCCAAGTTTCCGCTCATTTTCAGTCTCTCGCGCGAGAATCGTTTTCAGGGTGTCGATTTCGGACTGGCGCTTGCCGGCGGGCAGATAGGCGCCGTGGTTGGTCGCGTAAGCTTCGAGTCGGCTGACGAAAAGAGCGAAATTTCGGTCCGCTTCTTCCAGCATGGCGGCCAGGCGATTCATTTCCCTGTGCCACTGGGCCGGGGGTTTGAACATGTTTTTATAGAGGCTGTCATGGCTGATGGAGGCCCAGACGTGTTGCAACATCGTCCTGACCTGTATTTCCGCTTTGTATCCGCCCGCCGTCAACTCCGCCGGCGGCAGGACGCCCATTATTCCGCCTTGCTCCGGTTTCGGAAGCTGGACGATAAAATGCACGGACAGATATCCGAACTCGGAAACGCCGATTGTTTGGCGCCTGTCCACGCTGTTGGCCGCGTCGATGACAAAGGAGTCCCGGATGAATCGACTGATCAGGTCCACTTCCATCTGGGTCTGGGTAATCACCCTGGCCCCGCACAAATCAGTAAACTGGTGCACGGGGTCGTCATACTTCTGGAACTTCCGGACAGCCTTTTCCGCGAAGCTGGAAATGGTCTTGGAGCGAACCTGGACCATGGCCGCGGGAGCATAGGCCCGGCAGGCCCTTTGCAAAATCTCCTCGAGCACGTCCGCGTAGGTTTCGTAATTTTTTTGCTCCTTGGTATAGAGTTCGATCTGTTTATCATGCCAGTCCGAGTCAAATTTGAGATTCACTTGGTTTCTCCTGTCTGTTCCGGGTATTCGGAGGGCGCATTCCGTTGATTGTTAGAATATTTCATTTCGGGGAGTCATGCGGCGTCAGTGATGATCTTGAATACGACTATTTGTGATTTTGAGAAATCGCGGCGACCAGGGCTTCGCGCCATTTATCATTGGCCGCCGATGGCGGCCTCCATAAGGTAAAAAAGTAAAAATCAAAAAGGGTTATTTGGTCCTGACCAAGCGGAAGCCCAGGCCGTCGAAACGATACCCAGGCTCGCTCCTGTTACGGTCGGCCGAACGACAGCTCCCCGCGACGCCGTACCAGCCGCCGCCCCGGCCCACCCGGTCGGAGCCGCTCGAAGGACCGGTCGGGTCAGTCACTGAACCGGATGGATAAGCGCCATACTTATCCTGACACCACTCCCACACATTACCATGCATGTCATAAAGACCCCAGGCGTTGGGCTTTAACTGACCAACCGGATGAGTCTCAAGCTTTGAATTTTTATCATACCAAGCGTACTGAACCAGACCCGTTTTGTCGTCTCCAAAACAATACCCGTCTTGACTCCCCGCCCGCGCAGAGTACTCCCACTCAGCCTCCGTCGGCAAACGATACTTATCCGTGCCCTCCTTCTTATTCAATCGCTGGATATATTCCTGGGCGTCAGTCCAGGAGACGCTCTCCACCGGGCAGTAGGAGCCACAGTTCTTTAAGCGTGACGGATTATTCCCCATCACCGCCTGCCACTGACCCTGCGTCACCTCCGTCGTCTGCATGTAGAAAGAACGAGAAATTGTCACCTGGTGTTGACGCTCGTCGTTCACATATTTTTCCTCAACATTGTATTTCCGCGCCAGTTCCGCCGGGCTTTCCGCGCTCCCCATCGTGAACGTCCCAGCCGGAATCAACACAAACTCCTGGCCGTTGAAATTGGCAAAAGCTTGACCCGACGGGCTGGAAGGCTGCTGCTCGGTTTCCGTTTGGTCCTTCTCTTTTTCTACCGGGACCGGCGTTGCAACTTGGGGCAATGGGCTGATTTGGGCAGGGTCTGGCCCGAGTGTTTCCTTGGCCTCCGGGGCTGACGCCGGGACCGGCTTTTCAGGAATAGTTGGCGGCCATCCACCGCCTGGCCCAATATACAAAAACACTCCAATGACGACTAACAACACCACCGCCCCGATAACCAACCTTGTTTTCGATTTGCCCGCGGCCGTTCCGGTCGGCCCTGGCCCGATATTCGGCCTCAACCCTGGTGCGGCTTTTTTTTCTAAATCACTTGAATTTCCTGGGGAGGCCAGATCGAGGCTTTTCTTTTTTTCCGGTAGGATTGCTTCGATCGGCCCAACCTCGCCCCTGGGATTATTATGCCTAAGAAGATCCTGAACCGTTTCCGCCAGATGGACCAACTGATGGTCGCTGGGCGGCGAATCCGCGTCTAGCCAATGACGGTCGCTGATGTAGTATTCCATGGCGTCGGAAAGACTGACGTCTTGTATCCGAAAAGGCAGAACGGGGATACGATTGCTGACCGCCCGTTCGACCTCCTTTAGGACGTGCTCGGATATATTGGAATCTTGCGACAATACCAGGACAAAAACCCGCGCGTTTTTTATGCCGTAAACAAGTTCCCCGGCGTAAGGCAGTCCGGGGCGGACATTCCTGGGCGCGATCCAACAGACCATTTCCCGCGACTCCAGGACGGCGCGGACCGCCTCGGCCACGTCGGCGTTGGCGCTGGAATAGCTTATAAAAACATCATGAGCCATATCTGTTTTGCTTCTACTTGAGTTGGATAATCGTAACGATGCCCGGACTCCCCGCCTTGGCCCCACTTATCTGGCGTTTCGCGCCGCCCTAGCCCCCGGACCCAGCCTCGGGGCGCGCGATTTCAAACGAAAAGGAGGTGGACTTTTGCTGACCAGAGGCCCTGGCCCTGGCGGCGGTCTTCCCCGGGCCGCCGTCTCCCGGAGGCCGTGAGGTTATCCCTTGACCGGCGACCTCCGGCGACGTCTTTTATTTTTGATCGAGCAGACCCAATTCAGCACAACCATCCGCTCGTTGTCAATTTTATTTTGACGGCTTCGCTATGGGATTTTGGCGGTCCGCTTCAACTTTTCGAGAAAAAATCATCGCGGGCGGCGGTTAGAGGCCGGGATTGGAGGGATAGACGAATCGAGAAAGATGGTCAACGAATGCTACGCCACCCACTCGGAACTCAAGGGCTTGACCATCGACAAGCTGGTCGTGGACTGGAGCAGGTAGAGAGGATTACCGGCCCGGCGCGGGAAGGCCGCCTCCGGTGAGAGAAGAGATCGTTTTTGCCGGGGCTCCGCCTCGCGGTCGGTCCGGCTTGCTGGAGCGAGGGTTAGGAGGAGCCAACCGCCCTGCCCGTCCACCCCGGCGAGGTCAAAAAGACCCCGGTCAGGATTCACCGCAAATCACCTTCGACCGAATAATTTAGCCGGCCTTCGGCCCGGCGCCCTTCCCCCACTCCGACGCCGGCCCGGCTTTCCCCCTATTTCTTCAAGGTTTAGGCTGGTTCCCAAGCTCTAGCTTGGGAACCTCGGCCAGGGAAGCTCCAGCTTCCTCACTCTAGAGATGTAGCGCCCCGCCCCAGCCCATAATCGCCGGCCAGGGGATAGACCTTGCCCGACGAGCCTTTAGACATGGGTTCAACGAGACGGATGAAATTTCAAACCTACTAATATTGATACCTTCACCGCCGCGCTAGGACTACGAAATGGAAACGCCGCGTTGTTTCCCCGTGGTTGCTTTCCGGATAAAGTGGGGAAGCTAGAGCTTCCCCTTTTCGGGTTCCCAAGCTAGAGCTTGGGAACCAGCGGCAATTTACCCGGCTTGGCCCTGGAAAGCCACGGCCGGGTCCTGAAAGGTCGAAACGGCGTTTCACTTGCCGCCGCCGGCCAAAACAACCCCACCCCGTTGATTAAAATCTGAAAAAAGCCGCCTTCGATTTTTTGAGCGTCGACTGACATCCCGCTCTTCGCGGGCGACGGCTCGCGATCGGGCGTGGGCGGGTCATTCGTCAAGAATTCGCCTGATTGTCCGGGCGAGGTGTTCAATATGGTAGGGCTTGGAGATGTAGCCGTCCGGTTCCCGGGATGAGGGCGTTTCCGGCGAGGCCCTTTCCGGGGTGTGGCCGCTGGAAACGATGATTTTCATGGCGGGCGCCTGTTCCCAGATTTTTTCCATGACTTCCAGGCCGGAAAGCTTGGGCATCACCATGTCGAGGATAACCAGCTTGATGGCATCCCCCTGGCTCTCAAAAACAGTCAGGGCTTCCTGCCCGTCCTCGGCCAAAAGCACCTCGTAACCGAGCTCCCTCAGGAATTCGTGGGCGAAATCCCTGATCATTTCCTCGTCATCGGCCAATAGAATGGTTTCGTTCCCGACGGGAAGCTTTCCTTGATCCTCTTCATTCGCCGTTTGTCCGTCGACTTCGTGGGTGGCGGGAAAAAAGCAGGTGAAGGCCGTTCCCCGGTCGACGCGGGAATCGACCGTGATCCAGCCCTTGTGTTGGCGGACAATGCCGTAAACTGTCGACAAACCCAGCCCCGTGCCTTTATGCAAGGGTTTTGTGGTAAAAAAAGGTTCGAATATCCGGGCCTTGGCTTCGTCGTCAATACCGCAGCCGTTATCCTCGACCCGTAACTGGACAAAGGCCCCGGGTTGGACTCCCAGGGAAGCCTCGATATCCCGTTCGGTCAGAACGATATTGCGGGCGGTGATCATGATGGCCGCGGAGCAGTGGTCGTCCGCGGTGGACGGTCGGGGATATTGGAGCTTTTTTTCCAAGGCGTCGTTGGCGTTGACGCATAGATTCATCAGGACCTGGTTGATCTGGACCGGGTCGGCTTCTATCGAAGCCAGGTCGGGAGCGATATCCGCCGCAATGCCGATACGGCGGTCCAGGGTCTGGGAAAGCAGCTTGATCGTTTCATTGATCTGGTGGGCCAGGTTGACCGGTTTCAACTGGACCTGGCTTTTCCGGCTAAAGGTCAGAAGGTGGCGGGTCAGGTCTCGAGCCCGCTCCGCGGCCATGGCGGCCGTCCCGAGGTATTTTGCCACCTCGCCCGGGTTTTCCTTCTTGCGACGGGCTAAGTCGAGGTTGACCAGTATACCCGTCAGTATGTTGTTGAAGTCGTGGGCTATCCCTCCGGCGAGAGTGCCGATGGCCTCCATTTTTTGGGAGTGCAGGAGTTGTTCCTCGAGGTTTTTCATGCCTCTTTCCGCCAATATCCTGGCGGTTACGTCCCGGGCCGACCCCCGAACGTAATCTTCCTTTTCCGGTTCGACCACGATGGAACTCTTGAATTCGAGGAATTTTTCACTGCCGTCCTTGGCGCTAACCGCGGCGATTCCTGAAAATAAGCGGTTTTTTCTGAAATCGGCGAATATATCGTCATAGCTGTCGATCCCGTTTATTCCCCGAAATTGTTTCAGCAGGGGTTTTCCCAGTAATTCCTCCGGGGTATAGCCTAGAATGGGAAAGACGGCGCTATTGATGGTCAGCAGGCGCCCCTTTAGGTCGTGGGTGTAAATCAAGTCGGAAATGTTGTCGAAAAGGTCCCTATATCTTTTTTCCGATTCCCTCAGGGCTTCCTCGGCCTGGACCGAGGCGGTCATGTCGGTCATGATGCCGGTCAGCCCCGCCGGCCGACCGTGGACCTTGATCAAGCGGGCGGAGACCCGGCCGTGGATCATGCGCCCGTCCTTGCCGAGGACTCGAAATGAAATCGGCCGATGCCGACCTTGAAACGCATTGGCAAAACCTTCGTTGACCAGCGGAAGATCGTCGCCAAGAATAAAATCCTCGAACTTTTTACCGATGACTTCCTCGGCCCCGAAGCCCGAAATGTGTTCGATGGCCGGGCTGACATAGGAAAAAGTTCCATCCGGGTTCAGGGTGTAGACAATGGCGTCAATGTTTTCGACCAAGGTCCGGTATTGTTCCTCCGATTTAATCAAGGCCGCCTCGGATAGTTTTTTCTGGGTCACATCCCGGAAAATCCAGACCCGGCCGATATTGCGCCCTCCGACGCGCTGGGGGTGGGAAAGCCGTTCGATGATCCGTCCGTCCATCAGTTCCAATATATCGATGCTGTCGGCTTCCGGTTCCAGATAAAGCTGCTCGACCCGGTTCAGGTGCGCGGTGGTGTTTTTCAGCTTCCCCAGGATGAAGTCCCGGCGCTCCCCGAAGGTCATGCGGAACGCCTCTTCCCGTTTGATTTCCCACATTTCCAGGAATTTATTATTGAAGTCTATGGCCTTCCCGAATAAATCGACCACCAGGATCGCGTCCCAGGAAGCCTCGAAGGTGGCGCGCAACAGGGAAACGGTTTTTTCCAGTTCATTTTGCGCCTTGAATTGGGGGGTCACGTCCTCGTGAATTAAAACGACGTCCTTGATGGTCCCGTTTTCGTCCTTGACGGGGTAAAGAAACCCCCGGACCCATACTTCCGGCATTTGTTCGCCTTTTTTGGCGTCAAGTCGGTAGGGGGCGATGTTCATGGCCGGGGTGGAGATGCATTCTCCATCGAAGGCGCGGCGGACCAGGGGCGTAAGCCCCTTTTTTTGCAGGAATTCGACCGTTAGTATGTTCAGCCCGGGAAGCAGCGCCTCCATTTCCCGGTCCGAGAGCCCCCACAGCCGGTTAAAGGCCGGGTTGGTCAGGACCGGGACCCCGTCCGGGGAGAAAACGGCCATGCCCGAAGGCGACTGCCAAATCAGGTTCCTGAACCTGACTTCGGAGGCCTTGACCAGTTCCTCGGCCTTTTTTCGAACGGTAATATCCCGAAAACACCAGACCCGGCCCCGACTCTTACCGGCCGTCCAGAGCGGTTGTGAATAGAACTCCAAAACCCTCCCGTCGATCAACTCGAATATGTCACTGGCCTCGGTCTCGATTTCCCGGAAAAGCCCGGTCAATTTGGCGGCGGGCTGTCCTTGGTCGCTCAGTTGCGAAATAATGTGGTCTAGCGCGGCCCAACCGTCGCCGGCGTCCAACGTTCCCGAATCCAGGCCCCACATCTGGGAAAACCTTTGATTGTACCTCTCGATCCGCCCCGTTCCATCGATCACGATCAAGCCGTTGTCCGTCGATTCCAGGGTCGAGTTCAGCAGGGCCAGGGATTGCTCCAGCCTCTTTTCGGCTCGTTTTCTTTCGTTTATGTCATGGGCCACATGGACCCACCCCAGGACCCGGTCCGAGGCGTCAAACAAGGGAGTGATGGATATTTCGAAGACTCCGCCCAGAAAAGGCAGGCAGACCTCCGCGGACACGGAGCGGCCGGTGGACGAGGCCCTGTCCTGCAAACAACCGGGAGGCGGATGGTCCACGCCGTAAAAAATCTGGTAGGAATACAATTCCGCCGCCTCGTCCGCCGACATCCCCAACTGATCGGCCAAGGCCTTGTTGACTCTTAGAACGCGGTGGTCCGAATCGACAATGGCAATCAGGTCCGGCGCCGATTCGAAGGTCAGTTCCCATTCACGCTTGGCTCTTATCAGTTCCCTTTCGGCCAACTTTCTTTCGGAAATATCGTGAATCCAGGTTTGAACGGCCTTTTTTCCTTCCAGGGTGATGGCGCGGGCGTTGATTTCCGCTTCAAAGCTGGAGCCGTCCCGGCGGACAAGTTTTACCTCGTACAGAGAAGGGATGTTTTCACCCTTGATTCGGGCTTGAGCCCGGCGCCACATGAGGTCGAGGGATTCCGGGTGGCAGAGGCCGCGAAAATCCATTCCGATTATTCGGTCATCCTCGTATCCGAATAGTTCCTTGACTCTGTGGTTGGCGAATCGGATGAACCGGCCGTCGTGAATGACCACGCCGTCAAAGCTCTCCTCGACCAGGGTGCGATATCTTTCCTCGCTTTGACGGAGGGCCTTGGCCACCTGGCGTCGCCGCTCGATGTCCTCTTCCAGGCGTCTATTGGCCAGGGCCGGCTCCGACGTCCCGAGGATGACCTGTCTTTCCAGATCGGACCGCGTTTTTTTAAGCGCCTGTTCCGCTTTCCATTTTTCAACCAGGACGTGGGCAAACTGCCGTATTTCGTATTCATGTGGGTTTTTTCGCAGATAAAGCAGCTTATCCGGCGGGGGAATTCGTTCGGCCAACTGTCTGGGGTCCACTTCCGAGGCGCCGGTCATGAGAATTAACTGCACAAAAGGGTCGAGTTCTCGAATTTTTTCGGCGGCCCAAGCGCCGCTTTTTCCGGGCGGCGGCATCAGGTCGATAAAAGCGGCGGCGAAGGGGCGGCCTTCGGTCAGCGACTTTTCCACCGCCGCGACGGCTTCCTCCGCTTGGCGGCAGAGCGTCAGGTCTAGACCCGCCGGGGGGGCCGAGGCGGGCGGGACGTGAGATGCGTTTCCAAGGACCCGTTCGAAATGGTCAAGGATTTCCGTTTCGTCGTCTACAATTAGGAGGCGCGGCTTGAAAAAGGGGGGTTTTTCCATTTATGGTCCTTGATCCGAATCAGCGGGCTTCTCCAACGCCGGGGTTTAAGAGTGGGCGTCTTGGGCCGGTCTGAATTTAATTTCGTCGTCGCGACATCCCATTGCCATTGTTCAAGTTTAACTTGGACAAAGGCGCCCTCTATAAATTTAACACTTTTTCGAGCGGGCGTCAAAAATGGACCGATAAGACAAAAAAAACCCCGCCGGGGCGGGGTCTTTACGGGCCGGGCGCCCTCAGCCCATTTTTTCCTTGACGTAGGTCAGGGCCTTGATCTTCAGGTCCTCGGCTTCGGTGAACAAGCGGGACCTTTTGTTGAGAACGTCGGTGACAAAAGCCCCGTCCTTGATGCTGGGCAGGTTGATGTCCACGGAAAGCATGCAGGCCCTCATGGCCGCCTCGCAGACATAGGCGCCCACACCCACGTCGCTGATAGCCATTTTATTACCGAACCGGGACAGGCGATCGGCTTGCTTCATCAGTTCCACGCAGGTTTCGCAGATTTTCAGGGGAACCAGGGTGGCGTTTTTGGCCGCGACCTGAATCGCCGCCGCGCGGGCGGCCTTCTCCTCGTCGGTCGCCTTGGGGAGCTTGAAGCACTTCATGTACTCGTCAAAGGCTTCCATGTCCTTGATGGTCAGGCCCTTGAGTTCCTCGATCCCGCCCATGACTTTGTCCAGGATATCCTTGACGTCGTCCTGAAAGTCCTCATAACCTTTTTTGCCGAGGGTGAGATTGGCCACCATGGCCACCATGGAGCCGCCCAGGGTCCCGACCACGGCGGAGACGTTGCCGCCGCCGGGGGTGTGGCTGGAGGAGCAGGCCTCGGCCAGGAAGTCGTTGATTACCTTGGTGTAAACTTCAGGCATGATTGTCCCTTCCTTTGGAATCAGGCCTTGCCCTGAAGCTGGACGGCCTTGAGCAGGTTTTTCATGATGATGGTGGTGGTCAGGGAGCCGACGCCGCCCGGAACAGGGGTAATGGCTTTCACCACTTCCACCGCGCTGTCGAAATCGACGTCGCCGCAAATTCCGCCCTCGTCCTTGGCGTTGATTCCGGCGTCAATGACCACCTGGCCTGGAGAAAGCATGCTTCCGTTGACCAATCCGGCGAAGCCGGCGGCCACGACCACGAGTTCCGCGGCTTTGGTGATGGAGGGAATGTCCACCGTCTTGGTGTGGCAGACCGTGATGGTCGCGTCTCTTTTAATGAGCAGGGAGGCCAGGGGCCGCCCCACCGTGTCGCCCCGGCCGACCAGGGCCACTCTTTTGCCCCGCAAAACCACGCCGGCCCGCTCCATCAACTCAATGCAGGCCAGGGGAGTGGCGGGGATCAGGGCCAGATGTTCCTGCCCGCCCAAAAGGTAGCCGCGGTTGACCGGATGAACTCCGTCCACGTCCTTTTTGGGGTCCAGGCGGGCCATGACGGCTTCCTTGCCGATATGCTTGGGCAGGGGCAGTTCCACCAGGATGCCGTGAACGGTTTCATCCGCGTTCAGGGTGTCGATGAGAGCCAGGACTTCCGCCTGGGTCGTGGCGGCGGGCTTGACGGTCAACTCCACCTTGATTCCCAGCTTGTCCCCAACCTTTTCCTTGCTCCGGGCGTAAACCACGGACGCCTCGTCATCCCCGACGAGGACCACGGCCAGTTTGGGCGTGACGCCCTTTTCCTTCATTTTTTCAACTTCAACAACGATTTCGTCTCGAATCTTGTTGGCGATGGGCATGCCCTTGATCTGTTCGGCCGGCATTTCCATTTCTCCTTTCTTTCCAGGTAATGATATAGATTAAAAAATAGCAATTCGGATATGGAGTTATCGAACTTGTCTAAAAAAGCACATGCCCTGTTTTATTGTCAATGTTTTTTTATTCCCCAAGGGTTGACAGACCGACCGGCTTATGGTTAACAGATGGACAGGCAATGAAAAAGACCGCCTGGATCCGGGGTTCCGGACTGGGACGGAGGACGAAATGACTGTATATTTTTTGCAACCTTCGTTGACCAATAGTGGTGTGGCGAAGGTTTTTTTTTAACCCTGACAAGGAGGAATTCATGGGGCGTCAAAAAGTGACCATTGCCGACTTTTACCGTAAAAAGAGCCAAGGCGGGAAGATCACCATGCTTACGGCATACGACTTCCACACCGCGGCGATGATCGACCGGGCGGAGGTGGACGCCATTCTGGTGGGGGATTCCCTGGGAATGGTTGTTCTCGGCTACGATTCCACCGTTCCGGTGACCATGGAGGACATGCTGCATCATTGCAAGGCCGTCCGCAGGGGCGTTTCCGGCGCTTTTTTGATCGGGGACATGCCCTTTATGTCATATAACGTCGAGCGCGGGGAGGCCGTGCGGAACGCCGGCCGATTTCTCAAGGAAGCCGGGTGCGACGCGGTCAAGCTGGAAGGCGGCCTGGAAATGGCCGCGACGGTCAAGGCGATCGTCGACGCCGGAATACCGGTCTGCGCCCACATCGGCCTGACCCCTCAAACCGCCACCAAGCTGTCCGGTTTCAAGGTGCAGGGCAAGGACGTCTCCGGCGCCCAGGGGCTCCTGGACGCCGCGCGGGCCCTGGACCAGGCCGGCGCCTTCATGATGGTCATGGAGTGCATCCCCAGTTTACTGGCCGGCCATATCACCCAGTCGGTCTCCATGCCCACCATCGGCATCGGCGCCGGTCCGGACTGCGACGGGCAAGTCTTGGTCAGCAACGACCTCCTGGGCTTGTTCGACAAGTTCATTCCCAAATTCGTCAAGCAATACGCCAAGCTGGCGCCGCAAATCAGCGAAGCCCTGGCCGGGTACGTCCAGGAAGTCCAAAGCGGGGTTTTCCCGGCCGAACAGCATACCTTCCAGATGGATGCGTCTCTTTTGGAGAAACTGAAATAAAGACCATGGAAATAGTCGTCGTCGGACCGGGCGCCTTGGGGTGTCTCTTGGCCGCGACCCTGACCGAGTCGGGCGAAAAGGTCCTGCTGCTCGATCACCGGTCCAGGCGCGCCGAGTTCATCATTCAACATGGGTTGACCGTGGAAAGGGAAGGGCGGCAACGCCGGGTCCGGGTGCGGGTTTCCAGCCGGCCGGAGGACGCCGGGGCGGCCGACCTGGTGTTGATCTGCGTCAAGGCCTATCAAACCGCCGGGGCCATCGGGCCCCTGATTCCCCACCTGAACCCCGACGCCCGGGTGATGACGCTGCAAAACGGCCTGGGCAACCTGGAAATCCTGGCCGCGGCCTGGGGCCCGGAACGGGTCTGGGGGGGCGTCACGTCCCAGGGGGCGACTCTTCAAGGCCTGGGCCAGATTATCCACGGGGGCGCCGGTGAAACGGTTTTCGGGGCCTGGGCCGGCCCCGGACCGGAAAGCTTGTTGGACGCCGCGGTCCGCGCTTTTCAAAAGGCCGGCCTGCCGGCCCGGATGGAACCCGACGTCAAGGCCCTGATCTGGTCCAAGTTGATCGTCAATGTCGGCATAAACCCCCTGACGGCCCTGACCAGGCTCCGCAACGGCCAGTTGTTGGACCACCCCTGGTCGTTGGGGGTCATGGCCGCGGCCGTGGATGAAGCCGCTCTCGTGGCCCGGGCCCACGGAATCGGGTTGCTTTACCCGGACCCCCTGGAAAGGGTCAAGGCGGTGGCTTCCGCCACCGCGACCAACATCAGTTCCATGCTGCAGGATGTTCTGGCGAAAAGACGAACCGAAATAGAGCAGATCAACGGGGCCGTGGCGGCCAAGGGCCGGGATCTGGGACTGCCGACCCCGATCAACCAAACCCTGGCCGATCTGGTCAAGACCGTGGAATCCAGCTACGGAATCGCGGTCCAGTAGGAGACCGAGGGGGTCCGGGCGGAAAACGCCCGGACCCCGGCTTCCGGAAAATCATCGAGGCGTCCGGGAGCCTCGCCCCGCCGAATGACCCTCAACCATGCCTCGCCCAACGAGGCGAAAACGAAAAATTTTATTGGAACAGCCGGGTATATCCCGGCTTGATTATGGGTCCCGGCTTGACTATACTCCCCGGATTCCCT
>JAZDGM010000039.1:0-24144 GCA_043806915.1 Pseudomonadota bacterium | reverse complement strand
GGGCGGGGGGGGGGGGGGGCTCAACGGGCGGGGCCCCCGGTTTTGGATCCGGGGGGCCCCCGGGCCGGTATTAATCGGCGCGGGTTGGCATGAAAAGGCCCGAAGGGCGTTTTCATTGGCTGTTGTGACCGACATGGCCCGGGGTCATGTCGGTTTTGGGGAGATCAATATTTGCCGAAGTCGTCTTCATCCAGGGTGATCAGTCGGTCCGGCGATATCAGGCGGTCGGCTTCGAGTTTCCAATCCCCGGACGGGGCCGGGAGACGCCGGTCGTCCGGGGCGGGGGGCGCCTCGAGGTCCGGTCGATCAAGGCGGTGGTCCTCGTTCAGCTTGAACCGGGCGAGAAGTTTCTTCAGGGCCGCGGCCTGGCTGGATAACTCCTCGGAGGCCGAGGCGGTCTGCTCGGCGTTGGCGGTGTTGGCCTGGGTGACCTTTTCCACTTGATCAAGGCCTAAATTGATCTGCGCGATGCCGGTGGCCTGTTCAGTGGAGGCGGAAGCGATTTCATCGATCAGTTGCACCACGCCGACGTTGGCGTCCCGCATCTGTCCGAGGGCTTCGGCGGTCTGGCGGACCAGGTCCATTCCAACTTCGGCCTTTTTGACCGAATTTACGATCAGCGCTTCGGTTTCCTTGGCGGCCCGGGCGCTACGGGCGGCCAGGTTGCGGACTTCCTGGGCCACCACGGCGAAGCCCTGGCCGTGCTTTCCGGCCCGGGCCGCTTCCACGGCGGCGTTGAGGGCCAACAGGTTGGTCTGAAAGGCTATGTCATCGATAGCTTTGATTATTTTAGCTATTTCATTGGCGGAGCGGTTAATGTCCTCCATTGCGGAGATCATGGTTTGCATCTGGGCGACGCCGGCTTCCATCTTGCGCCGTGACCCCAGGGCCTTCTGGTTGGCTTGACCGGCCATCCCGGCGTTGGCGCCGGTCTTGCCCCCGATCTCGTTCATGGAGCTGGTGATTTCTTCCAGGGTGGCGGCCTGCTCCGAGGCGCCCTGGGATAGGGACTGGCTAGAGTCGGCCACTTGGGCCGAGCCGACGGCTATCTGGGAGACGGCGCGATCCACCTGCCCCAGGACATCGTTCAGGCTTTCGACCATCTGGCGGAGCGCGGCCCCTAGAACATCCTTCTTGGAGGCGAGTTCCACCTCGGCGGTGAGGTCGCCGGCCGCGATAGCCTCGGCCAGGCGGGCTTTTCGTTCCAGGGTGTCGGCCATTTCATTGAGCGCGGCGGCCAGTTCGCCGGTCTCGTCCCTCGAGTCGACGTTCAGTCTTCGGGACAAATCCCCTTGGCGAATGGCGGCGGCCAGGGAGACGGCCCTTTTTATCGGCCCGGAAAGCCCCCTGGAGATGACCACGGTGATAATCAGGCCGAGCAGGACGGCCAGGCCCGTTCCGGCCAGGATAAAGAGCTTGGAGAAGGCCTGGATGTTGCCCATGGCCTCCACCTGGACCTGCCGGATGCCGGCGCATTCCTGTTCGACCTGGCCGGCGTTTTCCGCCATTTCCCGGGCGATGGTTTCCTGCTGGTCTCGAAAGGTTTTAAATTCAGCGACTTGGGCCAGGTATTCCCGGCTCTTGGCGATCACTTCGTCCGCCTTGGCTTTGCTTCCGGCGCTTTCGAATTCATCGCGCATGGTCGCCGCCGCGGCGCCGATGCCGGCGAGTATTTCATTCAGTCCGGCAAAGGCCGACTCGTCCCCGGTCAGTTGGTAAATCAGGCCATTGGACCCCGCCGCCTGAATCCGGTTGATCAATTCATTGGCCAGGGCGGTTTTTTGAACGGCTTCTTCCTCCATTACGGCGAGGGTTTCTTGAGCGGCCTGGTGTCCGGCTGACTGTCGATCCCGGGTGTCATGGAGGAGTTTCATCAAATTATCGCTCAAACCGGTCAACTTGTTCCAGGTCATGGCCGTTTCCAGGAACCGCTGTTCCTGGCGGTAGCGGTCGTAGTCCAGGTACGCGGTCTTCATGGCGGCGAGGGCTTCTTGAATCCGGGAGACCGAATCCTGGTCCGCGGCGTCCGGCATCCTGAGCAAGAGCTCATCGCCGACAGCCTCGGCCTCGGCGAGGCTGTCCAGCATTTTGGTCTGGAACTTTTTTTCGTTATTGATGAAATAAGCCAAGACGTGGTTTTGGGCGGTCATGACCATCTGGATCATCTTTTCGACGGCCGCGGCTTTCCACAGGCTTTCGTCCCTCGACTGCTTGGTGTTGTCCCGGAGCATGGCCAGTTCGGAGACCCGCAGGTCCCTGAGCTGCGCGATGATCGCGGCGGCCTCGACGGAACTTTTTTCCATGATGTCGGAACTCTGTTGCTTCTTCCGTTCCAATTCGACCAAACGCTTGAATGAGTCGAGGTACTGCCGGGACGATTCGGCGGCCCTGGTCAAGCGGGCCTTGTCATCCGCCGATTTTTCCGCCGCCACCAGCCGGTCGATGCTTCCGAGAAGGTCGCCCATCAATGTTTCCAACTGCCGGGCGTCTTCTTGGTTTCGACTGGAGGCGTAGGTGAGTTCGAGCCGGCGCGCGGATTGAATCGAGGAGACGAGGTTGTAGGCGCCCTCCACCTCGCCCGAGGATTCGAGGACCCCTTGGAGCCCCTCATAACCGATTATCCCCACGGCGGCGGCGAGAATCAGCACCAGGGAGAAGCCGAGGCCTATTTTTAGCCCAAGTCTTAAATTTTTCAACATCTTGACATTTTTCCTCCACGCAATTGAATTGCCGGCGGCGGCGGGCTCGAAAAATCGCGGCGGTAGGCCGGGGCGGCCCGGCCGGGGGCCGTGAAATTTACGAAGCAATTTATTTCCTTGGCTTTTATGGCGATCCAGCGGACAGGCGGGCGGCAAGGGGCGCGGGAGGATGAACCGTTTAAAAATCCAAGGGAAATAACGTTTCGAGGCCGCGGCTAGGCGGTCCGGGCCGAGGGTCAGTTCCTTCAACCCGCTGAAGCCGTATCATTTTCAGGCGGTCTATTCAAGAAAAAAGTATCCGGTTTGAACCAGGGGATTTTGGAGCGGGGCGCGGGGGGATAGGGGAGGCGTCGGGAAGACGGCCGCGGAGGGTTTCGCCGGGGCGTTGGTTTCGAGGCCCCGGCCGGACGCGCCTCAATCCTCCGGGCGGCCGACGGGGCTTGGGGCCGGGTCGGGCTGGGCCGCGCTTTCGCCAGGCCGTTTCAGGATGTGACGCAGGGCGGTCAGAAGGTCCTTTTTTTCGCTTTCTTCCAGCCCGCCGACAAACCGCTGAATGTTGGCTTCCTTTTCCTTCGAGACTTCGGACAGGACTTGCCGGCCCCGAGGCGTTATCTCGACCATGGTCACCCGTTCGTCGCGCGGGTTTCCCTTGCGCAGCAGGAAGCCGTTTTTTTCCAGCCGCTTGACGATCCCGGTGGTGTTGGCCCCGGAGACCAGCATGATCCGGCTCACCTCGGTCAGGGTCCTCCGCCCGTTCCCGGACGATTCCAGGACCCGCAAGACGTTGTATTGGGCGAAGGTCAGGCCGTGATTCACCAGGAACGCGGACGATTCCTTTTTATATTTTTCGGAGGCCCTGACCACGGCCATCATTATTTTTTCGTCCAAGCCCAGGTCGGTCGGCGTTTTTTCCCCAGATGTCATGAAAATTTCCGTTTCCGGGATTTATTCATTGTTGTGGTCCGCCGCGGCGCCGACCAACCTTGTCCGGCGACTTCCAAATATGGCGGCCGCCCGCGAGCCCGGCGGCGACTTCCCTCCGCGCTCCGGATGGGCCAGCGGGCGGTTGTTTTCCCGGACCCCGGAGCGGCCCCGGTTCAGGCCAACTCCCGTCCCAGGTTCACGGCTTTTTCCAGCACCGCGGCGTCGGCGCTTATTTCGCCGGCTTCCCAGCCCTTGCCGTAAACAAACCCGGCGGGTTTGATATTCAAGAATTTGAAGGCGTCCTGGAAGGTGCGCAAGGCGTTGACGCAGCCGGAATCGAAAACGTCCGCTCCGGCGAAGCTCAGGGCCGCGGCCGCTTTTTTCCCCGAAAGGGCCGTGTATCCATCGGCGCCGAAGGCGTACAACCGGTCCATGACCAGCTTGAGCTGGGCGGAAACGGTGAACCAATAGATGGGACTGGCGAAAACCAGGACGTCGGCTTCCTTTATTTTGGGATAGAGGGACTGCATGTCGTCATTGACCGCGCAGCCCTTGGCCTCGGGCTTGCGACAGGCATTACAGGCTTGGCAGGGAGCGATTTTGAGGCTGTTGAGATAGACCGCCTCGATCTCGGCGCCGGCGTCCTTGGCGCCTTCAAGTATCTTGTGGGCCAGCAGCGCGCTGTTGCCTTTTTTGCGGGGACTGCCGAGCAGGGCGAGAATTTTTGTTTTTAGATTGTTAGGCGACATTTTTTCTCCCTTCGGGGGTGTTTCCGTCACGTCTAAGCCGGGACGTAACGGGAATTATCTTCCCGGCCGGCCGTAAAATCCAGTTTTTTTTCCATATTGGGTTGCGGTTCGACGAAAGCTTGCCGGGGGGGGCACTTGGCCGGGGGGCGTCGCGCGCGCCCCGGTCAACCCCCCGCCCGGCAAGCCGCCGGGCGGGGGATGTTCAACCGCCTTATTGGGAAACGGGCAGGGGTTCGAAGGGGATTTTTATTTTCGGCGGTGAAAAGAGTTTCATGAACAGGCCGAAGGAAACCGAATTTCCCTGGGGATAGTCGAACCCGGCCAACACGGCCAGGGGGTTTTTGATCTTGACCAGCATTTCCTTGAAGGCCATGGAATCGCCGACCACCTTGACGTCCAGCTCCATCTTGTCCAGGTCCCCGGGGGAATAGGCCCTCATTTCCGCCACGCCGTACCGGACGTGGATCAGGAAGGCTTCATTGCAATCGGGGAAGACCAAGCCGACCTTTTGGTTGACGTTGGCGGCGGCCCGGGGGTCGAGATTGACGGCCAGGGAGTCGAGGAAGCCGCTGAGCGGCAGGCTTTTGAGGTATTCCGGAGACGGCCGGCTCGATTCGTTGGACACGAAGCCGTCCCTGATTTCCAGGGCTTCCGTCAGGTAATAATGGCGGGCGTTGGGGTTTTGCTCCCTTTCTCCCAGGGCGACCAAGGCCTTGATCCTGACGTCCTTGGCTTCCTGGTTGGTCGGGTCAAGGCGCAGGATATGCCCGCTCAGTTCCAGGGCCGCCTGGAATTGGTTTTCGGCCAAGAGGTCCCGCGCCTGCTTGAGGAGTCCATCCGGTCCGCCGGCCAGGCGGGCCATGAGCTTGGCTTCCCCCATTCGGGAAAGAGGCTGCAATTCGGCGGAATCGCCGCTGAACCACCCCAGGTTCCCGGCGAACATCGACCGGGCCGACCAGGAGGCCTTTCCATAGAAGGGCTGGAGGTACGGGGCCTGGGCCAGGTGCGGGGGAAGAATCATGGTTTCCGCCAGTTGGTCCGGGGTCAAGCCCGCGTTCATGCCCCGGATCGATTGATCGTGGACGTATTGAATGGCGTCGCGATAATCGGTCAGGATTTTTTCGATTCTTTCCGCCCCGATAATCGGGCGGGAATGGGAGGGGACCAGGAACTCGGCGTGAAGGTCCCTCATCTTGTCCAGGCTCGCGTACCAGTTTTTCAGGTCCCTGAAGGTCGTGCCCCTGATGGTGTAGAGATTGGGGAAGGCCCAATAAAAGTTGTCTCCGCACAGCAGGGTTTTCTTGTCCGGCAGCCAGGCGAAAATCTGGTCGTCGGTTTCACCCGGCGCGTGGGCGAGCTGGAATTTGATTCCGGCGATCTCGGTTTCCAGGGTGTCGGAAAAAACCCGGGTGGGCCGCAGAAAACCCAATTCGCTGCCCGGCTTCATCCCCACCAGCGGGCCGATGCCGACATTGAGCACTTGTTCTGGAGGCAGGAAATTGCCGTACATCCGCAGGGACCGGGACCCGATTATCTGTCTCGTTTCGTTGGCCAGGCGCCGCACGAAATATTCCAGCGTGTCGTGGGCGTATATTTCCGGGTTTCCGCCCTCGGCGAAGATTTCCGCCCCGAAAATATGGTCCGGGTGACTATGGGTGTAAATGATCGCCTTGACCGGCTTGGGGGTGATTTTTCTAAATTCGGCCAATACTTCCCTCGCCTCGGCCTTGGTGGTCATGGCGTCCACGATGATCACGCCGTCGACGCCTTCGATCATGATGGAGTTGGATATGCCATAGCCAATGGCCGAGTAGACGCCCTCCCCGACCTTTTCCACGCCTTTTTTGAATATTTTGCCGTGTTCCCTCAAGTCCTCGTTGGCCCCGGCCGGAAGGGGCGGGCGGGACTCCTTGACCCGGCCGGAATAAAGGACATAGGCTGCCGCGGCCACGACGACCGCCAGGACGACGACGGCTGAAACAAGTATTTTGCGCATGTCTGGCTCCTCCGAAAGAGAGTGGAACATTGTCCCCGGAAAGGGGGCGGTTTGATCCCGAATGTGATTTGGGGCCACTGTAGTCAATTGTATACATATTGTCAAGCCCTATCGGAACAGAACCACGCGGACCCGCGTTCCCGGTAACGCCGGCCTAATTTCGCGGGACTTTTCAGTGACCGACGACCCGGCCGGACGCCGGGACGGGCAAGGAGAAGGCGATTTTCGCGGCGAGCCAAGGGGGGGAGCGAATTAGTCCTCGGGGTCGGGAGGGGACAGCAGGTCCAGCCAGGACGCGGCTATTTTTTGGCGGGCCTCGGCCGGGGCGACATCCTTGAGCCCCACGCCGGGCAGGATGTATTGTTCAAAAACCATCAGGCCCAGGCCGAGGGCGAAGGCGCCGGCGACGATTACCCTGGGGTCGAGATCGACCTTCAGGCGGCCTTCCCCCTGGGCCTTTTCCACCAGGGCGGTCATCTTCCGGACATAGGGAAAATCGCTCTGGATATCGCCCTCGAATTCGTCATCCAAGAAGGTCCTGGCCATCAGCTTCCAGTAGGCTTTTTGTTGGCCTAGGGCCGAGAAGCCGCGGCTGAACCCGTCCCTGGCCTCGTCCGGGTCCCCGATTTCGTCCCGGATTTTTTGGGACAGCCGGTCCTGGACTATCTTGCGCAAATTTTCCTTGGACCCGAAATGACGATGGATGAGTCCGTGATTGACATTGGCCCGGGCGGCGATGTCTCGAAAGGACACGGCTTGCGGGCCATGGGTGGAAAAAAGGTCCTCGGCCGCGTCCAAGACGGCTTCCATGACTTCCCGGCGTCCGTGGGGCTTGGGGGGGGCGTTCATCGGTCCGAGGCCTGAACCCGGGGGAACCGTCCCCCTCGTTTTTTCGTTGCGGTTCATGGTTAATGCTACCCAATCGTCGCCGGAAAAGCAATTGGGTTTTGGGCGGCGCTCGGCCCGGGCGGGCCAAGGCGCAGCGCTTCAAACATGGGGTGGTTGATGAATTCCCGGGTGGGGCGCCGCATCCAGGCGTCGATGATCGGTTTGGGGGCCATGACGATCCTTTCTTGAAAAAGTTAGATGTCGAACTAAATGCTGAAAAATTTTTAAAGGTTTTCCACCACTTTTTCCAACAATTCCGCCAGGAGTCGACGGTCGTCATCGGACAGGTTTTTGAAGGCCCTGGCCCTCGGCGCGCGGGAGATATCCAGCAGGTCATCCTTGAGCGCCAGGCTTTTTTCGGTCAGTTGGATCAGGGTGGCGCGTCCGTCTCCGGGATCGGGGGTCCGTTCCACGTATCCCAACCGGGCCGGCTTGTCCACCAGGCCTCCGTCCAGGATTATGACACACATTTTTTTTAAACAACGCGCACCAAACCCTTGACTCCCCCCCCAAACCCTGTTAACTTTGAACTAAACCAAATCAATATCATCACTCCCTTTCGCCCGGACCTAGGGCGCTTCGGACTACGGACTGTTGGCTTTTTTCGCCGAACGGCTCGGGGCGGGTAATCGGTTCACGGCAAGGTCGATTACGCAGCCCCCCATGGTATATTTTCGAATTTCCGTTTTAAAATTTTTAGTCAGTTAAATAGGGTTGTCCGTTCATGGCGTCGGCCGGGGCGAGGAGGGGTGTTTTTTTTCCCCAACGGCCCTTCGGCGCGATTTCCGGAACAGGATCGGCATCCACCACGCGCCTCGCAAAGCGAAGACAGTTCGGACCGGAGCGATATGGATTTGTTTCTGGAAGCGGTTCAGACCATCATCAGCGGAGTAGCCATCGGTTGCATTTACGGGCTGGTCGCGTTGGGTTTCGTGCTGATCTACAAGGCCACCGACGTCATCAATTTCGCCCAGGGAGAGATGATGGTCCTGGGGGCTTTCTCCGCCTACACTCTCGTCACCTACTTTCACTTTTCCTATCCCGCCGCGCTGATTATCACCACCCTGGCCCTGGGGCTGTTCGGAATGGCCCTGGAAAGGGTGGTGCTGCGGCCCCTGATCGGGGAGCCGGTTTTCGCCATCATCATGCTGACCATCGGCCTGGGGTATTTCCTGCGCAGCGCGGTGAGCATGGTCCCCGGCTGGGGAACCGACACCCATGGGTTCAAGACCCCGTTCACGGACAAGTTTATAAGGTCCGGGGACTTGGTCCTGTCGTGGGAGCAGATGGCCATAATAATCATGACCGCGGCCTTGATCCTGGGTTTGTGGGTTTTTTTCCGGTTCGCCAGGATGGGCGTGGCCATGAGGGCGGCTTCCCAGAACCAGTTGGCGGCGGTTTACATGGGCGTGAGCGTCACCAGGGTTTTTTCCCTCACCTGGACCATCGCCGCGGCCCTGGGGGGCCTGGCCGGAATACTGCTCTCCCCCATAACCTTCGTGCACATGAACATGGGTTTCATCGGCCTGCGGGCCTTTCCGGCCGCTGTTCTAGGCGGTTTTTCCAGCGTGCCCGGGGCCATGGTGGGCGGGCTGGTCATCGGGGTCACGGAGAGCCTGGCCGGGGTCTACCTGCCTCAAGGGTGGAAGGATGTGGCGGCTTGGATCATCCTCATCGCGGTGTTGATAGCCCGGCCCGAGGGCATCTTCGGGGTCAAGCGAAAAAAGAAGGTGTGAGCCCATGCGCTTTACGATGAAAAGGAGCTATCACGAGGATATCCGCTTGTTCCGGTTCCCCGGGGATATTTTCTGGTACTTGGCCCTGGTCGTGGCTTGCCTGGCCGCGCCGGCGGCCCTGGACGACTACCTGCTCTCGCAACTGACCTTTGTCTGCATGTACGCGGTGGCCGCCGTGGGGTTGATGCTCCTGACCGGGTACACGGGGCAGGTTTCACTGGGCCACGCCGCCTTTTTCGCCATCGGGGCCTACACCTCGTCCATCCTGACCCTGCGGGGCGCGCCGTTTCTCCTGGCCCTGCCGTCGGCCGGGCTGGCGGCCGGGCTGGCGGGCTTGATCGTCGGTCTTCCGGCCTTGAGGTTGTCCGGTCACAACCTGGCCATCGCCACCATGGGTTTCGCCTTTATCGTGGAGGAAATCCTGGTGCGCTGGGAAAGCCTGACCAACGGGAACCTGGGCCTGATCGTGGACCCGCCTTCCATCGGTTCGCTGTCGCTTGAAAGCGAGGCCGGTTTTTTCTACCTGGCCCTGGCGACGCTGATCTTGTCGATCCTGGGGGCCCGGAACATTCTCCGTTCCCCCACGGGAAGGGCCTTGGTCGCCATCAGGGACAGCGAGACGGCGGCCCAGGCCATGGGAGTCGACCTGGCCAAGTACAAGACCATGGCCTTCACCCTGAGCGCCTTCTTCACCGGACTGGCGGGTTGTCTGTACGCCCACAAGCTGACTTTCGTCAATCCCGAAAGCTTCACCATCATGGTCTCCATCGAGTTGCTAGCCATGATCATCATCGGCGGCCTGGGCAGCCTGCACGGGGCGGTTTTCGGAACGGCCTTTATCATCTTCCTGCCCCAGGTGATCATCATGGCCAAGGAGTACCTGCCCAAATACATCGCGGACCAGACCGGCCTGGAACCGGCCCTCTATGGACTCATGATCGTGCTCTTCATCCTGTTCGAACCCCTGGGCCTGTACGGGCGGTGGCTCAAGACCAAGTTTTATTTCGAGATGTTTCCTCTTTATAAAAAGGACGCTTTCCGGAGGGAGCGGAAGTACACCAAGGCGGAAAGGCATTAAATGACCTTCTTTGCGGCCCAGAAAATATCGGTCGGTTTCGGCGGCATACAAGCCTTGAACGAAGTGAGTTTCGAAGTCGAGCCCGGGGAGGTTTTTTCCATTATCGGGCCGAACGGCGCGGGAAAAACGACCATATTCAATTGCCTTAACCGGTTTTACGATCTCGATTCAGGCGGCTTTCTGTTCAAGGACCAGGACATCAGCCGGGTCCGGCCGCACCGGATCGCCGAACTCGGGATCGCCCGAACGTTTCAGAACATCGAATTGTTCAAGAACACCACGGTGATCGATAACCTGCTCCTGGGACGGCACCGCCGCCGGGGTTACAACCTCCTGGCCGAGGCCTTTTTCGCCCCCTGGGTCCGGCGACAGGAACTGCGCAGCCGGGAAAAGGCCGAGGAGATCATCGATTTCCTGGATTTACAGCCCTACCGGGACCAACGGGTGGCGGGCCTGCCCTACGGGGTCCAGAAGACCGTGGAACTGGGCCGCGCCTTGGCCATGGAGCCGGAAATCCTCCTGCTCGACGAGCCGTCGTCGGGGTTGAACATGGAGGAGACCCAGGACCTGCTGTTTTGGATCGAGGACATCAAGGAGGACCTGGGGGTCGCCATCATCGTGGTCGAGCACAACATGCGGCTGGTCAAGGAAATTTCGGACCGGGTGCTGGCCCTGAGCTTCGGCCGGGTCATTACCAAGGGGGCCCCCCGGGAAGTCCTGGGACACCCGGAAGTCGTGGTCGCGTATCTGGGAGAAGAAAATGCCCTTGCTCAAGGTGAGTAATATCGAATCGTACTACGGGCCGATCATGGCCGTCAAGGGCGTGTCCCTGACAGTCGAGGAAGGGGAGGCCGTGGCCATTCTGGGGGCCAACGGAGCGGGCAAGACCACGATCCTCAAGACCATCTCCGGGGTGATTTCCCCGGAAAAGGGCGAGGTGGAATTCAACGGCCGCCCCATCGGGGGCCTGGCCCCGGACCGGATCGTGCGGCTCGGGGTTTCCCACGTTCCGGAGGGGCGGGAGGTCTTTCACGACCTGACGGTGCGGGAAAACCTGATGATGGGCGCTTTCCCGCGCCGGGACCGGGACGGGGTCCAGGAAGACCTGCGGCAGGTGTTCGACTACTTCCCGGTCTTGAAGGACCGTTCCGGACAAATGGCCGGAGACATGAGCGGCGGGGAGCAGCAGATGCTGGCCATCGCCCGGGCCCTGCTGGCCCGCCCCAAGCTGCTGCTCTTGGATGAACCGTCCCTGGGCTTGGCCCCCTTTTTGGTCAAGGAAATTTACCGCATCATCCGCCGCATCAACCGCGAGCGGAAAACCACGATCATGGTGGTCGAGCAGAACGCCCTGATGGCTTTATCCCTGGCCGACCGGGGCTATGTCCTGGAATTGGGGCGGATAGTCCTGGAAGACAAGGCCTCCGATTTGATGGAAAACGAGGACGTCAGGGAGTTTTACCTGGGGATTTCCGGCGACAGCATCCGGGGAACCAAGCGGTGGAAAAGGAAGAAGAAATGGCGGTGAAAACCGAACTCCGCGCCGGCCCCAGAAAGCCCGAATCTGACTCCATCCCCAAGCTTTTCCGGCAAAGGGTGGAGGAATGGGCCGATCGAACGGCCATGCGGGAAAAGCAGTTCGGCCTGTGGCGGGACATTTCGTGGCGGGAATTCGGGGAATCCGCCCGGAACCTCGGGTTGGGCCTGGCCGGGCTGGGGCTCGAAAAAGGCGACCGGGTCGCCATAATCAGCGAAAACAATCCGCAATGGCTCTATACCGACATGGGGACCCAGGCCGCGGGCGGGATCACGGTCGGCATTTACACCACGGATTCCGCCGCCCAGGTCGAGTACGTGGTGGGGCACAGCCAGGCCAGGTTCTTTGTGGCGGAAAACGAGGAGCAACTCGATAAAATACTGGAAGTCAGGGAGCGCCTGCCCGGGCTAGAAAAAATAATCGTCATCGACATGGAGGGGCTGCGGGGTTTTTGCGATCCCATGGTCATGAGCTTCGACGAACTGCTGGACCTGGGCCGGGAAGTCGACCGGCGGGACCCCGGGCTTTTCGCGAAGCTCCTCGGGTCCGTCCGGCCGGAAGAGACCGCCTTCTTGATCTATACCTCGGGAACGACCGGCCCTCCCAAGGGGGCCATGATCACCCACGACAACATCCTGGGCGGCATGGACTCCTTTTTCACGGTCTTTCCCGGGCTCATGACCGACGAGATACTGACCTTTTTGCCGCTCTGCCATATCGCCGAACGCGGGGTCTCGGCCATGGGCCTGCTGATGAACGGGTACACCATCAATTTCGCCGAGGAGATGAGCACGGTCCCCCAGGACATTCGCGAAGTTTCCCCCACCATCTTTTTCGCCGTGCCCCGCATCTGGGAAAAGTTCTACTCGGGCTTGATTTTGCGGCTGAAGGAAGCCACCGCGTTCGAGCGGCTGGCTTTTAGATGGGCCGTCGCCGCGGGTAAAAAGTTTTCCGAATACCGGCTGCGCCGGGAAGAGCCACCGCTTTACCTGAAGGGGCTCCACCGGTTGGCGGACTGGGCCGTGCTGCGGAACCTGAAAAAATTCATCGGGCTGGACCGGGCGCGATTCTGCCTGTCCGGCGCGGCCCCTATTTCCCCGGACCTGCTCCGTTTCTATCACGCCCTGGGCGTCGACATCCGCGAGGTCTACGGGCAGACCGAGTCATCCGGGGGCGTGACCATCCATTACGACGGGGACATACAGTTCGGCACGGTCGGCCGGCCGATCCCGGGAGTGGAAGTCAAGTGCGCCGACGACGGCGAGATATTGATCAAGGGCCCCGGCGTGTTCAAGGGCTATTTCCGGGACCCGGACAAGACGGCGGAAACGGTAATCGACGGCTGGCTGCACACCGGGGACGTCGGCCGGATCGAGCCGAACGGTCACGTGGTGATCACGGACCGGAAAAAGGACATCATCATCACCGCCGGCGGGAAGAACATCACGCCCTCGGAGATCGAGAACCAGCTCAAGTTTTGCCCCTACATCAATGACGCCGTGGTCATCGGGGACGGGCGCAAATTCCTGACGGCCCTGATCATGATCGACGACGAAAACGTGATGAAATACGCCCAGGACAACCGGGTCCCGTTCACCACCTACGCGAGCCTGACCAAGCGGCCGGAAATAATCAAATTGATTCAACAGGAAGTCGACGAGGTCAACAAGAAATTCGCGCGGGTGGAGACCGTCAAGAAATTTCGGCTGATAGAGATACAACTCACCGCCGAGGACGAGGAAATAACTCCGACCATGAAATTGAAGCGGTCGTTTATCAGCAAAAAATTCAAGGCCGAGATCGAGTCGATGTATGGGCGCGGGTAAGAAGGCCCGTCGACCCGGATTTGAACATCAAGGAAAGGGGAGAATCATGAGGAGGGTTAGTTTTATCTTTTTGTTGGTCGTGGGTCTCTTGTCGCTTTTCGCCATGCCCTTGTGGGCCGAGGACGGGGTGACCGACGACGAGATTGTCATCGGGTCCCACCAGGACCTCAGCGGCCCCATCGCCGGATGGGGGGTCCAGGTCAAAATGGGGTTGGAGTTGAGGGCCAAGGAGATCAATGACGCCGGGGGCATCCACGGCCGGAAAATCCGCCTGGTGGTCGAGGACAACGGGTACGATCCCAAGAAGGCCATCATGGTCGCCAACAAGATGATCAACCGCGACAAGGTGTTCTGTTTCATCGGCAACATGGGCAGCCCCACGGCCGGCGCCACCAAGCCCATTATTTCCAAGAAAAAAATTCCCCAGATGTTTCCCCTGACCGCCGCGTCCCTCTTTTTCGAACCCTACGACCGCTACAGTTTCGGCGGCTGGACCCCCTACTACGACCAGGCCCGCACCATCGTGAAGTATTTTCACGAGGTCAAGGGCTACGACCGCGTCGCCCTGCTGTATCAGGACGACGAGATGGGGGCCATCATGATGAAGGGCGTCGAGGACCAATTGGCCGTCTATAACCTGAAGATGGCCGGGGCCGAATCCTATAAGCGGGGCGCCACGGAGTTCAGCTCCCAGATGGCCAAGTTGCGCAAGGTCGAGCCGCAACTGGTGGTCCTGGCCACGGTTATCCGCGAGACCGTGGGCGCTCTCAAGGAAGCCAATAAGATCGGTTGGAAGGTGGACATGGCCGGCATGTCGCCCAGCTACACTTCCTATGTCCCCGGACTGTGCCTGAAGGCCGGGTTCTCTCCCGACGGCTATTACGCCACCGGCCAGTCCCCGTACATCTACCCCGACAGCGAATTCGAGTCCATCCGGGAATTCTGCAAGCGTCACCAGGCCATGTTCCAAAAGGACCCGGACCTCCCCACCTCGGCCGGATACGGCGCCCTGGACTTCTTCCGGTTGGCCGCCGAAAAGGTGGGGCGGGACCTGACCCGGGAAAAGTTCATCGACGCCCTGGAAACATTTGACGCGGTCCCCGACGCCTTCTTCCACGGCGCGCCCATCACTTTTTCTCCCCAGACTCACCAGGGCGCCTTCGGCGTGGTCCTCAGCCAGGTTCAAAACGGTAAGTTCGTCAAGGTCGCCGACATCCCTTCTTATAAATAGCACCCTTCACCCCGGGCGACCGGGGCGGGTCCGAACCCGCCCCGGTCGCGGGTTGGGGCGCCCCTACCCGGCCCGCCGGGGCTCGATTGACAGCCCCGCCCGTCTCTGTTAATTTCGCTTCATTCTTGACACCCGGCATGGAACGTCGATGACCCCGCGCAACCACAGACCAAGAAACTCCGACCGGCGGCGAGATTCCCGGGATATCCTGACCAGGATTCTCGATATGTTGCTTCTGGTCCACCACGGGGAAGCCGGGCTGAAATCCCGGTGGGACCTGGCCCGGTGTAAGCTTGGGATTATTTCATCCAACATCCTGGCCAATGTTTTGGGGCTGGCGGCCATGCGGGTGATTCTGTCGGGAGCGGGCTTGCGGGCTTCCGATTACGGCCTGGGCGACCCGGCGAGGTCGTGGGCGCTGGTCCTGGTCCCCATCCCCTTTCTGGTCGGGATTGTTTTAACCGTCTGGTACGAGCGGCCCGTCTGGAAATGCACGGATTCCCTTTTCCACCAGACCCCGGTCCCCGAGGAAGTATGGATCAAGGCTCGTCGCCGGGCCTTGAACGAGCCTTTTTTCGTGGTATTGCTGGATTTAGGGCTATGGCTAGGGGCCGGGACGACCATTGCCGCTGTCCAGTGGGCGTCCGGCGCCCCGGCGGGGTTCGTGCAAATTCCCTTTTTCGCGGGCTTGAACGCCGGGCTGATCATTTCGGCTTGCGCCTTTTTCTTTACGGAACATGTCGTTCAGTTCCACCTGACCCCCTATATTTTCCCGCAAGGGGACCTGTCCCGGGAATCCCACGTGGGCCGCATTCGCATTCCCACCCGCTTGCTGGCCCTGATGCTGGCCATCAACGTGGTCCCGTTTTTTTCCCAGATACTCCTGCTGAACATGCTCATGGAAGCCAACCCGGGACTGGTCGACCTGGCTCAACATCTCCGGCCGGCCATGACTGTTTCGGCCGCGGTCTTCATTGTGGTGGGATTCATCGTGACCATCCAGGCGGGGATAAACATGTCCATCCCCTTTCACGATATTCTGCGGGTGTTGCGACTGGTGCGGGAGGGGCGGTACGATCAGCGGGTGACGGTGTCGTCCAATGACGAGATCGGTTACACCGCCGAGGCCGTGAACGAAATGGCCCAGGGTTTGGAAGACCGGGAAAGGATGAGCCGGTCCATTGACTTGGCCCGCGAAGTGCAACAGAACCTGATGCCGAGCCGGCCGCCGCGAGCGCCCGGGTTGGACTTGGCCGGCCGCTCGATCTTCTGCGACCGAACCGGCGGCGATTATTTCGATTATATGGAATTGCGCGGCCACGATTCCCCGGAGGTGGAACGGATCGCGGTGGTGATCGGGGATGTCTCGGACCATGGTCTCCACGCGGCCATGCTCATGGTGTCGGTCCGGGCCTACCTCCGGCGCCATCTCTACCAATCGGAGGACCTGTCGTACATCGCCGGCGACGTCAACCGGCACTTGGCCGGAGATGTCAAGGATTCCGGACATTTCATGACCGCGCTGCTGGTCATTCTTGACCCCGCCGGGCAAAAAATCCGCTGGATCAGGGCCGGCCACGACCCCGGGATGATTTACGAGCCGGACCGGGACCGCTTCGAGGAACTGGGCGGCGCGGGCGCGGCCCTCGGCCTCGATGAAAAATCATTTTTCCCGGAATATTCACGCGGCGTTCGTCCCGGCCAAATCCTCGTCCTGGCCACCGACGGCGTCTGGGAGGCTCGGGACCCGGACGGCCGTCCCTTTGGCAAGGACCGCCTCATGGCCGCGGTGCGGGAAAACGCAAGCTCTTCGGCCGAGGAAATACTGGAGGAGGTCCTGGTCGGCCTGCGGGACTTTTGCGCCGGCCGGCATTTCGAGGATGACGTTTCCCTGGTCATTATCAAGATCACGGACTAGGACCGGGCCTTGTTCCGGTCCCCAGTCTCCAGGGCCGGGAGAACTCCGGCCCGCCGCTTTCAGTTCATCGCCTGCTTGATCCCAAAATGGAGCCTTAGGGCGAGTGTGGTTTCCGGTTCGCCGATGTATTCCTCGATCAGGCTGGAGTCGGGCGCGAGCAGGCCGATGTAGGGCTGCCGGAAATTCAATGTCTTCCACTTTTCCAGGGGCAGGTCCTGGAAGAGGGGCGACAGGTCCATGGGCTTGATGAAGGCCGATTCGTGGACCATGACCAGGAAGGCCGGAAATTCCTGTTGTTTTTCCCTAATGAGGCGAATGAAGGGTTCGAGCGGGGCCGGCGGCCTGTCCCCCAGGAAGGGGTTTATATTGGCCAATACCTTTAAGCTATTGTCTTTTCCCAGGCCGATCAGGCTGAGGCCCGCGTCGGGAAAGAGCAAGGGGCGGCTGGAGCCGTCGGCGGCGATTTCGCTTGAAACCCCGGGGAACCCGACTGACTTAATGAGGATATCCCGGCGGTTTCCGTCCGTCAACAGCAGGGGCAGTTCCCGGATGTCGGTGGTTCCCAGGGCGAAGCGGTCTTTCAGGGCCTGGTAGGCGGCGGCCGAGGGGGCGCCGGTCATGGCCTTGGCCAGGTTTTCAACCGGAATGCGCACGGGGAGTTCAATCGGTTCCGCCAGTCGTTCCGGGCCGCCCATGCTCCCGGCGTACAGGCAGAGGCCCTCGGCCGGAAGGCTTTCGTCCAGGACCCTGACGTTGCGGCATTTGTCGATCCAGAGGAAGGGCGCCCCCAGTTTCAGCCGGGAGGCGTACCCCCACAGGACTGGTTCGAAAAATTCGGGAAACATCAGCTTTTTGGTTTTAAGTCCGGCTTCGAACTCGATCAGCACGGGCAGCTTGACGGCCCGGTCGTCCAGGCGGGCGGTTTTGCCGTCCGGGTCGATTTCCAGGGCCTCCTTGATGCTCGGCATGTCCCAAAACCGAACCAAGTCGTCCGTCCAACCCCTTATGGCTTCGCTCATGGCGCCGGCGGTCTTGAACGTTTCCAGGAGAGTCGGGGCGGGATCGAGGAGACTACGCCCCAACCCCAGGGCCGCGACGTCAAAACCCAGCAGTTTCATCACCGTCGGTCCAATGTCCAAGGTGGCCCCCCGCCGTTCCACCACGCCGGGCTCGATGCCGCCGCCCAGGGCCAGGAAGAGGTTGCGACGGTTTCTTTCTCCCTTTTGGTTGAGTAGCTCCGACGCTCCGTTGTAAATCGCCAGGTGATCGGACGCGACCACCACCACGGTGTTCGCGGCGTAGTCCGATTTCAGGACCCTGTTAACGAAACGGCTGATCACCCGGTCGGAACAGGATACGGCGTTGAGCATGGGGATGGAGCCGTCCTGGTAGGGAACTCCCCGGCAGGCTTGGCTCTGGTGGCCGTCCGGGTGGTGGGTGTCGAGAGTGAGCAGGAAAAGGCCAAAGTTTTCCTTGGAGGAGGACAGGGCCTTGTATTTCTCGAAGGCGAGATCGAATAGGGAGTCGTCGTACAAACCCCAGTCGCTTTCGTAGTCGGGATCGGGCAGGGAAGCGGACAGTTCCTCGCGTCCCTGGACTTCTTCAAAACCGTGGGAGCTGTAAAATTTACCCTTGCCTCCGAATTCCAGGGAAGCGCCGCCCATGAAGGAGAGTCGGTATCCCAGGGCCTTCATTTGGTCCCCCAGGCAGGAGGCTCCCGGCAGGAACTGGTCCAGGTTGCCCATGGAATTGCCGCCGGCCCCGGTGGTGACCAGGGGGATGCCGCACTGACTGGCGGTCACGCCGGCGATGGTCCAGCCTGTTCCTTCCACTTGCTCGATGCCGGTGAAGGTCAGGGCGTTTTTCTCCAAATCCCGAAGTCCGGTGATCAGGCCGGGAAAGCGCGCCTCGTCGAAATAGGTTCGTTCCAGGCTTTCGGCGTAGATAAAGACCAGGTTCGGCCGGCTTCCCTCCGCAGTCCCGACCCTCGGGGAACGGTAGAAATCGCTGATGGGGGACTGCTTGAGGAACCAGTTGGCCAGGGTCAGTTTCGAGATATCAGCGGCGAGGGGATGTACTAAAAGCGCCGCGGCCAGGGCGGCGAAACCGACTATGACCCCCGAACGTCCGCGGGTCGGATTCCCGGGGGAGAGATGCTTGAAAACCAAGTGCGCGGCGAAAAGGCCCGCCCCGAGCAAGAGCAGGGACTTGACGATCACACCGGTATAAGCCCCGAACCCGGCGCCCTCGAGCCCGTACATGACATAGAAGAAGGCGGCTTCGTCAATCCCCTTGCCGGTGATGGCGTTGGAGGCGTAATAAGCCGCGGAGAATGACATGAACATAAAGGCGGCCAGGGCCGCCGCGATCCTGGCCCCAAGGCCGATTTTGCATTTTTCCAGCAGATAAAAGCCCAGGCCCAGAAGAAGAGCGGAGCGTAGTGTTTCCAAGGTTCGATGTCCCTCGACAGGTAAAAGGTGGTGGGGCGTCGCCCCCATCCCGGCTCGGTCCGGAAAGCTGGACCGGAGACTCGTAACGGATATGTAACCACATTTTCACGGTTTTGTCATCAGGGAAAACCGGATGGTCCGGCCAGGCGGCCTCTTGATGCCAACCCGGCCTAAAGTAAAAAAAATAAGGCGAGTAGTCTCGCCTTCATCCTGGGGGAGATGTTTTGGGGCTTCCCGCCGCCAACTCACGATCCCGTCCCGGCGCCGCCCGGCCCGGACGGGAAATGAGCGGGGAAGAGGTCGATTTTCGAGTTTTTTTGACCATTTTTCGCTGCCTTCCTTGGCCTTCTCCGGTAAATCCATAAACATCAAATAATTGCCGGGATAAAAACGCCTATTGACATCCGGGCCGATAGCGTTCAAAATTCCGCTGCTATTTTCGACGTCCCGAAAAAAAACCTGGGGGTTGGCGAGTTTGGGCCTAGGCCTTCAAATCCGCTGTCATGGATGGGGACGCCGGAGGAAGGAAAACGATGATTTCGACGACCGGTTGGTTGCGCAGGGACGCTTCCCAGGGGAAGCGTGGTCGAAAAAACTGCTTAGCGTTCATGTTGTTGGTGTTCATGGTGCTGCCGGGAGGGATGTCCGGCGCCGCCCTGGCGAAGGAGCCCGAGCCTTTTTCCTGGCCGCAATTGGTGGAAACGGCTCGAAGTTTAGCCACGACCGGGTTCAAGGAGCCTGAACCGGCGGTGCCCAAGGTCCTGATGGACCTGACCTATGACCAGTGGCGGCAGATTCGTTTTCAACCTGAAAAATCCCTATGGCGGGACCAGGGCCTGCCGTTCGAACTTCAGTTCTTTCACCTGGGGCTCTATTATAATCGTCCGGTGCGGATCAACGTAATCGACGAGGCCGGGTACACGTCGCCGTTGCTTTTTTCTCCCGATTTTTTCAAATACGGGCAGAATTATTTCGAGGCGTCCCTGCCGCCGGACCTTGGGTGGGCCGGTTTTCGGATTCACTTTCCGATCAAGAACCCCGACTACAAGGATGAAGTGGCCGTCTTTCTGGGCGCCAGTTACTTTCGGGGCATCGGAAAGGACCACCATTACGGCTTGAGCGCGCGGGGGCTGGCCGTGGACGTGGCCTCGCCGTCGGGGGAGGAGTTCCCTTTTTTCCGGGAATTTTGGATCGAAAAACCGACGCCGAACAGCGCCTACCTGATTGTTTACGGGCTGTTGGACGGCCCCGGGACCACGGGGGCCTTTAAGTTCAAGATAGTTCCGGGTCAGGAAACCGTCATGGAGGTCGACAGCATTCTGTTCCAACGCCACAAGGTCCAGAAGCTGGGCATCGCTCCCATGACCAGCATGTTTTTCTACGGCGAGGACGAGAAGCACCCCAAGGGCGATTTCCGCCCGGAAGTGCACGATTCCGATGGGGTTCAGGTCGCCCACAAGTCCGGTGAATGGTTGTGGCGGCCGCTGGCGCTGTCCAACAGGTTGCAGGTCAACGGCTTCATGGTTCGCGATAACAACCTGGCGGGTTTCGGCCTGATTCAACGGGACGTGAATTTCGACCACTACCAGGACCTGGAAGCGCGCTACGATCTGCGCCCCGGCATCTGGATCGAGCCGCGCGGCAACTGGGGGCCGGGGCGGGTTGAATTGGTCGAGATTCCCACGGACAAGGAAATTTACGACAACGTGGTGGCTTACTGGGTCCCGGAGGGGGAGGCCCCGCTCAAAAAACCCATCCCGTTCAATTACACCCTGTTCTGGCACACTCCTGGTCTTCACGGCCCGCCGGGAGGCCGCGTGGCGGCGACTCGTAAATCCAGCGATCCGGCCAATAAAAGCCTGGTCAAGTTGGTGGTGGATTTCGAGGGCGGCGAACTGGGCGCCATTGACTCCGCCGACGGCCTGGAAGCGATCGTCACCGCCGGACCGGAGACGAAGATCACTAGCTATCAGTTGATGCGCAACCCCGTGACCAAGGGGTGGCGGTTGGTGTTTGTGCTTGATCTCTCGGACGGGGCCTGGGACAAGGCCGCCGAGGGAAAAAACGACGTGATAGAATTAAGGGCTTTTCTTAAAAAAGGTGAAACCGTTTTGACGGAAACCTGGAGCTATGGGGTTAAGAGATGAAGGAAGAAGCCGAAATCTCAATAGTCGGCCGGTGGACCGATGCTGGCATCGAATGTTCCCCGGCCAACCGTCCCTCCGGCCCGGAAATTCCGGGTGATGGTTCGGAATGGATTAGCGCCCGTCGCAGAATCGAAATTTATCTCGAGGCGCTGGCCTTTTCATCCGAGCAACGCTCCAGCCTGGCCGACCGGGCCATTCAACTAGCCCGGGCCCAGGCGTCCAACGCCGCCTCGGCGGTGCAGTCGGCCATGTCGGCCTTGCGCCGGATTATGTCTCCGGCCGACGGCGACCCGCTTGTTCTTCCGCCGGTCGGGACCCCGCGGACGTCCTACCGTAGTTGCGCGGTTCCCGCGCTGAGCCGCGGCCACATGATTCCCACGGACTGCGCTGTTCCCAACAAACCGCACCCATCGCCCAACAGGAGTTCCTCCTCCGGCGGACTACCGTTCCGATTCGTGTATCCACCGGAATTGTAGCGACCTTTTCCGTAACTCGTTGTCAAGGACGCGCCGCGGACCCGAATGCCGAATCCGGGTCCGGGGTCACTGGTAATTCGAGTCGATAATACGGTGAAGGAAATGATGGACTCATGGAGGAAGGTCGCCTTGCGCAGGCGACTCCTGTTGCTGGCCTTGATCATTGGACCGTGCCTTCTCACGGCGCGCTACATGCCCAAGATTCTACCCCGCCAAGGGCATGACGCCCTGGAAATAGGGATAGTCGTTATCTCGTGCATTCTGATGGCCTGGATCGCCCTTGGTTTTTGGACCGCCATGTTCGGCTTTTTCACCCTCCTCCGGCGCGTGGACCGGCATTCGGTCCTCCGGGGCGAAAACCAGGCCGAGCCCATTCCCGCCGGCGTCCGGACCGCCGTGCTGATGCCCATCTGCAACGAGGACGTCAATCGGGTCATGGCCGGACTCCAGGTGACCTACGAATCCTTGGCGAAAACCGGCCAGGCGGACGCCTTCGACTTTTTCATCCTCAGCGATTCCTCCGACCCGGACGTGCTGGTGGAGGAAGAGGTCGGCTGGGATGCCCTCTGTCGCCGCCTCAACGCTTTCGGCCGCGTTTTTTACCGCCGCCGCAAGGTCAACCTGAAGCGGAAAAGCGGAAACGTGGCGGAATTCTGCCGCCGCTACGGGAAGAACTACCGTTATATGATCGTCCTGGACGCCGACAGCATCATGGCCGGTTCCACCATGACCAGGCTGGTCAAGACCATGGAACGGAACCCCAAGTGCGGCCTGCTCCAGACCCTGCCGATCTGCGTGAACCGCGAAACCCCCCTGGCCCGCGTGCAGCAGTTCGCCAGCCAGGCCTATGGCCGAATTTTTTCCGCCGGCCTCTATTTTTGGCTGATGGGCGACTCCCTGTACTGGGGACACAACGGGATTATCCGCGTGGCGCCCTTCATGGAGCATTGCGGCCTGCCCCGGCTGCCGGGCAAGCCTCCGCTCGGCGGCGATATCATGAGCCACGATTTCGTGGAATCCGCCTTGCTCTGCCGTTACGGTTGGGAAGTCAGGCTGGCTTACGAAATAGACGGCAGTTACGAGGAAACCCCGCCGACGCTCCTGGACGAACTCAAGCGCGACCGGCGGTGGTGCCAGGGGAACCTGCAACATCTGCGGCTGGCCCTGTTCGGCGATTTCCGTCCCATGCAGCGGATCATGTTTTTACTCGGCGCCATGTCGTATCTTTCGGCGCCCCTCTGGCTTCTCCTGATTTTCCTGGGGACCGCCGAGGCGATAATGACCGCCCTGGCCGGACCAAGTTATTTCCCGGCCGAGCGGTGTCTGTTCCCCACTTGGCCGGTCTGGTCGAGTTATTGGGCCATGACCCTGCTGACTTCCACGGCGATTCTGCTTTTTCTGCCCAAGCTGTTCGTCCTGGTCCTAACGAGCTTCGTTCAACGCCGGGCCGACAAGTTTGGCGGGATGATCCGCCTGGCCGCGGGCATAGCCTTTGAAATCCTTTTTTCCACCCTGCTGGCCCCCATCCGGTTGCTGTGCCACACCCGCTTTGTCCTGGTGACCCTCATGGGCCGCCAAGCCGGCTGGAATTCCCAGCATCGCGGAGACCGGGCGGTATCCTGGGGCGAAGCCGTCAGGTTCCACATCTGGGGAATGCTTTTGGCGGTTGTTTGGGGAACAGCGCTTTTTCTTATTAACCGGCCGTTTTTATACTGGATTCTGCCGCTCCTGCTTTCCTTGGCCATCGCTCCCCTCCTGACCGTCTGGTCAAGTCGGGTCGAACTGGGGCGCGCCCTTCAAAAGTGGGGCCTGCTGCACACGCCGGCCGAGAGGAACCCTTCCTGGGAACTCCTCCGGCTTCGCACTGTCCTCGACGAGATCGAAAACGAGTCCGAGCAGTCGTCAAGCAGTTGCTTCGGCGAAGGGTTCGTGCGGGCCGTGGTGGACCCGCGGGTCCACGGTCTTCATTGCGACCTCCTGCCCGCGACCAGGCGGTTGTCTCCGGAAATCCGGCGCCGCCTGCATGAAGTCTGCGAAAAGGGGCTGCAGGAAGGACCGGCCGGGCTCACTTCCCGGGAACGAAAGGCGATTCTTAACGATCGCGTTTGCCTGACCGAACTCCATTCGGCCGTGTGGGCCCTGGGCGACCACAACATGGCCCTCCAGTGGGGGATCCCTTCCTGATTTTAGACCCTCGCCCCAGTATTGGCCGGCTAGCCCTTTTTGGGGAAAGCCGGCCTTTTTTTAAAACGCCTTGCCGGCGGCGCTGTTTTTCTGCTACTAGAATGTTCAAGGGTGTTAGCGGCCGGTTGAAAATGTAAGGAAAATGGCCAAATGAAAATGAGTAAGTAGGGTGCGCAACGCGCACCATCTTTTACTATTTTGCGGGCCCGACCACGGTAAATTGGAGACGTTGGCCGGCGCCTAGCGGGCGGGGTTGCTCCGCCCCCCGCGCGCCTGGCGTTGGGCTTCGAGGGATTCCTTCCCGT
>JAZDGM010000038.1:0-26773 GCA_043806915.1 Pseudomonadota bacterium | reverse complement strand
TTAAGTCACTGCGGGTGCGCGTTGCTCACCCTACAATCCCTGAATGCCCACGGCCCGCGTACGGGAGGGGCGCCGCCGCGTGGGCGCCCTTTGACACGCCATCCACCCATATGCCAAGCGACAATCCCGGTCGCGCCGGGGAGGGCAGGCACGGGGACCTGCCCCTACAATCCTTGAATAACCACCGCCGCAGGCCCAATGTAGGGGCGCCTCCCCGTCGGCGCCCTCTTACAACGACATCCACCCATATGCCAAGCGACAATCACGGTCGCGCCGGGGAGGGCGGGCGCGGGGACCTGCCCCTACAATCCTTGAATGACCACCGCCGCCGGCGGGATTTCCTTCGTTTCACTCTGGACATGCTCACGTCGCGACCAAAACAAAACAGGCCCCGGGTTTAATCGGAGCCTGCTTTACTAAAAATGGTGCGCCCGGCGTGATTCGAACACGCGACCTACGGATTCGTAGTCCGGCGCTCTATCCAGCTGAGCCACGGGCGCGTTTTTTACCGGAAGCGTACAGAGCCGTGTTCCGGTGAAAATCTCTTTAACCACAACCGCTCCCGGATGTCAAGCGGGCAATGCGACGGGACGGAAATAATTTAAAACATCTTGCCGGGGTTGAGAATCCCGTTGGGATCAAAAAGGGTTTTGATGCGCTTCATCCAGTCCCAGGACCGGCCGTGTTCCTGGACCATGAACTTTTTCTTGCCCAGGCCCACGCCGTGCTCGCCGGTGGCCGTGCCGCCCAGGTCCAGGGCCCGCCGCACCACCGCTTCGTTGACCTTCTCGATGGCGTCCCAGTCCGCGCGATTCCCGACGCGGCCCATGAGGACCACATGAATATTTCCGTCCCCGGCGTGGGAAAAAATATACCCCGGCACTCCGGACTGTCGGACCAGTTCGTCGCACAGCGCGATCATTTCCGGATACGCGCTTAGGGGCACGGCCGTATCCACGATCAGGGGGGGCGCCCCGGGGTGGACCCGGATCATTATTTCCCCGGCCTTGTGCCGGGCGTGCCACAACCGGTCCCGTTCGTCGCGGCCCAGGCCGGCGCGAAAACCGGTCCCGCCATGGGCCTGGCAAATTTCCCGCGCCAGGGACAAGACTTCATTCAGATAGGCCTTGCTCGGGCCGTGAAATTCCATGAGCAAGGCCGGGGTCGGCGCCAGGTCGAGCTTTTCCTCCCGGTTGAGCAGCAGGACCGTGGACAGGTCCAGCAGCTCCAGGGCCGCCGGGTCCAGGCCCGCCCGCATGATCTCGAAGACCGCTTGCCCGGCCGGGGCGATCTGCTCGAAGGAAACCACGGCGGCGGAAAATTCTTCCGGCGCCCCGGCCAGCCCCACGGTGGCGCCCACCACCAAGCCCAGGGTCCCTTCCGAACCGACGAATAGGTCCACCAAGTCGTATCCGGACGAAGTCTTGGCCGAACGCGCGCCGGTCGCGATCAGCTCGCCGTCGGCCAGGACGATTTCCAGGCGGAGGACGTAATCCCGGGTGGCCCCATACTTGACCGTGCGCGTGCCGCTCGAATTGTTGGCGATCATGCCGCCCAAGGTGGCCCGCGCTCCCGGATCGGGCGGAAAAAACAGCCCATGGGACCGCAATTTTTCGTTGAGGTCCTGGTAAATCACGCCCGGCTCGACATCGGCCTGGAAATCCTCGGGACGGATGGCCAGGATGCGGTTCATGCGGGAAAAATCCACCACCACGCCCCGGTTGACCGGCAGGGGATTGCCTTCCAGGCTCGACCCCGATCCCCAACCGGTCAAGGGGAGACGCCCGTGGTTGGCGTGCGCCGCGCTCCGTTGCACTTCCTCGACTGTTTCCGGCCAGATCACGGCTTCCGGAAAATACGGGCCGTGATGGGATTGGTCCCGGGAATGCAAGTTCAAGACCGATTCACCGGTGGAAAAACGTTCCGGGCCGAACAACGACCTGAAAAAATCGATGTCCGCCTGGGCCAGGGAATTAAAAGCCATCGGCCTTCCTTCCGCCTTTATAAAATCGCGCCAGCGCGAATTGTTTCATCGGGATAATAACCCACGCCCCCAATCTATCAATAAAACGCCTTTTTTTAAAGCCCCGCCGCCCCGGGACAATCATTTTTTACCGGACGAATCCCAGTCCCGCAGCGCCTCCGCCATGCCTTTTTCATCGGGATGATGTTGGATGTAAGCCTGGTAGACCTGACGGGCTTCCGGTTCCAGCCCGGCTTCCCTCAGGAACCGGCCCAGGTTCCAGTTGGCCGCCCGATGCCAGGGTTCCTGGTCCAGGATGCCCCGCAGGAGGGCCACGGCGTCCTGGCGGCGGTCCTGGGCCCAGCGCAACATGGCCAGGCCGTTGCGAGCATCCAGGCGGCCCGGCGCTTCCCCCAGGGCCTGGGACAGGGTCTCCTCGGCTTCCAGGAGACGCCCCTGCCGGACCAGTTCCTCGCCCAGCTTCACCTTACGGTCGATTTCCGAGGGAAGGCCCGGCCCCTGGGTCAGGGTCGCCAACATGTCCCGGGCTTCCCTGAAATGCGGGAAAGCCGCCAGTTCGGCCTGGAGGGCCGTGACGGCCACATCCGACCGCCCGATATCCACCAGGACCTGGGCGATCATGAAATGGACGCCCTGGGCCTGAAGATTGAACCGGCCCATGAGTTGGATGGCCTGGTCGAACTTGGCGAGGGCCCCGCGGCGGTCCCCGGCCGCGGCCAGGGCCCGGGCGGACTGGACCAGGACCGCCGTTTGGCGCTTGGCCAGGTCTTCTTGCGGCCGGGGCGCCAAGCCGTTTTTGTTCAAGACGAAGGGCGCGCTGGACGAGGCCCCGATCAGGGCCGCCTCGGGAACGACCAGGGCCCGGTTGCGCTGGGCCTCCGTCCCTTGCCAGACTTCCTCCGTGCCGCCCGGAGCGTGGGAATAGTCGTGATTCTGGTGAACGGCGGTCACGGCCTCGCCGGCGTCGATCACCGGGACGCCCCGCTGGATCGGGTCGTACACCAGCCAGTTGTCCCAAGCGCACCGGCCGATGGCGAAAGGCGGGATTTTCGGCCAGAGCCCCCGGGTAAAAACGAAATAGTCCAGCCCGGTTTCGGCGTGAAGCTTTCCCCGGGCCGCCAGGGTTTCCCGCAACCGGGCTTCCCAGTCCCCGTCAAAAACCAAGGGCTCTTCCAGGTCCAGGTCCCACCGCCGCCCGATCATCAGGAACCTGTCCATCCGGGAAGCCGCCAGGTTCACGGCCGGAAGAAAGTCGCCGGTCAGGATGATGTCCGCGCTGACGTAGGCCAGGATGTCGTGGGACGCGGTCTTTTGGGCCAGGTCGAACATGTTGTCCACCAGGGGCGTGCCCCGGTCGTTGCGGGCCACGTAGGGTATATGAATCAACCCCAATTCCCCGGCCAACTCGGCGGTCCCGGGGTCGTCGCCCAGCAGGATTATTTCGGGCCGGGGGTCAAGCCTGGTCCAGCTCGACACCGCGTTGCGCTGCATGATCGTCATCGGCCCGACAAAGGCCTTGGGCAGGCCGAAAATAGTCAACCCCCGCGGTTTTTCTTCCATCAAGACCTCCTTTTTCACCGGCGGCCGTCCTTCCATCCGGTCCAGCCACGCCTCGACGTCCCGCTTCATTTCCAGGGCGCGGGGGTGCGGGACCGGCTGGGCCAGTTCCCGTTCAAGCAGGCCCAGGGCTTCTCCCAACCGCCCCACCCGGGCGTGGCAGACGGCCAGCCCGTACAAGGCGCCGGTAAGCCGGGGATGGCTCCCGGCGACCGCGTCCAAGGCCTTGGCCGCTGACTGGAGGTCCCTCTCCGCGTACGCCCGCTCGGCCTTCCGGAACAACTCGGACCCCGGGCCGCCTTCCCGCCCGGCCAGGTTGAGTTCGCCCAAGGGGTTGTGAAAGGCCCGGCCGGTCCCTTGTTGAAAAAGGCCGGGGTCGAAATCAACCGCCTCGGATCGCCGGGCCGCCGCCCCGGCGTCTTCCACCAGGACCATCTTGTCGCCCTTTACTTGCAGTTCGGCCCGGCGGCGGGCGGCCCATTCCAGGAGCGGCGCGACCTCGGGGAACCCGAAAAAGGAACCGCCCCGCCAGTAGGGCGCGAAATACCCGGAAAAGCACTGAAGCGTGTCTATTTCCCTTTCGAACACCCGCCTGAAAAAGTCCGGTCCCGCCGGACCGTCCAGGGGCTCGGGGCTGAACCAGAGGTCGTCCACGGCCAGGACGCTTCCGGGCGGCAGGAACGGGACCGCGGTTTTCAGCACGTGTTCCATGATCGGGACACCGGGGAGGTCGTGGGCGTCGACGAAAAAAAGCACCCGGTCGCGACGGGTCCAGAGCGCGGGGAAGTCCACTTCCAAGATATTTTTTTCGACCAACTCCACCCGGGACAAGTCGACGTCCAGCAGTTCCCGGCTCTGGTACAGGGCCTTGAAGGACAGGTCCACGGCCGTCACCCGGACGTCCGGGTCCGCCGCCAGCCAGGTCCGGAGGGACAGGCCGGACAAGGTCCCCAGCTCCACGACCAGGGTCGGGCGGTATTTTTCCACCAACCCGGCCAGGGCGCCAAGGGACGAAATGGTCTGGTCCCGGAAATAGAGCTGCTTTTGGACCCGGGCCAGGGCTTTGATCCAGGCGAGGAATTTTTCGGCCAGGGCCGGGTCCGGGCCCGGGGCCGGCGGGCCGGCGATTACGTCGTCCCGTATGCTTTCCCCGGCCAGGCCCCAGGACTCACGGTTGGGCGTCAGGGGCCTTTTCTCTTCCATCATTTTTTGCACCCAGGGCAGGTAGTCCCGGTTGTAGTCCAGGCGGGGGATTTCCTGGGTGGTGGGCTGTTCCACGGCCCAGCCCTTTTTATGCTCGGCGTGGTAGACGCGCATGGGGTCGAGCAGGACCACCTGCCGCAGCCCCGCCGCGTGGGCCATGTGCACCAGGAGCCCGTCGATGTAGATCGACCAGAGTTCCAATTCCGGGTAGCCCTTCAACTCCGCCCATTTTTCCCGGGACAACAAGGTGAAGTCGCCGCAGGCGTTGGCGTGGACTTCCCGTTGGTCGCGGTGGACCCGGATGACGTTTTTCCGGCAGTAGTCCAACAGGGCCTCGTGGCTGGGGAACCCGGCCAACACGCCCTCGGGGACGTCGTACCGGTCGACCCGGTAAAAGCACCGGGGGTTGAGTTCCCGGCGGGCCAGGAAATCGATCAGCTCGTCGCTGAAAACCAAGTCGATGTTCGTCGCCAGGACGAATTTTCCCCTGGCCCGCCGGAGGCCCACGTTCTTGGCGATCATCTGGAACAACCCCATCCGGTCGGAATTTTTCAAGCGCTCGTGCAGTTCCGGCGGGACTTCCAGCAGGCGGATGGTCAATGGTCCCGGGCTTTCGGGCCAGGGCAGGGCTTCCCGCAGGCGGGGGCGGTCCCGGGGCGGGTTCCATTCGACGACGATCAATTCCGCTTGGAGCCCGGTCCGTCGGCACTGGAAAACCAGGTCGTCGATAAAAAGCCGCATCCGCTTGTTCATGTCCCCGCCGTGGTCGTCGTTGCGGGACGTGACCACGAGGCTCAAGTACGGCGCGTCCCCGGATCGGGGCCGGAGGGAAGGGGCCGCCTCCCCGGAAGGGCGCGGCGGAGTGGTTCCGGGTTCGACCTCCCGGCGGGCTTGGTCGCCCTCTTGCTCCATCCGGAAAGCCAGGGGCTCGGGACGGTCGTCCATTTTATCAGCCATGAATTCGTCTCCTGCATTTTCAAGAACGTTTAGCCAAGGTTTTCCGCCCCCCGGGACGGAGGCTTTCCGACTGAACACTCCGGGACGTTTTTGGTCTTATCATTCCAGCAATACCAAAAGGCCGGCCATAAGAAAACAAAAAACGCCCTGGGCCATATTCCAAAAAACCCATTTTATTTCAGCAGGTAAGTCCGGCGAGGGACGGTTTCCCAAAATGCGCGCGGCTATATTTCGGCGCGGCCGTCCCGGGACCGGCGGTCTTTCCGCCGTCCGCCCGTTCTTGACAGGCGCCGGAATCGAGATATCCTAAAAAGAGAGGCCGCGTCCCCAGGGCCGCGCGAATCAATAATGGTTTCCCGTGTGTTCCGCCCCATCCCTCCAGGAGGTGAATCGACATGTCCGCTTCCGACAACGCCCCATTACAGCCCAGTGACCTTAAAACCCGCTTGTGTAAAAAATACGAAGACGAAAGCGCCCATTGGAGGTCGGAAAAAAATGACTACTCCAAGGTCGACGACTGGTGGTGGACCCTGAAGGCCAGGGCGCGGTTGTTCCAGGAAGCGGCCGCCTTGATCGAGGAAATCCCCCTTACCGAGGACATGACCATCGATTCCCTCGAACTCGCCGTGCTCCAGGCCTTGAGGGAAAACCCCGACTGGGGCTGGGGGGAAAATTGGTCCGATAAAATTCACAACGAGGTTTTGATGAAGGTCTTTTTAACCGCGATCAGGTTCTTTAAAAACCCGGGAAAGTAATCGCCCGGCAGGCTAGGGCGCGGCTGGGGGGGCCGGGTGAAAAACACGAATATTTTTGAAAACTCAAAGTTCACTTTTTCATTTTCTTTTTCGCGGCAGCCTGTTGGCGCGGGGTCGGAAACGCTTGCCGTTCCAGGGGGGTTGAAAAAATAGGCTCCCGCATGGTAGAAGAAAGGCCTTGATCGATTTTTTTGCATGACCGACGCCCAAGTCGGTTTGTATGAAAATGACCGAAGGGCATTTTCATTGGTTATTTTGACCGACATGGCCCGCGGTCATGTCGGTTGGGTTTGAGTCGACCTTGGCCGGCAAGGCCGGCTTGGTTTTTCCAAATAGGGTCACCCGGGGTTAGCCGCCCAGGGACAGGGAAATGCCGACGCCAAAAAAAACCGGGGGCGCCCGGGGAATGATTAAACGAGGCTTGGCTTGGCTGACACGATGACCCCCAGTGAACGAAGCGAACGCATGTCCAGGATTAGGGACAAGGGTTCGGCCCCGGAAATGAGGTTGCGCCGCCTCGTTCATGGCTTGGGTTTCCGTTATCGGTTGCACGTCAAGGAGCTTCCCGGCAAACCCGACTTGGTTTTTCCTTCCAGGCGGGCGGTTATCTTCATGCACGGATGCTTCTGGCATAGGCATGAGGGGTGCAAGCTGGCGCGCTTGCCAAAATCCAAGCTGGATTTTTGGGCGACCAAGTTGGAAGCGAACAGGCAAAGAGACTTGGCCAACCAGGGGTTGTTGGCCGAACGGGGCTGGCGCTGCCTTGTCGTCTGGGAATGCGAGTTAAACGATTTGGAATTAGTCTCCCTGAAGGTTAAAACGTTTTTGGAACCGGAGGTAAGGTAGACTGAAATGAAGTCCGTGGAGCTTTTCGCGGGGGCGGGCGGGTTGGCCATGGGCGTTTCCTTGGCGGGTTTCGAGTCCCTGGCGGTGGTGGAATGGGATAAATGGGCCTGCGACACCATTAGGGAAAACCAGCGTCGGGGTTTTCCATTGGTCAAGGATTGGTCGCTTTGGGAAGGGGATGTTAGGAAATTCGACTGGTCGTCCATCCCCGCCGGAATTGACTTGCTGGCCGGAGGGCCGCCCTGTCAGCCATTTTCCATGGGGGGCAGGCATAAGGCCCATGACGATTCCCGGGACATGTTTCCCGCCGCCATAGCGGTGGTCCGCGCCTTGCGCCCGAAATCGTTTATAATTGAAAACGTAAAGGGTTTGACTCGCTCCAGTTTCGCCAACTACTACCAGTATATTCTTCTTCAGTTGGAATTCCCGGAGGTTGTTCGAACGGAACATGAAGCGTGGTGGGAGCATCTGGGGCGGCTTCAAGCGGAAAAGACATCCGGCGCCTTGCACCAGTCGGGGCTGACCTACAACGTGGCGCCCACGTTGGTCAACGCGGCGGACCATGGCGTTCCGCAAAAACGCGAAAGGGTTTTCATCGTGGGCTTTCGATCGGACCTGGATATCAAGTGGTCCTTTCCGACCGCCACCCACAGTCTTGACGCGCTTCTCCATTCGCAATGGGTAACCGGTGATTATTGGGAACGCCACCAAATTCCCATGAAACAACGCCCCCCCATCCCCGCCGGGATCGAGGGTCGAGCGCGCCGCCTGGCGTCCAGGTTGATACCGCCGGCGGAAAAACCCTGGAGGACTGTCCGGGACGCCCTGGTTGACGTCCCGGTCCCCGGCGGCCGCGACCAGGGGGATTTCCTCAACCACGTTTTTCAGGATGGCGCCAAGCCGTATCCGGGGCATACCGGGAGCCCCCTTGATTGGCCGGCCAAAACGTTGAAGGCCGGCGATCACGGCGTCCCGGGCGGCGAAAACATGATGATCCTCGAAAATGGGGACGTCCGCTACTTCAGCGCCAGGGAATCGGCTCGGTTGCAAACCTTTCCGGATGGATACCTTTTTCACGGCTCGTGGACGGAAATCATGCGGCAACTGGGCAATGCCGTTCCCGTCGCCCTGGCCCGCCGAGTGGCGGCTTCCGCGGCCGAGAGGCTGGCCGAATACGAACTTCGCGCTTGGTCCGTTTCCAGGGCCAGAAAGGCCTCATGACCGGAACCAGAATTATTCCCTTCAACCCGCTGGATAAACGCCGCCTGGGGGAAAGCGTCGGACAGGCCTTGCCTCGGCGCCCGGCGACGTCCTTGTCGGAGCTGGAGGCTTTCGAGGGCGCCGGAATCCACGCGTTATATTATTCCGGCGGGTTTCCCGGGTACGAGGCCGTCGCCGCGCGGAATCGCGACGGCCGTTTTGACGCGCCCATTTATGTCGGACAGGCTGTTCCAAGCGGCGCGCGCAAGGGCGGGGAATTGGAGGCGGTCCCGGGAAAAGCCTTGTTTGGCCGTTTGATGCGGCACGTAAAAAGCCTCAAGGCCGTCTCGAACCTTGATATCGATGATTTTCATTGTCGTTGGCTCGTGGTCGACGATATTTGGATACCTCTCGGCGAGTCCTTGCTCATCGCCAAATTCAACCCGTTGTGGAACCAAATGATTGACGGCTTCGGAAACCACGACCCGGGAAAAGGCCGACACGCCGGCCGGCGGCCGCGCTGGGATGTTCTTCACCCCGGTCGTCCCTGGGCGGATTCCTGCCGGCCGCGGGATGAAACGGCGGAGCAGATCATTCGCGAGATCAAGGATTACCTCCGCAATAACCCTCCCCCGGAAGACTATTGAAAAAAAATCGTTGTATACCAACGTCAAGACTCTTTGCGGTTTTTTGATCACCTGGCTCGATGGCGGCCGTCAGGCCCGGGACAAGGACGTCGCCGCATAGATGTTATTGCGTCGTTCCTCAAGGGCGAAATATTTGGCAAGGAAGGAAAGGGCATGAAGCCCAGAATAAGCATGATTACACTGGGAGTGAAGGACCTGGAAGCTTCGGTGAAATTTTACCGGGACGGCTTGGGTTTTCCCGAAAAAAAATATTCGCCGAACGTGGCCTTCTTCAACCTCAACGGTTCCTGGCTGGGGTTGTACGACCGGTTGGCCCTGGCCGAGGATGCGACGGTCTCGCCCGAGGGTCATGGCTTCGCGGGATTCACCCTCGCCCATAACGTGGGTTCCGAATCCGAAGTGGATCAGGTGATCGGGCAGGCTGTCGCGGGAGGCGCCAAACTGGTGAAACCTCCGCAAAAAGTGTTTTGGGGCGGTTATTCCGGTTACTTCCAGGACCCCGACGGGTACTTATGGGAAGTGTCCTATAATCCTCACTTTTGGATCGGCCCTGAAGACTAGGCGGCAATTTAAGGGCATATTCGGCCCCTGGCCATTAAGGTCCTTTTTTATTATGTTTTCAGATTGATATAGGAACTAGGCGCATTGAATCCTCCCGTCGATAAAATCCGAGGCTGGGTGGCCGGCCTGCATCAGGGGCTCGACCGGCTCCCAGACAACCTGAAGCATGGAATAATGGCGAAGGTCGGACGGGACTGCTCCTTGGATATTTTGTCGCTTTGCGAAAACTCCCTGAATAAACAAATCGCTTCCGTTGAGCTCCTCCTGGAGGGATGGAACCGCGCTCGGGAAACGCGGGGCGGGCTTTGATCCAATGGTATTGGGCCGGACAGGAGGAAGAGGTCCTTCCCCCTGTCCGGGTTGTTTACAGTTCAGCCAGGGCCTTTTCCACCACGCCCAGCACTTCGTCCAGATAAACTTTTTCCACGTTGAGCGGGGGAATGAACCGCACGGCCTGGCCCTTGAACCCGCAGTTCAGGGTCAGTATCTTGTTTTCGAACAGTTTTTTGATCACCTGGGCCGCGGCGTCGGGGTTGATGGACCCGTCGGGCTTGACCAGTTCGATGGCGGCCATCAGGCCCAAGCCCCGAACGTCGCCGATAACCGGGTATTTGTCCTTCAGTTTAAGCAGGGCCGACCGGAAATAATCGCCTTTATCCCGGACGGCTTGCAGGAATTCCGGCTTTGAAATGATATCGAGCTGGGCCAGTCCCGAGGCGCAGGCCACGGGGTGTCCGCCGAAGGTGGTCCCGTGGGCGCCCGGCTGCCACTTGTCCATCACTTCCTTGCGCCCGGCGATCACGGACAGGGGATACCCGCCGCCCACGGCCTTGCCCAGCAGCATTATATCCGGCTCGACCTTGAAATGCTCGGCGGCGAACATTTTCCCGGTCCGCCCCATGCCGGTCTGTATTTCGTCCAATATCAAAAGGATGCCGTGTTCCTTGCACAGCCGGTCCAGGCCCTCGACATACCTGGCCGGCGGGACCACGTACCCGCCTTCCCCCTGGATCGGTTCGAACAGGACGGCGCTGACGTCCTCGGGGGGAATGACGTAATTGAAATCGAGCTTCAGGTATTCCAGGCATTGCAGGTCGCAGGTTTCGGACTTTTGCCCGAAGGCGCAGCGGAAACAATAGGGATAGGGCGCGAAATAGACCTGGGGCATGAACGGCGCGTAATGCTTCCGGAAAGAGGCGTTGGACGCCGTGACCGAGGCGGCGCCCATGGTCCGGCCGTGGAAGGAGCCCCGGAAGGCGATGATGGACGGCTTGCCGGTGGCGTAGCGGGCCAGCTTCAGGGCGCCGTCCACCGCCTCGGCCCCGCTGTTGGAAAAGAAGAAGGCCTCGACGCCCTTCGGGAGGACTTTTTCCAGCCCGGCGGCGAGTTCCAACGCGCTGGGGTACGTGACCAGGTTGAAGGAAACGTGGGCCATTTTCCTGACCTGCGCGCAGGCCGCCTCCACCAGCGCCGGATGGCAGTGGCCCAGGGGATTGACCGCTATTCCCTGAACGAAGTCCAGGTATTTTTCGCCGTCCATGGTATAGAGGTGGCACCCCTCGGCCCGCTCCACCACCAAGTCCGTGGCTTTTTTCAAGCACGGGGCGAAATGGTCCCGGTAAAAAGTCATATACGAATTTTTTTCCATTTATTCCTCCAGTTAAAGCGGCCCTCCGGCCGCGGAAAGGCCAGGTTCGCTACGTCGTGGTCGCTGTCAATACCCGCACAAGCGGGGAACCCACAGCGTGGTCAAGGGAACATAGGTCACCAAAATCAATACCCCCACCTCGACCAGAAGAAAGATGAGTATTTCCTTGCTCAACTCTTCCAGGGAAACCTTGGCGATCGGTCCGGCCACGAACAGGACTTCTCCCAAGGGCGGCGTGATCAGCCCGATGGTGGTGTTGAGAACAAAGATGGCCCCGAAGTGCAGGGGATCGATGCCCAGGGCGGCGGCCACGGGCGCGATGGTCGGGGCGAAGAGGATGATGATGACCACGTTGTCCATGAAGGTGCCCAAAAACAGCAACAGCAGGTTGGCCATCAGCAGGAACATCACCGGGGAGAATCCCGCCAGCAAATCGGCGACCCGGGCCGAAATCTGTTCCGCCGCGACCACCCAGCCCCAGATGGTGGCCATGCCCACGATGATCATGACCACGGCGGTCACCACTCCCGACCGAATGAGCATTTCCGGCAACTGGCGCGCCTTGACCTGCTTGGTCACGAACAAGGTGACCACCAGGGCGTACCCCACCGCCACCGCGGAAGCCTCGGTGGCGGTGAACACGCCGCTCACTATGCCGCCGACGATGATGAGGGGCAGCAGCAGGGCCAGGAAAACCTTGCGGAAACCGGCCCGGATATCCAGAAAATTCACCCGCTCTTCCCGGACCGGGTAACCCCGCTTGGCGGAAATCAAGTAAGCCGCGCCCATGAGAAACAACCCCAGCAATATTCCCGGAATCACTCCGGCCATGAACAACGCGCCGATGGACGTTCCGGCGGCCAGGGAATACAGGACGGCGGGGATGCTGGGGGGGATTATCGGGCCGATGACGGCCGCCGCGGATGTGACCGCCGCGCCGAACACCCGGTGGTACCCGGCTTTTTCCATCATGGGGATCATCACCGAGCCCAGGGCGCTCGCCTCGGCTATGGCCGAGCCGGTCATGCCCCCGAAAAACATACTGGCCAGAATATCGGCCAGGGCCAATCCGCCCCGGATTCTCCCGATGATCAGGATGGAAAATTCAACCAAGGCCTCGGTTATTTTCCCCTTGGACATCAATTCCCCGGCCAGGATGAAAAAAGGGATGCACAGCAGCGGGAAACTATCCATGCCCGAATAAATTTTTTGGGCCATGAGCTGCAAGGGAATGTCGCCCATGGTCAAGAGGGCCGCGAAGGCCGAAATCCCCAGGCTGAAGGCGATGGGCATGCCGATGAGCATGGTGACGATGGTGACGGCCGCCAGGACGAAACTAACCATGCCTACTCGCCGCCTTCCTCGGCGCCGATCCCGCCGTCGAAAACCCGTCCCGGATTGTTCAAGGCCGCCCCGTAATGCAGGATCATCAGAAAGCAGCCGGCCGGCGCCGCCAAAAAGGGCCAGAACATGGAAATATGCATGACCGGGCTGAACTGCCGGGCCTGGGACAGGCACAACTTGACGCCGAAATAACCGACCACGGCCAAAAAGCCGATAACAAGCACGATATTTATAATCAAGAACAAGCGACGCCACCTTCCCAGGCGCGCCAGCATAAAGGAAACCCCGATGTGGGCGCCCAGGCGGACGGCCGTCGCCGCCCCCAACATTGAAATCCAGATCAAGAGGAAACGCGCCAACTGCTCGGTCCAGGAAATGGAAAACTTGAAAACGAAACGATTGACAACGCCCAGGAGCACATCCAGGACCATGGCCGACATCATCAGGGCTATCAGGATTCGACAGAATTTGTCGGACCAAAAACTTAAAAACTCAAGTAACTTCCACATTAGCCTTTCTCCGCCAGGGTTCGTGGACGATCGGGAAATGGAGCGACGCGCTGGCAATGACGACCAGACCGACGACCAGGCGCCTGGTCCGGGCGACGCGCCCGCTCCCCTAGCCGCGGAAAGGGGCGCGGGCGCCCGCGATCCGAAAAAAAACCTCCGGACGGCGCGGCGCCGTCCGGAGGGCGTTAAGGTTATTTATAAATTTCCTTCTCGGCCTCGACCACGGCTTTCAGGACCTTGTCCACCCAAGCGTCGCCGATCTGCTCGCGAATGTAGGGGACCACCGCCTTCTGGGCCAGGTCCCGGAATTGGGCCGTTTCCTCGGTCGTGGGCATGTAAATGGTCATGCCCTTGCTTTTGAGGTCCTCCACCCACAGGGTGTTGCCCAAGTACAACTGGGCACGGAAGATGGTAATGGCCTTCAGGGCCGCGTCCTGCACGATCCGGCGCTGGTCCGGCGTCAGGGACTGGAAGGTTTTTTCACTGATGGAGATCGGCAGGACGCCGAGAGTGTGGCCGTCGGCCACCAGGAATTTTTGCACTTCGTACAGCTTGGCCTGCTCGATCATGGAGAATGGATTCTCCTGGCCGTCCACAACCCCTTGCTGCAAGGCGGTGTAAAGTTCCGACCAACTGATGGGCACGGCCTGGGCGCCCAGGGCTTCAACCATCTTCACTTTTTCCGGGGACTGGGTCACCCTTATCTTGAGACCCTTCATGTCCGCGGGCGAATGAATCTCCTTTTTGGCCGTGGTGAAATTCCGGAAACCCAGGAAGGACCAACCCAGAATGCGGACGCCGATCTTGTCCAGGACCAGTTGTTTCATTTCCTGTCCCACCGGACCGTCCAGGACTTTCAACAGAACTTCCTCGGAATCGGTCAGGTAGGGAATCGAAAAAGCCATCCACTCGGGCACGAAACCGGCCAAGGGCTCGCAGCTCGAGGTCGACATCTGCAAAATGCCTTCCTGCATGCTCTGCCACTGCTCCCGCTCGTCGCCCAACTGGCTGTCCGGGTAGATTTTGACCTCCATGGCGCCATGCGACCGTTCTTCAACAATACGCTTGAAGACCTCGGCCACGGTGTGTTCGGATGAAAGTCCCGCGCCTTCAATGGTGGTCAGGGTGATCTTGTTGGCCGGTCCGGAAGTGCCCAGCTTGAACTGAATCTTGTCCGCCGCTCCAGCCGGCCCCGCGCCGATCAGCAACAAAACGGACAACACAACCGCCGTCAGCAAAAGAAAACCTTTTCTTGCCATACCCCTCTCCTTTCGGTCCCTTAGGTCTGTTCAAGGATTTTGATAATGATGTCCATCGAATGTAAAATATGCCTCGACATGTCTTCCTCGGCTTTTTCGGATTCGCCAAGAATCATGGAATTAAGAATCCCCTGGTGTTCGACGTATGTTTCCTGAAAACTGCTGCTGCGGAGGTGGTCGTACCGCCGGATTACCCGAATCTGCCCTTGCAGGCTCCTCAGGTTCTGGTGAAGCGGCTTGTTTTCACTGTAACAGGCGATAAGGTCGTGAAAAGCCTCGTCCGCGTCGTTGAAACCGACGATGTCCTGGGCTTCCATCAGGGGGGGGTACTTATCCAGTATTTTTTGCAGGTGTTCGGCCTTCTCCGCGTCCATCCGGCGCGTGGTCAGGTTGATGGCCAGTTTTTCCAGGGCCGCCCGTAAGGTGTAAAGGTCCTCGACTTCCTTTATTGAAAAGACCTTGACCGTGAACCCCCGGTTGGGACGGGCCTCGACCAGGCCTTGCTCGGCCAGGTGAATGAGGGCTTCCCGGACCGGGGTCCGGCTCAGGCCCAATTCCTCGGCCACTTCCTTGTCCGAAACCCTGACTCCGGGGAGAAGTTTAAAGGTCAATATTTGGTCCCTGAGCCGGGAGAAAACATCCTGCACGGTATTGTTTTTTTTCATGTCGACATTTTTGGATACAATTCTGTATTTTGTCAAGAAAAAAAACACCGCCCCACCGCCGCGGCGTGAAAATTTTATTTTGTTATGGATAATATATTGTATTTATGAGGTAAATTAAATCATCAGCGAATCGCCGCCGCTCCCCGTCATCCCTTTTGGGGCCGCGGCGGCCGCGCTTCGGGTTTTCACCCCGAAGTCGCGTCTTTCCGGGGGCCGAGTCGGACCCCCGGAGGCAAAAGTCATCCCGTTACAGCAGTTCCTCCAACAGACCCGCGGCGGTGTGCACGAAACGCGGACAGAGCGTGGTGAAAAGTTCCGCCTCCACGGCCTGGGCCTGGCCCGCCGCGGTGGCAAGATCGACTCCCCCGAGCAACTCCCGACACTTGGCGCTCCCGTGCGCTTGCTCGAAGCGGTCGGCCAGGGTTCGAAAATAGTCATAGGCCGCGTACCTGGCCTCGCGCTCGTTGTCGCGACTTTTTTCCTTGAAGCCCAAAACGAGGGCCGCGCCGATCAAGGCGCCACAAAAGCCGTCCCGCCTCATGCCCGAACCGAAGGCCCGGCCCAACTTCACCGCCTGATCGAATTCCAGGCCGGTAACGTCCCCGAATCCCGCCAACACCGCTTGCGAACAACTAAAACCTTGCCGAAAAAGATCATCCGCCTTGTTTACTCTATCCATGACAACCTGCTTCCCCATGTTTAATGGTCATAAAAGTTGTTACCGGAGCCGCTTGCAACCCACGGGTATTTGGCCTTCATAAGCCTTGCGGCTGGGCGCCTTCGGCTTCGCCGAAAATGACCTGAATCACGGCAGGCGCAAATTATGACCCAAAGGCAGGCCATGGTATTTCAAGGATTCAAAATTGAGCCTCGCGACAAGTTAGGTCAAAAACCGAAGTTTTGCCACCGGCTCGTTGTCTTAACGCCGCCGGGCGGCCCTTGTTCCGCGAGAGGCTTGAACGCCTCGACCCAGCCCGGAGCGGCGTAATTTTCCAAGCCGCGGCCTTTTCCCCAGCCCTTCATGAGCTCGCGTCCGGCTTCATCGGTTTCCACCCGGACCCCGGAAAACCCGGTCTGGGTCAAGAGCTTTTCCAGGTCCGCCGCCGGCATCGCTCCGGAGATGCACGAAACCCACAAGCCCTGGTCGCGGCGCGGTTCGTCGGGGAACTCCGCCGCGGCGACCATGTCCGCGAGGGTCCGGCGTCGGCTTGTCAACTATATTTCCAGAATCACCGAATAATTCCGCGGGCGCCCCAGGCAAGCAACTCCGGGGCGAGGCCGGCCGACTTTAGCGGGCCAGGGAAACCACCCTGATTTCCCGGCGGCGTTCGAAGGGGAATTTCAAATAAAAACGAGCCCCTTCACCGGACCGCGATTCCACGGCCACGGACCCGCCATGGCCTTCGACAATTCTTTTGACCACGGCCAAGTCGATCCCGGCCCCATCGGCCTTGGTGCTGAAAAAGGGATTAAAAATAAAGGGCAGGTCCGTCGAGGCGATGCCGGGTCCGGAATCCTGGACGCAGAGTTGGCAGTAATTATCCATCAGATTGCTTTTAATTTCTATGCGGCCCCCGTCGGAAGCGGCTTCCAGGGAATTTTCCACCAAAATGGCCACGGCCCTGGTCACCAATTCGCGATCCACCAGCATGGTGGGGTCGGGGCCGGAATAGGAATAGACAATCCCGCGGCGGGCCATTTCCTCGAGATAGGGGGAGACGGCGCCTTCCACCAGTTCCCGGATCGATTCCCGCTTGAAATACGGCTTGGGCAGGGACACCAGGTATTCAACCTTTTTGACCAGCCGCTCGATCCTTTTTAGATTGTTGAAAATATAGGTGTAATACCGTTTATCGGCCTCCCCGCCCTGGCAGCTTTTTTGGATGCGGTTGACGAAGCCGCCGATGCCCACCAGGGGGTTCCTGATTTCGTGGGCGATCCCATTGGCCACCTTGAGCAGGTCTTCGTAGTGGGATTCCCGGAAAGACTTTTCCAGCCGTTTCTGGCGGTCGATGTCCTGAACGGAGAAGACGAAGACGGCTCGTTCCTCCTCCCCCACCGGGCAGGGCTTGGAAACGAGATAGGCGTAAAAAAGGGTCCCGTTTTTCCTTTTGAGCATGGCCTCGCCCTCGAAGGACTGGTTATGGTTGGTTAGGTGCAGGATATTGGGCAGGAAAAAGGCGAGGTCTTCCTCCGTGAAAAGCAGGCTGATGTTTTGACCTTCCAGGGCCTCGGTCCGGTACCCGGTCAAGGGCAGGGCCGCGGAGCTGGCGAACAGGATTTTCCCCTCGGGGTCCGACAGGAAAACGACTTGCTTGAGGCTGGAAAAAATTTCGTCCAAAAGCCTCGGGTTTTCGTTCAAACTCCGCCACAAATCCATGGACCACCCCTTTGTCGGCCGGCCGGGCGCGGTTTCGATAATCCGAGTAAAGGCCCGCGGGGCCGGGCTTGGTTTCCCCTTGTTTAATAATGTAAGGGAAATACCGGCGGGGAGCAATATTGAAACAGGCCTGGGGACGGCTAGAAGGGAAAATAATTGACCGCCGCCCGCGTGACGGTTATTTTAGGAAGTCCGACCGCTCCAGGAAAATAATGAGACTTAAAAGCGACGCACCGCGATAACGCGCTGGAAGTGCCGGGACCCGGCGCCAGGGCTTGGCCGCGAGGGGACTCGAAACCGTCACGCCCCGGGGCCTCGCGGCCCAAGCAGGAAGAAAGCAGGACTAACCATGGAAAATTTCAAGGACAAGAGCTACTGGCTCTCCACCCGCGAGTACCGCCCCGGCCGCCCGCTCCAGACGGATATCGAGGTCGACGCCGCCATCGTCGGAGGAGGCTTTACCGGTCTTTCCACTGCATATCACTTAAAAAAGGCCCATCCCGGGATGGAAGTGGCGCTGCTCGAAAGCCAGGTCATCGGGTTCGGGGCCAGCGGCCGCAACGGCGGCTTCAACATGACCCTGTTCGGCATGACCTTGGCGCTGACAGCCTGGCGGTTCGGGCGGGCCAAGGCCAAGGAAGCCCACCTATACATGGAAAAGGCGGTGGATTTGCTGCGGGACCTGGTCCGCGACCTCCCCCTCGACTGCGATTACGAACACCCCGGCTTCCTGCGCGTCGCCACCTCGGAAAAATACAAGCACAGAATCCTCCACGAGATCGAGTTGGTCCAGGCCCTGGGGCTGACCGGAATCGAGTGGCTGGAAAAGGACCAAATTCAGGAACAGGTTAAAAGCCCCCTCTATCTCGGCGCCTGGTGGGAGCCGCGCTGCGGGATTTTGAACCCGGCCAAGCTGGCCTGGAGTTGGAAGGACGTCATCGCCGCCCAGGGGGTCAAGGTGTTCGAGGATACGCCGGTGACTGAAATATCCCGGGTCGGCCTGGGCGTCCGGTTGAAAACGCCCGGCGGGACGGTCAAGGCCAAGAAGGCGGTCCTGGCGACCAACGCCTACAGTCACCTTATTCCGGAATTGAAGTCGAAACAAGCTCCCGTCTGGACCCATATCGTTCTGACCGAACCCCTGGCCGCCGCGCGCCTCGAACAGATCGGGTGGAAGAATCGACAGGGGATCGAGGACGCCCGCAACCTGGTGCACTATTACCGACTGACCGCCGACAACCGCCTTCTGATGGGCGGCCGGGACGTCTCCCTTTCGCGCGGCCGGGACATGGACAGGGATTTGAACCCAGCCACCTTCGCCGGGTTGGAACAGGACGTCCGGGAAACCTTCCCCGCGCTCCGGGACATCGGGTTCACGCATCGCTGGGGCGGCCCGGTGTCCGTGCCCCTGGACATGGCGCCGGCCCTGGGGTATTTGGGGGACAAAAGAATATCCTACTCCCTGGGCTGCGTGGGGCACGGCGTCAGCCTCACTCACCTGAATGGGAAAACCCTGGCCGACCTGGTCCTGGAAAACCGGACCGAGCTGACCGAGACTTTTTTTGTCAATCGCCGGACCATCCCCTGGCCGCCCGAACCCCTACGGAACCTCGCCGCCAAGGCCATACTGGGATACATGCACCTGGAAGACCGGCGGTTCGATCCCAAAAGCTGACCCGGGCCGACCGGCTCCTCGGCCCCATAATAACCTGTAAAACAAATCCAAACCGGTTATATTAGCGGTGTGGCGGGACCGGTTTTCGCGTTCACTCCGGATTTTTATTCCGGTGATCGTAACGGACGCTTAAATGAACCCGCGCCCCCGCGGCCGAACGGAAAAGGTCTTCGGGGTTTGAGGGACCGGGGCGAGAAAAACCGGACCGTCCCCTATTCCCAATGGGAGTCATAAAAAATGGCGAAAAAGAGACCGGCGGCCATGAAGGTATTTGCCGCCATGGCCTTTTTAATTATTCTTTCCTTGGCCGCGGAGGCGGCTTCGGCGACCGGGGAGAAGCGGGAGGACCGGCGCGGGCCCGTCAAGGCGAGAATGTGCGTGGACCCGGACTGGGAACCCTACGAAAAAATCACCCCATCCGGGGAGTATGTGGGGATCGCCGCCGATCTAGTCCGTGTTATCGCCCAAAGGGCCGGGGTGGAACTGGAACTGGTCCCGACCAAGGATTGGGACGAGAGCATTTTGTATTCCAAATCCAAGCGATGCGACCTGCTCCCCTTTTTGAATCAGACGCCCCAGCGCGACGAATGGCTGATTTTTACCGACCCGTATTTCGTGAACCCCAATGTGTGGATTACCCGCGAGGACCACGATTATATTTCCAACCCGGCCGAGTTATCCGGAGAAATCGTGGCCCTGCCTAGCGGGACCAGTATGGAGGAGCGCTTGCGTCGGGATTACCCCAACCTGCGGGTGGAGACGGTCGGCTCGGAGAAGGAGGCGTTGCGCCTGGTTGAGGATCGCAAGGCCGACATGACGTTGCGCTCACTGACCATGGCCGCGTACACCATTAAAAACGAAGGCTGGTTCAATCTGAAGATCGCCGGAGAAATACCGGGCTACGCGAACCACATGCGCATCGGTGTGACTCGGGACCAGCCGCGGTTGAGGGATGCCCTGAACAAGGCGATCAAGACCCTCGTCCCCCAGGAAACGAGGGAAATCGTTAACCGGCATGTTTCCATCTCCGTGGTTCGCGGGGTGGACTACACGCCGGCGTTTAAGGTGGCGGGCGTTTTTTCGGTCGTGATGGTCCTGGGCTTTGTCTGGATATATCAGTTGCGTCGGCTCAACCGGAAACTGACATCCCTTGGCGATCAGTTAAACCGGGACGTGGCGGCCCGCCGGCAAGCCGAGGAGCACTTGCGCCTGGTGCTTGACACCGTGCCCAATTACATTTTCGCCAAGGACCCTCAAGGAAGATATATTTTGGCCAACAAGGCCCTGGCCGACGCCCTAAAGGCGTCACCCGAGGATTTGATCGGAAAAACCGATCGCGACCTCGGCTTGCCGGACGATCGAATGACCACCGGCCGAGCCGGCGATTCAGTCCTGAGTCCGGGTGGGGAGTCGTTGCTTATTCCCGAGGAACAAATGCCGCGCCGGGACGGCGCCCTGGGATGGTTCCAAACCATCAGGATTCCATATTTTCAACCCGGGCCGGCCGAAACCGCCGTCCTGGGAGTGGCCGTGGACGTCACCGAACGCAAGCGCCTGGAAAAAAACTTGCGTGAAAGCGAGGAACGGCACCGCCTGCTGGTGGAAACGGCCCAGGAAGGCATCCTGGTGATCCAGGATGGAGAATTGGCCTATGTCAACCCCATGATCGGGACCATCACCGGATATACCGCCGAGGAACTACGAGGAAAACCTTTCCTCCAACTTGTTTTCCCGGAAGACCGGGACCTGACGGCTTCCATCCACCAAAAACGCTTGGATGGCCGGGAGGTTGAGCCGCGCTACCAATTCCGGGTCCGGCATAAAAATGGCGCCGTTGTCTGGGTGGAAATGAGCGGCGTCCGCTTGGACTGGAACGGGCGCCCCGCCACACTGAATTTCGCGGCCGACATCACCGAGAGGGTTCGTATTGAACAGAAAATCAAGCATATGGCCCAGCATGACGCCTTGACCGGCCTGCCTAACCGGGCGTTGTTCTCGGACCGCCTAAACCAGGCCCTGGCCCTGGCTCGACGCGAAAAACAACGACTGGCCGTGCTTTTTATCGACCTTGACAATTTCAAGCCGGTCAATGACGCTCATGGACATAAGATCGGCGACTTGCTGTTGCGGAAGGTCGCCGCGAGGATCAGGGGCCAGGTGCGGGAATCGGATACCGCGGCCCGGCTTGGCGGGGACGAGTTCATCCTGCTTTTGCCCGCCGTCCAGGAGGTCAAGGACGCCGAAAAAGTGGCGAACAAAATCCGGGAGGCCCTGGCCGCGAGTTATGAGCTGGAAGGGCGGGTCATCCGGATTTCCTCCAGTATCGGGGTCGCTGTCTTTCCCGATCACGGCGAAACGGAGATCGAATTGTTCGCCAACGCCGACCAAGCCATGTACCAGGTTAAAAACAGCGGCCGCGACGGCGTGGCCGTTTTTCGCTAAAACCTGAATCGAGACCGGCCGGGGCCTCGAACCGCAAAAGCGGAATCACCCCTGGTTGGCCAGGACTTCCCTCGTCGTGTTCAACAACTCGTCAATGTGATAAGGCTTGCCCACGTACCCCGCCGCCCCGGCGGCCAGGGCCTTTTTGACTTGGTCGTCGCTGGAATATCCGCTGGCGATGACCACCTTGACCACCGCATCCAATTTAATAAGTTCCTGTAAACATTTGTGGCCGCCCATGCCCGGCATCCCCAGGTCCATGATGACCAGGTCGATTTCAGCGGACCTGGCGGAATATATTTCCAGGGCTTCCTCGCCGCTAGCGGCGCCAAGGACCGTGTATCCGAACTTTTTCAGGACCTGGGAAGCGAAGTCCCTGATCGACTCTTCATCGTCCGCCAGCAGGATCGTCTCCGCCCCCCCCCGGAGCGGTTTGGAAAAAACCTCGTCCGTCTCGACCAAGTCCGCCGGCGCCGCGGCGGGAAGAAAAATCTTGAAGGTTGTCCCTTGACCGACTTCGCTGTAGCACATGATGTGCCCGCCATGGTTCTTGACGATGCCGTAGACCGAGGCCAAGCCCAGTCCCGTGCCCTTTCCGATTTCCTTGGTGGTGAAGAACGGCTCGAATATCTTTTCCACGGTCTCCTTGTCCATGCCGTGCCCGGTGTCGGTAACGGTCATAAGGACGTATCGACCGGGCGTGGCGCCCAGGTGGCTGTTGACATAATCACCCCCCAGGGTGATGTTCTCGGTTTCAATGACCAAATTTCCGCCCTCCGGCATGGCGTCGGCGGCGTTGGTCCCCAGATTCAACAGGATTTGCTCGATCTGGACCGGGTCCGCCAGAATGGGCCACAGCCGGCCGCCGGGACGGACTTCAAGGTCGACCATCCGGGGAATGGTTCGTTCCAGAAGTCTCCTGGCCTGCTCGACTTCCTGATTGAGTTCCACCGGCCGGCGCTCGGAATCGGCTTTACGGCTGAAGAGAAGCAGTTGACGGATAAGTCCCGCGGCCCTGTTTCCCGCTTTTTGAATGGCCGTCAAGCTTGGGTACTCGGGGCCGGCGGGGTTGGCGTCCAGAAGCAGGATTTGCGTGTAGCCGTTGATAGCTTGAAGCAGATTATTGAAATCATGGGAAATACCTCCGGCGAGCGTGCCTATCGCTTCCATTTTTTGGGCTTGCTTAAGCTGTGTTTGGAGATATTTTTGTTCTTTTTCGACCCGTTTGACGTCGGTGATGTCCACCACGCTGCCCAGGAAATACTTGGGAAGGCCGTCGACGCCGCGCACCAGGTTCGCGTCCAGAAGACCGTGAATAATTCGCCCGCTTTTATGTATAAACGCCTTTTCCATTCTGAAGTGTTCAATTTCCCCGACGGCCAATTGCCTTTGTCGGCGCAGGTTCTCTTCCAACATATCCGGGTGGGTGATTTCCCGGAGGTGTTTTCCGATGAGTTCCTCCTCGCCGTAGCCCAGCAACCGACAGTAAGCCTCGTTGGCGCTTTCAATCAGGAAATCGAGCGAAACCCTAGCCACGCCGACGCCCATTTGTTCGTAAACCTGTCGAAACCGTTCCTCGCCGGCGCGTAGAGCTTCCTCCGCGCTCTTGCGTTCGGTAATGTCCCGCAAGGAGCCGAACAGGCGCTCCACGCATCCACCAAACCCTATTTCGGCGAATCCGCAAGCAATACAAGTCCTAATTCGGCCGTCTCCTCGCACGGCGCGGAGTTCGAGTTCGTACGGAGTTCCATCCGCTAGGGCCTTGGCGACGGCTTGGCCCAGCAGTTCCTGGTCGCCGGGATGAAACAAGACTTGGTGATCGGCCCAACGCGGCGCTTGATCGGATAGGTCGAGCTGAAAAATCCGGAACATCTCTTCCGACCAAGTCACCGTATCCGACGAAATCTTCCATTCCCAACTCCCCACATGCGCGATTCGCTCCGTGCGCGCCAACATCAACTGGCTGTGGCGGAGTTTCTCCTCCGCCTGCTTGCGCGCGGTGATATCCAGAATTTGGGAGATAAAATTCAGAGGCGCACCTTCTTGGTCCCGGGAAAGGGATACGCTCAAGAGGGCCCAGACCAAGGAACCCGATTTATGCAGGTAACGCTTTTCCATGGTAAAGGCGGCGATCTCGCCGGCCAACATCCGCCGAGCCTGGGCCGATTCCCCGTTGAAATCATCCGGGAGGGCGACGCCCTGGAAGGCCAGGGCCAGCAGCTCGCTGGGCGAATAACCGAGCATGGCGCACAGGGCCTGGTTGACATTAAGCACCCGGCCGTCGGGCGACGCGAGCGCCATGCCGATGGGCGCGTATTCGAAGGCGTTGGCGAATTGCTCCCGGCTTCCCCTCAATTGGCGTTCGCTGTCCAGGAGTTGGGCGTTGGTCGCGGTCAAGCGCTCGTTCGCCCTCTCGATCTCAAGCACGTAACTGCTGATTCTGGCGCGGAGGGCGTTAAAGTGGTCCACCAGCAGTTGCAGCTCGTCGTTTCTTTTCGATCGACGCTCCAACGAAAAGGACTGGTGGAACACCGTCGGTTCGTCCGACCCGATGAACCTCGCGAACCTGAACAGGCGTCGGCCAAAGGCCAGGTAAAAGGCCCCGGCGTTGACGGCGGCAAGGATTAGGGACAGGAATATTTGCACTGCCAAGATCAAGGCGGCGTCCTCCAGCGCATCCAGGAGCATGCGCCGCTTGTTTATGAACAATTTCAAGAACCCGATCGGGATGGACGTGTCCTTGTAGGTATAGCTCAGTTCCTTGGTCGCCGTTTCCAGGCCGGGGTCCGGGTCCGCGCCCGAGACGAACACTCGTCCGGCGTCATTTTGCACTTCGACTCGTTCGATGTATCTGAAAAGGGTTATGCTGTTCATCACTTTTTGCACGTCGTCGTGGTCGGTGACCCACAAACCGGCGATCAAGGCGGGAACATGCGACTTGTCCAGTATTCGCAGGGCGTCGTTCAGGCCTTCATTCTGGCGCTTATAAGTCGAAAAGCAGTAAATGGTCGTGATAATCGCCACGATGGCCAAAAAGCAGAACAGCGAATACTTGAAAAACTTCCAAGTGCTCGAGCTCCGCAAGTTCATCATGATCACCAGGCCCTCTTTATTTGACGTCCACGCGCAAATGCGACGTCGCCTCCGCGACGATCCGATCATACGAGCCGTCCGCCTTCATTTCCTTCAGCGCCCCGGCCGCCGCGCCCGCCAGGCCTTCATGTTTCTTGTGCAGGTACAAGTACATGTCCCTACTGGCCAAGGGCGGCTCGAGGCTCCGGATGTCGGTGCGGCCCAGTTGACCGAGCTGCTCGTAGCCCGTGAGTTTGTCGTATAACGCCACGTCCAGCCGATCCTTTTGGAGCATGGCGAACAGCTCGGTTTCCGTCGGCGCGAGGGTTACATGGGGGAAACCCTTGGTGTTCTCCTCGAGTATCTTCCAGCCCCGGACCAGGCCGACCTGTAGGTCCCGCAGGCTTTCCCAGCCTTCCACGCGGCGCGTTTTTTTGGCGAAGGCGACAAAATGCATGGTCATGTTCGGTTCCGGAACCATCACCAGATTGGGATAAGTCCGCTCCAGGCCCGCGATGCGGTTTATTTCACCGTCGAGCAGCCCGGAATTGACGTCCGGCAGGGAGCGTTGGGTTGGCGTGAACACGAACTCCACGCGCCGGCCCAACCGGCGAAACGCCTCCTGGATGAGCTGGTCGAGCATCCCGGTATGTTCCGGATTGGAAAGCAGGCTCTTGTAGGAAGTGCTGATGGTCAACACGTCCTCCCCGGCCCAGCCGACGCCGAGCGCCAGGCAGACCATCGCGGCGCCAAGGAAAAGAACAAGTATATGTTTAAACATGCCGCCCTCCGTTAATCGAAAATATAAACCTCGCCTTCACGGTCGAGACCGACCGCCCGCGCACTGGCCTTGGCCGCGGGGCCGCGGGTCGGTAATGTGAAGAGATTACCGTGCTCGGCGAAGATGATGACTTCGGCGTCGACAATGGTAATTTTCGCTTTACGATCCGTGGGTTTGCATGAAGATGTCCTTCGGGCGTTTTCATTGGTTGCCGTGACCGACATGACCCAGGTCAAGTCGGTTGGGTCATCTGGACCGCCCCAGCCCGGGCGCCGCCGGATGAACAGACCGGGCTTCTGGTCCGCGATCAAGTTTCGGTCCCTTTAAAATTTAATTTACTTTTGTTCCATTTTCAAGGTCGGCGGCGGCCTGGTCTTGGCCTTTGGAAAAACCGAACAACCCAGGCATAAATACCCGCAATTCCGATTGCGTTTAGGAGGGCGGGCGCGGTGACCCGACCCGACAAGCCTTTAACAACCACCGCCGGCGGCGAAACGTAGGGGCGCCTCCCCGTGGGCGCCCTCTTTTTACGGTCGCGCCTGGGAGGGCGGGCGCGGGGACCCGCCCCGACAAGCCATTAACAACCACCGCCGGCGGCGAAACGCAGGGGTGTTAGCGGCCGGTTGAAAATGTCAGGAAAATGGCCAAATGAAAATGAGTACGGCTGGTTCCCAAGCTCTAGCTTGGGAACCTCGGCCAGGGAAGCTCCAGCTTCCTCACTCTAGAGATGTAGCGCCCCGCCACCGCCCATAATCGCCGGCCAGGGGATAGGCCTTGCCCGGCGAGCCTTCAGGCATGGGTTCAACGAGACGGTTGAAATATCAAACCGACTAATATCGATACCGTCACCGCCGCGCTACGGCTACGAAATGGAAACGCCGCGTTGATTCCCCGTGGTTGCTTTCCGGATAAAGTGGGGAAGCTAGAGCTTCCCCTTCTCGGGTTCCCAAGCTAGAGCTTGGGAACCAGCGAAACCCCGGTCACGCCTGGGAGGGCGGGCGCGGGGACCCGACCCGACAAGCCTTTAACAACCACCGCCGGCGGCGAAACGTAGGGGCGCCTCCCCGTGGACCACCATCCCGGTTAGCGGCCGGTTGAAAATGTAAGAAAAATGGCCAAATGAAAATGAGTAAGTAGGGTGCGCAACGCGCACCATCTTTTACTATTTTGCGGGCCCGACCACGGTAAATTGGAGACGTTGGCCGGCGCCCCCGGCGGCCCCCGGCTCTTTTTCCGGAGAACCCGCCTGGCGGCGGTTTCACGCCCCGAAACGTCCTGTTTCGAGGGC
>JAZDGM010000037.1:0-5903 GCA_043806915.1 Pseudomonadota bacterium | reverse complement strand
CTCGAATTTTAAATTCTTTCACAGTCTCTAGAGCTTGGGAGCCAGCGGATATTGGATGTCTTGACATAAGTCTCCCGCGAAACCATTTGGCCATCGGTTAGCCCTCCCTGCCCGATGACACGGAGACAAGGGGCCACGCCGGCAAGAAATCGAAAAGAAGAAAAATGAAGTAGTCAATTTTTTTTACTGAAAAAGAAAAGAACAATACAATTTCATATGGCCAAGTTTAAGGCATTATCAGATGGCCGCTGACATTGAGTAAAAAGGCAATATTATAGACCATTCTCTTAACTTAATGCCATTAAGTTTTAGACTTCAACGAAAACATAAGAGCCGAAATTTAAAAAATCAATGTTTTTCTATGTAACTGACGAGAAATTAAATTCTCTCGCTCCGGGAAACATGCCGGCTATAGACAAGATCGATATTCACTGCGTTGATTGAGTCTATTCAATCCTGGTTCAACAACACCCAACCGGAAGATTCCAGGATATAATTGTCCCTATCCGCAGACTACTCCGTGAACGCTTACGAATTCACTTGGTTTAGGTAAATTTTTAATAGCCCAATGGCCGCCGTCGAACCATAACCGGCCTACCAGCCGCCGCGGGCAATTCCTTTTTGTCCCCGTTGGCGCGGGAAGCGGGATGGAAGTCTGGACGCGGAAGTCACGCGTCTTGTATCCGTGAACGCAAGAATTCCGGAATTTCCGCGTACTGGCCAAGCGGAGGCCCAGGTTGTTGTTACGATTCCCAGGCTCGTTCCTGTTACGGTTGGCCGAACGACAGTTCCTCGCGTTGTTGTTCCAGCCGCCGCCCCGGTTCACCCGGTTGGAGCCGCTCTCCGACTTCTACCCCCGAAAAAAGACTCTTTCGCCGTAAATTGAAGGTATTGACGCATTTCAAATGCCCGACGACGCTTTGAATGCTCCGCTCAAGTCGGTCTTCGGAAACACGGCCAGCCCTGAACTCATTTTGCCTCTCCCGAATTTTTCCGAACATTCGTTTGAGGTTTTCCTGCCTTACTCGCACCAAGCCTGGAAAAACCCGACAACCTAAAAAAGGCAGGCCATGCAGCCGGGTATTGATCATGGTGGCCTTGGGTTTCAGGCGCAGCCCTAGTCGATCCCCCAAAAAAAACTCGATAGTTGAAAGTCGGTCCTTCAAAAGGCCGTTGGAATCGGAAAACAGAACCAAATCATCCATGTAACGGATATAAAATTTTTCCCCAAGGGCGTCTTTGATGAAATGGTCCAAAGGGTCGAGGTAGAGGTTGGCGAAAAACTGGCTGGTCAAGTTGCCGACGGGCAGCCCCTTGCCTTCTTCCAGGCCCCGGCTCCGGTCGCTGTTCGCGGTGATGCGGGAGGACAGGGACAGGACTTTATGGTCCTTGACTATCCGGCTTAAAAGACTCAAGAGAATCTCATGGTCGATATTATCGAAATACTTGGCCACATCGGTTTTGAGGAAATACCGGTTCTTTCGGAGAAAGACCTGAGCCCGCTTGACCGCCCGGTGGGTTCCCTTGCCGACGCGGTTGGCGTAGGTATCATGGATGAACCGGGGGCCAATGACCTTTTCCAGGACGCCGACCAAAGCGTGGTGAACCACCCGGTCCCGGAACGGGGCCACGCTGATGGTCCTCTCCTTGGGATCGTAAATCGAAAAATACCGGTAGCGGCCGGGCTGATAGGTTTCAGCCGCCAATTCCCTTTGAAGTTGCAGCAATTCTGTTTCGAGATAAAAATGGAAGCGGCAGGATTCCTGGGTGCGCCCGGTTCCTCGAAAGGCGCGGTGAAAGGCTGCGCGCAAGTTTTCAAAGGAGATGACTTTTTCGAAGAGATGACCGCGACGTTTCATGGCGTCTTTCTCCACCCACCGATCATCCGTCCGGACTCATCGAGAAGACCGCTGATATGCTCATATTGGCCGGCGGATAAATAACGGCGGTCAAAGCAGATGCGGAAAAGGACCCTCAATTTCTCGATATATATATTGAGCTTGTCCAATATATCCAAACGTTCCTTGGTATATATAGCCTCCACTATGCCTTCCACGATGTCGAGGGCGAGGTTGGCGATACGCCCGGACAGGGAAAAGCGAACCGCCTTGGGGAACTTTTCCACGGCGTCGAGTATCCAATCGGTCGTTTCGATCCATTTGACGAAAAGCGGGTAGTCCGTTTTCATGTTTTTTCGTGGAACGCCTTGATCAGGCCGATTATCTCCCGTCCGTATTTCTCAACCTTGCTTTTACCGAAGCCTTTTATCACCCCCAAGGCTTCCAGGGTTCGGGGAGAATTCAGGGCCACTTGGACCATCTCCCGGTTGTTTCCAATGATATATACGGGCACGCCGTCTTGTTCCGCCCGTTCTTTTCGCCAGGCTTTAAGTCGCTCGAGAAGGACTCGCTGGGGTTCGTCCAGGCCTTCGGTTTCCTTTTCGGGAGTCTTTCCCACCACCGGGTCATACTCCAGAAAAACAGACCAATAGCGGCCCTCGCCTTTTTGAAAAAACATGATCTCATAGCGCTTGACGTGCTTGTTGAGTATGAACCGGTTCACAAGGTCTTCGTCGAAGAACTCCCGGCTCCAGTCAAAGGGAATGGTGATTATTTTAAACATTTGAGTTTTTGCATATATACGAACCATCAATGCGTATATATATCGAGCAGGATTACATCGTTTCTTAAGAGACGGCCGCCCTTGCCTCGCGCTCGAAACGTTTGCACCCTAAGAATATCTGAAGAAACTTTTCCGCGGCAAGCCGCGGGGAATCGACTTGGCTTCGCCTGGCTACGCCAATAGCAAGGAACTAGCCAGCCTACTCTACCACAGCCCCGGAGTACGCTCCGGAGAATTCGATGCTAGAACGACCAGGGGCTCCGCCCCTGGACCCCGGAAAGCCCCTGACCGCTCGCGTCGCTTCGCTCGCGGCGGGTTGGGGCTTTCTCAAGAATGGACTAAAAAGCCTTCCCCATAAACGGAATCTAAAATTTTCAATAAAAATTACCCTAATTTACTACATTTTCCAAAAAGTAAAAAGGTAAAAATCAAAAAAATCAGTAAGTCCTGGCCAAGCGGAGGCCCAGGTTGCTGTAACGAAGCCCAGGCAAGCTCCTGCCACGGTGGGCCGAACGACAGACCCCCGCGAGGTCGCTCCAGCCGCCGCCCCGGTCCACCCGGCCGGAGCCGCTCGCTGGGCCGGGAGGGTCCGCCTCTGAACCGGTCGAATATTCGCCATGCCAGTCCTGACACCACTCCCACACATTGCCGATCATGTCGTAAAGTCCCCAGGCGTTGGGGCGCTTACGTCCCACCGGATGAGGACCGCAACTACCGCTGGAATACTGCTTTTCAGGCCATCCCGAACAATCATAACCGCCCGCATAGGAAACGCCGCTATTCCCTCCATACCAGGCGATCGGATCAAGCTCCGGTCCGTTATTCTCCCCCAAAACTGTCAATGGACCGGTGTATATGGCCGTCTCCGTCCCCGCCCGGGCCGCGCACTCCCACTCCGCCTCCGTCGGCAAACGATATGCGCCCACCCCCTCCTTCGCGTTCAAACGACGGATAAATTCCTCCGCATCTTCCCAGGATACCTGCTCCACCGGGCAGTCGTCGCCGCAACTCGAAAAATACGAGGGAATATTCCCCATCACCGCTCGCCACTGACCCTGAGTCACTTCCGTCGTCTGCATATAAAAAGCTTTCGATATCGTTACCCGATGCTGACGCTCGTCGTTAACATATTTTTCATCAACTTTATATTTCCGCGCCAATTCCGCGGGGCTTTCCGGGCTCCCCATCAGGAACGTCCCCGCCGGAATCAACACGAACTTCTGCCCGATGGAGTTGGTAAAAGTCTTGCCCGTGGGCGAGGAGGCCAGGCGCTGTTTCTCCTCCTCCAACTTGCGCAGTCGCTCTTCCTCCAAGGCCTTCCGCCGCTGCTCCTCTTCCGCCCGCAAGCGATCAGCCTCGAGCTTTTTCCGCTCGCTTTCGAAGGACTTTTGCTTCCAATAATCCTCCCGCTCCCGGGCCTGGCGGCGCAGTTCCTCGTCCCGGTCCCCGAATTCATTGTCCGTCTCGTATGCGGTCAGAAAAGACGACCAGGCCGCCTCCTTTTCCGCGTCGGACAGACTGGGCATTTTTTCATACCCCTGCACCTTCTTGAATTCCGTCTCCATTTTGGTCTGCCAGAGCGCCCACTGCCGTTGCGATTCCGCCCTCTTCTTGATCACCTCCGAGTAATCGACCACCCCGGACGAAGAAGGAGGTTGGGGCGGCGCGACAGGCGTCGTCGGACGGGGAGAAGTCGGGACCGAAGACGGCCCCGGAGCGACGGGCGGGGCGGCGGCTACAGTCCCCTGGCCGGGAATGAAATAAAAATCACCGGTCAGGGAAGAAGACTCCCACGGCGTCTGCTTGTTCCGGCTCGCGCTCAAGACATCGTTGCGCACCCGCTTCATCACGTCTTCGATTTTCAAGCCCGGGGTCCGCATGTGCCGCAAAAAACTGCCTGAAAACAACCCATTCTCGGCCTCCCCGTCCGCCGCCACCGACCCGGGGCCGGTGGAAAAGGCGATATAGGAACCGGTCGGCGCGTCCATTCGGGCCAAGCCGCTTTCCGAGGACCGGAAACCACGGCCCAAGGGGTTGTCACGGCAGGCGTCCAGAATGACGATGTTAACCCTGTTGCCGGCCGCTTCCATCTGCCCTAGGATTCGTCCGGCGTCCACCGCCTCGAACTCCGCGTCCGCTTCGACCGACACCCTGGCCCCCACCGGAATCAGATAATTCCGTCCCTTGATCTGCATCCCGTGGCCCGCGAAAAAGAAAAGACCCACGTCGGCCGCGCGCAGCTTCCGGCCGAAAGCTTCCACGCTCTCCACCATTTTGCGTTTGTCCGCGTCTACCACCTCGATGACCTCAAAGCCCATGCCTCTCAAGGACGCGGCCATGTCCCGGGCGTCGTTGGCTGGGTTCTTCAGCGGCGAGTCATCATACGCCCCGTTGCCCATGACCAGGGCCGCCCGCCGGTCGCCGACCGCTGCAATCTTCACGGCCCGGCCGGGCGCGGCCGGCGTATCGTCGGTCCGGTCCGCGCGCTCCCCGGAACCCTGACAGGACGCGATCAGAAAGAACAAAAGAAAAACAAGCACGGCCGACGCGGCCCGCCGGTGAAAAAACAACCTGAATCGGCCCCAAGCCGCTTCTCTCATGCGCGCACCCCCAGCTCTAATTTTACAAGAAGATGAAAGACTTTCTTTTCCACGGCGATTTCCCGGAAGGAGTATAACAATCGGGAAAATTAGCGCAAGGACAAAAACGACCACGGCCGGCGTTTGGCCGGGCCGTTATCGTCATGCGACCGCCGGCTAGGAGCGACGCGGCGGGTTCCCACGCGCCAGGAGTGGTGAAGGATGGGGCCTCGGCATGGTGGTTGAAAAGCCCCCCTCACCCCGCCCTCTCCCCCCATGAATGGGTGGAGAGGGGGAAAAAACGCCCCGGGCATGTTTCTTTTATTCCGCAAGACAACACGCCTTGCCCCAACCCGAAGGGGAGCGGGCTAAGCCGGACTATTGTCTCCCTCGCCCCCGACGGGGGGAGAGGGCTGGGGCGGGAGGGGCCTTGGTTCACCCGGGCCGACGGGGCCGGCCAAGATGTTGGGTTTCGCCCACGGCTCAACCCAGCCTACGGAGATCACATTATTTTTAGGTCAGCGGAGGCGCGCTCGGCCAAGCAATTCCAAAAGCCCCGGACTTCTTCGGGCGGGCATGGACGCCCGCCCTTTCCGCCCTCGAAACAGGACGTTTCGGGGCGTGAAACCGCCGCCAGGCGGGTTCTCCGGAAAAAGAGCCGGGGGTCGCCGGGGGCGCCGGCTCCGGCGCGCCCCTGACCCT
>JAZDGM010000036.1:0-33750 GCA_043806915.1 Pseudomonadota bacterium | reverse complement strand
GATGAAATTTCAAACCGACTAATATCGATACCTTCACCGCCGCGCTAGGACTACGAAATTGAAACGCCGCGCTGATTCCCCGTGGTTGCTTTCCGGATAAAGTGGGGAAGCTAGAGCTTCCCCTTCTCGGGTTCCCAAGCTAGAGCTTGGGAACCAGCGGATATTGGATGTCTTTGTAAAAAGTCTCGGCTTCACCCCAAAATGCGTCCGGCTGAGTACGTGGCAAGGGCGCCAAAAATATTAATCAGGAATATTTATCGAATGATTATTGATGGTTATATAATATCTAAAGAGGCCAGGCATGGTGGTCCCAAATGCCCCCCTCACCCCGCCCTCTCCCCCCATGAATGGGTGGAGAGGGAGAATAATCGCCCCTGTTTTTTTATTCTGAAAGACAACACCTTGTTCCAAACGGAGGCGGGCCGGGCCAGACAATTTTCTCCCTCGCCACCCCACGGGGATGGGGCGAGGGGGGGCTTGGTTCACCCGGGCCGACGGGGCCGGCCAAGATGTTGGGTTTCGCCTACGGCTCAACCCAACCTACGGAGATCACATTATTTTTTGACCTGTAGAGGCGCGCTCGGCCAGGCAATTCCAAACGCCCCGGACTTCTTCGGGCGGGCCTGGACGCCCGCCCTTTCCGCCCTCGAAACAGGACGTTTCGGGGCGTGAAACAGCCGCCAGGCGGGTTCTCCGGAAAAAGCGCCGGGGGTCGCCGGGGGCGCCGGCTCCGGCGCGCCCCTGACCCTGGGACGGGAAAGAGTCCCTCGAAGCCCATGCCTGCCGCGCGTGGGGCGGAGCAGCCCCGCCCGCGAGGCGTGGCCAACGTCTTCAATTTACCGCGGTAAGGCCCGCAAAATAGTAAAAGATGGCGCGCGTTGCGCACCCTACGAACTTGGGAACCAGCCTTACTCATTTTCATTTGGCCATTTTCCTTACATTTTCAACCGGGCGCTAACATAAATCGTCCGAAGCGACCAACAGCGTCCAACTGATCGTTTTTATTGATCCTTGGCCTAGGCGCTTCTGTCAGGGGAAGGGACATGCCGGCGTCCACCCCTGATGGGAGCGTCGAGTTTTATTTTGTTGATATCGCATGACAAATATTGGCTCTGGGCGCTTGTTTGGGGCAAAGTTTTTATCTTGGGGATGGGCGGCCCATGAACTCGGATCGATCCGATTTTTTCCGTAACGATTGTCCGTATATGACAAACAGGGCGGCTATAATGGATGCCTCGACCTGGAAAGCCGATGATGCGATCACAAGACCGGTTAGAGACGGAAATCGCCGTAGTCATTCAGCCACCGTTGCGGGAACAACGTAAAGCCGCGGGATCATGTAATCAGGCCTAAAGTCGGCTCATACTGTGCTGTCCATCTAAAAGCGTTTGACAGTAGGCTTGCGCACACATATGCTATGAGAAATTGGGGGCTTACCACGACTATCCCCTTTCTCGCCCCTGGGATGCAAGGGGCTCCCCCCGCGAGGCGCGACAAAGGGCTGAATTCCAAGACCGCTGGTTGTCCGGGGATGACATAAGGAAATATCTTGGCATTAGTTCCGATACCGTTTATCGCTGGATTGAAAAGCACGATTGCCCGCTCACCGCGGGGGACGGCTATGGAAATTCAAGAAAGACGAAGTGGGTGACTGGGTCAGGGCCGGCGGAGCAGCCGCCGAATCCAAGGATGAAGCCGAACATCAATGTCTAATGAAGCCGCAAGAACCGTGGATAACGAAATAAATGGCTATACTTCCGGATGACAAGGCGCAAGGCGGCGCCGGCGATGCTCTCGCGCGGGGCGGGAATGAATGAAGCCGGTACTTGACCCGGTTTCAGAGAGAGGAAACAATGACCGAACAAGAACTCGAACAAGCACTGATCGGCAAACTGACCGATCTCAAATACACCCACCGCCCCGACATCCGCGACCGCGCCGCCCTCGAGGGCAACTTCCGCAACCACTTCCAGGCCCTCAACCGCGTCCGGCTCACCGACGGTGAATTCAAGCGCCTCCTCGACGAGATCATCACCCCCGACGTCTTCACCGCCGCGACCCTGCTCCGCGAGATCAACAGCTTCACCCGCGACGACGGCACGCCGCTCAACTACACCCTCGTTAACATCAAGGACTGGTGCAAAAACACCTTCGAGGTCGTCAACCAGCTCCACATCAACACCGACAACAGCTTCCAACGCTACGACGTGATGCTGCTGATCAACGGCGTCCCCGCCGTCCAGATCGAACTCAAGACCCTCGGCATCAGCCCCCGCCGGGCCATGCAACAGATCGTCGACTACAAAAAAGACCCCGGCAACGGCTATACCAAGACCCTGCTCTGCTTCGTCCAACTCTTCATCGTCTCCAACCAGACCGAGACCTACTACTTCGCCAATAATAACGACCGCCACTTCGCCTTCGACGCCGATGAAAACTTCCTGCCCATCTATCAGCACGCGGCCGAAGACAACGAAAAAATTTCTCACCTCGACGACTTCGCCGAGTCCTTCCTGCCCAAGTGCACCCTCGGCACGGCCATCAGCCGCTACATGGTCCTCGTCGCCTCCGAGCGGAAGATGCTCATGATGCGCCCCTACCAGGTTTACGCCGTCGAGGCCATCGACCAGTGCATCCGCGAGAACCGCGGCAACGGCTACATCTGGCACACCACCGGCTCGGGCAAGACCCTCACCTCCTTCAAGGCCTCCACGCTCCTCAAACTCAACCCCGACATCCACAAGTGTCTGTTCGTCGTCGACCGCAAGGACCTCGACCGCCAGACCCGCGAGGAGTTCAACCACTTCCAGGAAGGCTGCGTCGAGGAAAACACCAACACCGCCGCGCTCGTCCGCCGCCTCGTCTCCGACGACTACGCCGACAAGGTCATCGTCACCACCATCCAGAAGCTCGGCCTCGCTCTCGACGACACCAGTAAATACAACAAGCCTAACGGCAAAAACGGCAAGGCCACCTTCAAAGAGCGTCTCGAACCGCTCAGGGACAAGCGCATGGTCTTCATCTTCGACGAGTGCCACCGCTCCCAGTTCGGCCTGACCCACCAGACCATCAAGAACTTCTTCCCCAAGGCCCAACTTTTCGGCTTTACCGGCACGCCGATCTTCACGGAGAACGCCACTGTCCGGCGGATCGATGGGGATATCGCCACGCTCCGCACCACGGAGGACCTTTTCCAGAGCGAACTCCACGCCTACACCATCACCCACGCCATCGAAGACCGCAACGTCCTCAAGTTCCACGTGGATTACTTCAAGCCCCACGGTGAAAACCCGCCCAGGCCCGGCGAAACCCTGGCCAAACTCGCCGTTATCGACGCCATCCTGGCCAAGCACAACGCCGCCACCGGCGAGCGCCGCTTCAACGCGCTCTTCGCCACGGCCTCGATCAACGACGCCATCGAGTACCACCAGCTTTTCAAGCAGGTCCAGACCGAGCGCCAGGCCGACGATCCCGACTTCGTCCCCCTCAAGGTCGTTGCCGTCTTCTCCCCGCCCGCCGAGGGCAACCCCGACGTCAAGCAGCTCCAGGAAGACCTGCCACAGGAACTCGAAGACAACCAGCAGGAGCCGGACAAGAAGAAGGAAGCCCTCAAGGCCATCATCGCCGACTATAACGCCCGCTACGGCGTGAATCACTCCATCGGCGAGTTCGACGCCTACTACCAGGACGTCCAGAAACGCATCAAGGACCAGCAGTACCCCAACCGCGACCTCCCCCAAAAAGGCGCGGAGAAGATCGACATCGCCATCGTCGTCGACATGCTTCTGACCGGCTTCGATTCCAAATATCTCAACACATTGTACGTCGATAAAAACCTCAAACACCACGGCCTCATTCAGGCCTTCTCCCGCACCAACCGCATCCTCAACGCCGCCAAGCCCTACGGCCACATCCTCGACTTCCGCGGCCAACAGGACAAAGTCGATGAAGCCATCACCATGTTCTCCGGCGTAAAAGCCGAACAGGCGAAGGAAATCTGGCTCGTCGACGAGGCCCCCGTCGTGATCGAACAACTCAAGGCCGCCAAGCGGAAACTGGACGACTTCCTCCAGTCCCAGGGCCTTGACCCGCGCCCCGAAGCCGTCCCCAACCTCAAGGGCGACGACGCTCGCGCCGCCTTCGTCAAGCAGTTCAAGGAGGTCCAGCGCCTCACGACCCAGCTCGACCAGTATACCGACCTCACCGACGAGCAGCGCCAGGAGATCGAGCAGACGCTCCCCAAAGACGATGCCCGCGCCTTCCGGGGCGTCTACCTCGAAACCGCCAAACGCCTTAAAGCTAAACAGGACAAGACCGGCGACGACACTGCCGGGGACGGCGACAGCATCGAGCAGGATGAGATCGACCAGCTCGATTTCGAGTTCGTCCTCTTCGCCTCGGCCGACATCGACTACGACTACATCATGAACCTCATCGCCCGCTTCAGCGGCCAGACGCCGAGCCAGCAGGAAATGAGCCGCGATCAGCTCATCCGCCTCATCCGCTCCGACGCCAAGTTCATGGATGAACTCGACGAGATCACCGAATACGTCCGGACGCTCGAAACCGGCCAACCCCTCACCGAGCAAGAGGTCCGCATCGGCTACCAGCGTTTCAAGGACGAGCGCCACGCCGCCGAACTCGCCGCCGTCGCGGGCAGCCACGGCCTGACGAACGAGGCGTTGCAAGGCTTTGTAAACGCCATCCTCGACCGCATGATCTTTGACGGCGAACGGCTCACCGACCTCATGGAGCCCCTCGACCTGGGCTGGCGCGAGCGCCGCGAAAAGGAACTGGCGCTGATGGACAACCTGGTCCCGCTCCTGAAGAAACGCGCTGGAGGGCGGACGATTTCGGGACTGAATGCGTATGAGCAGTAAACGAAAAGGAGAAATCCGAATGGAAAGCAATCAGATTCAAGCGATGACCGAGACCTTCGAGGGTCACGCCCAGCAAACAGAAAACGGGGTGGAATACTGGCTGGCGCGGGATCTCCAGTTTTTGCTGGGTTATACCAAATGGGATAACTTTCTCAGCGTCATTGCCAAAGCCAAAACCGCCTGCGAGGTCTCCGACCATGCCATCGCCGACCATTTTGCCGACGTTGGGAAAATGGTCGAACTTGGCTCCGGCAGCCAGCGTGAGATCGACGACGTCATGCTCACCCGCTACGCCTGCTATCTCATTGCCCAGAATGGCGACCCCAGGAAACCGAAAATCGCTTTCGCCCAGACCTATTTCGCCATCCAGACCCGCAGGGCTGAACTCATCGAGCAGCGACTGCTCGAAGCCGAGCGCGTTTCCGCTCGCAAGAAGCTCACTGATACGGAAAAGGAACTCTCCTCGGTCATCTTCGAGCAGACCGGCGGCAACCAGAACTTCGCCCTCATCCGCAGCAAGGGCGACCAGGCCCTCTTCGGCAAGAACACCCAGGCCATGAAAGCCCAGTGGCGTGTGCCCGACACCCGCCCGCTGGCAGACTTCGCCCCCACCATCATCCTCAAGGCCAAGGACTTCGCAACCGAAATCACCATCCACAACGCCCGCGAACACCAAATGCGAAGCGAGCTGCGGATATCCCAGGAGCACGTCACCAACAACCAGGCCGTACGCGAAACCCTGCTCAGCCGGGGAATCCGCCCTGAAAACTTACCCCCCGCCGAGGATGTCAAGAAGGTCGAGCGCCGCTTGACTTCAGAAGAGAAGAAGGCTCTGAAGAATCCTGACAAGTTGGAAAACCCATGATCTTCGACGGCGAACGGCTCACCGACCTCATGGAGCCCCTGAACTTAGGCTGGCGCGAGCGCCGCGAAAAGGAACGGACGCTGATGGACGACCTGGTCACGCTCCTGAAAAAACGCGCCGCCGGCCGAACCATCTCCGGGCTGAACGCATATGAGCAATAAGGCTGAAACGGTGAACAAGAACAGCAAACGCACATTGACGCCGAAACTGCGGTTTCCGGAGTTCAGGGATAAGGGGGGGTGGGAAGAGCAGCCCCTTAAAAAAATGGCCAAATTTGCATCAGGTGGGACACCATCAAAAATTAATCCCAAACTCTGGGACGGAGATATCCCTTGGATCAGTGCATCCGCAATGCATGATACAGTAGTTTACGATTCAGAGCTAAGAGTAACACACGAAGCGATAGGAAATGGAACCCGCCTTGCTCCAAAGGGGTCAATCTTAATACTTGTTCGCGGAAGTATGCTTTTCAAGCGTGTTCCAATTTGCTTTGCGGAAAGAGACGTTGCATTCAATCAAGATGTAAAATCTATTCGCCCAAAGCGTGATGTTGTCACACGCTATCTTCTATATCACCTCATAGCGACAGAATCTCGTATTGCTATCAACTCAACTGGTATTGGTGCCGGCAAGATTGATACGGAACATCTGAAATCATTGATTATTGGCGTTCCGTCATGTGCCGAGCAACAAAAGATCGCCGAGTGCCTGAGTTCGCTGGACGGACTGATCGCGGCGGAGGGGCGGAAGTTGGCGGCCCTGCGCGACCACAAGCGCGGCCTGATGCAGCAACTCTTCCCCCAACCCGGCCAAACCCAACCCCGCCTCCGCTTCCCCGAGTTCCGGGAGAAGAGGGAGTGGACGAGGCATACCTTGTCCCACTATGTCTCGGCACTGGACGCAGGGGTCAGCGTCAATGGCGGTGATAGGCCTGCGCGTAACGGAGAGATCGGCGTTCTAAAAACAAGCTGTGTGACGACTGGCACATTCGATCACACAAAGAACAAGGTCGTTTTGGAACCGGAAGAGTTGGGCCGAGTGAAGGAGTCCGTTCAGCGGGACACGCTCATCATAAGCAGGATGAACACGATCGAATTAGTCGGCGCCAACGCTTATGTAGAACGCGACATTATCAACCTTCATCTTCCTGACCGCCTTTGGGCCGCAAAGCCTACAGCAAATGGCAATATGCGCTTTCTGTCTTACATTCTTGGTTCAGATCTAGGACGTGCGTTCCTATCCAGTTTGGCCGCCGGTTCTTCTGGCTCGATGAAGAACATTTCAAAGCCCGAAGTTCTCGCAATACCGATCTTAGTCCCTTCCATTGCCGAGCAGCAACGAATCGCCGACTGCCTCACCGTCCTCGATGCCCGGATCGCCGCGCAGGCGGCGAAGATCGACGCCCTCAAGACCCACAAGCGCGGCTTGATGCAGCAGCTTTTCCCCGCGCCCGAGGTATCCTGACATCATGAACGACCTGATTCTTTACACCACCGAAGACGGCCGAAGCCGCATTCAGTTGCGTGCGGATCGACGGACGGTCTGGCTGACCCAGCGGGAAATGGCGGAGTTGTTCGATGTGAGTGTGGACAATATCGGCCTGCATCTTAAAAACATATATCAGGACGGAGAACTGCTTCGGGAAGCAACTGCCGAGGAATCCTCGGTAGTTCAAATCGAGGGCGCGCGCGAGGTGCGCCGTCCGGTCACGCTTTACAATCTTGATGCCATACTGGCCGTGGGATACCGGGTGCGCTCGCCCCGGGGGGTGCAGTTCCGGCGCTGGGCTTCGACTGTCCTCAAGGAGTACCTGCTCAAGGGATTCGCGATGGACGACGCGCGGCTGAAAAACCCGGATGGCCGCCCGGATTATTTCGATGAGATGCTGGAGCGCATCCGCGAGATTCGGGCCTCCGAGAAGCGTTTTTACCAGAAAGTGCGGGACCTTTTCGCCCTCGGCAGCGATTACGACAAGACGGACGAGACCACGCGCCAGTTCTTTGCCACCGTGCAAAACCTTCTCATCTACGCCGTTACGCGGCAAACGGCCGCCGACCTCGTCACGGAGCGGGCCGATAGGGATGATCCGCACTTTGGTCTCCTGCATTGGGAGGGCGCTCAAGTGCGCAAGCAGGACATTCTGATCGCCAAGAACTATCTGACCGAAGACGAGATCGACACGCTGAACCGCCTTGTCGTGATCTTTCTGGAAACGGCGGAACTGCGCGCCAAGAACCGCCAGGAAACTCGCATGAGCTTTTGGATGCAGAACGTGGAGCAGATTATCACGTCCAACGGATTTCCCCTGCTCAGCCACGCGGGGTCTGTCAGCCATGAGCAAATGAGAGAACACACCACCGCGCTGTACCTGGAATATGACCAGCGGCGCAAAATAGAGGAAGCGAAAGAAGCCGACCGACAAGACGATGCCGAGCTGAAAGCTCTTGAAGCGAAGATCAAGAAACGGAAACAGTGAGCAGGGACAGGAAGAAACAATGACCGAAACCAATCAGAAACAACTCGGCAAAATCCTCTGGAACATCGCCGACCAATTGCGCGGGGCGATGAACGCGGACGACTTTCGCGATTACATGCTGGCGTTCCTGTTCCTGCGCTATCTCTCGGACAATTACGAGCAGGCGGCGAGGAAGGAACTGGGCAAGGACTACCCCGACCCGGATGCGGTGGGCAACGGCGGCCGGACGCCGCTGTCGGTGTGGTACGACGACAACCCCGGCGACGTGGCCGCGTTCGAAAAACAGATGCGCCGCAAGGCCCACTACGTCATCAAGCCAAGGCATCTGTGGGCGAATATCGCCCACATGGCCCGGACGCGGGATGGGGAACTGCTCAACACGTTGCAGGCGGGTTTCAAATACATCGAGAACGAATCGTTCCAAAGCACCTTCTCCGGGCTGTTCTCGGAGATCAACCTCGGCTCGGAGAAGCTGGGCAAGACCTACCAGACCCGCAACGATAAACTCTGCGCGATCATCCAGAAAATCGCCGAGGGGCTGGCCGCGTTCTCGACCGATTCCGACACGCTGGGCGATGCCTACGAATACCTGATCGGCGAATTCGCCGCCGGGTCGGGCAAGAAGGCCGGGGAGTTCTATACGCCCCAGCGCATCAGCGACATCCTGTCCGCCATCGTCACGCTCGACGGCCAGGACCCCGGGACCGGCCCGCGGAAGAAGATGGCCGGCGTGCTGGACTTTGCCTGCGGGTCGGGTTCGCTGTTGCTGAACGTCCGCCGCCACGTGGTCAATGCCGGAGGCAGCGTCGGCCTGATCCACGGCCAGGAGAAGAACATCACGACCTACAACCTTTGCCGCATGAACATGCTGCTGCACGGGGTGAAGGATTCGGAGTTCAGGATTTACCACGGCGATACGCTGACCAACGACTGGGACATGCTCCGTGAGCAAAACCCGGCGAAGAAGCCGACGTTCGACGCGGTCGTCGCCAATCCGCCGTTCAGCTACCGCTGGGACCCGAACGAGGCCCTCGGCGAAGACATGCGGTTCAAGAACCACGGGCTGGCGCCGAAGAGCGCGGCCGACTTCGCCTTTCTGCTGCACGGGTTTCACTACCTCAAGGATGAGGGTGTGATGGCGATCATCCTGCCCCACGGCGTGCTGTTCCGCGGCGGCAAGGAGGCGGCGATCCGTAGAAAGCTGCTCGACGACGGGCACATCGACACGGTGATCGGACTGCCGGCGAACCTGTTTTACTCGACGGGCATTCCCGTGTGCATTCTCGTGCTCAAGAAGTGCAAGAAGCCGGATGACGTGCTGATAATAAATGCCGCCGAGCACTTCGAGAAGGGCAAGCGGCAGAACTATCTGAACCCCGGGCACATCAAGAAGATCGTCGACACTTACCGACGCCGCAAGGAAGAGGAGCGGTACTCCCGGCGGGTCGAGATGGAAGAGATCAAAGAGAACGACTACAACCTCAACATCTCGCGCTATGTCAGCACGGCCAAGCCGGAACAGGAAATCGATCTGAAAGCAACCCACGCCGAACTGGTCGAGGCGGAAAAGGAGATCAAGACGGCCAAGGACAAGCACAACGCTTTTCTAGAAGAACTGGGCCTGCCGCCGTTGCCGTAAAGCTCTCGGCGGGCTGCTCAAACCAAGGAAATTCTAGGAATAAAAGACGAATGAAGAAATAGCGATCCACAGTCATTGCGGTCGGAGCGTTTGCAATGGGTGTTTTGCTACCGGATTACCTACGCCGGAAGGCCCACCATTACGCACTGGGCCGGTCTGACCGGTAGTGGATTAACTGGGGGTATGCGGTTTAATCGGGCAGCCCCATAAACTCGGATCGATCCGTTTTCACCATATTCCAGGTTGCACATCCGGAAAAAGAAGGGCGCCCACGGGGAGGCGCCCCTACATGCCACCGCCGGTGGCGGTTGTTTAAGACCTGTCAGGGCCTGGCCGGACAATTATCTCCCTCGCCCCCGACGGGGGGAGAGGGCTGGGGTGAGGGGGGAGCCCTTGGTTCACCCGGGCCGACGGGGCCGGCCAAGATGTTGGGTTTCGCCAACGGATCAACCCAACCTACCGAAATCACATTATTTTTAGGATAGCGGAGGCGCACTCGGCCAAGCAATTCCAAACGCCCCGCACTTCTTCGGGCGGGCATGGACGCCCGCCCTTTCCGCCCTCGAAATAGGACGTTTCGGGGCGTGAAACCGCCGCCAGGCGGGTTCTCCGGAAAAAGAGCCGGGGGTTGTCAGGGGCGCCGGCTCCGGCGCGCCCCTGACCCTGGGACGGGAAGGTGTCTCTCGAAGCCCAACGTTAGGCGCGCGGGGGGCGGAGCAGCCCCGCCGCAAGGCGCCGGCCAACGTCTCCAATTTACCGTGGTCGGGCCCGCACAACAGTAAAAGATGGTGCGCGTTGCGCACCCTACTTACTCATTTTCATTTGGCCATTTTCCTTACATTTTCAACCGGCCGCTGCCGCTGCGCCAACCCAATCCGCCTAGATCCCTTTGATGGGCTTGCCCCCTTTTATGGAAGGCCATTAGCGGTGAAAAATTGATCCATACAATTAACTATTGATCGTAATAGCTTAATAAATATATATTTTTTACTATTACACAAATATTTTAAAAAATAGATTGACAACACCCCGGTTATGGATAGTATTTGAGCAGATGCTCAAGTGTTGGAGGAGTTATGACCGCCAAAGTCAGCCCCGAACCACCCGCCCTCGAAACCCGCGGGCTAAAGGTCATTCACGCCCGAAGGGTGGAACAGGCCCGGCGGGAAGCCGCCTCGGACCAGAACGTCGACCGCTTGTCCCTGGTTTTCAAGGCCCTGGGGGACCCGACCAGGCTCAAGTTGGTCATGGCCCTGGTCGGGGGGGAGATGTGCGTCCGCGACCTGGCCGCGTTTCTGGAGATGACCGATTCGGCCGTGTCCCACCACCTGAGGCGACTCAAGGATTTGGCCCTGGTCAAGCCGCGTCGGCAGGGACAAATTTTGTTCTACTCGCTGGATGACGACCACGTGGCGGAGCTGCTCGGGGTGGGTCTCGAGCACGTCAGGGAATAAGCACAAGCGGGCCGCCGCCCGCGAGCCCAACCGCCGTAATAATCCTTATCTTGTTAAACACAAGAAAAGGATCATTACGGCGCTAAAAAGGTGAAGCATGGATTTCTTGATCAAGGCGCTGGAGGAATCGTTTCATCTACTTCTCGATTCCTCGGTGTATGTGTTGTTCGGCCTGGTCATGGCCGGGCTGCTGCGGGTCTTTTTGCAACCCTCGGCCGTGGCCCGGCATTTTGGGTCCGGCCGGTTCAGTTCTGTTTTCAAGGCCGCGTTGCTGGGGATTCCCATCCCCTTGTGTTCCTGCGGCGTTTTGCCGGCCGCGGTTTCCCTGAAAAAACAGGGCGCCAACAACGGGGCGGTGACGGCCTTCCTGATTTCGACGCCGGAATCGGGAGTTGATTCCATCGCGGTTTCCTGGGCCCTGCTCGACCCGATCATGACCGCGGCCCGGCCCCTGGCGGCTTTTTTCACCGCCTTGTGCGCCGGGTTGCTGGAAAATTCGTTCGGACAAAAAAAGGACCCATTTCCCAGGCCGCCCGATTTGAGCTGCCCCATCGACGGTTGTTGCAGCGGCCTGGACTGCCCGCCGCAAGAGCACGCCCGCCACCATGGCCTGGGAGAAAAAATCCTGGCGGGCTTGAAGTTCGCGGTCAAGGACGTCTGGGCGGACATGGCCGGTTGGTTCCTGGTCGGCCTGGTCCTGGCGGGCCTGATTACCGCCTTGGTTCCGGCCGAGGCCATCGGAAAATTTCTTGGGGGAGGGTTCCTGTCCATGTTGATCATGCTGGCCATCGGCGCGCCGCTTTATATTTGCGCCACGGCCTCGACTCCCATCGCCGCCGCCTTGATCCTGAAGGGCGTGAGTCCCGGCGCGGCCCTGGTCTTTTTGTTGGCCGGCCCCGCCACCAACATCACGTCCCTGACGGTCCTGTTCGGGTCCCTGGGCAGACGCGCCGCCGTGATTTACCTGGCTTCCATCGGAGTTTGTTCCGTGCTTTTCGGGTTGGCCGTGGACCAAGTCTATTTCATCCTGGGACTATCGGCCCGGGCCGCGGTGGGACAGGCCGCGGAGATACTGCCGGAAGGGATGAAATGGGCCGGAGCGGTTATTCTTCTGCTCATGTCCATCGGTCCGGTAAAAGCGAGCCTGGCCAAGCGCTTCGGCAAAGCCGGCGGCGGGTCGGGCGGCTGCTCGGGCGGGGACCATTGTTCCTGCTCGACGCCGCGCTGACCCGCCTTTTTCTTTGGACCGACCCCGTCTCCGGCTCGGGGCGGTCCGCTCCCATGGCCGAAAAACAACTTTTTTTCGGGCGCGACCGGGCCAGGGTTTGACTTCGGGCTTTTTTTTCATAAGATACTCCCGGAGGGAGGTATAGCATGGCCAAATTGATCCGTGAAAAGTTGATGGAAAACTTACGAAGGGAAGCCGCGGGCCGGGTCGTCACGGACGCCCGCCTGGGCTTGGGTTATTGCGCCGTTCAGTTGGACGACCTCTCCACCGGAGCGGCCTATACCTTTCGGGACAATCTGCCGGGCGGGTGTTCCGTGTTCACCGGAAAGCGGCCCTTGGCCGGAAGCGGCGCCCGGGATATCCTGGCCTTCGCCGCATCGGACAACCGCCTCGAGGCGGCCGTGGGCCTGGCCGCGGCCAACGCCCTGGGCAACAAGGCCGGTCCGGATCGGACCGAGGGGGATGTTTTGGACTTTCTGTCCCTGGAACCCGGCGACCGGGTGGGCATGGTCGGTTTTTTCAGCCCCCTGATCAAGGAAATGGAAGAGAAGGGGGCCGAACTGCTGATATTCGAGGAAAATCCGCGGCCGGGGGTGATCGGGTCTGGCCGGGACGCCCTGAAAATGCTCCCGCAATGTCAAGTCGCCCTGATCACATCCACGACCCTGATCAATCACACCGTGGACCAACTGCTGGAGGCCGCGGGTTCCTGCCGGGAAGTGGTGCTGCTGGGGCCGTCCACGCCTCTCTGCCGGGAAATTTTCGAGTCGACCCCGGTGACCCTTCTTTCCGGGATTGTGGTGGAACGGCCTAGCGACTTTTTAAGGGTGGTCAGCGAGGGCGGGGGAACCAGGATGTTCAAGGGGCTGGTAAGCAAGGTCAACCTGAGGCTTAAATAACGGAGCGCCCTGGGGGCCGGCGGGGGGACTGGGGTTCGGCCGGGTTGAAGGGCCGCGCCGCCGGGTCGATCAAACCCGTTTCCCCCAAGCCGCGCCTTTTTCGGCCGACCTTTCCCGGGGGGCCGCTTATTCCTCGGCCCGGTCGGCCTGATCGATTATTTCCAGGGCCAGGTCGGTCTTCACGGCTTCCAGGTAACCGAGCAACTCGGGGATGTTGTCCGTGAAAGTCATAAAGGAAAAACGGGCACCGCTCTTTTTTTTACCGATGACCAGGGCCTCGATGACTTCATCTTCCTCGTCCCTGAGACTGTCGATGATTTCTTGAACAATATTGTGGCGTCGAAATTGTAATATGGTCATAAAAAGGGTTATCCATCTCCAGGGGCGTTGTTCCGCCCCTTTCCGTTTTTGTTTTAGTCCTTTAATTCCACTTTCGATTACGGGGACTTAAAGGGAAGGAATGATCCGTCGCCTCATCTCCCGGCCAGGGGGGGCCGGCGGCTGGATCGCGCTCGGGCCGGTTCAAGCCGAAACCGCCGCCATGATGAATTCGGTCTGGTGTTTCAGGAATTCATTCAGGTTGAACTTTCCTTGAAAGTGCCATTTTTTCAGGGCCCAGGTATGCCCGGCCATGAGGACGTTATAGGCGACCAGATCGGGGTCCATCGGCCTGAACGCCCCTTTTTCCATGCCTTCCCGGAGGATTTCCTCGAAAATTCGGACATGCCTGATTTCCGCCGCCTTGACCCTATCCCGCCCCGGTTTGTCGAGGGTCCTGGATTTTCGGTATACCAGGACGACCTTGACCAACTGCTCGTCCACAATCCGGAAAAAAATTTCCATGGCGCGGGCCAGCTTTTCCTTGGGATCGGTCAGGGCGGCCAGGACGGCCAGGGCCTGGCCTTCAAACTGGTCGGTGAAGTCTTCCATTATCAGCAGCATGATGTCGGATTTGCGGCTGACGTAATGATAGGTGACCGGCACGCTAATCCCGGCGGTTTCCGCGATCTCGGCGACGGACGTCTCGTATAGTCCCTTTTTTTCAAAAAGCCGGCTGGCGGCGTCGATGATGGTCTTCTTTATTCTTGTGGATTCCGGGTCGCGCACGGAATCGGAACCTTTGGGAGCGGTCATGTTTCCTCCGCGATGCGGCCTTGGCGGCCGGTTGATAAAAAATTTTCCCCTAAACCCAGGCCCCTTGTCAATCGAATTCCCGCCAAGGGGTTTTTAAAAGGGAACAATTCCCAAGAAGATCGAATTGTTCCCTCCAACGGGAAGGGCGCCGGAGTTCGTGACGCCCGCTCCGGCCCGCCGCGGCTAGGGCCCGCGCGAGCCCCGGATATTTACCTTGCGTCGGGCCCTGGGGGTTGGTATTTTAACCGCGCCGGAACAAATTTGGATGCGGCGGGAAGGGGCCCAGAGATGAAAACCATAAGCAAAATATTGATCGCCATCGATTTTTCCGACTATTCCGGTCCAACCTTGCGCTACGGCTTAACCCTGGCCCAGGACGTGGGCGCGGAAGTGGTGGTGGTCAACGTGATCAATGAACGCGACATCGCCGCCGTCAGGGCGGCCAAGGTCTATTTCGAGCAAATGAGCGTTGAGGACTACCTGGAAAAACAACACGCCAAACGTAACGAAATGCTGGACCGGCTCCTGGCCGAAACGGGTTGCGGCGCCGTTCCCACGGAAAAAATGATCAAAGTCGGAGTTCCAGCCGTGGAGCTGCTCCAGGCCTTGAAGGAAACCGGGGCCGATCTGATCGTTATCGGAACCAAGGGACGGACGAATGTCGCGGGAATGATTTTCGGTTCGGTGGCGGAAAAATTAAATCGCCGCAGCCCGGTCTCGGTCCTGTCGGTCCGCGGCCCGCGACACGCGGAACTGGTCTGCGAATTGAACCCTTGACCGGCCGGTCGCTTCCGGCCGGCCCAGGCGTCGGCGCGTCCAAGCCGAAGACCGGCCATAAGTTTTCCCGACAACGCGTCCCCCGGGGAGGCGTCGCCTCAACAAGCCGAGGCGCCCGGCGGGGCGCCCCCGAGGCGGCTACACTTCCAGATACGCCCGAATGATTTGAAAGATTTTCGCGGCGTTGGCGTTGGCGTTGGCCACGATTTCCTCTGAATTCAAGGGGGTCGGCGAAAGTCCGTGGGCGTGGTTGTCCACGGAACAGAGGGCCGCGTATTCAAGTCCGAGTTCCTGGGCCAGGGTGGCTTCGCTGGCCAGGGTCATGCCGACCATGTCGGCGAAATGGGACTGCAGCCTGATCTCGGCTTTTGTTTCCAACCGGGGACCGCGATTCTGCCAATAGATGCCGCCGTCAATAAGGTGGACGTCATATTTTTCCGCGGCGGCCCGGAGTTTGGTTTTGACCAGGTCGCTCAGGCAAGGAGTGATGTGACCGCGTTGGTCGTCGAAAATGGTGGGGACATTGGTCAGGCCGATGTAGTCGCTGGGCAGCACGATGGACCCCGGGCCCAAGGAAGGCCGGAGGCTTCCGCAGGAATTGACGCCGACGATTTCCTTGACGCCCAGGTCCTTGAGGGCGCTCAGGTTGGCGGGGTGGTTGATCCGATGGGGAGGCAGGTATTTTTCCCCTTCCAGCCCGTGCCGGGGCACATAGGCCCATTGCCCGGTTATAAGAACCATGGCCGGCCCGAATCTGGTGTCAACGCTTCTTTTTTCGGCCGACGCGAAAAAATTTTGATGGTAAAAGACAGTTCCGGCAACCAGACCGATTAACTCGGTCATAGCTAATCCTCCCTTTGGTTTGTTTTGACCGGACCCGGTCTCAGGGTCGGCCTTTCATAACGGATAATTGGGCGGCCAGTTGATCGGTCAGGACAAGACCTAAAACCGCCAGGCATTCCATATCCAGGAAGCCCGGGGCCGAGGCATCGAAGAGAACCCGGGCCGAAGCGGGGAATTCATCGTCCTGGTCGTAAAACACCAGGGCCAATGGGATTCGGGGCAGGGCGGGGTACTTGAGGCAAAGATCGCCCCCCAGTCCGGCGTCAAGGCTCCGCCCGCCTAAAAACCGGGACGCTTTTTCCAGTTCCGCCATTTTTCCCGCGAAATCCTTGGCGATTTTGTCTTCGACAATCCGGGAAAAGGCGGCGTGGAAAAACGCGCCGTCCTTGAAATCCCGATAAGCGGCCCAGGAGTCGCGCCCATCGCCGGCGCCGCCGTGCAGGATGTAATAAGTTAAAACGATCCGAACGGTGAAATCAAGGTCGCCGCCGTCCGCCGCTTCCACTCCGTCCGGTCCGATCAGGCAGGTCCGGCCGAAAACATCAACCGCCGTTTTCGGACCGGCGTCCCTGGCGCCCAGATGAAGCATGGCATGACGGTAATCGGCTCGGGCGAGCTTCCCGACCAGACCGCGGTAGACTTCCTCGTAGTTTGTTGGCTCATCGGATCGAAACATGGGTGTCTCCTTACCATATTTTTCGAAACCTTTAAACCAAAATCTGTTCATAAAATTCATGGGATTGTCAAGTATCGATTCCCGGGCCGGGGAATCAGCGCCGAAACCGGGCCGCTCGCCTCCGGCGCCAGGCCGGACCCGGATAAGGCCCGGCCGGGCCGGATGCCTCGGGAATCGGCCTTTTTTTATGATTGCTAGCGGCGGCGCGGCCGCGCCTGTCGCCTGGAGCGTGCGTGGAGCTTTTGACCGCGGCGTTCCGGCGCGTCGGTCAAGCGTCAAGCCCTGCTCCCGGGGAGAATCGCGCCGGTTTTCATTTTTGAAAAAAGTTCGCCCAGCCCGACGTTGAAAGACGAATCCCGAGGTGGTATCCTTGGGGTTATTCGTGGGGGCCGGTATTTCTCGAACCCGGAATCATTTCCCCGCGATCCACGCAAAGGAGATAAAATGGCCAAGAAAGTTTTCATTTACACTTTGAGCACGTGCAGCCACTGCAAGCGGGCCAAGCAATTTCTCAACGACAACAACGTCGAATACGATTACCTGGATGTCGACCTGTGCCAAGGCGAGGAACGGACCTCGGCCATTGACGAGGTGAAAAAATACAACCCCCGGTGCACCTTCCCCACCATTCTCGTGGGGGACCGGACCATTGTCGGATTCAAGGAAGATGAATTGAAGGAATGTCTGGAAATAAAATGACTCCCGAGCAATTACTGGAAACCTTGAAAAAAATCCAGGAACCCAAGGGGTTTTTTTTCAACCAGGACCGGGCCGCCGTTCTGGAACTCCTGGAAGCCTTGCTGATCAACAAGGACCGGTACGGGTACATGTGCTGCCCTTGCCGCCTGTCTTCCGGCGATCGGGACAGGGACCGGGACATCATCTGCCCCTGCGAGTATCGTGGGCCCGACGTGGCCGAGTTCGGGAGTTGCTATTGCCAGCTCTACGTTTCCCGGGACTGGAACGAGAAACGGTTGGAAAGGGTTTACGTCCCCGAACGTCGCCCTCCCGAGAAGTTTTCCTGGTAGGCGGCTGGGCCCGGATTGGGCCCTTGCTCGACCATCAAGGACGGCCCATGGCTGTTTGGACGCGAGGCGCGGACGAGACGCCGTTGGCGTAAAATAACCGCCCAAGGGAGACGCCGATGAATCAGGTTTCCGCATGCACCTTGGATTGCCCCGACGCTTGTTCCTTTGTGGTCAAGGTTGGGGACGGCGGCGAGGTCGCGTTTGCCGGCAACCCCGCCCACCCCTTCACCCAGGGTTTTATCTGCGTCAAGGGTAGGGGATATCCCGGCAATTTCTTGCGTCATAAAGACCGGATCACTTCCCCCCTGTTGAAAAAGAACGGCGTATTCCACAAAATCGGTTGGGACGAGGCCCTGGAAAGGTGCGCCGAACGAATTCAAGCCTGGCGCGCCGAACCAGAGGCCATGCTCCACCTCCATGGTCACGGTTTTCGCGGGGTCCTGTCCCAAGCCGGCCCGGTCTTGTTCGACAAGTTGGGCGCCGGCGGGGTTTTCGGTTCGGTCTGCGACGAGGCCGGCATCCAGGCCTGCATCAGCGATTTCGGTTCGCTCGATCACAACGAGCCGGAAGACCTGTTGAACGCCCGGCGGGTGGTTAACTGGGGCAAGGACTTGTCCCGGAGTTCCGTTCATCTGGCGGGCCTTATTGGAAAAGCGCGCCAGGCGGGCGCCAGGGTCCTGACCATATCGCCCGGGGGCGACCAGGCCGCGAGGTTTTCCGACCAGGTGCTGCGTCTTCGCCCGGGATCGGATCGCTTCCTGGCCGCCGCGGTCCTCAAACTGCTTTGGGAACGGCAAAAAATCCATCCCCGGGCCCTGGACAGGTCCTCCAACAGCCGGGAATATAAAAACCTGCTCGACTCTTGGAGCATCCGGGAACTTACCGCCGCCTGCGATGTCTCCACCCGGGACGTCGAACTGATCGCTTCCTGGTATGAAGGACCGGAGCCCGCGGCCGCCATCATGGGGTGGGGCGTTCAACGCTATCGTTTCGGCGGGGAAAACGTCAGGTTCATAAACGCCCTCTCCTTTTTGGCCGGTCATGTGGGGGAAAAGGGGGGCGGCGTCTATTTCAATATCGGGTCCATGCGCAATTTCGCTCCCTGGGCCGAGGAAAACCCCCGCCCCCGGCGCCGGTTGTTTCTGGGGGACCTGGGTCGAGAGATATTGACGGCTTCGCCGCCCATTAAATTCATCTGGGTGGATGGGACCAACGTCGCCAATCAGATTCCCGACTGCCGAATGATTGGCGAGGCCCTGGAAAAATGTGATTTCGTGGTGGTGGTGGACGCCTTCATGAACGATACGGCCCTGCGGGCTGATTTGATCCTTCCGCCGGCCTTGATGACCGAACGAGAGGAAGCGGTTGGTTCGTGCCTCCACAATTACCTTAACTATTCGGCCAAAACCCGCGATCCGCCGGGAGAAGCCCGCGGCGACTTCGAGATAGTCTCGAGGCTGGCGAGCCTGCTCGACCCGCCGGTGGAAATCCCTTCCGCCGAGGAGTGCTTGAGGACGGCCCTGGCCAGTCCCTACCTCGATGTTTCCCTGGAAGAATTCAAGGCCCGCGGGTTCGTCAAGGCGCAAAGGCCGCCGATCGCCTACCGCGATCTGGCGTTCGATCATCCCGACGGAAAATATCGTTTTCCCGAGGCCCTGAACCGGGACCCCCAAGGCCCCGAGGGGTACCCGTTTCATTTGCTGTCCCTGGTGCGTCGGCGCTACCTTCATTCCCAGATTCCGGAAGAAAGCCAGGTGTTGGGGCCGCCGCAAGTCCTGGTTTCCCCGAACAACCCTTTCTGGCCGACCCTGGGCCCGGAGCGGAAGGCTTTACTGACCACCCCGGTCGGACAACTGGAAGTCATTCTGGAGGCCGACCCGGACCTCCATCCCCAAACCCTGGTCATCAGGCGCGGCGGCTGGATGAAACACAATCAAAACGCCAATGTCCTGATTTCCCCCGGCATGGCCGACCTGGGAGGCGGCATTCCCTATTACTCCCAAAGAGCGCGATTGGATAAAACCCGAGAGGGAGCATCCATTTGATCGGACCGCTTTCGGCTCGGTCGCCTAGACTTAATGGCCGGCCTCCGACAACGGGGCCGGTCGGCGGCTTTGCGGTTGGGCGGCCCTCGGCGAAACATCTTGGAAAACGAAAGGGACACGGGAAACTTGATTATTACCTTGGCCAGCGGTCGACCGGGCCTCGGCAAATCCAGCATCGCGCTGAATTTGGCCATGACCCTGATACAAAAGGAAAAAAAAGTCTGCCTATTGGACGCCAACCTGCAGTCCCCCAAGATCGCGGCCATGCTGGGCCTACCTTCCAGCCCCACCCTCACGGATTTTCTGGAAGGTCGATGCGGATTGGAGGAAGTCCTTCAACGGGGTCCGGACAACTTGCGGATCGTCAGCGGCGGCTGGGCCCTGGAAAAATTTCCGGAACCGGACGGCGGTGCCGGCGAGGACCCGGCGGCGGAATTGGGACGCGCCCTCAGGGCTCATGACGTCGTGGTCGTGGACGCGCCCCCGGGGGTGACCGAGGAAAGTCTAAACCTCCTGACCGTCGCCGAGGTCCCGGTGCTGGTGGTCACACCGGAGCCCAAATCGTTGACCGACGCTTTTTCGGTGTTGCGGGCCTTCCAGAGACGCACCAGAAATGGGCCGGTCAACCTGATCGTGAATCGGGTCCTATCCGGAAATCAAGCCGAAATCGCCGCCAACAAATTCATCGCCGCGGCCAAAAAATTACTCCAGGTTAAAATCAGACCCGTCGCCTTTCTCCCCGAGGATTCCAACTTCACGGAAAGAACGACCGGGAAGTCTTCTTTTTTTTCCTACAATCCCGCCTCGCCGGTCAGCGCTTGCCTGAGGGGTTCCCTTCTTTTTTTGGAAGCCCTCGGACAGGAGGGCGTCTCCGACATCGTCAGGGAAGGGGAGTCGTGTTTTCCCTCCGATGGCGACGATCGGTTGGGACCGCCGGTTTTCCCTCGTTGCGACGACACCGTCCGGGACGCCCTCTTCGCCTCCCTGGACCCGGGGTTGGAAGAGGCCGGGGATATCGTCCGGCTGCTGATCAAGGAGAACGTACTATCCAAGACCCAGGTTCAGTACGCCAAAAAGGTGCAGCGAAAACTGGAAACGCCCAAGCTCCTTTTGGAAATATTGAAGGACCTAGGCTATACCCGGGAGGAGGAGATCAAGGAGACCCTTTCCAAGAACAGGAGCTCCGTGCGGCTTGGCAGTCTTCTGTTCGAGTTGGGCTTCATTTCCCGGGACCAGTTGGAAAAAGCCCTCCAAAAACAGGAAAAATCATCCACGCCCAAATGCCTGGGCGAGGTCCTGGTGGAAAATAAGTATATTAGCGAATACGATCTGGCTCAAGTCCTGCATCTTCAACTGGGCTTCACCTACGTCGAGCCCCGGCTAGGCATGCTCGAAGACAAATTCATGAACATGGCCTCGCGGGATTTTTTTCTGACCCACAAATTCCTGCCCCTTCACCTGGAAAACGGCGTCCTCAAGATCGCCATGTCCGACCCCTTGGACTGTTCGTCCCTGGAGGCGGTCCATAAGGTGTTCGGACCGAACGTCACGCCCATGTTGACCATGGAAAGGTTTATCGTCGAAACCCTGGAATCTTATCAACCGGGAGACGCGCCGGGAAGGGGAGTGGTCGAGGAAGCGGGGCCGGGGCCGGAGGAGTTGGTCAAGGAATTGATTCGGGAGACCCTCGAAAGAAAAGCCTCGGCCTTGCATATCGAGCCTCTAAAATCCCGGGTCCGGGTTCGGTTGCGGCAGGATGGAAGCCTGGTGGTGCTTCGGGAATTCCCCCGGGACCTTTTTCCTCGCGTGGTCCACCACCTCAAGGTCCTTTCCGGCGCGGACCCGGGCGAGCGCGTCAGGCACCAGCAGGGCCGGATCAATTATGCGTCCTCCAAGCTCCAGGGAGACACCACCCTGTTGGCCTCCTTTTATATCACGCCGTTTGGGGAAAAAATCACCCTGAGGGTGCAGACCCAGAAGACCGATTTTTTCAGCCTGGCGGACCTGGGCATGGGCGCCAGGCTGCTCGACCGCTTCCGGGAAGACGTTCTCGAGGTCCCCGGCGGAGTGGTGTTGATCGCCGGCCCCGTGGAATCCGGGCGAACCACGACGCTATTCGCCGCGGTTTCCTATTACAACAGCGACAAGGTCAACATTGTCACGGCCGAGGAGCCCGTGGAATACGTGCTGGAGGGTGTGTCTCAATGTTCCATAAACCCCAACATAGGCTTGACCCTCCAGGCGACCCTGCAACACATTCTGAACCAGGACCCGGATATTATCGTGTTGGGGGAACTCAGGGATAAATTTTCCGCCGCCGGGGCCTTTCAGGCGGCCTTGACCGGTTACAAGGTCTTGACGACTTTTCATGCCGAGGACCCGGTGGGCGCGATTTTCAGGTTGGAAAACCTGGACCTGGAAAGATTTTTAATCTCTTCGTCCTTGAAGGGCGCCCTGGCCCAACGACTTCTGCGGCGACTCTGCCCGTACTGCCGGGAAGAATATACTCCCTCCCCCCGCGACCTTCGGCGGTTGAAATTCCAGACTCCCGATATTAAAAACCATGAATTCCAGGTGGGAACCGGCTGCGAGTATTGCGGTTTCACCGGGTACAAGGGCCGCGTCGGGGTTTTTGAACTTTTAATCCCCAACGAACAGGTTCGGGAGGCCGTGGTCGGCCGCAAAAGCTTTCTGGAAATCAGACGCGCCGGCCTGGACTCGGCGGGGATGGTCACCCTGGTCGAGGACGGCTTGGCCAAGGCCGCCCGAGGCGTCACCAGTTTGCAGGAAGTCATCGCCCGCCTGCCTGTCATCGAGCCCCCGCGCCCCATCGAGCAAGTCGCCCGGTTGATCGGAGATATTTGATGCCTGAAAAGACGCTTATCGAACTGCTGGAGGAAACCCTGGAAGCCGGCGCCATCAAGCTTCCCGTTTTCAGTCAGGTGGCCCTGGAACTCCAGGAAGTCATCCGCAAGGACAATTTCAGCATGACGCAGTTGTCGGAAATAATCGAGGAAGACCAGGCCTTGACCGCCCAGGTCCTCAAGTCGGCCAATACGGCCTTCTATTCCGGACTACAACCCGCCAAAACCATCAGGGACGCGGTCGTGCGCTTGGGCGCCAATTCCATCGTCAACCTGACCATCATGGTCACCCAGAAACAAGCGTATAAATCCAAAACCAAGGAACTGAGCGAACTGACCAAGCTCTTGTGGAGTCACGCCCTGGGCGCGGCCACCGGTTCAAGGTGGTTGGCGCAACGGTTGGGACGCCGGCAAATCGCGGAAATCGCCTTTCTGGCCGGCTTGCTCCACGACGTGGGAAAACTGCTTCTGTTAAAAGCCGTCGAGGACCTGAAATCGTCCGGTAGATGTCCCTACGAGATAACCATCACCTTTTTACAGGAAATATTCGAAACCATACACGCCCCGCGGGGCGAAAAATTCCTCCGGCGGCAGAACCTGCCGGAAGATTATTGCCTGATCGCCGGACGCCACCACGACCCCCCGGCCTCACCCGGGAACGACCTGCTTAACTTGGTCCGCCTGGCCAACTTGACTTGCCATAAACTCGGCATTGGGCCCAAGCACCAGCCGGACCTGACCTTGTCCGTCACTACCGAGGCCAAAATTCTCAAGGCCGACGACCTGCTCCTGGCCGAACTTCAGGTCGGCCTGGAAGAACAGGTGGCCTCCCTGCAAATGTTCCTCTAGGATTCCATTCTCCCCTGGTCCGGCCCCAAAATCGACGCGGTCGAAAAAAAGGCCGCCTCGTCCGACTTTCCTTTCCCGCCCCCGGCCGCGTTCCGGGATTCGGCCCCTCGCCCCCGACGGGGGGAGAGGGCTGGGGCGCGAGGGGCCTTGGCTTCAATTGGCCTAGCGGGGCGCGCCAAGATGCCGGGTTACGCTCTTCCGGACAACCTATTAAAATAATGTAACTTTTGTCCAATAAGCGGTCATGTCGGTTGGCTTGAGCCGAATGCCGAAGGCGAAACCCGATATCCGCGCGAGAATCGAAGGCTCCACACTCGGGTCGCGTGCTCATCCGCGGAGTAACAAAACCAGGCCGTTGGTTTGGGTTTTGCAAAGATTAACTCAATTTCCAATCTATTTCCCAGGTTCTGAATCGTAAAAGGAGTTGGCATGAACCCTCAAACATCACCGGCGTGTTCGAGCCCGCAAATGGCCAAGGACCTGAGCGTTTATCTCCAGTCAAAAACAAACATTGAATTATTTCAACATCTTCCGCCCAATTGGGGCCGCTGGCTGCTGGGTGGATTGGGCCTGAAGTATTTTTTTTCCAACCCCCAAAAAAAGGAGGCCATCAGAAACGCCCTGGATTATTGCCTACCCCGCCCCTTGACCGGCGTGGAAAGGCGGGCGCGGTGGCGCCGGACCAGGGAAGGCATCATCGACCATTATTTCGAAAAATTGGTCCTGGCGTCGTATTCGCTGCCGAAAATCAAAAAAACAATGACCAGGATCGAACCTCTCGGCCTGGAACACCTCCGGGACGCCTTGGCCTTGAACAAGGGCGTCATTTTTGTGACGGGCCATTTCGGCGCCGTGGAATACATACCCTGCGCCCTGTCCCTGTGGGGGTTTCCCGTGACCATTCTGGTCCATTGCAAGACGGCGGCCTTGAAAAAACGCATGGACGCCCTGGCCGAGGCCATCGGCGCCAGGTTGATCGACCCCAAGGAAGGCTCGGTCTTTTTCGACATCCTGAGGGAATTGAGGGAAGGCCGCGTCATCATGACCCAGTGCGACGAGATGGGCAGTTGGAGTCCCTATAAAAACCGGAAAACCTATTTCCTGGGTTTTGACCTGGAACTGGACCGTTCCCTGGACCTGTTGAGAGGGAAATCCGGGGCGCCTGTTCTGTTCGGCTTGAACCACCGGCTTCCCGGAGGCCGGTTCGCGCTCGTGGTGGAAAAGCCTGAATTGCATCCGGCGGCCAGGAGTTTGAAGTTGACTTCCGAGCAATGCCTGGCCGTGTTGGCCGATTACATTTACAAAAGCCCGCAGGAATGGTATGAGTGGGCGAAAATGGGACTGTTGGTCGAAAAAGTAATAGGCAAGGTTACGGATGCAGGTCGTCAGCGCTTCGGTTTTCTTGGTGAAATGGCCGTTCAAACTCCCAGTGCGACATAATTTGGCCGATAATTCGACCGCTGGAAACATTGTCGTTTCCCTGGTCGACGAATCGGGCGTCAAGGGTTTTGGGGAAGGCATTCCCCGTTGGTATGTAACCGGCGAATCGACTGAAACTTCCCTCGGTTTCCTCCGGGAAACCCTGCTGCCCGCCTTGCTGGGCCGGGAAGTCGACCCGGAAGGACTCTGGTCCTTTCTTCAGGAAGTTATTCCGGAAGAGCAGGCGGACCTTTGTCCGGCCGCGTTCTGCGCCGTGGAAACAGCGCTCCTGGACCTCGGCGGACGTCTCCTTGACCGGGGCCTGATCGATTATTGCGGCGGATCGACCGGCAAGGAGCTTCTCTACAGCGGCGTTTTACCTTTCAGCTCGCCCGATGCCGCGCCCAGGCTTCTTTCTTTAATCAAAACACTAGGTTTTTCGGAAGTCAAAATCAAGGTCGGCGGAGACCGCGACGAGGAAATGGCCGCCCTCGCCCGGGACATGCTCGGCCCGAAGGTCCGGCTTCGACTGGACGCCAACGGCGCCTGGACCCCAAAACAGGCGGTCGAAATGATCGACCGGCTCGGCGCGTTCGGCGTGGACGCCGTGGAACAACCTGTTCCCAAAACGGATTTCGCCGGCTTGGCCTACGTGACCCAGCGGGTGCAACCTTGCGTGATCGCCGATGAATCCCTCTGCACCAGAGCCGACGCCCTGCGCTTGATCAAGGAAAAAGCCGTGGGCGGATTCAATCTCCGGCTTTCCAAGTGCGGCGGCTTTTTCCGGACCAGTCGGCTCTATCGACTCGCCCGGGAGGAAGGCCTGACCTGCATGTTGGGCAGCCAAGTCGGCGAACTCGGCTTTTTGAGCGCGGCCGGGCGGCATTTCGCCGCTGGTCCCCATGACTTGACCTACCTGGAAGGATGCTATGCCAAGTTCATCCTCGGACGCGACCTTGTCGCCGAGGACCTGACCTTCGGCCCGGGTGGACAGGCCTCGCCCCTGGAAGGGCCCGGTTTGGGGGTCCAAGCCCTGGAACCGGTGTTCGAGGATTGCCTTCTTTTTTCACTGTCGTAATCGCCCGCCGCAAACCATATTTGGGCCTGATGTTTTGCCTGGCCCCAAATATGGGACATTAGGCTATAATTATCATTAAACAAGTGTATTTTTCCAAGAAAAAGAACTAATTTTCTTGACATTATTTTGTAAATATGGGTTTTTAACCCTAATAAACATTAGGTTCATTTGTTATCGATTTTTGGGCCGAACGGTTTTGAAAAACAAGGGCGGGCTTGTCGGCTTCGGGGGGGACGGCTTGACTCGCGGCCAATTGGATCAGGTTAGTCAACGAAATAGCGAGGCCTGGCATTCCAACCGGGAAGACACGGAGTTCAGCAGTGCAGCGCCATAATTGTTGCATCAATACCAAGGCCATCATTGATTACATCGCTTCCCGCCAGGGTCCGGTCCATGAGCTTCTGGTGGGACTGGAAGATGAATTAAAGGGAATATCGGCGCCGTTGTCCTTTCTGTCCGACCCCCATAACTGGGTGTCTTCCGAGGTCTGCCGCCTGATGTACGCCAACGCCCGGCGTATTACCGGCGAGGAAGACGCGGCCTATCACATCGGGTTTGATTCGGTGATTCATAACCGCCTGGGCTATATCCTGGAAATATTGGTCCGGGCCATTGTCACTCCCCGGGCGGCGGTTCGCCGGATCAAGGCCTTGAACGACAAGTTCAACCGCAACAAAAAAGTGGAGTTGGTGGAGATCAAGAAGGACAGCGCCCTGGTTCGGCTCCATTGGGACCCCAAGTTGAACCTCAACCAGGATTTCTGCCGGATGAACCGGGGCATTTACGCCGCCATGTTCACGGTTTGGGGGCTTCCGCCCGGGCAGGTGGTGGAAACCCAATGCCAATTCAGCGGCGCCCCCTATTGCGAATTTCAGTTGAGCTGGGTCAATCCATCCTTTTGGGGACGATTGAAGGGCGTGTTTCTCGAGAGGCGGCGGCTCCTGGCCCGGTCCCTGGCCGAGATCGAGCGGGACAAGCGGCTTTTGGAAAATAAATTCTGGGAAATCCAAGGCCTAAACCGTCGTCTCCAGGAAAAGGTCGATCATTTGTGGAGCATCCACGAGGCCGGCCGGGTCATTCTTTCGGAATTCGACCTGGGCAAGCTCCTGCCGGAGGTCCTGCGGATTTTTCTGAAGGAAATAGGCTATTCCCGGGGAATGATCATGCTGCTGGACGAGCAGGGCGAGGTGCTTCGTTTCGTGGAAGTGGTGGGGGTCAGTCAACGGGAAAAGGAGGCCATGGCCAGGTATGAAATTCCCCTGACCCGCAAGAGCAACATCCTGGTGCGCGTGGCCCTGACCGGGCAGCCCGTGGTCGCGCCGGATGTTTCCGCCCTGAAACTGAACCAGGAAAACGTGTTGATCAAAAATTTCAAGCCTCAATCGTTGGTGATCCTGCCTTTACTGTCGCGGGGCCGGGTGATCGGGGTCCTGGCCGCGGACCGGGGCTCCCGCGGCCAAGCCGGGCCGAACCTGGACCACGACTTTCTGCAAGGCTTCGCCAACCAAGTGGCCCTGGCCATTGAAAACGCCAGGATGTACCAGGAACAGCGCAACAGATACCTGGTGAGTATTCAAGCGTTGGTTGAGGCCTTGGAAGCCAAGGACCCGTATACCCGGGGACATTCGGAACGCGTGACCCACTACGCGGTCCATTTGGCCGAGGAGATCGGCCTCCCCGCCCACAAGGTCGAGCAGCTCCGCAACATGTGCCTGGTCCACGACATCGGCAAGATCGGCGTGGAACGGTCGATCCTGAACAAAAAGGACGCCCTGTCCGAGGCGGAGATCAATACCATCCGCTACCATCCCATTATCGGACATAAGATCATCGACCCTCTCAAGCTGAGTCCCGAGGAAGTGGCCATTGTCCGCCGGCACCACGAGAGGTACGACGGCCAGGGTTATCCGGACGGCCTCGCCGGGGAGGATATTCCCATCCAGGTCCGGGTCGTGTCGGTCTGCGATTCCTTTGACGCCATGACCAGCGACCGCCCCTACCGCCACGCCCTATCCGTCAACGAGGCCCTTTTTCGTCTCCGGGGCGCCGCCGGGACGCAACTGGACCCTCAACTCGTGCGGACCTTTGAAAAATTGGTGCGAAGCGGTCGGTTTAACGACGTTCTGGGGTCGAACGAGGCCGCCCGGGTGGCTTGAGGCGTTTGGGGCGGGTTGTCAACAACCGCCCAGTCTTTCGTCATTTTTTTGACAGCGCCATTTTTTTTCCGCCGGGTCCGTCGCCGGTCCCGGGCGCGACCCACCCTTGGTTTTGCACTTTAGCGGTTTCGGTTGTAAATTATGAGGAGAATCTTGTTCGGCCCGTTCGCTAGACCCGGAGCGGCCGTCGGCGACCTTACCCGGGGCGGGCGTGGGGGAGAGAGCCATGCAGAAAACCATCGAGGAAAAATTCCGGGAACGAGAACGCAAACTGGGTTTTATCGCCAAGGGTTTGGTGGACGTCATTTGGGTGCTCGACATGGAAACCATGAAATACACCTATATCAGTCCCTCCGTGGAAACCATCCGCGGTTTCACCGTCGAGGAAGTCATGGGCCGGCCCCTGAGGGAGCATCTCACCGCGGAATCGTACAACAAAACCGTGTCCGTCATCCTGGAATCGCTGCGGGAACATGAAACCAACGCCGATGTGAAACGGGCCATCGAGGTGGAGATGTATCATAAAAACGGCGGCACGGTCTGGGTGGAAATCATGGCCCGGCTGGTCAAGGAGCCGGGCGGCAAAATCAAGGCCGTCGGCGTCGCCAGGGACATCAGCCAACGAAAATTTTACGAAAAGGAACGGGAAAAATTGATCATGGAACTGACCGCCGCCCTGGAGGAACAAAAACGGTTGCGCGAGGAGATCAAGGTGCTTCGGGGCCTGCTCCCCATCTGCGCGGAATGCAAGAAAATTCGAGACGAGCAGGGAGACTGGTGGCCCGTCGAGGAATATATCGCCAGCCGGACCGAGGCCCATTTCACCCACACCATCTGCCCGGAGTGCAAGGAACGGACCCTGGCCGTCATCCGCGGCCTGATCTAATCGCGACAACCGTCCCTCCGCTCCCCCCGGCCGACGCCACGAAACATTAAATTTTTCATGCGATCATCTTGAAATAAGGAAGCTGGAGCTTCCCTTCCAGTGACTGCCAGCCCATGGATGGTTCCCAAGTTAGGGCTTGGCTGACTGATATTTTCGTGATTACCGCTGGTTCCCAAGCTAGAGCTTGGGAACCAGCCTTACTCATGTTCATTTGGCCATTTTCCTTACATTTTCAACCGGCCGCTGACAAGCCGCGGGGAATGCGCTCGCCGGCATGTTCAATCAGTTCCCCCGGCAGCCAAAACCCCTTTTAATGAAAAAGTCTTGACAATGTATCAAACGATTGATACATAGAGACCACACTATATAGAACGTTCGATACAACGCCGCAAGCAGGCCCTCCGCCCGGCGGCTCAAGGATCATTCCTTACCCCGGGATGACCGGACGGCCCGCGGCGGACCGCGACTCCGGCTTCCGGGGGAGGGGAGAACGACATATTTTGGGAAAGAGACGATGGAGCAACACGATCAAAAGCAAAAGCTGATGGAGGTCGGAATCGAACTGATTGCCGCCAAGGGTTATTCCGGCACGTCCATTAGGGACATCGCCGCGGCCCATGGAACCAGCATATCCAATATTTACCATTACTTCGGCAGCAAGGACGGGCTGTTGGCGGCCATACTCCAACACCTGTCCCAAAAGCTCGTGGATGGACTCCGGCTGGCGCATCAAGAACCTGACGAACCCCTGGCCGGGCTCAAAAAAATGGTGGACGCGCATCTGGCCCTGTCCGAGGAAAACCGGAACGGCGCCAAAATATTTTTGCTCGACGCCGAACACTTCTCGCCGGAAAGCAATCGGCTCAGCCGGGGCATCCAAGTGGAGATACTGGCCCTTTATGTGGACCAGTTGAAACGAGTTCAAGAGGCGGGCCTGATCGGGGACCGCGACCTTAAAATTATAGCTTTCAACATCCTGGCCTGTATCAATTGGCAACTTCGCTGGTTCAGGCCGGGCGGATCGTTATCGGCGGAAGAAATCCGCCGGGAAATCTGGAGTTTCATACTCGGCGGAGTTCTGGGAATGTCGGAGCCGGCCCGGTGAGGCGGAGACCGGTTTAAGGAGGCTGACGTTATGGGCGGCGCGATTGACATCGATACGGGGGGCACTTTCACGGACGGCTTTTTTTTTCCACAACGGGCGGGTGGCCATGGTCAAAACCCCGACCACGGCCCACGACCTGACGGTCTGTTTCATGGCCTGCCTCGAAGCCGGGGCGGCGCGGTTGGGCCTGTCACTGGAAAACCTTCTGTTCGAAACCGAGATTATCCGGTTTTCCAACACCATCGGCACCAACACCATCATCCAGCGGAATGGCGCCAAGGTGGGTCTCTTGGTTACCAAGGGGTCCGAGGATTTGGCGCCCACCCGGCGCGGGGCCGGGGGCCGGCCCTTGATCGAACCCGAACTGGTCCTGGGAATCGAGGAGGAAACCGACCCGGCCGGCCGCGTGGTGTTGGTTCCCGATGAAAAAGACATCATGGCCGCGGCCCAGGAACTGATCGATCGCGGCGCCAGGAGCCTGGTCGCGGCCTTTCGCCATGGCGAGTTCAATCCGGGCAACGAAAGACTGGTCAGGCAGGCGGTCAAAAAGGAATATCCCAAGGACTACCTGGGCTCGGCCTCGGTCTTCCTGGCCTCGGACATCACTTTCCGTTCGGGCCTGGCCGCTAGGATCAACACCGCGGTCATCAGCGCCTACATCCACGACAAGCTGACGAGGCTGCTGTACAAGGCCGAGGAGGAACTCCGGCGGCGGCAGTATCACGGCATCCTGTTCATCGGTCACAACAACGGGGCCGTGGCCCGGGCGGCCAAGACCCGCGCCATCAACACCTACAACTCCGGGCCCGCGGCCGGCTTGGCCGGGGCCGGCCTGGTCGGCCGGCTGTACGGCGACCCTGACCTTCTTTCCGGCGACATGGGCGGCACCTCCTTTGACATGGGCTTTGTCAAGCAAGGTCAAGTCAGCCGGAACCTGGAGACCGACGTCGAAGGCCTGGCCGTCAACCTGCCCATGCACGGCATCCGGGCCATCGGCGCGGGCGGCGGGTCCATCGCCTGGCTCGAGGACGGAGAACTCCGGGTGGGTCCGCAATCCGCCGGGTCCCTGCCCGGTCCGGCCTGTTTCGATCTGGGCGGCCTGGAACCCACGGTCACGGACGCGGATTTGGTCCTGGGGCTGATAAATCCGGAAGTCTTTTTAGGCGGCGGAATGCGTCTCAACCGGGACAAGGCCCGCCAGGCTATCGCGAACAAGATCGCCGGCCCCTTGGACGTCTCCGTGGAGGAAGCGGCCTTGGGCATCCGGCGAACCATTGACCAGACCATGGGCCGGGAACTGGGCCGACTAAAGCGGGAAGTCTTTCCCGAGTCCGATCCCTGGCTGCTGGTGTACGGCGGCGCCGGACCAGGCCATTCCGCCGACCTAGCCCGGGAGGCGGGCTTGAAAAAGATCGTGGTCACGCCTTTTTCGTCCGTGTTTTCGGCGTACTCGTCTTCGGGCATGGATGTGGGCCACCTCTATTACCGCCGGGTGGACCTGCCCCTGGACGGCCGGACCGGCCGGGAAAAAGTGGACGCCGCGTCCGTGTGTTTAAAGGCCCTGGCCGAGCGCGACATGCGCGGCGAGGGCTTCCCTGGGTCCCAGGTGTCATTTGAATATGAGGTCTTCATTTCCGCCGGGGACCAGGAGACGCGCCTGGCCCTGCCGGAAAACGGCCTCGACGATCTGAACGGCCTGGCCGCGCAAGCCCGAGCTTTGCTCGGCGGGGACGAAACACCGGTCCTGACCAGCCTCGGGCTGAGGGCCTGGGCGCCGGTTCCCCATTTTCCGACCCCGGAAGTCCCGCCCGCGACCGCCCCGGTCGAGGCTGCCCTGAAAAATTCCCGGCCGGTCTATCTCGAGCCCGGCCGCCCGGCCGTGAACCTGCCGGTGTACGACCGCGCCGGACTCGGCCGGGGTCACCGACTGACCGGCCCGGCCCTGGTGGAGTCGGAATACACCACGGCCTTCATACCCTCGGGGTGGGGCCTGTCCGTGGATAAATACGACAATCTGTTTATCGAGGAGGTCTGAGCCATGAAAATTCGGATCGCCGAATACCTGGAGATCGACCTGGAAAAGGAGGCCTGGCTGTGCCAACGTTGCGGCCATGAACTCACGGGCGCCCGGGAGAACTACAAAAAGGGCTGCCTGGTCGCGGAACGTCCCCTGGCCGAGGTCCATCCGCCCGTGATGGAAAACCAGCCCTATGCCTTTTCCCCGGACCCGGATTTCTGCCGTCTGATCGAATTCTACTGCCCCGAATGCGGGATCATGATCGAAAACGAATACCTGCCGCCAGGGCATCCCATCACCCACGAAATCGAACTGGATATCGACGCCCTCAAACGGCGGCATGGGGTGTGACCTTGGAAAACGGCCGGGAATTGTTCGATCTTTTTTTGAAGCGCCGGCCCCTGACCCGTCCGGTCTTCTTGCCCCTGATTCGGGGCCTGATGGCCAGGGTGGGCGGGTCCAGCGTGGAGGCGCTGACATCCGACCCGACGATCTGGGCCAATACGCTCCTGCGCACGGCTGAACTCTTCGACCTGGACGGCCTGGTGACCGGCTTCCATTTCAGTCTGATGGCCGAAGCCTGCGGCTGCGGACTGGTTTGGGAAAACGACCGGCCGGTCATTCTGCCGCGAGCCGGAAATCCCTGCGAGGAACCGGAAAAAACACGTCGCCTGGCCAATGCCCTGGAGGCGGCCGGCCGGGTTATTCAGGTTTGCCGGCCGAAACGGGCCGTGGCGGCGGCCGTCGCCGGCCCCCTGACTCTGCGCCGTCACGTTTTTCCCGATGACGTGGACGAAGGAGCGGCCTGGCGTTACATCAAGGGCGCCCTGGCCCGGGCCGTCGAGGCCTTCTGCGCCAAGCGGCCGGACGCGTTCATTTTCATGGAAGGCCTGCGGGCCGGCGAGGATATTCCCCCCCAGGTCCGTAGAATATATAGCACTCTAAAAAATATCGTCTCCCACTATGGCGTGGTCCCCGGGCTGTACGTCCAGGGCCACGATCCAACCGAACTGGCGCGCCTGACCGCCTTGGAAATGGAGGTCTACGTTCTGGGACCGGACGCGGAGGGCCGTCCGCCCGGCGCCCGGGACCTGTGGAACCTGGGCGCTTCATCCTCGGGCGCGGGCCTGGGCGTGGGCCTGGGGCTGCCGGTGGACGATCCGGACCTGGCCCAGGGGATCATCGAGGAAGGCCTGGAATATTACCGGGCCCAGAACCGGGTCGGGTTCTTCTACACCAGCATCGGCCCCCTGACTCGCCAGGCGGACCCGGAAAAACTGCACGACCTAGTGGGACGCATCCGAAGAGCACGGGTTTAAGGCTTTTTAAATATCTTAGGAGGTCGCCGCGATGGCTTTCGAAGTCAACGTCGATATCGGAGGAACATTCACCGATTTTTTTATCCGGCGGGATGACGGGCGGGCGGAACTGA
>JAZDGM010000035.1:0-5449 GCA_043806915.1 Pseudomonadota bacterium | reverse complement strand
TGGTCGCCCTGGGTTACACCATGGTCTACGGCATAATCCAGCTCATCAACTTCGCCCACGGAGAAATTTTCGCCGCCGGCGGATACATGGGGGTCATTCTTCTTTCCTGGCTCACGGCCCTGGGTTACGACCCCTGGCTCTGCCTGACCGGCTCCCTGGTCCTGTCCATGGGTTATTGCGCCATCCTGGCCATGGCCGTGGAAAAGGCCGCCTACCTGCCGCTCCGGGGGTCCCCGCGACTCAGCGTTCTCATTTCCGCCCTGGGCATGTCCATTTTCCTGCAAAACGGTCTGATGCTGACCCAGGGGGTCTACGACAAGGCCTACCCGGCCGGCCTGACCGCCGGCCGGTTCGAATTCGGCCAGGTCGTTGTTTCCTACATGCAGTTGATCATTTTCGGGGTCACCATCCTGTTGCTTTTCTTCCTGAACGCCCTGGTCTTCAGGACCAGGATCGGCCAGGCCATGAGGGCCACCGCCCAGGATAAGGTCATGTCCGGCCTGGTCGGCATAAGCTCCAATCGCATCATCAGCCTGACTTTCGCCGTCGGCGCCGCCCTGGCCGCCGCCGCCGGCATAATGGTCGGCCTTTATTACGGCTCGGTCAGGTACGACATGGGGTTCGTCCCGGGAGTCAAGGCCTTCGCCGCCGCCGTTCTGGGAGGCATCGGCAACATTACCGGCGCCATGCTCGGCGGACTGGTCATCGGCGTCATCGAAGTCTTCGCCGCCGGGTATATTTCCAGCGAATACAAGGATGTCTTCGCCTTTATTATCCTGATCGCCGTCCTCTATTTCCGGCCGACCGGCATCATGGGGGAAAACGTTGACGACACCCGGATTTAAACGACCCTGGTCGACCTTCGCCCTCGCCGCCCTCTGGTTTTACGCCATCCTCTGGCCCTTGATGGGGATCAAGCCGGAGGGGCTGGAATTTTATTCCAGTTTCCTGGTCTGGATAAAAGTCGTCGCCGCCGCCGCCATCATTTTGATCATCTATCAACTCCACCACGCCGGAGCGTTCGGTTTTCTCGAGCGACCCGCCGTCGGAATGGCGCGGGGATTTAAAAAAGGGCTCGACCTGGCCCCGAACTGGACCTGGATCGCGGCGTTCACGATCGGCGCCTTGATCTTCCCCCATTTCGCGGATCGTTACGCCGCCGACGTGGCCGTAAACGTGCTGATTTACATCTGCCTGGGACTGGGGCTCAACATCGTCATCGGTCTGGCCGGACTCCTGGACCTCGGGTACATCGCCTTTTACGGAGTGGGCGCTTACACCTACGCGCTGTTATCCGTTAATTTCGGGATATCGTTCTGGTTCTGCCTACCCGTCGCGGCCCTGGCCGCCGCCGCCGCCGGATGCATCATCGGCTACCCCACGCTCCGGATGAGGGGCGACTACCTGGCCATCGTCACCCTGGGCTTCGGGGAGATCGTCCGGATACTGCTCAATAACTGGATGTCCCTGACCAACGGCCCCAACGGGGTCCTGGGGGTCAAGCCGCCGGATTTCCTCTGGCCGGTTTTCACCCAGGGCTTCTCCCTGGAGCATATTTGGCTCAAGCGCCTGCCCCAACTGTATTACGTGGTCCTGGGCCTGGCGGCGATCACGATCATCGCCGTTTACCGCTTGAACTATTCCCGTATCGGCCGAGCCTGGGAAGCGATCCGGGAAGATGAAACAGCGGCCGAAATCATGGGCGTCAACACCTTTAGCCTGAAGCTGCTGGCCTACGCCATGGGCGCGGTTTTCGGCGGCCTGGGCGGGGCCTTTTTCGCGGCCCGCATGAAATTCGTCAGCCCCGAATCGTTCACCTTCATCGAATCGGCCATGGTCCTGAGCATGGTCATCCTGGGCGGGATGGGCTCGATCCCGGGAGTGATCCTGGGCGCCCTGGCCCTGATCGTCCTGCCGGAACTTTTCCGGGAATTCGAGTTGTACCGGATGTTGGCCTTTGGCGGGGCCATGGCCCTGATGATGATCTTTCGGCCCCAGGGCCTCTGGCCCAATAAACGCGTAAGCGGCCGTTCGGAGGAAAAAGACTAGCCTTGAAAGAGCCGATTCTGGAACTTAGAAACGTATCCGCCGGTTATGGGAAAATACAGGCCTTGCGGGACGTGTCCCTCAAAGTCTTCCCCGGGGAGATAGTCTGCATAATCGGGGCGAACGGCGCCGGAAAAAGCACCACCCTGATGACCATCTGCCAGGTGTTGAAAGCCGCGGCCGGAGACGTCTTTTACCAGGGTCGACGCATCAACGACCTGTCCCTTGAAAAACTGCCCCCCCTGGGCCTCTGCCAAGTCCCCGAGGGCCGGAGGATTTTTCCTCGCCTGACCGTGGAGGAAAACCTCGACCTGGGGGCCTACTTCAGAAAGGACCATGGGCGGGTCAAAAAGGACAGGGAAGGGGTCTTCGATTTTTTTCCCATTCTAGGGGAACGACGCCTTCAAGCCGGAGGGACCCTGTCGGGGGGGGAACAACAGATGCTGGCCATCGGCCGCGCCTTGATGGCCCGGCCCAAGGTCTTGCTGCTGGACGAGCCGTCCCTGGGCCTCGCCCCCATGCTGGTGCGGCTGATTTTCAAAAAAATCCAGGAAATCAACCAACAGGACGGGACCACCATCCTACTGGTGGAACAGAACGCCAACCTGGCCCTGCACACCGCTTCGCGGGGCTACGTGCTGGAAACGGGACGCGTTCTCCTGCAAGACGACGCCGCCCGGCTGCTGGATAACGAGGATATTCGCAAGGCCTACCTGGGGGAATGAGCGCCGCCTCGCGCCGACGCCCCAGCGCGGCGGCTTCCCCTTTTTTCGGTATTTTTTTGGATGAATTATTGGGCCGGCTCACAAGTTCCGGCTTGGAACCCCGGCCGGGGCGGCGCCGGCCGACCCACTTATTTACGAAGGTCAAAAAAAGCGGGACCGCCCGGGATCGAGGATCGAACCGAGGCGGCTGAATACAACGCTTTACGCCTGGCCAGGCGTTAGTTGATAATCATCGTGGCCCCAAGGTTGATCTTGAATTTCCCGAAAAAAAGCCCGTCTTTTTTGATGCCCTTGACCGCTTCCGGGAAATTGAGCCCCATTATTTCGGCCCGGTCTTCATCGACATCTTTAACCTGTTCCTCGAATTCTCCGCCAGTGAAAGGACATTTCCGTCCCTTCAGTCCGGGAAAGTCGGAGTTCGCCGCCGCCACATAGGTTTTGCCGTTGACGCATCTTCGGATGAAAATAGTCTCCATGACTCCCTCCTTGACAACCAGCCTGATAATAAAATATTTGTCGGAGGGAAGCAAGCTTTTGCGAACCGTCAACCCGGCTCGCTCCCTAAATAAAAGGAAAACCGAAAACCCCATGAATATACTGCTGACCAACGACGACGGCATTCACGCCCCGGGGCTCCTCGCCCTCTATACGGCCTTGAGCCGCGACCACCAGGTTTTCGTCGCGGCCCCGGAGCTCGAGCAGAGCGCCGTGGGACACTCCATCACCCTGGCCGACCCCATACGGGTCAAAAAAATCAACCGGAACGGCGGGTTCTTCGGTTACGCCCTCAGCGGCGCCCCCGCCGACTGCGTCAGGTTGGGCGCGGGTGAACTCATGAAGGAAAAACCGGACCTGGTCGTGTCGGGCATCAACCAAGGCGCCAACGTGGGCGTTAACATTCTTTATTCCGGCACGGCGTCCGCCGCCACCGAAGCCGCCATCCTGGGCCTTCCCGGCCTGGCCGTGAGCCTGGACTCCTTTAAAAACCCCGATTTTTCCCTAGCCGCCGAAACAGCCTGTCGCCTCGCGGCCCTCATTCCCGGGCTCGAGCTACTCCCCGGGACCGCCCTGAATGTAAACGTTCCGGCCTTGACCAGGGACAAAATCAAGGGCGTCCGGTGGGCCGGCCAATGCCTGGTCCCGTCCGGGGAGGAATTCTCCAGGCGCGTCGATCCGCGGGGGAACGTCTATTATTGGCGGGGCAAGGAGATCAAACCGGACGTCACCGACGAATCCACTGACTTTTACTTGCTAAGCCAAGGTTTTATTACCATCACGCCCCTGTCGTACGACCTGACCCGTCGGTCGGAGTTGGCTCGCCTGGCCCCAACGATTATCACTATTTAGGGCCCCAAGTCCGGTCGGACGCAACATAAATGGGGAGTTACGGTTCATTACCCGTTCCGGCGGGGGGAGGTTTTCCCCCACTCCCGGCTTGAACTCGATTTCACAAATACACGATCAAGATAGCTAACCACCGATTTTGTCCCATAAAAACAAAAAAACGAGTTCCAGCCCCCCTGAAAGCCCCGCATCAAAGGTAAAAGTGGGCAAACCCGTTTCCTCCTTATTTTTTGGCCCAACTATTGCTTAGTAAAAAGTCGACTACGAAATGAAAGGAGACGGAAAATGCCTCTCTACGATTATAAATGTCGCGCCTGCGACCTCGAGGAAGAAAGACTGGCCGGGATCGATGACCGGACCCTGATCTGCACCGAATGCGGAGAAGTGATGGATCGCCAGATCAGCGACGACGAGGCTTTCGCCTTTTACTGGGACGATAAGGCCGCCGATGAAGCCGGTAACGTCGGCTAGGTGATTCCGGGACCATCAAGACGCCCCGCCCTTGGCCAGGGAACCGGGGATGCGTGATTCGTTCGCGGCCAACGGGCTGATCCACCGAGAAAAAACGACGAGGATCAGTTCGAGGTGAATAGTGTTGCCTTAGCCTCACGGGTTGGTTTATAATAGGTTCGCCGAATACGGAACAGCAAATCCGCGCGACGGAATCGGTTTTAAACTCGGCCTGCACCCCAAAAACATAGGAGGCTCAACATGATCGACGGACGAGTCGCCCGGGTCACGGAAATAATATCCGCTTCGCCCAAGAGCTTTGACGACGCCATTAAAAAAGGGTTTTCCCGGGCCTGCAAGAACCTGCGGGGCATCACCGGAATGAGGATCATCGAGCAGCGCGTCTCCGTGGAGAAGAATGAAATCACCGAATACCGGGTGCGCATGGAAGTAATCTTCGTCCTGGACGACTGAACGGTTCTTCCATCCCGCGACCGGTCCCCCCATCAAGGAAGGCGTCAGCCTTCCTTTTTTTTTCCAGACCGCGGTTTTGATCGGAGGGCGGCTAAACCCGACTCGATCATTCCCCGCCGCCGAGCGCTTACCATCCCCTCGACCTTGGCCGGCTTAATAACGGCCCCACGACCCGGGGTCGCGCCCCCCGCCCGCGGACTCCGGGCCGGGGGCAAGCGCAACCGTAACCAAAGTTTGTAGGGTGCGCAACACGCACCATCTTTTACTATTTTGCGGGCCCGACCACGGTAAATTGGAGACGTTGGCCGGCGCCTTGCGGCGGGGCTGCTCCGCCCCCCGCGCGCCTGGCGTTGGGCTTCGAGAGACTCCTTCCCGTCCCAGGGTCAGGGGCGCGCCGGAGCCGGCGCCCC
>JAZDGM010000034.1:0-48061 GCA_043806915.1 Pseudomonadota bacterium | reverse complement strand
CTTCATGTCCTCAATCATTCTTTGACGTAAGTGGGTCATGGTGATCCTCCTAAATTGGGGTTACGCGCCGCCAAGGGATAAGGCGGCTCCAATTAAAGGATCGGACATTGAAGGCCGGACACTCAAATAATTATTAATAATAAAAAAAGGCCGTATGCTACGGTACGGCCTTCGGCAAGGCAAAAACTACGGCGCTAGCCGTTCAGTCCAACATCTTGGCCGGCCCCGTCGGCCCGGGTGAACCAAGCCCCCCCAATCTTTATTCCCGTAATCGGGAAGACGTCACCGGCGCCGCGCGGGAGGAGCTGCTCCGTCCCCCCACGCGGCAGGGGTTCCGCTGGTTCCCAAGCTCTAGCTTGGGAACCCCGGAAGGGGAAGCTCTATCTTCCCCACTTTATCCGAAAAGCAACCACGGGGAATCAATGCGGCGTTTCCATTCCGTTGTCGTATCGCGGCGGTGAAGGCATTGATATTAGTCGGTTTTAAATTTGATCCGTCTCGTTGAGCCCATGTCTGAAGGCTCTCCGGGCAAGGTCAAGCCCCGGGCCGGTGATCATGGGCAGGGGCGGGGCGCTACATCTCTAAAGTGAGGAAGCTGGAGCTTCCCTGGCCGAGGTTCCCAAGCTAGAGCTTGGGAACCAGCCTTGAGTGGGGCTTCGAGGGGCTCCTTCCCGTCCCAGGGTCAGGGGCGCGCCGGAGCCGGCGTCCATGCCCGCCCGAAAACAGCCCTGGCGCTTCCGGCGACCAATGGACAATGTGAACTCCCCGACCTTTTGCAGCGGAAAAATGCTCTCTGATCCTTAAGATTCAGCCCGAGGACCAGGGCCGGGGAATTTCTATCCCGCCACTTTTTCGGGCGCCTTAAGGCGCATTTCCTTAAGAGTTCATCTTGGCTACAAGTTTAATGACAGTCCCAAAATGGCATGACCCTAATTGATTTCGTGTTTCTTGAGCAGCTCGAACAGGCGCGTTCGGGAAAGTCCCGAAGTCTGACAGGCCTGGGTGCGATTGCCCCCGGTTAGGTCCATCAGTCGTTTCAGATAACTTTTTTCCATGGCCTGTCTGAATTCCTGGAAAGAAGGCAGCCGATCAGTTTCGGCCAACAGCTCGTGGGAAGCTTCAACCAAATAATTTAACGGTTTTTCTTTTTCAGTTTCCTGGAATTCTTGATGTCGGATTATTTGAGCCCTGATGCTCACCGGCAGATGGAAAGGCATGAGCACCGGTTCATTTTGGGCCGAGGAAAAGGATGATTCCAGGGCGCTGAATAATTCCCGCACATTGCCCGGCCAGTGGTACAGATTGAGAGCCTTGAGGAATTCGGCGGAAAACTGTTTAGGCGGAAGATTGGTCAACCCGCAAAACTTTTTCAGATAGTTCGACGCCAGGGGTTCGATATCCGCCAGGCGGTCCCTGAGGGGGGGAACCTGGATGACCAGGCTGCGCAAGCGGAAAAGCAAATCGTCACGGAAAGCTTGCTTATCCACAAGTTCTTCCAGGTTTCTATTGGTCGCCGCGATCAGTCTGAAATTACTGGGGTTATAGTCACCGGAACCCACCGGGCGGTATTTTCGTTCCTGAAGGACCCGGAGAAAGCTTTTCTGAAGTGATAGCGAAAGTTCACCGATTTCGTATAGAAACAACGTGCCGCCGTCGGCCTGCTTGATCAAGCCCTCGCTCTTTTTGTCGGCGCCGGTATAGGCTCCCTTTTCGTGGCCGAACAAGAGGCTTTCCACCAGCGGCTCGGGCAAGGCCGCGCAATCCACGACCACGAACCGCCTGAGGCCGCGCACGCTGTTGTCGTGGATGGCGCGGGCGACAAGTTCCTTGCCGGACCCGGTTTCCCCGTAGATCAAGACATTGGCGTCGCCGCCGGCGGCCTGGGACACATGTTCGAGGGTCTTCATCAAGCCCGGACTGGAACCGACAATGGCGTCGCGCTTCAACCTGGTTTGAAGGCTGAAAGCGACCCTGGCTACTTGATACTCGACCGCCCGTTTCAAGTTCAGGGTCAGCTTTTCCAGGGAGACCGGCTTGGTCAGGTAATCCCAGGCCCCGTTGCGGATGGCCAGTTCGGCGCCGTCCGGGTCGCCGTAGGCGGTCATGATTATCACCACCGGGGCGCCGGGCATCTTGATTAGTTGCGGTAGATAATCGAGGCCGATGCCGTCGGGAAGTTTGATGTCGAGCAAGATAACATAATAGGAATCGGCTTGCGCGGCTTCGAGCCCCTGACCTATAGTCGGCGCGTGCCGAACTTGGTAACCCAACTCGCCGATCAATTTGATCAACATCTCCGCCGCGGAGGGATCGTCCTCGATCACCAGGACCTTGGGTCCCTGATTTTGTATCAGGTTAGGAAAAATAAACGAATTCATTTTTTATTACATGGCTCTCGTCCAGAGTACGCCGGATGATGGACGCGATTTCCTGATTTGATATGGGCTTCGCCAGTATATAGTTGACCGGCGCCTCCTCGCGCGGCGGCGGCGGAGGCAGGTCCAAGGCGTTGCCCGTTAACAAAATGACGGGAATTTTCGGACGAAGGGTTTTGATTTTTCGAGCCAGTTCCAAGCCGTTCATGACCGGCATGATATAGTCGAGTATCACCAGATCAAACCCATCCGGGTCGTTTTCAAAATCGATATATGCCTCAAGAGGGTCGGAACGGGCGACGACGTCGTAGCCCAGCTTGCCGAGATAACGGGAAAACATTTCGATTAAAAGTCTTTCGTCATCCACAAAAAGAATGCACTCGCGTCCCCCGGAAAGGGTCCGTGCTTCGTTATCGGCCTCTTCGACCGAACCATCGCAAAGCGGTAGGTAAACAACGAAAGCCGTTCCCCGCCCGGGCCGGCTTTTCACCTCGATGAACCCGTGGTGGTCCTTTACGATCCGTTGAACGACCGCCAATCCCAGTCCGCTTCCTTCACCAGGCGGCTTGGTGGAATAAAAAGGTTCAAAAATACGATTCACAACCTTCTCATCGATCCCGCTTCCGTCATCGGATAGGGACAACCGCGCATACCCCCCGGTCTTCACTCTTTCGTCCAGGTCAGGGCCGCCGGGCCACGGGCAGGCTTGAGTCAAGGCGATGTCGATGCAACCGCAATCGTCTTGAAAAGCCTGCCTGGAATTATTGCAGATATTGAATACGACCTGATGGAGTTGAGTCGAATTGCCCAAGATGATGCATGGCTCCTCGGGTGGACGTGATTGGATTTTTAAGGACCTGGGAAATGTTTTTTCCATGAATTCAATTGATTCGGCGATCACATCATTCAGCGACACCTTGGTTTGGTCCGCGCCCTCCCGCCGGCTGTAAACCAGGATTTGTTCAACCAGGTCCTTGGCCCTTTTGGCGGCCTTCAAAATGCCGCGCAGGTTTTCGTGGACCGAACCACCGGCCGGCGCCTCCTTGAGCGTCATTTCGGCAAAACCGATGATGCCCCATAAAATATTGTTGAAGTCATGGACAATGGCGCCGGCCAAGGAACCCAATGCTTCAAATTTTTGGGATTTGTCGAGTTTTTCGTTCATTTGGCGAATCAAGAACTCCCGCCCGCGCCTCTCGGTTAAGTCGAACGCGGAAATGGCCAAATAAACCACGCGCCCCGCCTCGTCCAGGACCGGGTTGAGATGGTGCTCGAGGGCGAGGCCGTCCCTTTCGTCCTCAAACACCACGCCCCGCTTGATTTCAAGAACCGTTTCAACCCATTTTCGTCTCATTGGAATCAATTCAGGTGGAACTAAATCATAGACGTTGCCGCCGATAATGTCCTGGAGCGGCCGCTTAAATCTGTCGGCCAGTTTTTGATTGGCCGTGACGATTCGCCCCTCGGGATCAATTAAAATCAATGAAGCCGGATTGGTATCCACCAGCAGGCGTAGCGTTTCCCTCGCTTCAAACAATTCCTTTTCCAAATTTTTCCGCCGGGTGATATCCCGGTCGAGGCCGATGAAGCCGACCGGTCGGTCGTTTAGGCCCCGGACCAGGAAAATGAACCTATCCCCCCAGAAAGAGGCGCCATCCTTGCGCCGCCGGAGGCACTGGCCCGACCACGACCCGCGTCGAACGGCTTGTTCGAGTCGACGTTTTTCCTCGCCGGCGGTCCCGGGCGCCGCAAGGAGATCGAACACGGACCGCCCCAGGGCTTCGACCATCGTGTATCCATATAATTTTTCCGCGCCATGGCTCCAAAAGGCGACGACGCCTTCCAGATCGAAAGCCACGACCGCTTCCTGAATATCGCCCAAAAGACCCACCATACTCTCAAAGGCGGGCTCGATCTTCCCCGCGTGCGGCCAGGCGGCCGCGGAGATGTTTAATTCAGCCAGGACGCGGGCCAGTTCACGCGCTATGAGCGTTACCGCATCCTGAATTGGTGTGGGTATCGGGTCCGACCATTTTGAACCGACATGGACGACGCCTCCAATTTTTCGGTCGATCATCAGGGGAACAACGCCTTGCGCGCCAAAGGCGCTAGCGGCGTCAAACCGCTCCAGCGCGGCCAACGACTGTTCATGAATTAGAGTAAAAGCCCCGCCGGCCGCGCTACTTCCGGCCGGCGGTTCAGGAAATCGCTCCGGCGCCAGGAGCAAGCGTTTACCGAACTCGACGGAAAACGATGAACCGACCTGGTTCTCGATCGTCGCGATGCCGACGGTCCCCCAGTCGTTCGTTTTCTGTATTTGGGAAAGGCCTAGGGAAAGGGCTTCCGCTAATGAGCCACAACCGGCCAGGGCGTCGCTCGTCCCGCGGACGATACCAAGCAGGTCATCAGTGGAATGACTGGCGGTTATTTCGTTGGCTGCATTTATACACACTGGTTCACGTCACCGCCGGGTTTGGAATAAAACCTTTTTTGATCAGTCCGGGACGACAAACAATCATCAATTTTACAACATCTTGACAATTAAACCATTTCAAGGGAACGCTCCCCGAGCTTCGCGGGACGGCCCGATAGTATTCCGAGGGGGACTTCTTTTGAGGATTTCAGCCGCAATATGTCGATAAGCCGGGCTCTCGCCGCCATGAGCCCCCGCGGCGGAGATGTTCATCAAGAAGCTGTCGTACGAAAAATGGTTATTCTTGCCCGTTAAGCCGTCTATAAAATATACAAGGGTAATTCAGAAATTACAAGCCCAACGCTCCGGCCCGGCCCTGGTTTTCCACCTCGAGGAAATCCATCGGCCGCCACTAATGGCGCATTCTCATGATCGAAGATTTCGAAGAGCGCTATTTTTTAAAAAAATTAAATAAAAATTAAATAATAAAGGCAACATATTCACTCTTGTTTTTTTCCAATTGACGCCTCGCGGCCGGCGCGGGGTAGTTCATTTTTTTTGGCCGTTTAGGAAACCGGGCGGCCGTCCCGGACCACCAGCCGGACCCGGGCCAGGGCCGCGATATCGTCAAGGGGGTTGCCGTCCACCACGAGCAGGTCGGCCTTGAATCCGGGCCGGATCGCCCCCAACTCGTCGCCGCGGCCCAGGGCCCGGGCCGGGACGACGGTCGCGGCGGCCAGGGCCTGGAAGGCGGTCAAGCCGCCCTCGACCAGGGCCTCGATTTCCTTCCAAAACAACCCGAACCCGGTCCGGGGCAGCCCGGCGTCGTTCCCGGCGACGCAGGCGACCCCCAGTTCCCGGAAGGCCTGGAGGGCCTTGAATTTTTCGGCGAGCACATCCGGGTACAGGAACAGGTCGGCCTCCTCGGCGGAAGTCAAGACGCCCTGCTCCTTCCTTCGCTTCAGGTTCGACCAGCCGTCGCGGAACAGTTGGATGGTCGGAGTGACGATCGCGCCGGCGGCGGCCATCTTCTCGGCCAGGGGCCGGTTGAATTTCAGCCGGCCGTCGGGGAGTTCGAAGCAGGAATGTTCGAGCCAGTCGACCTTGGCGGCCAGGGCGTTGGCGATGCCGGGAACGCCCCGGCAGTGCGCGGCGACCTTTTTTCCCAGGCGGTGGGCCGTCTCCACGACGGACCCGATTTCCGCTTCCGAATAGGAGGCCAGGCCGGGGAAGGTCCCGGGGGTCCCGCCGCCGGTGGCGATAACCTTGATGAAATCCGCCCCGGCCTTGATCCTCGCCCGCGCGGCCCGGGCCAGTTGGTCCGGCCCGTCGGCGACCCCGCCCAGGAAAGCCGCGTGCCCGCCGGTCATGGTCAGGGGCGGGCCGCAGAGAAAAAGCCGGGGGCCGGGAGGGAGAAAGCCTTCCGCCATGGCCTCGCGCAGGCTGAAGAGCACTCCGTTTTGGTCGCCGCAGTCGCGCACGGTGGTGACGCCGCTCCGGAGCTCGGTTTGCATGTTCATGGACGCGCGCAACAAGGCCGTCCGGTCGGACTGGGGGTGAAGAAACGGCTTTCCCCCGGAAGCCAGGCAGAGGTGGGCGTGGCAGTTGATCAGGCCGGGCAGGAGGTAGCCGTCCGCGTGGTCCAGGGTCCGCTCGGCCGGAAAACCCTCCGGCGCGGCCACTTGGGGGCCCGCGGCGACAATGCGGTCGTTTTTCACCAGGACGAAGGCGTCGGGGACCAGGGACTGTCGCTCCACGTCGAGCAGGCCCTTGACTTTTATCAGCGTTTCCATGCGTTTTTACCCGCGGGCCGGATTATCGGGCGTCGTTTCGGGCCAGGCGCTTTTCCAGGGCCTGGACCAGCAGGGACAGGGACAGGCAGAGGGCCAGGTACATGACGGTTATGGTCAGCCAGACCTCGATGGTCACCTGGGTGGCGGCCATGACCTGAAAGCCCTGGAAGGTCAGTTCCTGAATCGAGATGACCGAAACAATGGCCGAATATTTGATGGTGTTGATGAATTCGTTGGCCAGGGGCGGGAGGACCCGTTTGAAGGCCTGGGGAAAAATGACGTACTGCATCTGCTGCCGCCAGGACAACCCCAGGGCGTACGAGGCTTCCCACTGGCCTTTTTCCAGGGACTCCAGGCCGGCCCTGACGATCTCGGTCATGTACGCCCCCTGAAAAAAAGCCACCGTGACCGCGCCGGATATAAAGGCGGTGAACAAGTCGGGCGTGGCGAAAAAATAGGACAGAAATTCCTGGGTTTCCGGAGACCGGGACCGGATGAATTCCTCGACCCCGAACACGGGCATGATCTGGTCGCTGACGAAAAAGTAAAAAATGAAGACCAGCACCAGGGGCGGGGTGTTGCGGATGAGTTCCACGTAGGTCCCGCCCAGAAGGCGGAACAGCAGTTTCCGGGCGGTGCGGGTCACGCCCATGACCAGGCCGAGAAGCGCGGCCAGGATGGAAGCCCAAAAAGAGAGGCGGATGGAAGTGAACAACCCCTCCAGGAGAACGTTGGTCGTCCACCCGCCCCGGTCCTGGTCGTACCGGACGAGGTACTGCGGGATGATCCCCCAGTTCCACCGGTAATTGAGCTGGACGGCGAGGCGGTAGACGACGAACCCCGCCAGGGCGGCGAAAAGCAGGATCACGACCGCGTCGAGCAGCTTGAATTCGATTTTTTGGCGCCGCACTTGCCGGGGGGCCTCCTTGGAGCCGACGCCGGCGCCCCTGGTCTTGGAACGGGCGGCGGCGGACCGGCCGGGGGGCCGGGGAGCCGCGCGGGCACCCCGGGTCGGCCGTCAACGGTCATTATTCAACTTCCGGGGCCCAGTCCCTGGTCTCGAACCAGTAATTGTGCCGTTCCTGGAGCCACCCTTCCAGGTGGGCGTTGTTGATCCAGGTGTTGAAAAAGGCCAGGGTGTCGGGATCGCCCTTGCGCACGGCGAAGCCGATTGGTTCCTTGGTGAAGGTCCCCTCGATGGGCAGAAAGAGCGAGTCGGGGTAGGCGATGGCCTCGTAGGCCGGGCGGGGAGCGGACCCGACCACGGCGTGGACGTTGCCGTTCCGCAGTTCCTGGTAGGCCTGGGCCTCGTCGTCGAAGAGGCGCAATTGGGCCAGGGGCATGAATTTCTTGGCCGCCATCACCGCGGTGGTGCCCAGCTTGCACGCCAACTGGACGTCGGGTTTGTTGAAGTCCTCGATGGACTTGAAGCCGGCCGCCGATTTTTTGTTCGCCACGATGGCCATGCCGGAATAGTCGTAGGGAATGGTGAAGTTGACCTTGAGGGCGCGCTGGGGCCGAATGCCCATGCCCCCGATGATCACGTCGAATTTTCCGGTCAACAGGGCGGGGATGATGCCGTCCCATTTGGTGGGGACGAATTCGACCTTGACGCCCATGTCCTCGGCCAGCTTTTTGGCCACGTCGATTTCAAAGCCGATGAATTCGCCTTTTTTGTTCTTCATGGCCCAGGGAACAAAGGTGTCCATGCCGACCCGGAGCACGCCGTTCTTGAGGATTTGCTCGATGGCGCTTTCCGACGCCAGTTGCTGCTGGAGCTTGCCCGCGAAAGCCGGGCCGGAAAAGCCGGCCGCCAGCATCGCCGCCGCCGTCGCCGCGATCAGGAAAAACCAGAAACGCCTGTTCATCATGTCCTCCTTTTTTTTAAGGGACGGAGTCCCGCCCCGTCGTCTTACCGGGAAAAACCGGGCCGATTCCTCGACCCGGGCCGACGCGCTACAGAATCTGGCTCAAAAACAGTTTGGTTCTTTCTTGCCCGGGGTTGGAAAAGAAGCCGTCCGCCGGCCCCATTTCCACGATCCGCCCGTCTTCCATGAAAATAACCCGGTCGCCGACTTCCCTGGCGAAGCCCATTTCATGAGTCACACATATCATGGTCATGCCTTCCCGGGCCAGGGTTTTCATGACGTCCAAGACCTCCCCGATCATTTCCGGGTCCAGGGCGCTGGTGGCCTCGTCGAAAAGCATGACCTTGGGCTTCATGGCCAGGGCCCGGGCAATGGCCACGCGCTGCTGCTGGCCTCCGGACAATTGACTGGGATAGCTGTCGGCCTTGTCCGGGATGTTGACTTTGTCGAGCAGTTCCCGGGAAGCCCGGGTCGCTTCTTCCCTGGTTTTTTTTCGGACGAGCCGTTGGGCCAGGTTGATGTTTTCCAGGACCGTCAGGTGGGGGAAGAGGTTGAAAAGCTGAAAAACCATGCCCACTTCCTTGCGGATTTCCAGCCGGTTTTTCTTGTCGTCGTCCAAGGGGAGGCCGTCGACGACGATGGTCCCCGAATCGATCTCTTCCAGGCCGTTGAGGCAGCGCAGAAAGGTCGACTTGCCCGACCCGGAGGGGCCGATGACCACCAGCACTTCCCCCCGCCGGACCGCGGCGGAAAAATCCCGCAGGGCCCATACTCCGTTGCCGAAGGTCTTGTTGACGCCCTCGACGGTGATGATGACGTCGTCCCGGGGGTGATCGGTCATGGTCCTGTCGTAGCTCCCTGGCCGGACGCGGGCGAACAGCCTAGCCGGCGGTTTTGAGTCGTTTTTCCATAATGTTGACCACGAGGGACAAGGTCATGGTGACGGCCAGGTACATGGCCGCCGCGGTGAACCACAGTTCAAAGGTGAGAAACGTTTCCGCTATCACCGCCTTGGTCTGCATGGTCAGGTCGTAGATGGCGATGGTGCTGACCAGGGCCGAATCCTTGATCAGCGAAACCGCCTGGCTGGTCAGGGGCGGCAAAATGCGCCGGATCGCCTGGGGCATGATGACGTGGAAGTAAGTGTCGAACGCCCCCAGCCCCAGGCTGTGGGCCGCTTCCCACTGCCCCCGGTGAATGGAGACGATCCCGGCCCGAAAAATTTCCGAGGCGTACGCCCCCTCGAACAGGCTCAGGGCCAGCACCGCCGAAAAAAAGCGGCCGAGGCCCAGGACCGGCCCCACCACGAAATAGATGAAAAATAGCTGTATCAGCAGCGGCGTGTTGCGGATGCTTTCCAGGTAGACCCGGGCCACGACCCGGGCCGCGAAGGAATTGGACAGGCGGAACAGGGCCGCGCCCAGGCCGAAAACAAAGGCCAGCCCCAGGCTGTAGGCGGATATTTGGAAAGTCGTCAGCAGGCCGTCCAGGAGCGGGCCGGGAGTGAACCCGTTGTCCGTCATGACATAGATATACCTCGGGACTTGGCTCCACTGCCAGTTGTACCCCAGGGTCTCGGTCCCCCGCTGGAAAAACCAGATCACCAGAAAAACCAGGACCAGGTATTGGGCCAGGTCAAACCACGGCGACCGCGAAACCCGACGCCAGGCGGGACTGATTTTTCCTCTGGTTTTTGAGTTCATGACCGTCGGGGCCCTCCTCGCCGCCGGGCTGGTTGAATAAAAATAACCTCTTTCGGACAATATTCGAGGCCGTCCCCTACATTTGGGCCGCCATTTCGCCGGGAAAAAGCCCGGCCGAGGCCGCGCCCAGTTCCTGTTGAATGCACAGGCAGTTTTGCAGCCCCTCGAAATCCAGCCGGCCGGTCCGGTCGGCGTTGGGCAGGTGCCGCGACAGGGCCCGCTCGAAAACCTTTTCCGAGACCTTGAATTCCCGGGCGCCCAGGGCCAGGCAGTCCCGGGGCCGGTCGATCATGAAGGCCGTTGCTTCCCGGTACCCGTCCATGAGGGCGGCCAGGAGGTCGGGGTATTCCTCCACCAGGGCCGCGGCCGCGAAAACGCCGCCCCACTGGTAACGCGGAAAGTAATCCCCCACCCGGGCCAGGACCCGGACCAGCCCCTGGTCCTCGGCCTGGCTGAGATAGGGCTCCACGACAAAGGACGCGTCGATCCGGCCGGACGAAAAATTTTCCATGCGTCCGTAATCTCGTCCCAAGGGGACTGTCTCGACGTCCCGGTCCGGTTCCAGGCCCGCGGACGAAAGCAGGCGGCGCAGAAAAAACTGGTCGCAGCTACCCTTGGACAATATGCCGACCTTGCGGCCCCGCAGTTCCGCCAGGGACCCGATTTCCGGCCGCGCGGCCAGGAAATGGTCCAGTTTCTGGATAAAGGTCCCGCCGATCAAGCGTATTTTCTGCCCCTGCCCGAACGCCCGGATAAAAGGCGGCAACCCGATTTCCCCAACCGGGACCCGCCCCTCCTCCACGGCCCGGAGCAGTTCCGGGCCGCCGTGGAAAATTTCCAGCTTGGGAAGAACGTCGCGTTTGGCGAAAAAGCCCCTTTCCAGGCCGATCAGAACAGGGAGTCGTTCGATCCAGAAGGAAGGGGCTCCCCAAACAATGGTTTGGATGGTCATCCGTAACTCCAAAAACATGGCGCGAGGCTTTGACCCCGCGCCGAAAAAATACCCCTCCGGGCCCGAAGGGGAATTTTCACGCCGGCGTGGCGACAACGCCGACCGGCGGAAAAGCGACGGCCCGGGCGAGCTTGGTCCCCGTCCGGGAATAGGCTTCCAGGAGTTCCATGGCCTCGGGCGGGCCGATAAAAACCAGGCGACCGACCAGGCCGTCCAGGGGCCGCGGCGGGTCGACCCGGGTCAGTTCGCCATGGCCGAGGGTGAAATTGAACAGGTGCAAGCCGTCCCGGAAAGCCAAAAAGCCCTTGCCCCTGACCAGTTTCGCGGGCAGGCCCGCGACCACGCGGCGAAAGTCGTCCGGCCCGTCCCCGGTCCAGGCGTAAACGGCCGATAACAACCGGTCCGGAGGGCTCAGGTTTAAAAAGTCTCCAGCCAGGGCCGCGCTCATGGCCCGTTCCAGGTCCGCCGGGGACGGGGGGGCCGGGTCGGCGGCCTCCGGGGCCGCGGCGTCGCCCGGGACCACGAGGGAGCAGATGTCTTCCAGGGCCGCGGCGGCAAAGGACGTTTCAATAAACCGCGCTCCCGGACGAATGGTCATGGCCAGGTCCCGGACCGCGGATATCATTTCCGGGGAGGCCAGGTCGGTCTTGTTGATCAGGAAGACCGAGGCGGTCTTGAGCTGTTTTTCCACGGAAACGAAGGTGTGGTGGGAATCGATGAAATTGAGGGCGTCCAGGATGCAGACCTGGTCCGTCAGGATGAAGCGGCCCCGAAAAATGGACAGTCCCAGGCTTTTTGCCAGGTCCGCCGGGTCGGCCGCGCCGGTGGCCTCGATGATCAAAAGGTCGGGTTGGCGGGTCCGGTCTATTTCCATCAGGCCCTTGATGAAATCGGTCTTGACGCAGGCGCAGAAGATGGAGCCCTTGTTGATCTCCAGGACGTCCAGGTCGTCCGACTGGAGCAGCCGGCCGTCGATCCCGATTTCCCCGAATTCGTTCATCAGCACCATCAAGCGCGCCCGGGAACCCCAGGACGAAACGATCCGGTTGAGCAGCGTGGTCTTGCCGCAGCCCAGAAAGCCGGTCAGTAGAATAACTTGGGTGTGCTTTCCCATTTTTTTTCCGTCCCGGGGCGGCGCCGGTTCAGGAACCCGACCGGGTATGCCTGCCGGCCCCGGCCTTGTCCAGGTTCGCCTTGATGTTGTCGAAATCGAACCCGGCTTCCCGCAGCGCCGCCAGCCGTTCCCGCGCCTCGGGCGAAGGCGCCCGGGCGGCCAACTCGTCGATCAATTCCTCGTACACGGGAATGACGCTTTGAAAGACCAGGTCGTTTTCGATGCAGATGGTGGGCAGGACCTTGCCCTTTAGTTCCATGAACCTGGCCACCCCGGTCTTGGTCTTGACCGACCATTCGCGGTATTCGATCAGGTCCTGGACGTCCGGCGGCAGGGCGGCCAGCGATTCCATCATGTAAGTGCAGGCCGCGCACTGAACGCTGTCCAGGGTCAGGACGTCTATCCGGATTTTAACCGACATTCGCTTCCTCCCGCCTGGGTCCTTCCTACCACGATTCCGGGTAGCGAGGGTAATTTTCGTCGAAATAAGTCCGGGCCGCCAGGACTTCCCTCAAGCGCTCGGCGGGAGTGTCGAAGGGGATGTCGCAGCCGGGCGCCAGGGTGAAACCGCGATTGCCGCCCGCCGCCAGGCAGATCAAGGCGTCTTCCCTAGGGGAAAGAAGGCCCAGGGAGAGGGCCAGGGTGAGCTTGAGGGCGCCGGCGAAGCCCTTGCCGTGTTTCAAGGCCAGGTCGCGCACGAAGTTCAAGTTGAGCTGCTCGTCCACGGCCGCGGCCTGGGCCTCGGTCCGGAAAACTTCATCCAGGACCTTGGTGCAGTCCCCGCAGATGAAGAAACTGGACGCCCGGCCGGCCTCGTTAATGACGTTGAAGGCGTCCCGGCAGTACGGCGTCACGAATTCCCGGAACGTCTCGGGCCGAATCTGGGAGGCCACCGGGTCGACCACCGCGATCAGGTCGCAACCCATGTCCACGTAAAAACCGGCCGCCGTCCGGCAGACCTCGGCGGCGAAACGCAACACCTGGTGGGCGAATTCCTTGTTTTTTCTGACCGCGGTGAAAATCCGGACCCCGGCCAGATGGGAAGCCAGGGTCAAGGGGCCGGTCACGAGCCCCATCATGGCGCAGTCCAGTTCTTCCAGCCGGGGCTTGGCTAGGCGGGCGGCCTCGAGGATCACCGGCCAGCGGCCTTGGCTTTTTAGGGGCAGGGCCAGGCCCGCTTCCTCGGGCGCCAGTTTTTCCAAGGGATGGGAACGCACGGAAGGCACGTTATCTTCCCAATATTCCACCTCGCAGCCCAGGGATTCGGCTTCCACCGAAAGGTCGAACAGCAGCGGAATGCCGTCGGCCTGGTATTCCCGGGCGGCCGCGGTCACGCCCCGGGCCAGGAGCCCAGGGTCCCTAAGGTATCGGTCGGCCTTTTCGCCGATCAGGAAGGCGCAGTTGACTCCGGCGTAGGGAGTCCAGGGGGCGCGCGGCGTCACGAGACCCCTGGTCGCGTCCAATAGTAGTTGCTTGGCCATCAACCAACCTCCTTCAGGTCGTCCCCGGCATTCGGGCCTTGCCGGAACTGGCAGTTTTTCAGGGCGCAGCGGGAACATTTTTTTCCGCACCGGGACCCGCCCGGGACGTCGGCGAGAATATTCAACCACGAAATCGATTTGACCGGCAGCATGACGAAGGACTCGTTCAAGACCACGCCCAGCGGTTGAGGCCCCACCAGGTCGAACAGGTCGGCCTGCCGTTCCAGGGGAAAGCCGTCGCAGCCGGGGGAAAGCCGGCGGCCGGGAAAAAGGCCGCGCCGACCGGCCAGGATATCCACCTGCCCGAGGCAGGCCTCGGCCAGGGAATCCAGAAAGGCGGCGGCCGCGGCGTCGTGCAGGGTGGACTCGAAGATTTTATTTCGGTGGGCCAGTTCCCGGCAGAAGGTTTCCAGGTCCCCGCCCAGGGTGGCGAGGACAACGGCCAAACCCAGGGGCAACGGCTCGCCTTCCGGGAAGGAAAGCGGAAACACCCGCTCGCCGGCCAAGCGCAAGCCGCCTGTTTCGTCCAGTCCCTGGGCCGGGACCAGGCGGACGGCGGCCCGGGGCGCGACCAGGTCCCGGGACTGGGCCAGGCCCTGTTCGATGCGGGCCCGGACCCCGCCGGAGGGTTTATACCGGGCGCCGCCGAAATACCTGGCCGTCTGGTCAAGGGAAGGTTGCAGGGATTCGGGGGAAAAACGCAGCAGGAACCGGCCGTCCCCTGTTTCCTCGATTTCGGCCGGGGCCGCCGGCTCTTTCCGTTGCACTGGCGTCATTCTCCCTTTTTTACCGCCCGGGTCCCCCTAATAGGGAAATTCGACTCCCAGGGCGGCGATTTCGTCCTTAATTCGTCGGAACATGTCCAGGTGTTCCGGGATGGGCGTGGCCTTGGCCGCGTCGTAGCATTCGTGGTATTCGGACCCGAGGGGCGCGTCGGCCGCCTGGTCCTCGTACTTGGCCAGGAGCCGCAGGGCGATCTCATTGACCTGCTCCCGGGTAAGACCCTGCCTGGCGACCGCGTGACCGGCTTCCAGGCCGAGGCGCGCTTCCAGGGGCGTGGCCCTGTTCCGGTGCTTGTTGCGGGTGGAGGCCATTTCCCACAGGTGCCAGCCGGACACGGTGGAAACCATGGCATGCACCGCCGTCTCCCGGAAAAGCATCTCGGTCATGGGGCCGGCGTTGGCGAACCCGTTGGAAGTATACAGCAGCTTGGTGTTTCGGGACAAGGCCTGGCCGGCCATGGCAATGGCCCACAGCAACTCCCGGGTGGTGTTGGAGCCGTAGTTCAGATGAAAGGGAAAGTGCTGGTTGAAAATCGCGCCGTGAACCACCAACCCCAGAATGCTGTACGCGGCCGTGGTGACGGCGGTCCCTTCCGAGCCCAGGCACCAGCCGCCATAGATGGGGCCGGTCAAATGGCCGGTGAAACAGCCGTACTGGGCGTAATGCAGGGACCGGTTGAGCAGGGTGTCGGCGGTCTTGAATTCCGTCAGGGCGCCCACCAGCCGGGCGTCGGTTTTTTGCACGCCCCACTGGTCGTTGGACACGGCGATCTGGCCGCTGTCGTGCTCGGCGGTCCCCACCGCCACCATGAACACTCCCGGCCGCCCGGAAACCCGGGCCGCCATTTTCTGGTTGATGATATGCTGGATGCAGCCGCTGATCTCCGTGGGGCCGCCGGACTCAATCAGATGGCCGAAGGTTTCCTCCAGAATGGGGCCGCACAGCCCGTCCAGGAGAGGCTCCTTCAAATAGGCCAGGCACATGGAGGCGTGGTATTTCTCGTCCACCGTGATGTCGGGGCTCATGATCCCGAAGGGCGGCTCCCGGTCCTCGACTTGGCGGTGTTGGAAGAGCCGGGCGTCCTTTCCGGCCCCGACCCAGTATTTGTCCTGGGCGGTGTACAGGGCTTCCTTTATCTCTTCCTCCGACACCATGATGATCCGGTGCGAATCGGTGTTGTAATAACCCACGGCCAGGACCAGCTCGACCGCCGCCCGCCAGACGCGGTCGGCCATGGCGTCGTCCCAGGGACAAGGCGTTTGGGGATCGTATTTTATTTCGTATTTTTTTATGAGCTTCTTGAGCGCGGGCGTGAACCTTTTGGGCAGGAAATCGTTTTCATCCAGCAGCGGACCGGTTTTGGAACGCTCAATAATCTCCCACATGCGATAAGCCGAGGACATGGCGGGCCTCCTTAGTTGGTTTTCACGGGGACCGGCGGGTTCAGGCCGGTTGGTCGAGCAGGGCGGCCATTAGTTCCGGAGCGGACTTGGCGTCCGGGCAATAGAGATCGGCGCCGATCTGATCGGCCCACATTTTCGACGTCGGCGCTCCGCCCACCACCACCTTGAACTTGTCCCGGAGGCCCTTGTCCTTGAGCATCTCGATTATTTCCTTCTGCCGGGGCATGGTGGTGGTCATCAGGGACGAGGCCCCGATAAAGTCGGCGCCCATGGCCTGGGCTTCCTTGATAAAGGTGAGGGAATCGACGTTGTACCCGAGGTCCTTGACCTCGAAGCCATTGGTTTCCAAAATCAGTTTCACGATGTTCTTGCCGATTTCGTGAAGATCGCCCCGGACCACTCCCAACACCACCTTGCCCTTGATTTTTCGGCCCCCGACTTTTTCCAGGTAGGGCGCCATCACCCCGACCACGGCGGTCAAGGCTTCCCCGGCGGTCATGATTTCGGGAAGAAATATTTCCAGCCGGGCGAACAGATCGCCCACGCGGGCCATGGTCTTGGTGAGCGCCTGGATCATGGCCAGGGGGTCCCGGCCGTCGGCCAACAGTCGCGCGGCCAGTTCCGCCGCGGCCTCGGCTTCCCCGTCCTCGATCAGTTTTCCCAAATTTTCCAAACTCATTTTAAAACCACCTCCGGGGGGTTGTAGATAGAACCGGCCCGCCCGGGTCCCCAAGGGGGCCGGCCGGGCCGGTTTCGCGGCGACCCCAAGGGGGTGAAAGGGTCGCTCTAGGCTGTATATACAGCATGCGGCGCCCCAGGGAAAATGTCAATATTTTTAGCCGCCTTTTTACCCCGGAAAAGGCCCGCAACAACCCCTCCGGAAACGGGCGGGCCGGCCGGGCCGGACGACGGGCGGGGAAAAAAACTTGATTTATAGGCAAGGCGTCAATATGTTAAGACCACAATGGATCATGGAAAAAAACCCGGCCGCTCGCCGGTCGCGGGATGGGGGCCCGGCATGGGAGAAGAAAAGTATCGGATTGTTTTTCGAGGCGAATTACGGGAAGGCGCTTCCCCGAGGGAAGTCAAGGACAACCTGGCCCGGCTGTTCAAATTGAGTCCGGCCCGGCTGGACCTGTTTTTTTCCGGAAAAGCGATCCAGGTGAAAAGCGGTCTCGACCGGGAACAGGCCCGGAAGTTTAGGGACGCGTTTCAACAGGCCGGCGCGGAATGCCTGGTGCTCCGGGATGGACCCCTTCCGCCTTCTCCGGAAGCGGTCCCGGAAGCGGTCCCGGACGCCCCCGAACAGCCCACGCGACCGAGCGCGGCGTCCCCCCGGGAAAAGGGGAACGCCCTTCCCGAAACCGGCGCGGCCGATAAAACCGACCAGGCCGCCGCCCCGCCGCGGATCATTATCAAGGACGAACGGACCAGGCGGGAAGCCTTGGCCCCTTACCAAGTCGACGTGGCGGGGCTGAAGGAAATGCTGGGCCGCGAACTCCAGGGTTCCAACGAAGCGCAAGAACTACTCGGGGTGTGCCGGGAAGAACTGATTCCGGAAAAACCGAGCGCGTATGTCCCCAGCGGCCAAACAACCGCTTCGGCCAAGCTGCTCATGATTCCGGCCGTCCCCTTGGCCGCCGTTCTGGGAATAGTCGGCTGGGGCCTATGCCTGGCTGTGTTTATTAATGCGATCCTGCCGTTGTATTTTCTGGCCGCGGGTCCTTTCGGACGCATCCTGACCATCGCCGGCCTAGTGGTTTTGTTACTATTATTTTTTGTCGGCATTGTCTATTGTGGAAGCTGGATTGTCGCCCGAACCGTGCAAATGATCACCAGGCTGGGAGGCAACCGGAGCCCCAAGTTGGCTTCCCGAGCGGCTTTTGCGGCGGGCGTCCTCCAATTTACGGTTTTCTACACTTTCTATTTGACCGGCGGCTCCCTAAAACACCACGGCGTCGATATAAGTCCGTTTTTCACCTACGGCATCCCCTTGCTAGGCGCGGCCACGGCCTTTCTGGCGGCGAGCCTGGCCGATGAGCGCGTCCGTGAAGACAAATTTTGCGAGATCAAGGGCGTTTTTTTAAAACGGCATGTGTCCCGCCCGCTTGACCTAGCCGGGCTGCCCGCTTTTTTCCAGGCCCTCGCGGACGGCGACTATAAAGCCCTGACCAGCCTTCCCGCGCTCCAACGGCCCGAAAGGTCGTATTTTAAATATTCACTTTTTTACCGCTCCCAACCTTTTAAATTCGGGATAGGCTTTCTCGAGGCTTCCGTCCACCTTGAAGTGGACTATCGGGCCAGAAAAACGGACAAAAACACGGTCTGGGAAAGCGAAACCTGGCGTTTTCTCTCCCTGGCCCACGAGTCCAAGGAAATAATTCGCATCGCCCGGGCGTTAAAACTCGCCCAGTAGACCGCTCCAGTACGCCCCGCAGGGGAGCGTTTTGCCGCGAGGCCTTCCCCGGCCCCGACCTCCCCTGAAATCATAAAAATCTACGGCCAGGTGGCGAATACCCGGTCCGCTGTTATATCTTAAAAAAGGGGGTTGGCGGCGCCCAGGGGAGGGGATTGATTTTGGACGGCGGCTGGTCCGGGTGGTGGGACCGAATCGAAAAAAGGTTTCTTCCAGCCCACGCATGGGAAAGCGATCTGCTGACCTTGTGGCGGGAACGGATACTCATGTCCATCTGCCTGACCGCCGTGGTCCTGGGTCCCGTTTCCCTGGTCCCGTCCCTTATTCTTTCCTACGCCGAAAAACGCTGGGACATTTTCGCGCTGGGCCTGGCGGCCTATGCGGCGGCGCTCCTGATCCTCCGGGGCCGCGACTATCCCTTGAACCGGCGGGTGGGCCTCGCCCTGTTCATGCTCTATTTCCTGGGCTGCTGCCTGCTGATCGCCCTGGGGCCCTTCGGGGCCGGCTATATCTGGCTATTCGGGGCCTCGGTCATGGCCGGCGCCCTGATCGGCTTTCGGGCCGCGATCTGGTCCCTGGTGTTCAATTTCCTGGCCTTGACCGCCATCGGGGTCCTTGTCGCCGCCGATATCCCCGCCTGGGCCGGAAAAATTGATTTGGCCCCCGGGATTTGGCTGGTCGTTCAAGCCAACTTCATGCTCCTCAACTCCCTGGTCACCTTGACCACGGCCATGATGTTGCGGGGCCTGCAAGGCGCCCTGGTCCAGGAACGGAAAAGCGGGGAAGACCTGCGGCGCGGCGAGGAACGCTTCCGGCTCATTGTCGAAAACCTGCCGGTGCTGATTGTCGGGTACGACGCCCGGGGCGCCGCGGCCCTCTGGAACTCCGAATGCGAGCGCGTCACCGGGTTCGCGGCCGCCGAGGTTTACGGCGCGCCCCTGCTCGACCTGATTTCGGACCTTGAACCCGAGGACCCGGGGATCGAGACGGGGGAAGTCGAACACGAGTCCCCCCGGGAACTGGAAAAAGAAATACGCTGCCGGGACGGCTCCTCCCGCATCGTGGCCTGGAAAGACCTGACCAACCTGGTCAAGCTGCCCGGCTTGCATGGCTGGGCCGCCGGCATCGACGTCAGCCGCAAAAAGGCGGCCGAGCGGGAACTGCGCGAAACATCCATAAAACATTGGATTATTTTTAACAAGGCCACCGAGGGCATCATGGTGATCCAGGATGGCCTGTTCAAATTTTTCAACCGGAAAACCGCGGACCTCATTGGGTATGACCCCCTGGAACTACGGAAAAAGTCGGATGTCACGTTCCTGGAATGGGTTCACCCCGCGGACCGCGAGACCGTGGCGGAACGCTATGCCGGACGGCAGAGGGGCGAAGCCGTCCCCACCGAGTATCAGATTCGAATAATCAACAAAAAGGGCGAGACGCTCTGGGTCGAGATATCGTCGACCGTAATTCAATGGGAAAAAAGGACCGCGACCCTCACCTTCATGAACGACATCATGGAACGAAAGAGGGCCGAGGACCTGCTGCGGGAAAGCGAACGCCGGTTCAAGGAAATGGCCAACATGCTGCCGACCATTATCGTGGAGCTCGCTCCGGACGGCCGCGTCCTTTACAGCAACCAGGCCGGCTTCGACGCCTTTAAATATTCCCCGGAAGAAGCGGCCGGCGGCTTGCTCATTTCCGAACTCGTCGTCGCGGATGACCTGCCCCGGGTCCGGGAAATTTTTCGGCGGGCGGTGGAGCAAGGACTGTCGTCGGGCGGCTTCGAATGCCGGCTGCACGATAAAAACCGGGACCAAGTCACCTGCCTCGCCCAGGTCCGGCCCATGTATTACAACGAAGTCATTCGGGGCGCGCGGGCCTCCCTGATGGACATCACCGATATCAAACGCACCCGCTTCAACCTGGAAGCCAGCGAGGAAAAATACCGCGACATCCTGGAAAGCATCGAGGAAGGGTACTACGAGGTCGATTTGAAGGGCCGCCTGACCTTTTTCAACCAGGGGCTGGCCGTCATGGCCGGGTACTCGGCCGAGGAGCTGCGGGGGCTCGATTACCACCGGATCATGGACCGGGAAACCGCCGAGGAAGCTTTCCGCGCCTTTTTGAACGTCTATAAAACCAAGCAGCCGTCGAGCGCCGTGGACTGGGTGATCGTCAAAAAGGACGGGACCGAGATACTGGTGGAAACATCGCTTTCCCTGATCAAGAATCCGCTGGGGGAACCGCTCGGCTTCCGCGGCGTGGCCCGGGACGTCACCCAAAGAAAAAAGCTCCTCGAGGCGGAGGAAAAAAGGGTCCTGGCCGAGGCCGCCAACCAGGCCAAGACCGATTTCCTGGCCCGCATGAGCCACGAAATAAGGACGCCCATCAACGCCGTGCTCGGCCTGACCGAACTGGCCCTGGCCGAGGACCAGAGCGAGCGGCAAAGAAAAATTCTGGAAACCATCGGCTCGGAATCCCTGGCCCTGATCAACCTGGTGAACCGCATCCTGGATTTTTCCAAGATCGAAGCCCGGAAAATGGAACTCGAGTCCATTCCCTTTCAGCTCGACTATCTCCTGGAAAACATCGCCGACAGCATGGCCGTGGAAGCCCATAAAAAAGACCTGGAATTCATCCTGTACCTGGCGCCGGACGCGCCGACCAAGCTCGTCGGCGACCCGGGAATGGTCCGCCAGATTCTGACCAATCTCCTGGGCAACGCCGTGAAATTCACCCACCAGGGGGAAATATACCTGAAAGTGGAAAAGCTGGAACAGTCCCGGGACCGGGCCAGGCTCGCCTTTTCCATCAAGGATACCGGCATCGGCATCGCCGCGGAAAAGCAAAAAACCATTTTCGACGCCTTCACCCAGGCCGACGGGTCGACCACCCGGCATTACGGCGGCACCGGGCTCGGCGTCACCATTTCCCAAAAACTCGCCGAACTGATGGGCGGGGAAATCACCCTGGAAAGCCGGGAAGGGAGCGGCAGCACCTTCTCCTTTACCGCCTCTTTCGAGCTTCAGCCCGAATCCGGCCCGGCCGCGCGGGCCCTCCCGACCGAGGACCTGTCCGGAAAGACCATCCTGCTGGTGGACGACAACCCGACCTACCGGGCCGTTCTCAAGTCGTACCTCCAGTCCTGGGGGTGCCTGGTCCTGGAGGCTTCCGGCATCGAGGAGGCCCTGGCGGAGTTGGAAAATCAAGGCCCCGGCGAGAACATAACCCTGATCCTATCCGACCTGCGGCAATCCGAACAGACCGGGATCGACCTGGCCGCGGCCGTCAAGGAACGGCCCCGCCTGGCCGGGGTCCCCATAATCGTCCTGGCCAATGTCGGCCGCCTGGGAGACGGCCGCAGGTGTCGGGAAATCGGCGTGCGGGGGTACTTGACCAAGCCTGTGCGGCGGGACGACCTGTTGCGGATCATCCGCGTGGTCCTGGGGACCGGCGATAAGGACGGCCGGGACGCCGCCCCCACGGCCACCAGGCATTCCGTCGCGGAAATGGACCGCTTCGGCCTTAACATCCTGTTGGTCGAGGACTATCCCACCAACCAGGTCATCGCCCTGGAACACCTGCGCAACGACGGCCATCGGGTCGAACTGGCCCGCAACGGCCGGGAAGCGGTGGACGCATTCCAGCGCCGGCGCTTCGACCTGGTATTGATGGACATTCAAATGCCGATCATGGACGGATACGCGGCCACCCAAAAAATTCGGGAAATCGAGAACAAAATCGGCGCGCCCCCGGGTCAAGACGGCCGCCCCCGCCGACTGCCCATCATCGCCATGACCGCCCACGCCTTCAAGGGCTATCGGGAAAAATGCCTGGACGCCGGCATGGACGACTACATCACCAAGCCCCTGCTTCGAGAGGAACTCTTGAACTTGGTCCGGCGCTGGTCCCCGAACGTCGCCCGTTTCCCGAACCACGAGCCGCCGCTCCCCGCGGCCCCGCCGGCGCCGCCCGACGGCTTTTCGGACGAGGCCGGAGACCCCGGCGCCCCGCCCCTCGACCTGGCGGCCGCGGTGCGCGAGTTCATGGGGAAGGAAGACCTGGTCAAGGAAATTTGCGGCCAGTTCCTGGAAAACGTTCAAGCCCAGATCGCCCGCATGCGGGAAGCCGCTCCAAACGGCGAACTGGAAGCCATTTGGCGGGAAGCCCATTCCATCAAGGGCGGGGCCGGCAACCTGACCGCCCGGCCGTTGTCCCGGGCCGCGGCGGCGCTTGAACAATCGGCCAAATCCGGGCATACTAAAGAAGTTTATGAGTTTTTGGAAGCGGTTGAGGCGGAGTTCGCCCGCTTGCGGGACTTTCTGCTCGCCGCGGGGTTTGTCCGGTAAAGGCCGAAAGCGTCCAGGGGAGAACGCCATGAAAATACTTGTTGTCGACGACGAAACGGTGAGCCGGATCAAGCTGACCGCCATACTGGAGAGTTTCGGGGACTGCCGCGCCGTGGGAAGCGGCCCGGAAGCCATCGCGGAAGTCCGGCAAGCCCTGGCCGGCCGGACGCCCTTCGACCTGATCACCATGGATATCGCCATGCCGGGCATGGACGGGACCGAGGCGCTTTTGGAAATCCGGACCCTGGAACAAGCCGCCGGGCGGACCGGCAAGACCCGGACCAGGGTCATCATGATCACGGCCCAGTCCGACCGGGATTCGCTCATCACCTGCGTCCAGGCGGGATGCGACGATTATATCATCAAGCCCTTCGACCCCGAGATGGTGGTGCAACGCCTGAAGGCCTTGAAACTGACCGGAATGGAAACAAAGGCCGAGGGACGGGATAAAAAAGCCCCCGCCGGCCCCTTGGGATACCGGGAAACCGACAAGGTGGCCATTGGCAAGGAAGTCCTGACCCTATTCCGCAAAGGGGAAATAAGCCTTCCGTCGCCGCCCGCCGTGTACCGCCGTTTTCGCCGCCTGGTCGAGGAAGGGGCCGACCTGTCGCAAATAGCCGAACTGCTGAAGGAAGACATCGGCGTTTCCTTTCATTTGATCAGCATTTCCAATTCGCCCGTCTATCGCGGGGTCGAGGAAAACCGCAACCTGCTCCAGGCCGTCAGCCGGCTGGGCCTTGACTTGACCAGGAAATACGTCGACATTCTCGGCAACCGCGCCGTCTTCACCACCAGTAACCAGGCCTATCAGCCGCTCATGGAATATTTGTGGACCCATTCCGTCGCCTGCGCCAACGCCGCCGAAATCCTGGCCCGGGCCCTGGAAATAAAAACCGATCACGACCCCTTCACCATGGGCATCCTGCATGACGTCGGAAAAATGGTGTTGATTCAGGTGGTCAGCGAACTGGAATCCCGGGGGAAAATCGAGCGTAACTTCAACCGCGCCGACATGTTGCGCACCCTGGCCGCCTACCACGGCCCCTTCGGGGAAGCGGTGCTCCGGCAATGGACTTTTCCCGAGGATTTCGGCCGGGTCGCCCGGCTGCACGACGAACTCGATGCCCCGGGCGAGGTCACGGACGCCGTCGCCCTGATCCAACTGGCCAACCTGTTGAGCAAGTCCATGGGGTACGGCCAAGCCGAGCCCAGCGGCGTCAACCTGGTCGACTCCCCGCCGGCCCGACGTTTCAACCTGACCCGGGAAAAAATGGAGGAAGCCGCCCAGCGTCTCGCCGCCGTGATGGAAGAAACCCAAAAGACCTTGGAATGAAAAAGCAGGCGGCCGCGGCTGAAAAGCAGCGAAAACGCCGGGCCGTTTTCCCCGGGGCTTTGCCCCCGCTAGCCCCGGACAAAGTCGGAACCATCGAATTGGGGAACAAATGTATCCTCGAAAGCCATTTCCCCCCGCATGAAATATTCCACGTAGGTTATGGGCGTATCCAGGGAATAGGTCAGCCGACGGAAATGAAAGGCCGGGTGTCCGGGTTTCTCCCCGAACAGGGGCGCCATTTCCTCGGACAAGCCGATGGCCGTCATGCTTTGGGTTATCTTGGTCAGGGGAATATGCAAGCGATTGATCAGGATGTCGTGGATCGATTCCTCCTTGAGGTTTTCCCGCAGAATGCCCGCGCACCGGTCGGCCCGCAGCCGCCGGACGGCGTAGCGCACGGGTGTGTCGTCCAAGTAATCGAGGATGCGTAGTATTACCGTCCGGCCCCGCCACGGGAGCAGGTCGGCCGGGTCCTGGGACGGGTCCGACACCCGGGCCTCGAGCACCTCGGTCCGCAGCGCCACGTTCAAATCCTCGGCCCATTTTCGAAAGGGCCGGACCCGGAAAAAACCTCGCGTGTAATGCCGGTACTGACGAACGAAGGTGCCCTTCCCGGGGATGCGATCCACCAGGCCGTCCCGTTCCAGCTCCTCCAGGGCCCGGCGCGCGGTCATCCGACTGACCCCGAATTCCCGGGCCAACCGGTTTTCCGAAGGGATGAGGCCGGTGAAGGTCCGCGCGGAAATGCCGGCGGCGAGGTAATTTTTAATGTTTTGATATTTGGGGGAATTTTGTTCCATCGACGCGGGGGCGCGGCCCGTCCCTCCCTTTTTCCTGGATTTTTCCGCCGGCAGCCCTTTGCTAAGCAGGAATATAACGGTTGGAGGAAAAAGTCGACGATTTTTTCCGCTTGACAATGTCCGGGGCCGGGCTTTAATGGGTACTGTATATACAGGTTGACCGCCTGAAAGCCGCTTGCCTCCGGGCGCCCCTTCTCGGTCGATCGGAGAACTGGAATTCAACCGATGAAATTGGTTTACGTGGACCTGGACCGGTGCCTGGGCTGTTTGAGCTGCGAACGCATCTGCTTCATTCGCCAAGCCGGGCTCCATCTGGACGAGGCCCCCAATATTTGGGTGCGCGTGGATTTGGACCGGCGCTTGATTTCGACTTCCACCTGCCGGCAGTGCGACACGCCCCTCTGCCTGGCCGCCTGTCCGGCGGGGGCCTTGGAACGGGACCCCGCCACCGGGGCGGTGGTGGTGAACCGGGACCTCTGCCTGGGCTGCGGCGTGTGCGTGACGGCCTGTCCCTCGGGCGCGATACGGCTGGAAACCAACGGCCGGGCCGCGACCAAATGCGACCTGTGCGGCGGGGACCCCCAGTGCGTCCAGGTCTGCATGGCCCAGGCCCTTCATTTCGGCGATATCGAGGAACTAATCCAAAAGAAACGGGACAAGGCCGGCCTGAACCTGATGGCGCGGGCCGTGGACAAGGGGCCGGCGGAGGAAAAATGAAAGTCGGGACCGTCGTGGAGACCGGCCGGGTCAAGACCCTCTGCCGGATGTGCAACTCCCGCTGTTCGATCACGGTCCATATTCGGGACGGGGTCATCACGGAAATAACCCCGGCCGAGGGGAACCCGGTCAACAACGGTAGAATCTGCCCGCGGGGCAAATCCGCGGCGGACTTTTTTTACCATCCCGAACGGATTTGCCGCCCGCTCAAGCGTCGCCCCGACGGTTCGTTCGAGGAAATTTCCCGGGACCGGGCCCTGGACGAGATCGCCGCGAAAATGACCGAGTTGAAGGACCGCCATGGCGCCCGAGCCGTGGGGGTCTGGAAGGGGGAAGGGGTCGGGTTCCAGCAGCAGGAAGGCTATGTCCGCCGCTTTATCAAGGCCTTCGGGTCGCCCAATTATTTTTCCAACGATTCCGTCTGCTTTAACGGCCGGTTTTTAGGCCACGCCCTGGTGACCGGGTTCTGGAACCCTTATCCGGTCTTTTCCTCGGCCCGCCTGATCGTGCTCCTGGGCACCAACCCTCCGGTCTGCCATCCGCCGTTCATGGCCGAATTCGCGGACGCCCGGGCCAAGGGCGCCCGCCTGGTGGTGATCGACCCGCGCCTCAACCCCATCGGGTGTCGAGCCGACGTTTTCGCGCAGCCCCGGCCGGGCGCGGACGCGGCCCTTATTTGGGGGCTGATCAACCTGGTCATCGAATCCGGCGGATATGACAGCGAATTCATTAAAAGATACACCGTGGGTTTCGAAAAGGTCGCGACCTACGCGCGGCGGTTCACTCCCGGATACGTGGAACGCGAAACCGGAATCCTCGCCGAGGCGACCCTTAAAATCGCCGACCTGATCCGGGAATGTCGGCCTCATATCAGCTTTTATTCCGGCGCGGGCCTCGAACACCACCAGAATGGCGTGGACAACATCCGGACCGCCGCCATCCTGGCCTGCCTGTGCGGCGGAATCGACATCGACTGCGGCCTGGCCTGGCCGGAAAAAATTCCCCTGTCCGACCTGACCTTGCGGGACCGGGGCGCTCCGGACCCGGGGGAACCCATCGGAGCGGACCGGTTTCCGGCCTTTTTCCGGTTCACCCGGGAAGGACACAGCCTGACCGCCGTGGACTACATGCTGGGCCGGGGAGAATACCCGCTCAAGGGGCTGATCGTCATGGCCGCGAACCCGGCCGTGACCAATCCCAACACGGACAAGGTCGTCGCCGCGCTCAAGTCCCTCGACCTGCTGGTGGTGCATGAATTTTTCATGACGGCCACGGCCCGGGCGGCCCATTATATCCTGCCGGGGGCCACCTTCCTGGAACGTTCCGAAATCCACGTCAACTCGAAATTTCAACGAATCCACCTCACCGCCAAGGTCGCCGAGGTGGAAGGAATCGAGTCGGGCTACTTCTTCTGGCGGGACCTGGCCCAACGGCTGGGGTTCGGAGAACAATACTTTCCCTGGAAGGACGAAACGGAGGTCAACCGGTTTCTCCTCCAACCTTCCGGGATCGCCCTGGAAGACCTGGAAGCCCGGCCCGAGGGCCTGGTTTATAAATCGGTCCGGAGAAAAAAATACGACACCGAGCCGTTTCCCACGCCGTCCGGCCGGGTGGAGTTCGCCTCCGCGTATCTCAAGTCCCTGGGCCTGCCGGAAATCCCCGAATACCAGGGACCCGGCCCGCAAGCGACCACGGAATACCCCTTCATCCTCACCACCGGCGGCCGGATGACGCTTTTTTATCTTTCGCGCCACCAGAACATCAAAAAATTCCGCCTGGTCCACCAACGCGCCCAGATGGAAATCCATCCCGACGACGCGGCCGCGCTGGGAATCGCGGATCGCGACGAGGTCCGGATATTTTCCCGCGTGGGGGAGCTTAGAGTGGAAGCCCGGGTGGTCCATCGGGCCGAGCTCAGGCGGGGCGTGGTCGAGGTTTATCACGGCTGGGAAGAATCGCCGATCAACCGGGTGATCCCGGACGACGTCAACGACCCCATCAGCGGCTTCCCTGTTTTTAAAAGGACCCCGGTCGGAATCGAAAGGACCGGCGGTCCCCGACCTTGACAGGCCCCGGGATTAGCCCTACAAACAAGTCCAACGAGCAAGCCCCGGTTTTTTCGCCGGGCGAGGAGGACGGGCACGAGCGCTTATCCGAAAAAAACGGCGACCGTCACTTTTTTTCCTTCCGGCGGCCGGGCGGAAGTCCCCTGGGGAACGACCCTGGTGGAGGCGGCCCGCCGGGCCGGGGTCGGCCTGGAAGCCTTGTGCGGGGAACAGGGCGTCTGCGGCAAGTGCTTGGTCCGGATAGAAACGGGAAGCGCGGCTGAATTCGGCCTCGATTCCCGGCCCGGGCGCGCCGGTCCCTGGCTGGAAACCGAGGCCCGTTTCATCACCCCGGAAAAAAGGGCGGCCGGATATAGGCTGGGGTGCGCGGCCCGGGTGGGGGGAGACCTGGCGGTGTTCATTCCCGAGGAATCCCGGGCCGGGAAACAGGTGGTGAGCAAGGCGCCGCGGGCCATTCATATTCAGCCCGATCCGGCGGTTCGTTCCCATACGGTCACGCCGCTCCCGTCCACCCTGGCGGACCAGGCCGACGATCTCGCCAGGCTGGTCCGGGCGCTCCGGGATGAACACGGGTTGGATGTCCCCGAGATCGACCTCCACGCCCTGAGGTCCCTGCCCCGGGCCTTGGCCGAGGGAAAAGGGACCGTCACCGTTGGCGTCTTCATGGACCGGGAAATCGTCCGGGTCCGCCCGGGGATTGCCGGGCCGGGGCTGGGCCTGGCCGTGGACCTGGGCTCCACCACCATCGCGGCTTTTCTATCCCGGCTCGATGACGGCGAGATTGTGGGAACAGCCGCCATGATGAATCCGCAGGTTGCTTTCGGGGAAGACGTCATGTCCCGGATATCCTACTGCCTGGACCAGGCCGACGGGCTCGACCGGTTGCGGCGGGTGGTGATCGACGGGCTCAACGGCCTGATCGGGGAGGCCCTGGCCGAGGCCGCGGCCGCGGCCGGCCTTGGTCCCGGTTTCAACCGCGCGGACATCGAGGACCTGGCCCTGTGCGGCAACACCACCATGCAGCATCTGCTGCTGGGGCTGGACCCTTCCGGCCTCGGGACCCTGCCCTTTACCCCAGCGGCGCGACGGGGACTGACCTTCAAGGCCAGGGACCTGGGACTCGAAGTCAATCCCTCCGCCAATATCTTCATCGCCCCGGCGGTGTCCGGGTTCGTGGGCGGGGACGCGGTCTGCGCGACCCTGGCCGAGGCGCCGCACTTGGACGAAAAAATCACGCTGATCATAGATATCGGGACTAACGGCGAAATAATCCTGGGGAACAAGGACCGGCTGCTGTCGGCTTCCTGCGCCACCGGCCCGGCCCTGGAAGGCGCGCGGATTGAATTCGGGATGAGAGCGGCGCCGGGGGCCATCGAAAGGGTCCGGATCGATCCGGCCACCTTGGAAGTCGATTACAAGGTGGTGGGACGGGAGCCCTGGCGTTCCTTTTCCGCCCCCGGGGACATGAAAGTCCACGGGATTTGCGGCAGCGGCATCCTCGACGCCCTGGCCGAGTTTCGCCTGGCCGGAATAATCAATCCCAGCGGGGCCTTCAACCACGACTGTCCGTCGTCCAGGCTGCGTAAAAATCCGGAAACCGGCATCTGGGAATTCGTTCTGGCCCCGGCGCCGGAAACCGCCCTCGGCCGCGACGTGGTGGTCACCCTCAAGGACATCCGTCAAGTGCAACTGGCCAAGGCGGCCTTGTACGCGGGTTGCAGGCTGTTGCTGCGGAAAATGGGGGTCGAACGCCCGGACCGGATTAAAATCGCCGGCGCCTTCGGCTTCCACATCGACCGCCGCCTGGCCTTGGTGTTGGGCCTCTTTCCCAGGGTCCCCCTGGAAGCGGTCTTGTCAGTGGGTAACGCCGCCGGCGACGGCTGCCGCCTGGCCTTGCTCGACCGGGCCAAGAGACGCGAGGCCGACGAACTGGCGCAACGCATCGAACACGTGGAACTCAATCTGGAAAAAGACTTCCAACAGGAACTGATCGCGGCCATCCACATCCCCCCCCTGACCGATTAACCCCCCTATATATTAAGGACATCCACCACTCACTTGACGCGCTCATCCTTTTCCGCTATCCTCGGTATATCGATACATTGAATACTTTTTTAGGGGGGCTCCATGACCATCGCCAGGCAAGAAATTGTAACCGAGGGGATCGAGGGAATTTATCATTGCGTTTCCAGATGCGTCCGCAGGGCGTTTCTCTGTGGAAACGATCCGTACACCGGCAAGTCCTTTGAGCACCGAAAGGCTTGGGTTCAGAACAGGTTGGAATTATTGGCTTGTTCGTTCGCCCTGGAGATTTGCGCCTTCGCGGTCATGTCGAATCATCTACACGTGGTTGTGCGGACCCGGCCCGACTGGGTGGAAAACTGGTCGGACGAGGAAACGGCTCGGCGCTGGCTGATGATTTTTCCCAAAAGGAGGACGGAAAGTGGAATACCGCGTCCTCCTTCTCCCGCCGAAATAAAAGCCTTGTGCGACAGCGCCCCCGGGATCGAGGCAATTCGCCTGCGCCTTGGCAGCATTAGCTGGTTTATGCGGGGTCTAAACGAGAATATCGCCCGCCGCGCCAACCGGGAAGACGGCTGCAAGGGCCGTTTTTGGGAAGGACGCTTCAAATGCCAGATTATTCTCGACGAGGCCGCCCTGCTGGCCTGCATGACCTATGTGGACCTCAATCCTGTTCGGGCCGGAATGGCCTTGAGCCCGGAAACTTGCCCGCACACCAGCGCTTTTTTGCGTATCCAGGCTCGCCAGGCGCTGGAACAACACGCCGTAACCTCAATGGAACTTCGACGCCCGTCGCAAAAGGCGCCGACAGCGGCGCGCCAAGACGAGCGCTTCGTGGCGGACCAATGGCTTTGTCCAATAGAAAGGGAAAACGATTCCTCGCTACGCGGACTGCTTGATATGACTCTCGACCAGTATCTTGGCATCCTTGATTGGACCGGGCGCCAGTTAAGGGAGGGAGGAAAAGGAAGCATCCCGGAAGACCTGGACCCAATTATCGAGAGAATGCGGGTCGAGTCCAAGCAGTGGCTGGAAACCGTGGAATGTTACGGGCGGGTTTTTTACCGGGCGGCCGGCCGGGAAAAGCTCATGGTTAAAACCGCCGGCGTCTTGGGGCGGAAGTGGTTGCGCGGGCTGAACGCCAGCCGAAGGGCCTTCGCCTAGCCATTTGGATATTTTTCCGGCGCCCTAAAAGGAAAAAATCGTTTTTCATCGATCCCTTTCGCCAGGGAGCATGGCCGCCTTTGTTTCGGCGACCCCCAAATTGCCCTAGCTAACACCCCGTAAATTACGATCCGATTACACCATTAATAAAACCGGGCCTTGGCCATGGCTGGACCGGGACCGGCATTTATTGGCCTTGTTGTTTGAGCCGGTTGCCCAAATCCGGTCCTTGACCCAACTCGTCGTCAGGATCAATTTTAACTTCTTGAAATACTTCAGTATGTCCGCGGGTTATAATATTCGCCCTTGTTGGCTTGGGCCAAATATCGGTGTTGCGCAATTGGCTCGTTTATCTTGGATTTTTTCAAATATCTTGGATATTTTTAAATATGGATGTCCTTTATAATTAAGAATCGACAAACTTCAAAAAAATGGATGTCTGAAAAAAATTGTCTCTGGTTTATTGTAGGTTTGGATGTCCTTAAAATATAAGGCTGGAGGCGGGTTATCCAATTTGCAGCAGCAGGTCGCAGGCTTCCTGAAAGTCGGGTTTGAGCTTGAGGGCTTTTTTCAAATAGTTTTTGGCCAGGGCCAGGTCCCCCTTGTCAAAATACACCCGGCTGATGTTATACAAAAGATTCTCGTCCTCGCCGGTTTTTTCCAGGGCCTTCAGAAAATACTGCAAGGCCTCTTCGGTCTTTTTCTGGCGTCGCAAGCTGATCCCCAGTCGGTTGAACACATTCACCGCGTTGGGATCGAGGTCCAGGACCATCTTAAACGCTCTTTCGGCCTCGGAAAAATGGCCGGTCTGGAGCAGGGCCTCGCCCAGGGCCAGTTGGCGGTCGGCATTCAGGGGGCTGATTTCCGAACTCCGGAAGAAAAACCGAAGAGCGTCCTCGGGTCTTTGGTTTCGGAGTTGAATGGCGCCCAGGGCGTCATAAGCGTCCACAAAAACGTCGCTCAGGCCGATGGCCTCGTGGTAATCGGCCTCGGCTTGACCTTCCTGGCTCATCATTTCGTGGGCTTGGCCGATCTTAAAATGAAGGGAGGCCATGGATTTCTTGGTGACATCCATGGCGGCCAGGTATTTTTCCAGGGCCGCCTCCAGGTTCCCGGCCTGGGCCAGGCGATTGGCCTCGAGAAACAGGATGTCCCCGGCCGAGGGATTCATCCGCCGTTCCAGCAAGGGGTCCACCTTTCCCAGCAGGGTTTTGTGGGAAAAAGGCTTAACCACATAGGCGCTGACCCGGTGTTCCGCCGCCTTGGCCACGTATTTCTGTTCGGTTTCCGGAGAAATCAGGATAAAGGGGGTTTCGGCCAGGAGCCGGTCCTGGCGAATTTTGGCCAAAAGGTCGAGGCCGGTTAGACCCGGCAGGTCGAAATCAGCGATAATCAGGTCGGGCGGATCGGCGGCGGCTTTCTTGAGAGCGGACAAGCCGTTTTCGGAAACCGAGATATTCCCGTACCCTTCCTCGCGAAGGTAATCGCGGATGATATTCCTGAGGTCAAGCTTGTCGTTGACCAGCAAGATTTTGGGGAGGCTCCTATCCGGCGGTCCGGCCACTTGCCCTTCTCCTTGGTTTTTTTCGACCCATCCGGCGCGGGTTGGGCCGACGGCTCGTCCACTATAATAAGTCCGGTTTAAAAAAAAATCAATATCAAGGTCTTGCGCCTGATCATCCCTGCCGGGCCCGGGGCCTAGTCGGTGACGACCCAGCTCGACTCGGCCAGGGTCAACTTTTCGGGCGGCCCGTTTCCAATTACAAAGGTGTTTTCCAGGCCGACGGCCCCCAACCCGGGAAAAACCATTTTCAATTCCAGGGCGGGCGTCATTCCGACTTGCAAGACCGTGTCGACTCCCTGGGCCAACAGGGGCGGTTCGTTGATTTCCAGGCCGACGCCGTGGCCCGCGAATTTGACCTTCCGGCCCGGAGGCCCCAAAAAGTTGTCCTCGAATCCCAGCCGTCGCCCCAGGTCCACGGCGGTTTCGTATAAATCCCCGGCCCGGACGCCCGGGCGCAGCAGGCGGGTCAATTCCCGCTCGATCAATTCCAGGGCCTCGAAGGCTTTCCACAAGCGGTCGGCGGGCTTCCCCAGGGAGAACATCCTGGTCAAATCCACCTGGTACCCTCCCAGGCACAGACCGAAGTCGATCAAGACCGGTTCGGCCCGCCGGATGGGCTTGAGTCCGGCGCCCACGGGAAAGGCGGGCGACAGCCCATGCCCTCCGAAAGGCGCGTCAATGGAACTGACCACGCCGCCCGAGAGGCCGGAAATCACATGCCAGGTATACACCTCGGTCCCAAAGGCCCTGGCCCGCAGCAGGTTCTGATGCCCCTTGGCGTACGCGGCGGCGGTCATGAGCCCGGCCAACTCGATCTCCGACCGGCCCTCGCGCAGCTTTTCCGAGGCCAGGCGGTATACTTCCACCGACAGCCCCCCGGCCCGCCGCATCCAATCCAGCTCCCAGTCCGACTTGATCGCCCGGACATCCAGGAGCAGCGGACTTATGTCCAGGAATTCCGCGCTGGGCCAGAGAGACTGGTATTTTCGAAAATTATTGACGGGCAGGACATCCAATTCCAGCCCCAGGCGAGCCGGGGACCGCCCCAGCCTATCGTTGACCAGCCCCGGCAACCGGCTGAACCCGGTCAACCCGACGATGTCCGCCAGGGAAGACTCGCCCCTGGCCCGGGCCAGGTCCCGCTTGACCATGAGCAGCGGCCCGCCCTCGGCGGGGACCAGGAGGTGCGCGTTCTGCATGGTCCCGCTTAAATGGAAGACGTCCACGGGAAAGACGAGCAACGCCGCGTCGATTTCCAGCGTTCGCAGCCCCCGGCGCACCGCGGCTAGGCGCCTTTCGAGTTCCGGGAGCGGGGTTAGGACGTGAAACGAAGGCGCCTGGTAATTGGTCATGCTTGAACCGTTCCGGCCAATGGGATTATCCGGAAAAAATCCGGCGGCTGAACCTGGCGGCAACGGGGTGGAAACGCGCCGAGGACGCGGCCCGAAAACACGCCAAGTCGCCCAAGTTTTATTTTTTCTTGCTAAACCACCATATGTCAAGTATATTTAGAGCCAAAACTACTAATAAGGGAAAGCTTCCCGTAATTCCCTGCCCGAAGCGCCACGGTCCGATAATACATGGAAACTGAGTGCATTCCCCAAAAAATTCCGCTTTCCTCGTTGGTCGCGGCCCTCTCGGAAGCGCTGGGCCTTGTGGGCGGGAAGATCGTGAACCACGGAAAACGGGTGGCCTATCTGGCGCTCAACCTGGCCGGTCCCCTGGGGTTGAACGAAACGGAAATTCAAGACCTCTGGAACGCCGCCCTCTTGCACGACGCCGGCGTTTCCCGCACCAGGACCCACGAAAAATTGCTGCAATTCGATTGGGAAGGGGCGTACGAACATTGCCGCGACGGCGCCAACCTGTTACGGACCTTCCCCTTGTTCGCGCGACCCGCCGAAATAATCCTGCACCATCATTCCAAGTGGTCGGAGTTGAAAAGCGGCGACCTGCCGGAAAAAACCGCCCTGATGGCCAATTTGGTTTTCCTGGCCGACCGGATAGACGTGTTGATCAACTGGAAGCAGGAATTGATCCTCAACCGGTCCAGGATCGAGGACAGGGTCAAGAACCTGGCGGGCGACTTTTTTAACCCCGACGCGGTCGACGCTTTTCTGGAAAAATCCGCGGTGGAAGTATTCTGGCTGAGTTTATACCCCCGTCATCTCTCGCGGTCCCTGACCGCCTTTCAACCCCAGGAACCCATTGAATTGGACATGAAAAACCTCGAGGACCTGGCCCGGATATTCGCCCAGATCGTGGACAACAAAAGTCCCTTTACGCGAAGTCATTCCGAGGGCGTGGGGCGGCTCTGCCATTTTTTCGCCAGGAATTTGGGGTTTTCGCCGGCGGCGGCCAGGAAGCTGATGGTGGCCGGCCTGCTGCACGACCTGGGCAAACTGGCCGTTCCCGATGAAATCCTGGAAAAACCGTCGCAACTGACTCCGGACGAATTCCAGATTATCAAGCGTCATCCCTTCGAGACCTACTACATTCTGTCCGGCGTGCCCGCCTTGAATGAGATCAGGGATTGGGCTTCCTTTCATCACGAAAAGATGGACGGCTCGGGGTACCCCTTTCATTTCAAGCAAAGTAAATTCAGCCTGGAACACGTCATCGTGATGTTCTCGGACATCATTCAGGCCCTGATCCAGGACCGCCCCTACCGGGCCGGGCTGTCCCGCGACCAGGTGCTGGACATCCTGCTCCACCTGGCGGCCCAGCAGACCGTCTTCGCCCCGCTCCTGAAGATCGTGGCCCGGGATTACGAGCTCTGCGCGAATCTGGCCAACGGCCGGGGCTAGTGCTTAATTGCGTAAATTAACGAAATTTGCGGGGTGCGCGACGCGCGCCATCCTTTACTATTTTTCGGGCCTGGCCGCGGTAAATTGGAGACGTTGGCCACGCCTTGCGGGCGGGGTTGCTCCGCCCCACGCGCGGCAGCGGTAGGGCTTCGAGGGCGGAAAGGGCGGGCGGAAAGGCCCGCCCGAAGAGGTCCGGGGCGCTTGGAGTCGCCTAGCCAGATTCGTCTTCATTCGCCCCAAAGCAATGTGATATTAGTAGGTTTGTATGAAAATGACCGAAGGGCATTTTCATTGGTTGTTGTGACCGACATGGCCTCCGGCCATGTCGGTTGGGTTAGCGAAGCGTAACCCAACACCTTGGCTTGTACGCCAGCCCGGGTGAACCAAGCCCCCCTCACCCCAACCCTCTCCCCCCGTCGGGGGCGAGGGAGATAATTGGCCGGCCCGGCCCTCGCCTCCGTTTGAAACAAGGTGTTGTCTTTCGGAATAAAAGTAACAATACATTTTCAGATGGCCAGGTTTTAGGCATTATCAGATGGCCGCTGACATACGCCTTCAACTTTTCCACCGGTTTACATAACAATGGCGTCGCTGAAACCATTTTGGCCGGGTGGATGATCCGCTCGATAACGTTTTAAAAACCGCCGATTGGCCAGGAATGGCCTTCGTCCCCGGACCGAGGGATTCAAATCCCCCGGTTTAGGCCCGTTACCGCCCCCGGTAAAAAGGGATTGACAGCTATATATAAAGTATATATATACTTCCGATATAGCGCCTTGTAACGGAAATTGAACATGCAAGCGAGCGCCTTCCCAGCGGCCGGCCGCGGGGCGCTTCAATAAACGTCAACAAAAACACGCGAATTGGGGCCTGCCAAATCAGGCGGATACGCATGGCCGGCATTTGGCGGCATTAAAAAAAGGCTCCATGAAACAGCAGGCCTGGAGTACGCAACAGCAACCGGCGGAGAATGATAACATGAAAGAATACAGGCATATATACCTGAACGGAGAATGGGTCGCGCCGCTAGGAACGAAAACGATCGACGTCGTCAACCCCTGCAATGAAGAAGTGATCGCCCGAGTGGCGATGGGCGATTCCAGGGACGTCGACCGGGCAGTGGCTTACGCGCGCGCGGCGTTTCCCGTCTGGTCGAAGACCGCGGTCCCCGAGCGCATCGAGATGATTTCGAGGATTTCACAGGCGATGGCGGCCCGCCAAAATGAAATCGGCGACCAGATCGCCATGGAAATGGGCATGCCGTCGCCGTTTTCCAGGATGATTCAGGCCGGGCTCCCGATCGAGACATTGAAAAGTTTCTTGCCTATTCTAGAAAATTACCAATTCGAACACCCGCTCGGCCGGACCCGGATAGTGAAGGAAAGCATCGGGGTTTGCGGCTTCATCACTCCCTGGAACTATCCCCTGCACCAGATTATCGGCAAGGTGGCCCCGGCTCTCGCGGCGGGCTGCTCCATGGTCGTCAAGCCGAGCCAACTGGCCCCGTTAAACGCCTATATTCTGGCCGAGATCATGGCCGAATGCGGGTTGCCCCCCGGGGTATTCAACCTTGTGATCGGGGCGGGGGAGGAAGTGGGCCAAGCGCTTGCCTCCCACAAGGGGATCGATATGGTTTCCCTTACCGGCTCCACCCGTTCCGGCGTGCGAGTGATGCGGGCCGCCGCCGAGACGATCAAGCGGGTCACGCTTGAACTGGGAGGCAAGTCAGCGAACCTTTTACTGGACGACGCCGACTTCCCCGCGGCGGTCGTCAAGGGCGTCTACTCGTCCTTCCTTAATTCCGGTCAGACCTGCACCGCGTTGACCCGAATGATCGTCCCCGCCGACAAACAGCAGGAAGTGATCGAGTTGGCGAAATCCACGGTCGCGTCGATGGTCATGGGCGACGCCTTTGCTCCCGGCGTCTATTTGGGGCCGATGGTGGATCGGGGCCAGCAAGAGTCGGTTCGGGAATACATCCGCGCCGGCATCCGGGAAGGAGCGACGCTCGTCGCCGGCGGCCCGGAGCAACCGGACCACCTGCCGCGGGGCTACTTTATCAAGCCGACTGTTTTCGCCGACGTTAAGCCGGAAATGACGATCGCGCAGGAGGAGATTTTTGGCCCGGTTCTGTGCATCATCCCCTATCGCACGGAAGATGAGGCCGTGGAAATCGCCAATAACAGCATCTACGGCCTGTCCGGTTCGGTCTGGTCCGCGGATATCCGGCGGGCGGAACAGGTCGCTCGCCGGATTCGCACCGGCCAGGTTTTCCTCAATGGGGCCGACTTCGACATTAACGCCCCGATGGGCGGTTACAAGCAGTCGGGCATCGGCCGCGAACGGAGTAAGTACGGCCTGGAGGAATTTTTGGAAATTAAGGCGATCATCGGTCACGCTGAAAGTCCCCGGGCGAGTTAGATGTAGAGCCGGCGCCGGGGGGGCCGATAATGGTCGAGCTAGCGCCGTGTGAACGCCCGGAGGCGGCGGGCGGTTCCTGCTTTAATTCGAGGTCGGACATGGTTTTCCAATAGTCAGGGATTTCATAAGGCCGCCGGTTCCACCGGCAAGGTGCGTATCCGTTTCCCGGTCGCCTGAAACAGGGCGTTGGTCACGGCCGGCGCCACGGGCGGGACGCCGGGTTCGCCGACTCCGGTGGGCGGCGCCGCGCTCGGGACGAGGTGAACTTCCACCCTGGGCATTTCGTGGAAAAGGAGAATGGGAAAAGTGGCGAACCCGGTTTCCCGGACCCGGCCGTTTTTGATATGGACCTTGCTTTTCAAGGCGGCCGTGAGCCCAAAGGCGACCGCGCCCGTGATTTGCGCCTTCACCAGCCTGGGATTGACGGCGATGCCGCAGTCAACGGCGCAGACCATCCGGTGAACCCGGACCCGGCCCTGCCGTTCGATGGATACCTCGGCCGCCATGGCCACCGGCGTGCCGTGAAATTCGTGGAAGGCCACGCCCCGAAACAGCCCCTCGGGCGGCCTGCCGCCCCAGCCGACCTTTTCCGCCGCCAATTCCAGGACCTTTCGGCGCCTGGGGTCGTCCTGGAGCAAGTGCAGCCGTAGGTCCACGGGGTCCTTTCCCGACGCCGCGGCGATTTCGTCCATGAAAGACTCTTTTACAAAGGCGTTCCGGGAATCGGCCACCGAGCGCCAGGCGCCGGTGGGAATCGGGGCCTGGGCCTTGATATATTCAATTCGGACATTGGGAATCCGGTAACACATGTCCACCGCTCCCGACATGACCGAGGCGGGGATTTTAAACCGCTTGGCCAGGGGCGCGATCAATTTGGCGAGGGGGTATTTCAGGGCCGCGGGCAGGGATTGGGGAAGAATCGAAGGGGCGCCCTCATCGATCAACCCGCTCAATTCATCCGGCCCCACGGCCTTGTGCACCCAGGCCAGGGGAAAGCCGTCCTTGTCCAGGCCGGCCTCCACCCGGTTGTACGAAGCCGGTCTGAACCTGTCGTGTTGCAGGTCCTGGTCCCGGGACCAGATTACCTTGACCGGCGCCTTGACCGCTTGTGAAATTTGGACCGCCTCCACCACGTATTCGTTGGACCCGCGCCGACCGAAGCCTCCCCCCACAAAAGGCGTATGCAGCCGCACCGCCTCCCGGGGCAAGCCGGTGATACGCGCGGCCAGGTCCCGGGCCACCTCCTGGGACTGGGTCGGGGCCCAGACTTCGCACCGCTCCGGCCCGACATGGGCGGTGCAGTTCATCGGCTCCGGACAGGCGTGGGCCTGGTAGGGCAGCTCGTATATCGCCTGGAGACGCCGAACCGCTTGCCGCATCGCCCGGTCCACTTGGCCGTCGTCCCGCACCCGGACGCCCTTTTCCTCGATCAGGCCGGCCCACTCGGCCATGAGGCCCTCGGAGCTCAGATCAGGATGGCTTTCCTTCCATTGAACCTTAACGGCCCGGGCGGCGTTTTCGGCTTGCCAGTACGTCTCCGCCACCACGGCCACGCCTGATTCCAGGGTCACGACATCCCGCACCCCCGGCATGGAACGGGCCGCCAGGTCGTTCACCTTCATCGGCTTGCCGCCGACCATGGGGGGACGAACCACCGAAGCCGTCAGCAGGCCCGGCATGACGAAATCCACGCCATATCGCGTTTTTCCCCGGGCTTTGTCCTCGGCGTCCAGTCTGGCGACGGGCCGGCCGATGATCTTGAACTGGTCCGGGCTCTTGAGTTTGGGATTTGATGGCGGTTCCAGGCCGGCGGCTTTTTCGAGCAGTTCACCGTAGCGAAGCCGTTTATGGCTGGGGACGTGCGTCACGACGGAGTTTTCCGCGCGGCACTCGGAGACGGGCGCTTTCCACGTCGCGGCCGCGGCTTCGAGCAGCAGTTCCCGCGTGGCGGCGCCGGCGAGGCGGAGGGCGTCCCAGGATGTTTTCACTCCCGTGCTGCCGCCCGTGGCCATGACGTGCATTTCCGGGTTTTTGTATTCCGGCGCGACCGGTGCGATGACGGGTTTCAGCTTGGACCAGTCGGCCTCGAGCTCCTCGGCCACGATCATGCTCAGGCCCGTTGTCGTCCCCTGGCCAAGCTCCGTATGCTTGACCATGACCGTGACCGTGTCGTCCGCGGCGATGCGAATCCAGACGTTGGGCGCGAAGTCGTTTTCCCGGCCTTCAATTTGGGGGCCGACGTCGGTCAAGCCGCGTCCGGGGACCTGACAAGCCACGACAAGGCCCGTTCCCGCGATCAGACTGACCTTGATAAACCGCCGCCTGGTCAAGCCTGTCGTGACCGCTGTCATGGATTCAACTCCTCAATGGCCGTCAGGATGGCTTCCCGGATGTCCTGATAGGTCCCGCACCGGCAGAGCACCTTGGACATGGCCTGTTCTATTTCTTGCTCGCCGGGGCGGGAAGCGCCGGCGAGAAGGGCGGACGCCTGCATGAGCTGCCCGGGTTGGCAATATCCGCACTGGGGGACGCCGCCCGCGGTCCAGGCCCGGAAAAGGGCGTCGGCGACCCGGCCGGACAGGCCCTCGATTGTGGTGACTTCGCGGTCCCCGACTTCTTCCAGGGTAAGGCCGCATGACGGGGTCGGCTCTCCGTCCAGGTGAACGGTGCAAGCCCCGCACTCGCCGACGCCGCAGCCGTATTTGACGCCGGTCAGGTCAAGTTGTTCCCTTAGGGCCCAGAGCAGGGGCGTGTCCGGGTCCGCCTCGACGGCCCGCGTGCGTCCGTTGACCTTGATCTTGATCATGAGCCGGCCTCCTGGGGGCGTTTGGGAATGAATATTCATTCCGAAAGCGGTTAAACATTGTTACGCCAAAATTGGCGCAACCAAAAAAAACTCAGCGCCGGATGGCTTCCCAGCAAATCTCCTCGGCCAAGGCCTCGTTGGCGGCCGTGGGTTCGAGTTCGCCTTCCCAAAAGGACTTTTTCAGTCCAATAAAGGCCCCGACGACGATGGCCGTCAGTATGCCCGAATCGACGTCCTTGGTGATCTGGGAGCGGCGGCAGGTCTTGTTCCAGCCCGGAAAGAATCGCCTCGGACATTTCCCGCTTGTGCTTCCGGTAGAGGGCGTTGACCAGAACCTCCTTGTCCCGGAAGTACCGGTAGATGGTCCCGGCGCCCACTTGCGCCCGCGCGGCGATCAGGGCCACGGAAACGCCGTGGTAGCCGCGTTTGGCGAACAAGGTCAGCGCCGCCTCCAAAATCGCCGTTCGTTTGTCCGATATACGTTTAATCCTTGATCCGATCCGTGAACCGATCCCGGCAACTTCCCGGAGCCGAAACCAAGCGTCGGAATGAACCTTCATTCCTAAACTTAAACCCTAGGCTTGCCCCCGCCAAGAAAAAAACAGGGCCGGCCTGGCCGCGGGGTTCCATTTCCCAGCCGAGCCCGGCTTTAACCCTTTTTCGTCTCGGGCTCCCGGGAGCGCGGTCAACGCCAAGACATTTCCTTAATCCTGGAGTTATATTCGTCACACGCCGCCGTTAGAGAGCGCGGAGCATCCCGGGGCAAGCCCGTCGACCGACACCGCCCTACCAGGACGTCCACCGCCGGCTTGCACCCACGCTCTCGTTCCAGCCTGGAAAAGGCGTTCTCCTCGTCCACTGCCTCGCCCATAAGAAAGTGTATCCAGGTTTCTATGTTCCTTTTCGGAACGGCTATGGCGACGGCCTCGTCATCGGCCCGGAAGTGAATGTTTTTCGCCTTGCATTCATCCTTGAACTCCAGGATTCGTTCTTGCGACTTTTTGTTGTCGGCGTCGATCATGACGATCAAGGCGGAGGCGGCCTTATTTTTTCTTTGCCTATAATGCATTAACTCCGCCGGAAATTGCATTCTCACCCACTGTTCAGCGGAGCCTCCGGCCGAGGGGCTTTTATTCACTCGAATATCCCTGGTATTCCAACCCAGGCCTTTCAGAAATCGCCTGACGAAGATTTCGTGTTGGGTATCCTCGCAAAGAAGAACTATCATCACTCGTCTTATACTCATTCGGTCCACCCTCTGGCGATCAGTTCGGAGAGTTTAAGCCCGTCCTCGATTTTTTCCGGCAAATTTTTAACACGAACAGGGCCAAGATTTTCGCGTTCGATCCATTTGCCGCATTCCGGGCCGAAGTAATCGATCAACTCGGGGTGGTGACTGATGAGCACGGCCTGTGGGAAACCCTCCCCACAGGCATCATTGAGTTCCATCAACCAAGGTTGAATTTCGGGCAAGGCGACATAATTTTCCGGTTCGTCAAGAAAAACAGTTTGACCCAGGTCCTGTAAACCTAGGAGAAGCGAATAAAGGATAATGATTATACGCTGGCCGTCCGAAAGTTGTTCAAAATCAAGGTAGAACAGGCCGGACTTATCTTCCTCGTTGCTGAATCCGACCTTAAGTATCCTGTGTTTTCCAGCCTGTTCCAGCTTGAAGGCGTGAAATCCCGGTATCGTTTCTCGCAGGCGCTCGGTCAATTGGAAAATTTTATCCTGGTATTCCTGGGAGATGTACCTGTACCACGAGGCGAAGTTGCTGCCGTCGCGGTTAAGCCAGTTGGATTCCTCCTCCGTTTCGGAAGATATGGCGTGTGGTCGCAGACTGACAATAAACAATTTTTCGATCCACGATTTGAACCAAGTCAGCTTTTTATTGTCACTTCTCGGAATAATTGTGGATAGCGCCGACATAGTCCAGTCGTAGGTATAGGCCGGCCCACGAGTATGATCATCGTGGTATAGCTGGACTTCGCCCCGTTTGCACTCAAACAGCGGGTTGTTATTATATAGTAATTGTTCTAGATCGATTCCTTGTTTGCGTATTTCGGGGTTGTATGAAACCGCCAGCTTGTAGGTGAATTGACCTTCTTCGCCTTGCACGTCAAGTTCTATTGACTGTTCATTAGATTTAATCCAAGCCGTGATATCCCTTTGACTTATCACCTCGCCTATTCTGGCGTTATCCACCAGCAAGCGGCGAATGCCGAAAAGTAGATCGAAAATGCTGGATTTGCCGACGCCGTTCGGCCCCATCAGCAAGGTTATCCTTCCAAAATTCAATTCAAAATTGACCAGGCATCGGTAGTTGTTCACATAAAGCCGTTTCAGCATATTAGACCATCCATCTCTTTCCCGCGGCGAGAGTTGAACCCTAAGACGTCTCGTTCAGGCGCCTGGACCCGCCAATTTTCCTATTAAGTACGTCACGACCGCTTTCGGGCGGCGTCCCCGCGGGCTCATTTTATATCTCGGCTAGGCCAACTCTCCCCGGATGACCGTGACGGCCCGGCCGGAAATCAGGACCCGATCTCCAGCCAAGCGCAAACCGAGATATCCTCCCCGGGCCGAGGCCTGGTAGGCCCTGAATTCCTTTTTTCCCAAGCGGCCGCCCCAGTACGGTCCCAGGGACGAATGGGCCGATCCGGTGACCGGGTCCTCGTCGACCCCCACGGCCGGAGCGAAAAAGCGGGACACAAAATCCAAATCGGCCGACTCGGCCCGGGCCGTGACGATCACTCCCCTGGTCTCGACCTGGGCGAGCCGGGAAAAATCCGGCGACATGTTCCTTACGGCTTCCTCGGTTTCAACCTCGACCAGATAATCGAAGCGGCTCCGGCCCACGAATTTGAATTCCAGTCCCAAGGCCTCGGCCAATCCCGCCGGCGGATCGGACTCGCTCACCGGGGTCAGGGGGAAATCCATTTCGATCCACTTGTTTTTCTTGAAAATCGCGGTCAGCAGCCCGCTTTTGGTGAAAAAACGGGCCTGGGCGTTGGGGGGCAGGAACCCTTCGGTCCACAGGATATGGGCCGAAGCCAGGGTGGCGTGCCCGCACAGGTCCACTTCAACCTTGGGCGTGAACCAGCGTAGGTTGAACCCGTCCTCCGAGGGGTGGAGAAAGGCCGTTTCGGAGAGGTTCATTTCCCGGGCCAGGGCCTGCATCCAGTCTTCCGCGGCTGGTTTGTCCAAAACGGTCACTCCGGCGGGGTTGCCGGAAAAAGGTTTATCGGTGAAGGCGTCCACCTGCCAGATTTTCAATCCCATGGTCGCACCCCCTTTTTTTTTCCGATTATACCTGTTTTAGGCTTTTTTTGTAAGGAAAGTCGGGGGGCCGGGGGGCGGCCGGGAGCGGAGCAATCAGGTGGAAAAAACCAGGGATCACCGGTCCATGATGATCCGGGCGTCCACGGCCCAAACGGACCGGCCCTCGCCCTTGACCGGATTGAGGTCCATTTCCACAAGGCGGGGGAGGTCCTCGGCCAGCCAAGACGTCCTGACCAAAAGGTCGGTCAGGACGTCCAGGTCGAGTCCGGCCCGGCCGCGCATCCCGTCCAGAATAGACCGGCCCCTGACGCCCTCGATCAGGCGGCGGGCCTCCACCCGGGACAGGGGCGCCAACCCGAAGCGGACGTCCCCTAGGGCCTCGGCGAAAATACCGCCCAGTCCGAAGGCGACCAGGCTTCCAAAGTCGCCTGCCCTGGTAACGCCCATGATGACCTCGGTCCCGGAAACCACGGGTTGAACCAGGACCCCCTCGGCCCCGGCCAGGGCCATCAGCCTGCCCCAGGCGGCCCGGGCTTCCGTCAGGTCCTTCACTCCCAACGCCACGCCTCCGGAATCGGATTTATGCAGCGGGCCGATGATCTTCATGGCCCAGGGGAAGGGCAGGGCGGCTGCGACGCTTTCAAGATCGTCCGGCCGCCGGAGTTCGGCTTGGAGGGGGCGGGGAATTCCCGCCGCGTCCAGGACCAGTCCGGCCAGGTTGGGCGGGACCGTTCCCTTAAAATCTTTTAGCAGTTCCCTGACTTTTCGCGAATCGTAGCCCGCCGGGGGCGTTTCCGGAATTCCCGGCCGGGGCCGGTTGACCATTCGACCCAGGGCCCGGGCCAGGGAGACCTCGTCCTCGAAATAGCATTTTCCCAGGGACTTGAAATTTTCCAGGGCCGCGGCCGAGGAAACGGCCGTGCAGAAGGACGGGAAGACCGGGAGCGGCAGTTCATCCATGGCCCGGGCCGCGGCCTGGTAAAGTTCCCGGTTGTCGGCCAGGCCGGAATCTCCGAACACGCAGATAATGTAGTCCACGGCGTCCGCTTCTTCCCGGCTGACGATTTCCAGAACCTTGGAAATCAGGGACCCGTTTCGGGAAGGCAGGCAGTCCACGGGGTTGCCCAGTCCGGCGCCGGGAGGCAGGACCTCGGCCAGCAGTTTTTGGGTGGCTGGTTTGAAGGCCGGGGCGCTCAGGCCTTGCCGATTCAACTCGTCGGCGAGCATGACTCCCGGCCCGCCGGCGTCGGTGACGATCGCGACCCGGCGGCCGTCGTAAACCCCCTTGGACAAGACCAGGGCCGCGGCCAGGTCCACCAGTTCGAGGCGGGACGTCACCCTGATAATCCCGGCTTTGTCGAACAGGGCCTGCACGGCGTCGTCGGCGGCGGCCAGGGCCCCGGTGTGACTCGCGGCGGCCCGACGGCCGGCCTCGGTCACTCCGGATTTAATGGCCGTCAACACACAGCCCTTGGAGGCCAGGCTCCGGGCGCTTTCGAGCAATTTGCGCGGGTTTCCCGGGTGTTCCAGGTAAAGCATCAATATTTTTGAACTGTCCGGACCGTGGGCTTGGTCGTACAGGGCCAGAATGTCGGTCACGCCGGTCTGGGCCGAGTTGCCCACGGTGACGAAAGTATGAAAAGCCAGGCCGCGCTTGTCGGCCTGCTCCGCCAGGTAATCGACCGTGGCCCCGGAACCGCTGATGAAGTCGATGCCGCCGGGCTTCATCCGGGGGAGCAGGCCCGCGAATTTGCCGGCGTGGCAAGGCGACATCACGCCCAGGCAGTTGGGTCCCAACAGCAGGACCCCGTTTTCGTCCGCGAGGCGAGCCAGGCGGATTTCTTCTTTTTTGCCCTGTTCGTTGACTTCCCCAAAACCGGCGCTCAAGATTATGACATTCTTGACCCCGCGGTCGACCAATTCCATCAAGGCCGTCGCGGCCAGGGCCGCCGGTATGGCGATCAAGGCCAGGTCCGGAACCAAGGGCAGGTCCCGGATCGCGGCCAGGGCCGGCCGCCCCTGGATGGTCGTGGCCTTGGGATTGATAAGAAAAAGACGTCCGGCGTATTCCCGGTCGAGAATGTTTTGGACGATTTTTCCACCGGGCTTTTTTAGGTCGTCGCTGGCGCCGACCACGACAATGCTGTCCGGGGAAAGAAGATTCCTCAACCCGGCTTTTCGGGTTCGGTCCCGCTCGGTTATAGAATCAGCCACAGTATCACTCCGATTATCATGGACGCGGCCACGCCCAGGGGAATGGTCAGCCTCAGGATTTCCCCCTCCCGGCCGATGGCCCCGCACATGGGGGTGGCCAGGGCTATTTTCAGGGGGGACGAAATGGAGCCCAGGGACGTTCCCACGGCCAGTCCGGCCGAGAGCCATACGGCCGAAACGCCCAACGCCTCGGCGGCCTGGACCTGGAGCTGACCGAAGAGCATCAGCGAGGCCACGCCGTACCCGGTCAGAAAGGTCCCCACCCAACCCAGCAGGGGAATGAATATGGGAAAGAAATCCCCGCTGAACCCGGCCAGGCCCTGGGAAATGATCCAGGGGATGTTGTGGGTCGAGTCCAGTTCGGCGAAGCCGGGTGTGTACCCGGTGTAGGAAATCACCTGCCCCATGGCCCCGAACAGGCCCATGGCCGCGAAGACCCGCCAGCCTTTTTTCACGCCGCCGCTGATTATCGTTTTCAGTCGGGCGCCGCTCACGCGCCTGAGCCCGGCCGCCAGGAAGAACGCCAAAAACAGGTATAAATAGGCGGAAAAGAAAGGCTGCAGGGTTATAACGTGAACCTTGACGACCTCGATCCTGATGACCAGTTGCTCAAACGTCAACTTGCGCAGGAAGGGAATGGCGTTGACGGACAACAGGCAGGCCAGGAGAAACAAAAACGGGGCCAGGTCGACCAATATTCCCGGTTCCAGCCGCAACCGTCCGGACCCCAACAGTACAAAGGCGAAAATGACCGCCAACCCGGCCAGGGTCCCGGACACCGGAATTCCGACATAAACGGCCGCTCCCAGGGCTGCGAACCCAAGCAGCAAGGCGCAGAGGACAATAACAGCCATTCGACGAAGGCTCCAGGCGCCCGGAGGCAGAAAGATCGGCGCGCACAGGGCCATGAGCAGGGTCGCCGGGATGGACAGCCAGGCCGCCGCCGTTCCCAAGTCCGTCACCGGCAGCCCGGTCACCAGGGCCAGGACCGTGATGATGACCCCGGCCAATTCCAGGGTCATCAAGCCCGCGTAGCCGATGATGGACAAGGCCGCCGACCCGGTGGGCGATACTCCGGCCGCGCGCAGCATGGGCGCCACCACCGGCTCGGCCACGACTCCCGCCCCCTCCATGAAGTTGCCCACGCCGAAGGTGATGAGCATGTTGCGCCCAAAGGCGTCCCCGGCGCCTCCCTTGAACCAGTCCACTATCCGTTTCAAGGAATTTTCGGCCAACAGCAGGCTGGACAGGAAAATTCCGGCCATGATGACCAGCAGCAGGGGCAGGGTGGTCAGCACCCCATCCAGGGCGGCCAGGAGGGTCACCGGCAGCGGGGTTTCAAAGCAGAACACGGCCAGGACCAGCGAAAAAAGAAAACCCCACACCGAAAGTTCAAGCGCCGACCGACGCAGGAACACGGCCAGGACGGTCAGGAGCGCCACCGGCGACCAACTCAGGAGAAAAAGGTCCATGTTCATCGTGGGTGCTTCCTTTAGGGTGATGCCGGGAGGGGGGCTCGCCGGGTTGGAGGAGAACGCCGGTTTCGCGGCGGCGGTCCCGGGCGGCAGCCAGGCCGAGTCCGCCCGGAAAAACATTTTTTCCCTGTTCGAGCAAGATGCTTAATGTATTAATATTTAATAGGCGCCTTTAATCCTGTCAACATTTTTTTCGCCGAAAGCCGGCGGGCGAGTCAAGATGCCTGGTTAAGCTGCGCTAACCCAACCTAATAATATTGCATCACTTTGGGCACGGATGAAGGTTGGGTTGAGACTCGGGTGTCAGCGGCCATCTGATAATGCCTAAAACCTGGCCATCTGAAAATGTATTGTTTCTTTTATTCCGAAAGACAACACCTTGTTTCAAACGGAGGCGAGGGCCGGGCCGGTCAATTATCTCCCTCGCCCCCGACGGGGGGAGAGGGTTGGGGTGAGGGGGGCTTGGCTTACCCGGGCCGACGGGGCCGGCCAAGATGTTGGGTTTCGCCTACGGCTCAACCCAACCTACTGATATCACATTATTTTTTGACCTGTAGGGGCGGACTCGGCCAAGCAATTCCAAACGCCCCGGACTTTTTCGGGCGGGCATGGACGCCCGCCCTTTCCGCCCTCGAAACAGGACGTTTCGGGGCGTGAAACCGCCGCCAGGCGGGTTCTCCGGAAAAAGAGCCGGGGGTTGTCAGGGGCGCCGGCTCCGGCGCGCCCCTGACCCTGGGACG